>JAQVXI010000067.1 GCA_028709215.1 Bacteroidales bacterium
GAAACAAACCTCCCAGTTCGCCTTGATGGGGATAACATCCATTTGTTGACCGGCATAGACAACATTGTCGACAACATACATCGATTTGCCGGGTTTACCCCGTTTATACAAAGAGGCGATTTCTCTCGAACTCAACACCGCATCTGTCCACGAGGGCGTCAAATATTCTCCTTGAAAAAGGGTCACAACGGGTTCGTGCGTATTGATCTCAATGGAATTGGAATGTACGGTATAGCTGGATTTCAAACCTTCTTTCTGTTTTTTTCCATTGATGTACAACATCGGGATCCCATCCTCATAAACCAACGAAATCATACTCCAACCTTCCAACGTGCATTCTAGATTCAGTACCGATTCTTCTCGATCACCGGATTTCTCAAACACACGTATACCGTTCTGCCCCACTGCAAGTCCTACCGTTGCGTGTCCGATCCCATAGAGACTTGATCCGGACTGAGGGAACAAAACATAACTCCTTCCTCCTTTTGCGATGACATCCGGTCTCAACCACACAGTCATTGTAAATGAATTGGTATAATCCACCGGTTTTGCTTTTGTATGCATCCAAGTTGGATCATCCGCAATGATTCTGTCCGGCAACTCCTGAGATAGTCGTTCAGAAAACACGACAAATACGCTTTCTGATGCCTTTAAATTGAGCGGCACGATCGTTTTCCCATTTTCCACACGAAAAGTGGTAAGCTTGTGTTGTACACCCGTTTCGGGATACCACAATTCAGGCTGTTTGCCCTCAACAGCAAACTCCGCCTCAATAAACTCAGGAGCACGTTTGTTGTTGCTTACAAAATAAAAATCCGTATCACCGTGTTGGCGATGAATGTAGTTGATGATGGCATTGGGATTACCTGCTTTGTACGCAAAATCACCTGCTTGCTGGGTTGGATCAACGGTATGTCCCGCTGGAATCCAGGCCGAATTATTGGATACAAACCGCCCCTGCTGCAACAGGAATTGACAGCGTCTGACGTAATCAATATACACCTTGGATAGTTTCCACCACGTTTGATTTCGGTTGAAGTGCGTACCAAACGGGCCCATCGTCATCCCCGGCTTGGCCGTGGGATGCGGTTGGTGTGCAAACGTATGATACATAAATCGGTTGATCCCGTTACAAAACATCCAGTCTCCTTCACCTTTCATGGCAGCGGGATACTCCGTAAAACGAGACAAGTCCGGCATCGCCGTAAACGCCTCGGCTGCAGCAATCTTTTTTCCCTCAGTACGTGCAATATAGCCGGCTTGATTGTTTGTATGCGATCCACCATACAAGGAATGCACCCAAAATTCACCAGCGGGAATATCGATGTACTGTGCCACTTCCATACTGTTAAAAGGACCGTCCCCGTATGGCTCGTTTAAAAAGATCAAGTCGTGTTGATGGCAAAGATTGCGCATTTCCTGGTGATAGTTCTCTGCCAACATACGAGCCTGCAAGCGACGTACGTTCTCGAGAAACAATTCCGTTTCCTGCGAACTACCTACAATTCGACCGGTAAAAGCAGCCATATACGGCAAGATCCTTCGTTGATAGTGACGAGTATAGGTTTGATCAAAACCCTTGGTCCAATTTTGAGATCCAGCCTCCCAACTGTCCACGGCCAGCCCCACAAAACTCGAACCGCGATAGGCTTTCATTTCTTCAAAGATGGCCTTGAGGGAACCCTCATAATGCGCCTGAACCCCTTGTTTGCTCAGCTTATCGCATTCAAGACCCACGCCCCCGATAGGGGCTGCCGCATTGGTTTCGCCGGTTGTCGTATGACCGAAACGAAGGATGGTCCAATCCCCCTCAGGTGCCCGCCAATTGAGTGTACCATCCGGCTGCATCAAGTCAGTCAAATCGATCACGGTTTCCGGATCAATCACTTCGTTGGTATCGTACTCGACAGATGCATAATTGGCCGCTCGATTCCCCTTTGTCAGGAAATTGGCTTTGCTCTCCCAATCCGGCAAACGAGGCGCAGCAAACAAGTGAAGTTCTGTCAAACGTGTCGGTTTGTTTGAAATCAACCGAAAAAAACGTGCACGAGCCGATGGAAAATTACTCGAAGTGGGCACATTGAGCGCACGCAAAGCCGGCATCGCAATACGACACAAATTGACCCATTGACTTCCGTCCCTGGAACACTGCAATTGCAGTGTCGGAGGATCATCCCGAGGCCCATCGTAGGGATGGTGGGGCGGCCCTGTATGCGCTCTGCGCAGCACCATTGAGGAAACCTCAATTTCTTCCTTACATTCAAGAACCAACTGACCCTGCTTCTGACCTGCCGGTACATCTACAGACACAAACGAATCGTAATCCGCGTTCAAAAGCGGTTCAAACGAAACGGGTTGACCATTCACCGTGAGTGATCGTACAACCTCCGTCATGGGATGATCCTCTCCCTTCAACGAAGGATAGGCCACAACCATGGCATCTTCGTAATATCCAAGTTTGGCATAGGGCTGTTTCAACTGAATACGAGAACGGGGATCTTCCTTTTTAATCACCGCTTCCGTCCATACAAGTTGTTGCATCGAGTGTTCGGGACGTATCCACGGACCTCCTGTAACCGAATACCCCGGACCGTTGTGCAACATCACCTGCATCCCCAAGCGTTCCGCTTCTTCAAAAACAAGTTTGACACAATCCATCCATTCCGGACTCCCATAGCGCACATCACCGGCCGGAATACCGGCATTCCCAGAAAACAAAACCACACCCGAAATGCCATTGTCGTGCATAGCCTGTAGGTCCAAACGAATCCCTTCCTTGCTTACATTGCCATTCATCCAATGCCACCAGGTCCAAGGGCCGTAGGAAAAATCCGGATTCGAAAAATCATGACGCAATTCCTGGGCGTACCCGCTTACAAGTACACTAAAAAAAAGAACTATGAATCGTATTATTCTCATTTAATGGCTGCTTCGAGTAAATACATATGTTTTACCAGGCTCCGTATCCACGTCGTATTCAAACACTTGATACAACATCGGCATTTGAGGCGTAATCTGATCGGACACCAATGGAGTTTTGATGTCGGGTTGAACAAATAAAGGATTGGGATTGGGGCCTACGGCTTTTTTTAATCCGTCTCCTTTTAACGGAACGTACGAACGCAGGCGCAATCGTCCACCCAAGGTAGACTGTATACTTGCCCGTGTCAACTGCATATCGTCCCAACGGAGAGAGACCTCAAAACCACCCCGTGCAATCAATCCGTTCACCTCACCGGAAGGCCAATCATCGGGTAAAGCAGGAAGCACATGAACGGCCCCATCGTGACTCTGCATCAGCATTTCTGCAACTCCGGCTGTATACCCAAAATTGCCATCAATCTGAAAGGGCGGATGTGCATCAAACAAATTGGGATACGTGCGGGAAGACAACAAATTTGTGATGATTTTATAGGCATGATTCCCATCCAAAAAACGCGCCCACAGGTTTATTTTCCAGCCAATGGACCAACCCGTAGCCATATCACCACGATACAACAAAGATTTCTTTGCTGCCTGAAACAGCGTCGGATGGCTATACGGTGAGATTTGATTGCTGGGATACATGCCATACAAATGCGACACGTGACGGTGATCGCTTTCCGGATTATCCACATCCTCCAACCACTCCTGCAATTGGTTGTACTGTCCAATTTGCATGGGTGCCAGTCGATCGATCCGGTTTTTCAAGCGCGCCTTAAAGGCATCCCCTTCGCCAACAATTTCAGCGGCCAAACGCGTATTATTCAAAATATCGAAAGCTATTTGATTGTCCATGGTAGAACCGGCAATGGTAGAAGGTGCATTTTTCTTCTCATCACCTTCCGGACCGTGTTCCGGCGAATTGGAAGGGGCCGTAACCATCCATTTGTACTTGGGATGTTCCACCATGAAATCCAAAAAGAATTCGGCCGAACCCTTCAAAACAGCATAATGCTCTTTGAGAAAGTCAACGTCACCGGTATACAAATAATGCTGCCAGATGTGTTGACTCAACCAGGCACCCCCATTGGGCCACATGCCCCAAAAAGCCCGGTCAACAACTCCGGTGCTTCGCCAAATATCCGTATTGTGATGCAGCACCCAACCATCAGCACCATACATCAATTTTGCCGTTTCCCTGCCGGACTCAGACAGTTCCTTCAACATTTGAAACAAGGGTTGATTCAACTCGGGCAAGTTGCATACGTTTGCCGGCCAATAATTCATTTCCAGATTGATGTTACACGTATATTTCCCATCCCAAGGAGCCAAGGGTTCATGATTCCAAATGCCTTGCAAGTTGGCCGGCTGACCTCCGGGTTGCGAACTGGAAATCAACAAATAACGTCCGAAGTTAAACATCAGCGCCGCCAAGGACGGGTCGTTATCCTGTCGGAAGGTTTTCAAACGCAGGTGTGTCTCGCGGTTGGACTCAGGCAGTCCACCCAATTGCAACGATACACGTGAATAATACGCCTGATACGCTTTGACGTGTTTGTCCATCAGATTCACGTACGAACTGCGAAGGGCTTTGGCAAGAAAAGCACTCGCCTTTTTGTGTGCATTGGCATCTACACGCTTATAGTTTACAAAATTGGTGGCCGCAGAAATATACACGATCGCTTCCGTTGCATTCGAAACACGAATCTCGTCGTTGGAAACGCGCAACTTTCCATCAGTTGTTTGAATATAAGCTTGATTTTCAAATCGAATGACCCCATCAATCCCTTCGTGATCGGCACCTTTTCCCAAAAGAATCAGCTTCTTACCATCCTTCTTTGTCGACACACCCTCCATGGGAGAAGTATAGTGTGCCGTAAAATTCAACGCCGCCTTGCGGTCGGCAGTAATCTTCATAATAAGCACATCGTCGGTAAACGAAGCAAAGGTTTCCCGTGTATATTGCACACCATCCACCTTATATCGTGTTGTCGCTATGGCCTTTGAGACATCCAGTTCCCTGTAATACTCCGTATAGGATTCGTGCCCATCAAAATCCATTCGAAGGCTACCAATCGTCTGATACGGCATCCCATTTTGAGGCGTCTTGAATTCTTTTTCCACCAAATCCTGAGCAGCCCTGTTCTTTCCTTCGAAAATCAAACGTCGCACTTCAGGAAGTGCGTTTAACGCAGTTGGCGCAGCATTGTTGTGAGGCCCTCCTCCCCATACCGTCTCTTCGTTCAATTGAATCTCTTCGTTGGCCGGGTTTCCGTACACCATGCCTCCAAGCCTGCCGTTCCCCACGGGCAAGGCCTCTGTCCATTCCTTTGCAGGTGTTGAATACCACAAAACATCGTTGGTCGACGCAAAGCCGATCCAAGCGAAAACCAAAAAACCGAACGCAGTTAAGAATGTCTTTCTCATGTGTCTATTCTTATCGAATGTATATTTTTGAAACAAGTTGTTCGCTTCCGTCCACAACCCGAACCAGATAAAAACCCGGTTCTAAGGCAGTATTCGCAGCATCAGAAACGTTCACACCGCTTATATTGAATACTTCAATTCGGGCCCGATCCGAGACGCCCCTTACAAGCAGTTGCCGGCCATTGGATTGCACCTCTATGGAGGAAGACGTTTTCTCCTGAAGTCTGTCCACCAGACCGGTGCTTAGTGTGAGTAAACGTACATTGGCCGTTCTACTATCCGGACCTACAAATTTGATGTAGGTGTGTCGAATGCCTTCCGGCTTCACAAAGTCGGTAGCCTTAAACTCCTGATACAAATCACCGGACCATCCCCCAGTACCTTGAACAGGCACCGT
>JAQVXI010000002.1 GCA_028709215.1 Bacteroidales bacterium
GATCATCCACATCCCACGTTTAGTCCGGACGGAACTCGGATACAAATCCAGTCGGCGATGTTGTCTGACGACAACCGTTCGTTGAATATTTGCATCATTCCGGTACCGGAGTCCTGGTTGAAGCGTTTTTGAAACGGTCAGAGAGGATAGTCACCACCATGCATTTTTGAATTTTCATCAACTGGGATCCGATGAGGTTTTTAGGCCGAAGAAGATTTTTCGGTAATTGGTGGCCAGGGGATGTGTTGAAAGGATCGGAGGGAAAAGAACGTTGCGTGTAACCATTTGGGCGCTAAAGTCATTTTCGTCCAGGGTAGAGACTGTAAAACCGGCCGAAGTCATCCTCTCGACAAAGTCTTCTCCGTAGATTCTTAGGTGATCTTCCTGGCCAAAAAGGCGCTCTCTTTCTTTTTTGTCCGTTACGTGATCGTCTTCAAAGGTGGTCTTTAAATGGTCTTTTTGTGGAACGGTAAAGATACACACTCCTCCCATGTTCAGAATGCGATGGACTTCGCGAATGCCTTTTAAGTCGTCGGGGACGTGTTCCAAGACGTCGCAGGCGATTACGCAGTCGTAGGATGCATCATTGATGGAATGCATGTTGGAGATGTCGATGTTGTGGTCAATGTGTTTGTACGAATAGCCTTCTGCTAGGAAATCGGCAGTCTGATAGCTTGCAGCCCGTTTTTTCAACAGCTCTCCCAAAGGTCTTTCCGGAGCAAAGTGGAGGATACGTTTGTTTTGAATGATGTTTGCATACGCAAATTTTTCGGTGTGTTCCAGTGCTGCAACCAACAGACGTAAGCGAACACTGGATCCGCAGACCGGGCAGTTGCAATGCGCATGCCAAAGGTCGCTGTCAAATTGATTGAATTGACTTTTGCATACGTTGCATTCCAATTTTGCTCCTGTTGCGTGGTATACAGGCTGCCAGGCAATCAAAACATAGTTTCGGAGGCGTTTAAGGATGCGTTTACTTAAGCGATATACTTTTAATAGGTATTTTTTCATGGTGTATCAATGATGTTTGCTTGTTTAATAGGATAGTAAGTTCAAAGTAAATTGTTTTTTTTTTTTGACAAAATTAATCCATGTATATTTGTCACTTGTATGCAAGAATCCAAAGAGCTTTATGTTTGCTAGATTTAGTTCGTTACAAAAAAACTCGATCCGATTAAAAGTTAAATCCGTACTTTTGTGCGAGACCTTACTAATCAAGCGATACGATGCTATTTAACTCAATTGACTTTGCGATATTCTTGCCGATTGTTTTTATACTTTATTGGTTTGTGACAAACAGAAGCTTGAAGTTGCAGAATTTTCTAATTGTTTCAGCGAGCTACTTGTTTTACGGTTGGTGGGATTGGAGATTTTTATCGCTCATTCTATTTAGTACACTCGTTGACTATGTTGTTGGGCAAAAACTACGAAACGAAGAAAGTCAACTCAAGAGAAAAGTTTTATTATTGATAAGCATATTTGTGAATCTTGGGTTCTTAGTTTTTTTTAAATATTTCAATTTTTTCCTTGAAAACCTTGTTGCTGCCTTTACATTTTTCGGCTCAGAAATTGAAGTCAATTCATTGAGTATTATTCTACCTGTTGGCATCAGTTTTTATACGTTCCAGACATTGAGTTATACGATTGATGTTTATAAGCGAAGAATTCATCCTACAAATGATTTCATTGCATTCTCTGCCTATGTAAGTTTCTTTCCGCAACTGGTTGCAGGACCCATTGAACGATCGACCCATTTGCTTCCGCAATTCTACAAGAAACGAACGTTTGATTATTCAAAGGCTGTTGACGGAATGCGACAAATACTTTGGGGATTATTTAAGAAGATCGTTATTGCCGACAATTGTGCTGAATTTGCAAATCAAATTTTCAATAATTCAGCCGATATGAACGGTAGCACCTTAGTTTTAGGTGCTTTATTCTTTACTTTCCAAATTTATGGAGACTTTTCGGGCTATTCCGATATTGCAATTGGAACGGCTCGCCTTTTTGGTTTTGACTTAATGCGGAATTTTAATTTTCCCTATTTTTCCAGAGATATTGCTGAATTTTGGAGACGTTGGCATATTTCACTTTCAACTTGGTTTAGAGATTATCTGTATATTCCTATTGGTGGAAGTCGTGGCGGTACCTGGATGAAAGTTAGAAACACATTTATAATTTTTATTGTCAGCGGTTTTTGGCATGGTGCAAATTGGACGTTTGTTGCTTGGGGTGCATTAAATGCGATGTATTTTTTACCACTTTTATTGACAAGCAATAATCGCAACAACTTAGAAACAGTCGCACAGGGTAAATTGCTTCCAAGCCTAAAAGAGTTTTCATCCATGTTGCTCACTTTTGGATTGACTGTATTTGCTTGGATCTTTTTTAGAGCGGAAAATATGGGTCATGCGATCAGTTACATTTCTGAAATTTTCTCGCCTTCTCTTTTTTCAATGCCAAATTTTACTGGAATGAAAAGAGCCTTAACAATCATCATTCTTGTTGCTATTTTTGTCTTTGTTGAATGGATTGGAAGAGAAGGGCAATTTGCGATTTCTAACGTAGGAATTAAATGGAAACGTCCTATAAGATATGCAATGTATTATGCGATTATCATCGCGATCGTATGGTTTGGCGGTAAGGCGCAGCAGTTTATATACTTTAAATTTTAGGTAGACTGATGAAGACGTTTATTTGGAGACTGCTCCGTTTTTTGATCATCGGTATGGTTCCAGTCGTACCTTTCGTGATTCTATATGTCTATACAGATCCATTTAAAGTATTGCGTCATTACGATTCGTTTTTTGAATCAAATGCCAAAGGGATTGTGACACTCAATCAGGACTATGTAAGTACAAAAACGTTCCTAAATTATGTGGATGAACAATCCTATAATTCATTTGTATTTGGAAACTCAAGATCTATTTTTTATCCGATGGATGCATGGAAGAGGTATTTAGGGGCAGAAGCTTCTTGTTATCATTTTGATGCAGCCGGTGAGTCCTTATGGGGGATACATAAAAAGATTTTGTTTTTGTTCAATAGGGATACCGATCTAAAAAATGCATTAATTGTGCTTGATTATGAAACGCTCATTCAGTCAACACCGAAGGAAGGTCATTTGTTTATCGTTGCTCCGCCCCTTGTACACAATCGTAATCTATTGAAGTTTCATTTCTGTTTTATGAAAGCGTTTCTAGATCCTAAGTTTCTTTATGCCTACATCGATTTCATTAGAACCGGTGAAATAAAACCGTATATGACGAAGAATTTTCTTCTGGATGATCGTCCTCGGTCTTATGACCCAAAAATCAACCAAATGAGGTTTGATTACTACGAAAAATGCATTCATGAAGGTTGCTATTATACGGAGAATAGAATGCGTTGTTTTTATGATCGCAAACATTCGAGTGCTCCTTCTAATCCTATCTGCATCAAAGAAGCACAAAAAGAAATGTTGGTCGAAATCAATGAGGTCTTTAGGCGAGCGGGTACAAATGTGAAACTGATTATAAGTCCTCTGTACGATCAAGTCCGAATGAACGCACAGGATGTGGATTACTTACAGGATCTTTTTGGAAAAGCGAATGTGTTTGATTATTCGGGAATCAATGAATTTACTCAACATTATGAGAACTATTATGAGAATTCCCATTACAGACCACATGTTGCTATGAAATTGATGGATGTTGTTTATGCCAGGAAATGAATGGTAGAAAACAGGAATTTTTTCTTACATTCGTAATCGGATTCTATCTACTTTGTAATATGCCGTGGGGATCTTTGCTGCGAACAAAGATCATAGTCATGGAAGAGGTTAAAGTAGGAGAATCGTTTCGTTATAATGGGATTTCCTTGATGTGTGAACATGCTCCGGACGCGACGTGCAAAGGTTGTTTTTTTGAAACCAGTGATCCGATGGTCTGTGCAGAATTGGTGCCCAATTGTGTGGGGCGGATGCGCAAGGATCGGCAGCATGTACGGTATCGTCAGTCGGGTTGATGCATGAGGAGGTCTGCGTAAAGAGAGCAGAATGGAGATGTTATGGGTTTTGCTGGCGTTGTTGCTGGGTGTTGGAGTAGGCTGGACGATTGCATCGTTCCGCCTTAGAGGGCGTTGGCAGCGGGAAAGAGATGTGTTGAAGGCAGAGTACTACGAGAAAGATGCTGCGTGCAAAGTCTTGACCGAGAGGCTGTCTGCCATGACGGCCGGTGCTGAGGAGCAAAAGCAACGCATGGAACTGGAATTTCGGCAATTGGCCGATCGTATTTTTGAGGATAAATCCAAGCGTTTTCAGGAGATGAGTGGTGAGCGATTGAGCACGTTGCTGGAACCGCTGCATCAAAACATCCATCAGTTTCAAAAAAAGGTGGAGGATGTGTATTTGTCCGAATCGAGAGAACGTTTTTCTCTGGCAAAAGAAGTTGCCAAGTTGGCGGAACTCAATCAGCAAATTGGTCTGGATGCGCAACAGTTGACACAGGCGCTGAAGGGGGAGAGCAAGGTGCAGGGCGATTGGGGAGAAATGCTTCTGGAACAGATTTTAGAGACTTCCGGTCTGCGGGCCGGCATTGAGTACGAGGTTCAGTCCACGTTGGCGGGGGAGGATGGCAAAGCTTTGCGCCCCGATATTGTGGTGCATTATCCCGGTGAACGGGATGTGATCATCGATGCAAAGGTCTCGCTGACCGCATACATTCAGGCCGTTTCGACCGAAGATGTTCGGGAAAAGGAACGTTACCGCAAGGAACACCTGCGGTCGGTGCGCAACCACATTGATGAGTTGGCACGCAAGGATTATGCACGGTACAACGTTCGATCGTTGGAATTTGTGATGATGTTTGTTCCCAATGAGCCCTCGTATACTATGGCATTGCAGGCGGATCCACAGTTGTGGCGTTATGCCTACGATAAAAAAGTCGTGTTGATGAGTCCGACCAACCTTGTTGCTGCTTTGCGCATGGCGTTGGATTTGTGGAATCGG
This sequence comes from Bacteroidales bacterium, assembly GCA_028709215.1. Taxonomy (GTDB): domain Bacteria; phylum Bacteroidota; class Bacteroidia; order Bacteroidales; family UBA1402; genus UBA8389. The sequence goes on from JAQVXI010000002.1 coordinate 4,988, forward strand.
GATGCACAAGTGAAAAATATCCAGGAAATTGTCAAACAAGGTACCGCCTTGTATGAAAAGTTTGTCGGATTTTCGGACAACTTTGACAAGGTCGGGGTAAGTTTGAGGCAGGCCCAGAGCATTTATCAGGAAGCCTTTCGACAATTGAGTAGCGGCCCGGGCAACTTGGTGCGCAGAGTTGAAAACTTAAAGAAGCTTGGACTTAGCCCAAGCAAACAAATACAATCCAAATTTTTAACTGAATCGGAACCGGAGGACGATTCACAAATAGAATCCGTATGAAAAAAATAGGAATGGGAATGGGTATGATTTTACTCAGTGTAGTATTTAGTGGATGTGATGTGTTGACGCAAGTAGCCTCTTCGGTCGGAACAGCCATACAAACGTCGGGTACAACTCCGACCGCATATACCAATGCCGCGGGTTTGAAAGAGGCGTTGCAGGTTGGGTTGACCAATTCGGTGCGTACGCTCAATCAAACGGATGCGTTTTTGGCCAATGCCGCCATGAAAATTTTGTTACCGGAAGATGCTCAGGTCATTGTGGAGCACATTCAGATGATTCCGGGTGGCAATCAGTTGGTTTCGGATGTGGTCTTGCGTCTGAATCGTGCGGCAGAGGATGCGGTGGTTGAGGCCAAGCCCATTTTTGCGTCTGCGATACGAAACATGAGTTTTTCGGATGCAACGTCCATTTTATTTGGCGGGGAACAGGCTGCGACCAATTATTTTAAACAAGCGACGTACAACCAGTTGTATGACGCGTTTTTGCCAAAAATGCAGTCTTCGTTGAGCAAAGATTTAATCGGGGGTGTTTCTACGCAGGAATCGTGGTCTGCATTGACCGTTGCGTACAATAATGTGGCAAAATCAACCTTGGGTCAGGTTGCCGGACTGAAATCAGTGTCGACCGACCTGAGTGCCTATGCGACCCGGCGCACCTTGGATGGCTTGTTCCTACAGGTGGCCGAAGAAGAAAATAAAATACGTCAGGATCCCAAGGCTCGAGTAACAAACTTGTTGCAACAGGTCTTTGGTCAGTTGGATCAATAAATTGCTCAGACCGGAGTGGCGATCAGCTCAACTTCATTTTGAAGCACATATCAAGGTGTTTTTTTGTGATGATGTTGTTTGATGGAGTAGACCACGATGCCCCAAATGCAGAATTGGTTGTTTTCGTTGATGGGGATGGGTTTGTATGCCGGATTGGCGGGTTCCAGCCAAACGGTTTTCTTACCGGATGCTTCGGATCTCATTCGAATGTATTTGAGCGTAAATTCTCCGTCCAAGAAACAGACGGCTGTGTCGCCGTCTTTGGGCTCAAGGGATTTATCGATGACAAGCAAATCACCATCTTCGATGCCGGCATCCTGCATGGAGTTGCCTTTGACACGGCCGAAAAACGTACTGGAGGGGTTGCGTATCAACTCTTTGTTTAAGTCCAATTGCAGGTCTATGTAATCTTGTGCCGGACTGGGAAATCCTGCGGAGATGCCTCCATCGGCAAGCGGTAAATCAATCTTGGTTGTCGAATCGGCCTTGTAAAGATCCAAGTACTTTGTTCTCATTTTTATGGGGTCTGTCGCGCAAATATACACATTCTGTTTTGTATCTTTATGCGCATAAACAAGCTGTATATGGATGTTTTTTTGTGGATTGCTGCCGGTGTTTTGCTGATGGTTGGTGTTTTGGGTTCCATTTTACCGGTGTTGCCCGGGCTTCCTTTGAGTTGGTTGGGTTTGTTGTTGATCAAGTGGACCGATATAGGTGCAACGGAGTTGTCGTGGAATGTTCTGATTTGGACTGGAATTCTGACGGTGGTCGTCTCCATTCTGGATCAATTTATGCCGGTTTGGGGTACTCGAAAAATGGGTGGTAGTCGTTGGGTGGTGCGTGGTGCCGGTATTGGGCTGTTGTTTGGTTTCTTCATGGGACCGGTGGGCATTTTATTGGGCCCGTTTTTGGGTGCATTGCTGGCAGCTTTGTTTGAAGGACAACGCGTATCGGCTTCTTTTTTGCAGGCGACCGGTGCCTTTATCGGAATCCTAGTGGGGGCGGTCTTTAAGTTGATGGTGGGCGGTATTCTTATTTGGTATTATTTTTCCGTTCTGCTTGCATTGTAACCTTGTTGAAATGTTTTTTTTCTATCTTTACTGAATATAATACGTCTAATATGAGGAAGCAATTAACAATCGCTTTGGTTGCGCACGACAATCGAAAAGCGGATTTGGTGGAGTGGGCCGTGTTTAACGCTGATTTTTTGGCGAAGCACAAGTTGGTTTGTACCGGAACAACCGGGAGTATGGTGTTGAATGCCTTTAAAAATAAAGGAGTGGATGCTGATGTGACTTGCATGAATTCAGGTCCCCTAGGAGGAGATGCGGAAATTGCAGCCCTAGTGGTGCGCAAACAAGTGGATTTGGCCGTGTTTTTGATTGATGATTTGAACGCTCAACCGCACGAAGCGGATATTCAAATGTTGTTGCGTCAGTGCCGTGTACACAACGTGCCCATTGCATGCAATCGTTACAGTGCCGATTTGATGATTACCAGTACGTTGTGGGATAGTGACGATTATTTTCCTACCGAACCCAAATACGTTACGTTCAAACGGAGTAAGAGACGCTCAAAGTAGTTGAAACGGATCGGCGTCTTTCCATGCCGGAAATTTTTCACGAAATTGGAGCAAGTGTTCACGGTCGAGTGTGCAGGTGATGACCTGTTCTCGGCCGTTTTCTGTGTTGTCTGTTATAAGGGGTTTTCCGTATGGATTGAGTACGGTGGAACCTCCGATGTAGGACAATTGCATGCCATCTGTGCCCACTCGGTTGCATCCGGCCACGTAGGCCATGTTTTCGATGGCACGGGCAGATAGCAGGGTGTTCCATACAAAATGTCGCGATTGCGGCCAATTTGCTGTCACCAAAAGTAGGTCGTATGCGTTTGACTGGTTGCGGCTCCATACCGGAAACCGAAGATCGTAACAGATGATGAGTCGAATGTTCCAACCCATATAGGAAAGGGTTAAGGGTGCATTGCCCGGGCTGTAATGCTGTGTTTCGGATCCCATGCGAAAGAGGTGGCGTTTGTCGTAAACGTCGATGCTTCCGTTGGGTTGGACAAAAAAGCCTCGATTGAAGAAGTGATCGTTGTCGCTGGCCATGTGGCTTCCTGCAATGGCCAGGTTGTAACGTTGAGCCATGGTTTTAAAAGCCTGCATGCTCTCCCCGTAATCGGCTTCTGCGAGTTGCGCCGTCCGCATGCTGAAACCGGTTGTACACATTTCCGGAAGCAAGACCAAATCCGATTTGTCTTTTAATTGGGAAAGGAGCGTGTCGTATTGTTTTAAGTTGGCAGCCTTGTTTTCCCATACAATGTCGTGTTGGATGATGCTGATTCTCATTCTCCGATGCTGAATTGTGCCGGATGTTTGGCAACGACGTCTTTGTATTTTTGCTGTATGGCGTGCATGTCTGCCACTTCGTCTCCGGTGGGTGTAAAAATTTCGAATACGCTCATGTGCTTTTTACCGTAATCGATTTTGACCAGGACGATGGGTACGTTGGCTTTGAGGGCTATGTGATAAAACCCGCGTTTCCATCTGGGATTGCGCTTGCGTGTGCCTTCGGGTGTTATGGCCAGGTTAAAGCGTTCGCGACTTTTGTAAATCTCTGCGATTTGATCGGTGAATTTATTGGCGCGGCTGCGGTCTACGGGGATGCCACCCATCTTGCGGAAGAGTATGCCGATGGGCCATACCATCCAGTCTTTTTTGATAACAAAGTGTGCGTCACGACCCAAAGCCAGATAGCCGAGTTTTCCCATGATGAAATCCCAATTACTGGTGTGTGGAGCCACCACCAGCACACTTTTCATAAAATAGGGAGTTTTGGCTTCATAGGTCCAGCCGAAGGCTTTTAAAATGGCTTGTGCTAATTTCTGCATAAACATCTGATGATTATAGACTTGTTTGAAATGCAAATATACGTTTTTTTTCATAGCTGTTTGTAAAATGACTATCTTTGCGAGTGGTAATAGTTTTTAATGAAAGATTGTTTGTATGGTTAACAAATCTCATCGTCCGGACTTGATTTTTGAAACAAGTTGGGAGGTATGCAATATGGTTGGCGGCATTTATACGGTGTTGTCGACACGGGCAAAAACACTACAGGAACATTATCCTGAACGGGTTTTGTTTATTGGCCCAGACTTATCTGCTGTCGGTGCGAAGCAGGCGGATTTCAAACCGCTCAAATCGGTTTATAAGGCATGGCAAAAGCGTGCTGCATTGGATGGCTTGCCTGTACGGATGGGGCGTTGGGATGTGCCCGGAAAACCGCTGGCTATTTTGGTGGATTTTCAGAAAATACCCTTTGACAAGTCAGCGGTGTATGCAAAGATGTGGGAGCATTTTGATGTGGACTCCTTGCATGCGTACGGTGATTACGATGAGGCCTGTCATTTTGCGACTTCGGTAGCGCGGGTGATGGAGCATTTTATCGCGTTTCACCAATTGGAAACGAGTCGGGTGATTGCGCATTTTAATGAATGGACTACGGGTATGGGATTGTTGTATTGCAAAAAGCATTGCCCAACGGTCTCTACTGTTTTTACAACCCACGCAACATCCATCGGCCGCTCGATTTGTGGGAACAATCTTCCTCTGTATGATTTTTTAAGTGATTACAACGGTGATCAAATGGCACGCGAGCTGAATATGCAAGCCAAACATTCGCTTGAGAAAGCCGCTGCGCATCAAGCGGATTGTTTTACGACAGTGAGTGATATTACCGCAACGGAATGCGAGCAATTGCTGGATATCAAACCCGATGTTGTGACACCCAATGGTTTTGAACCGGGTTTTGTCAAACTAGGGAAAAAAGGTGCTGATATACGCAAAGCCAGCAGAAATCGCATTTTTGAAGTGGCTGAAGCGGTGTTTGGCTGCCCCGTTTCGGACGAAACGTTGTTGGTCGGCATCAGTGGTCGAAACGAGTTTCGCAACAAAGGTTTGGATGTTTTTGTGGATGCTATGCACCGATTACGCAGCATGACTTCTCTTCAGGGTGATGTGTTGGCTGTAATTATGGTTCCCGGAGATGTCTCTGCTCCCAGAATGGAGGTACTTGATCGTTTGAACGATGTCGATGTGTCAAAGGAGGGGGCAATTTATTTCCCTTGGTTGACGCATTGGTTGAACCATGTGGAGCAAGACCGGGTTTTGAATCAGATACGGTATCGGGGTTTTTTAAATGCTGCAGGGGATAAAGTAAAAATATTATACGTACCTTGCTATTTGAATGGTAGCGATGGCATTTTTGATCGTAAGTATTATGATCTGTTGGCGGCCTTTGATTTAACGGTTTTTCCTTCGTATTATGAACCATGGGGGTATACGCCCTTAGAAAGCATCGCGTTTTCTGTTCCGACCATAACGACTCAGTTGGCCGGATTTGGAGCTTGGGCGCGAAAAATGGGCGATAAAAAAGGCTTGGCGGACGGTGTGGAGGTGATCAATCGTTCGGATCATAATTATGCGGATGTAGTAAATGAAATCGCATTATTGGTACACGGTTACGCTCAGATGAGTGTTTCTGAGCGAAAAATGATTGGTGAACAAGCCCGATTGATGGCACAGAAAGCAGAGTGGTCTGCTTTCATCGATGCGTATGAACAGGCTTATAAGATAGCTTTAGAGTAGATTGTGTTTTAAAAAAACAAACAATATGAATATAAAAATGAATCGTGCCAACGAGGCGCAATGGACGGAAGTTCTGGTGGATTCCAGTATGCCAGCCGGTTTGGATAAGTTGCAGGAACTGGCCAATAATATTTGGTGGTCCTGGAATTTTGAGGCCGTCAACCTGTTTCAAGAAGTGTCTCCCGAATTATGGGAGTCTTGTGGCCGAAACCCCATCGTGATGCTTGAGGCGGTTGTCTATCAACGTTTGGAGGAACTTGCTGCAACACCTGCGTTTATGAAACGTTTGGATGCGGTTTATACCGCTTTCCGTGCTTATATGGATGCTCCCATGAATGCGGATGTGCCCGGTATTGCCTATTTCAGTATGGAGTATGGTTTGACCGATATTCTTAAAATTTATTCGGGTGGTCTGGGCGTGCTGGCCGGTGATTATCTAAAAGAGGCTTCCGATTGCCGTGTAAATATGACGGCCATTGGATTTTTGTACCGTAACGGCTATTTTACTCAGGCCTTGGCCATTGATGGACAACAGATCGCCATCTACGAGCCGCAGAATTTTAATCATTTGCCGCTGAGACAACTCAAGGATAGCAACGACAATCCGTTTGTGTTGGTTGTGGACTTTCCGGGATACCAGGTGTATTGCAATGTATGGAGTGTTGCCGTGGGGCGTGTAAATTTGCTTTTGTTGGATACGGATCACCCCAATAACAGTGAGTATGACCGTCAAATTTCGGCTCAATTGTATGGAGGCGATTGGGAGAATCGGCTGAAGCAGGAGTATTTGTTGGGAATGGGTGGTATTCAGCTGTTAAATCGGTTGGGAATCCAAAAAGAGGTTTACCATTGCAATGAAGGACATGCTGCTTTGATCAATTTACAACGCTTGCTTGATCTGATTGAAAAGCAACAACTTACGTTTACTCAGGCGTTGGAGGTGGTTCGTGCTTCGGCCTTATACACCGTGCACACACCGGTTCCAGCCGGTCACGATCAATTCGAAGAAGGATTGTTTGCAAAATATATGTCCTCCTTTCCGGATCGTTTGGGTTTGACTTGGAATGAGCTCATGGATTTGGGACGTGAGCAACCCGGTCAGGCCGGTTCCAAGTTTTCCATGAGTGTGTTTGCCTGCAATACTTGTCAGGAAGTGAATGGTGTGAGTTGGTTGCATGGTAAAGTTTCTCAGGAAATGTTTAGTCCGATTTGGAAAGGCTATTTTCCGGAAGAGCTGCACGTCAACTATGTGACCAATGGGGTGCATATGTCAACTTGGACCGCTTCTGAGTGGCAACGTCTGTACCAGAAAGCATTTGGTCCGGAATGGATGTCGGATTTGTCGAATGCTGCCATTTGGGAACGCATTTATCAGGTCAACGATGAGGATGTGTGGGAAACGCATCAGGTTTTGAAGCAGAAATTGATTGAGTACATTCGCGGCAAATATATGGAAAACTGGTTGAGAGATCAGGGGGATCCTTCGCGTGTGATGTCCGTTCTTGAAAAGATTAACAGCAAGGCGTTGATGATTGGCTTTGGTCGCCGATTTGCCACGTATAAACGTGCTCATTTGTTGTTTACCGATTTGGAACGTTTGTCCCGTATTGTTAATAACTCCTTATTTCCGGTTCAGTTTGTATTTACAGGAAAGGCGCATCCGGCTGACGGTGGCGGTCAGGGTTTGATCAAGCGCATTGTGGAAATATCCAAAATGCCCGAATTTCAGGGCAAGATTATTTTCCTTGAAAATTACGATATGGCCTTGGCTAAACGTTTGATTTCGGGGGTGGATATTTGGTTGAATACGCCGACACGTCCGTTGGAGGCCTCGGGTACGAGTGGTCAAAAAGCGGAAATGAACGGTGTGCTGAATTTTTCCGTATTGGACGGTTGGTGGCTGGAAGGGTACGTCAAAGGTGCCGGTTGGGCACTGACCGACCGCAAGACGTATGATGAGCAGAATTATCAGGATCAATTGGATGCTGCGACGATTTACGGAATGCTCGAAAACGAGATTATTCCTTTGTATTACGCCAAAAATAGCAAAGGTTACTCTCCTGAGTGGGTGCTGTTTATGAAGAATTCCATCGCAAAAATTGCGCCCCGTTTTACGACCAAGCGCATGTTGGACGATTACATTTCGAAGTTCTATAAGAAATTGGCCAAACGCGCAGCTTACGTACAAGCGGATCAATTCAAAAAAGCAAAAGAGCTGGCTGACTGGAAGGATCGGATGACAGAATTGTGGGATTCGATCGAGGTCAGACAAAAAGTAGTCCCCGATCAATTGTTTCACAACCCAAGTGTAGGCCAAAAGTACACCTTTGGTGTGGTCCTGGGCAACTTGGGCAAGGAAACCGGTATTGGCGTCGAGATGGTGTTTAAGTTTATGAAGCCGGACGGAAGCAGTTACATCAAAGCGGTTGAGTTGGATGTGGTGCGATCAGAAAACGGAGAACAGGAATATCGTCTGGAATATAAATTGAAAAAGGCGGGAGCCTTCACATATAGTTTTCGGATGTTCCCGAAAAACGTGGATCTGCCTCACCGCCAGGATTTGTGCTATGTGCGTTGGATTTAATTTCCGATTGCCGTTTGTTTAAGCCAGTCCAGTAGGTAGGATTTCCAAACTTCGTGGTACTGGAACTTGGATTGAAAACCCCATCCGTGTCCGCCTTTCGGGAAAATTAGTACCGAAGCGGGCACGTTTTTTGCTTTTAGCGCTTGATAAAAACGAATGCTGTTTTCCGGAACGACGGCTTTGTCGTCGTCGCTTAAGAGGAGTAACGTTGGAGGCGTTTCGGTGGTGACGCGTGTTTCGTTCGAGTAATATTGTATACTATCCGGATGGGAAAAGGCCTTTCCCAGCAAGTTCTGCTTGGATCCTTTGTGTGTGATGGCATCATCCATGCTGATGACCGGATAAAACAGGAGCATAAAGTCGGGCTTTTCTGCCTTTGGCAAGTGTGTACCTGTGGTAGAGGCCAGGTGTCCGCCGGCGGAGAAGCCGGCGATGCCCAGTCGGTTGGCTTTAAAGCCGTATTGCTCTGCATTGCTACGCAATAATTGCAGCGCGCGTCTGGCATCTTTCAAAGGAATAAAGGCGTGACCGTTTGGCAAACGGTATTTCAACACAATGGCAGTGATGCCTTCTGATGTCAGCCAATTCGCAACATCAATGCCTTCGTGTCCGGCTGCATGACGAATGTATCCACCACCGGGACAAATTAAGACGGCAATGCCGGTGTTCTTGTCCGGGTTGGCCCGGAAAATGGTCATGTCCGGTACGGAAATGTTTTGGATGCGGTTTCCTTCGCTGACGGTTTCGGGTTCGACGATTCCATTTGTTTCAGGTACACCCTCCGGCCATAAGCGGATTGTTTCCTGTGCATGCATGGCAAGTAGTCCCAGCAAGCATAAAGACGTAATAGCTATTTTTTTCATGGTTGTATGGTTTAATACACAAAGGTAGTTTTTAAAAATATGTTGTGAAACATGTATTCACGATTTTGTACTGCTTGCTTGCTCTGCTATCTTTGTAGGGTATTCAGCACAGTTCAGCACAGTTGTCTTGTGTGGATGCATAAACAAGTAGAATCAATCAACATGAATTCATATCCAAAAGTGGGCATACGCCCCACCATCGACGGACGACAGGGAGGTGTACGTGAGTCTCTGGAAGATCAAACGATGAACATGGCCAAAAGCGCTGCCACATTAATTTCTTCGAGTTTACGCTACCCGGACGGAAGTCCCGTGCAGTGTGTTATCGCAGATACAACCATTGGTCGTGTTCCCGAAGCGGCTGCCTGTGCTGAAAAGTTTGAACGGGAAGGCGTTGGATTGACGTTGACTGTTACACCGTGTTGGTGTTACGGTACGGAAACCATGGACATGCATCCTACGCATCCCAAGGCTGTGTGGGGATTTAACGGCAGCGAACGACCCGGAGCTGTTTATTTGGCTGCGGTTTTGGCCGGACACAACCAAAAAGGTTTGCCTGCATTTGGCATTTATGGTCACGATTTACAGGATGCCGATGATACTAGCATCCCCAAGGATGTTGAAGCCAAGATTTTGCGTTTTGTTAAGTCGGGTTTGGCGGTGGCCATGATGCGTGGAAAATCGTATTTGGGCATCGGAGGTCAGTGTATGGGGATTGCCGGGTCGGTGGTTGATCACGATTTTTTTCAAGAATACTTGGGTATACGGGTCGAAGGTGTGGATGAGGTAGAAATACTTCGCCGCATGGAACGAGGTATTTTTGATCCGGAAGAATATGCAAAGGCAATGCGTTGGACCGAAACCCATTGCAAAGTGCAGGAAGGTACCGATTTCAATTCAGCGGCGTTGGCTGAGACGCGTGAAGTGAAAGATCGCGGATGGGAGTTTGTCGTTAAGATGACGCTGATCATTCGGGATCTGATGGTGGGCAATCCCAAGTTGATTGAAGCCGGATTTAAAGAAGAAGCCTTGGGACACAACGCCATTGTAGCAGGTTTTCAGGGACAACGTCAATGGACCGATTTTTTACCCAACGGTGATTTTTCGGAGGCCTTGCTTTGTTCCTCCTTTGATTGGAACGGACTGCGTGAGGCCTATGTGTTGGCGACCGAAAATGATGCACTCAATGGTGTATCCATGTTGTTTGGCCATTTGTTGACTCATACCGCCTCAATTTTTTCGGATGTACGTTCGTATTGGAGCCCGGAAGCGGTCAAACGCGTTACGGGTAAGGAGTTGACCGGAACAGCATCCGGTGGCATCATTCATTTGATCAACTCCGGTGCAACCTGTTTGGATGCGACGGGCGCGCAGACCGATGCACAGGGCAATCCTGTCATGAAGCCGTTTTGGGAGATTTCCGAAGCGGAGGTCGAACGCTGTTTGCAGGCGACTACCTGGTACCCGGCGAATAAAGAATATTTCAGAGGAGGTGGTTTTTCGTCGAACTTCCTATCCAAGGGTGGTATGCCCGTGACAATGCTACGTCTGAACCGAGTAAAAGGCTTGGGTCCTGTTTTGCAGATTGCTGAGGGCTGGACGGTCGATTTGGACGCAGACGTGCATCGATTATTGAATGAACGTACCGATAAAACCTGGCCAACGACTTGGTTTGTGCCCAGATTGTGTGATAAGCCAGCTTTTAAAGATGTGTACAGTGTGATGAATAACTGGGGGGCCAATCACGGTGCCATTAGTTTCGGACACATTGGAGCCGATCTACTGACGCTGGCATCCATGCTTCGCATTCCGGTTTGCATGCACAATGTGGATGAGAAGGAGGTCTTTAGGCCTTCCGCATGGTCTGCATTTGGTATGGATTTGGAAGGATCCGACTATAGAGCCTGTCAGGCCTATGGTCCCTTATATAAATAGTTGTTTAAGGTAGGGATTTGATCCCGGTACCACATCCGGATGCAGCGGCATCTTTGGATGTGGTATTTTTTTTGAAAAAAAAGTATACGAAATGCATCAAATAAGAATAAAAACGTATATTTGGGCATAAATCGTTTGCTTGAATGAAGAAGAAACAAGTCGATATTGTGACTGCTGCACAACAGCTATTTTGGAAACACGGTTTTAAACGGGTTTCTGTAGAGGAAATTTGTCGAACGGCCCAGGTGAGTAAACGGACATTTTATGCCTATTATTCCGGTAAGCCTGAATTGGCTAAAGCCGTTTTGGATCGGATTTTTGATACGGCGATAAAAGATACGATGCTGAAGTTGAATCAAATAACTTCTTCCGAGGAATTGTTTTCCTGGTTGTTGGAATCAAAAAAAGAAGGTGTACGTCACATCAGTCGTGAGTTTATACAGGATTTTTACGGGGATGAATCCTCGGATTTGAAACAGCATGTTGAAGAGAAGACGCGTATGGCGTGGGAGACGATGCTGCATTCGTTTCAAGTGTTACAGGAAAAAGGGTTTATTCGCTCCGATTTAAATCTGCGTTTTTTTCTGCTGGTTGCGCATACGTTTATTGATTTGGTACACGATGCACGATTGTTGGATCTATTTGAGAATCCCGAGGATTTAATTGTGGAAATGTCACGATTGACGGCATTCGGCATTGCCCCAAGAATATGAAACGAACGTGGATCATAGGGCTGTTTTTATTTTGTCTGTGTATGCAGACAAATGCTCAACTGGAGTGGAGAGGTCAGGCTTCAACTTGGGGCCTGTTGCATCCCGAATCCGTGCCATATGTAGGCGTTGGTTTGCGTTATATTCCGGAATTGAGTTTTCAAAAGGATGTCGGTAACGGATGGCAGTTGGACGCAGAAGCGGCTTTGCATGCGCATGCTTTTTGGATGGATCATGGGGAGCTGGAAGGGATACTAAAACCCTATCGTTTGTGGTTGAGAGCAACCAACGCACAATGGGAACTGAGAGCAGGCCTGCAAAAAATCAATTTTGGTTCGGCACAGTTGTTTCGACCGTTGATGTGGTTTGATCAGGTTGACCCGGTAGATCCCCTTCAGTTGACCGATGGTGTTTGGGCGATGATGGGACGTTACGTGTGGTTGAACAACGCCAATGTTTGGTTGTGGGCTTTGCCGGGTGGACAGGATAAGCGCTTGTGGGACCTTGAAGCGAGTCGTTCGGATGTACCCGAATTGGGTGGTCGCCTGCAGTTGCCGTTGCGTAGAGGAGAGATGGCTGCAAGCATTCATCGTCGCGTCTTGAAGGGTACAGAGGAACGTCTCCGGACCTCTGAAACACGTGTGGGTTTGGATGGACGACTGGATTTGGGACTGGGTTTGTGGTACGAAGCGACCTGGATGGGTGTAAGCCGGAATGTGGGTCTGCGTACGCAACAGATTGCTGCAACCGTGGGTGCGGATTATACCTTACCGATGGGTAACGGCTTGGGCCTGATGGCAGAACAGCTGTTCTATACTTATGGAACGCATTTGAATGCGCTGGAGTCTCCGATGACGTTGACGGCTTTGTCGGTTAGTTATCCGGTAGATATTCAGCGAGATGCACGTGCAATGGTTTATTACGAGCCTCGTCATTCGTCTGTGTTTGGTTTTTTGATGTGGGGTAGGACGTGGGATGCCTTGCGTTTGCATGCCTTGTTGTATAGCAATCCTTCTTTGTTGCAACTTCCTGTATTGCAATCGAGCACGTCGTATTTTGCAGGATCCGGTATACAAGTAACATTGATTTGGAATCATTAATCTAAGACTATGGAACAGTCGTATTTGATTGACTTAAAGCAGGTGGTAAAGCGTTTCCCGATGGGGAAAGGCAGTTTTACGGCATTAAAAGGGCTTGATTTACAGTTTGAAGCAGGAGAATTTGCGGGATTGATTGGGCCGAGCGGCTCGGGGAAAACCACGCTGCTCAACATCATTGGTACACTGGATCTTCCCAGTGAAGGTGGTGGGACGGTTTTGGGACATCCCATTGAACATTTGAAAGCCTCCGAAGCTGCCTTGTTGCGCAAAGAGCGCATCGGTTTTATTTTTCAGAGCTATAATTTGTTGCAGGTGCATACGGTCTTCGAGAACGTGGAGTTTCCCTTACTTTTGCTTGGGATGCCTTCGGAGGAACGACGGAAAAAAGTGATGGAAGCTTTGGATTGGGTTGGCCTTGCCGATCGGCACCGCAGCAGGCCGTCTCAACTTTCCGGTGGCGAATGTCAGCGCGTTGCCATTGCGCGAGCCATGGTAAAACAGCCTTCTTTGGTTTTGGCAGACGAACCCACGGCCAATTTGGATGCGGCCAATTCACATCATGTACTCAAGACGATGCAGCAATTGAACGAAGCGTTTCAAACGACGTTTTTATTTGCAACACACGATGAAAAAGTGATTTCGTATCTCAAGCGAAAAATCTATTTGATGGATGGGCAATTGGTTAAAGACGAACGGGTATGAAACTGGCATGGTTGTTGGCTTGGCGAAATTTGATGGGAGCGGGTTTGCGCACCTTTCTCAACGTTTTGGTGCTTTCGTTCGCCTTCGTTATGATTTTATGGATGGAAGGTGTGATGGTGGGTTGGGATCAACAATCCAAGGAAGATATGCGTGCATGGTCCATCGGAGCAGGGCAGTATTGGCATCCGGCATACGATGCGTATGATGTACTTAGTTTGACGGATGCGCATGCCGTAATTCCGAAGGAAACCGTACGAAGTGGACTGGTTCCTGTTTTGGCCACTCAAGCGAGTTTGTTTCCTCAGGGGCGCATGATGCCCGTTCGTTTGAATGGAATCCCTTCGCAGCAATCCTTGTTGAAGTTACCGACGGCGGCGTTGGATACGACGATGGATGCGATACCGGCCCTGATGGGTACAAGTATGGCCTCCAAAGTTCATTTGAATCGAGGCGATCGGGTGCTCGTGCAATGGAGAGACCGAAATGGCACGTTTGATGCGATGGAAATTGAGTTGGTGGATGTCTTTCAAACCACGGTTCCTGCTGTGGATGCCGGTCAGGTATGGATTGATTTGTCCGTCTTGCAGGAGTTGATGATGCTGCCCAATGAGGCAACTTGGCTTACGATGGGTGAAGCAACGGTCGATTCGGAACGAATGGCACCGTTTGTTTGGAAACCCTTTTCGGAGTTGACTCGGGATATCGATGCGATGATTGAAACAAAATCATCCGGGCAGGCAGTGTTTTATGTGGTTTTGCTTTTGCTGGCTATGTTGGCCATTTTTGATACGCAGGTCTTGTCTATTTTCAGGCGTCAGAAGGAGATTGGAACGTATGTGGCTTTGGGCTACACCCGTAGAGAAGTGGTTTGGTTGTTTACGGTCGAGGGAAGCATGCATGCTGTGCTGGCTGCCTTGTTGGCTGCAGTTTACGGCATCCCGCTGTTGTGGTGGCAATCGGTGGTGGGGTTTACCATTCCCATGGATACCGAAGGTTTTGGAATGGCCATTGCCCCGACGCTGTATCCGGTATATAGTTTGGGCCTGGTCGTCACCACGTTTGTACTCGTTTTGATCACTACCGGTTTGGTCAGTTATTGGCCATCGAGACGCATTGCTAAAATGAATCCAACGGACGCTTTAAGAGGGAAAATACAATGATACGTTTTTTGGGAAAAGGCTTACTCAGGGATGCCGGACGGAGTCGGATGCCTGTAATGGTGGTTGCCATCGGCGTTGCACTGAGTGTGTTTATGCATGCGTATGTGCATGGTCTGATGCAGGATTCTATTGAGATGAATGCACGCATGCGATATGGGCATGTGAAGGTCTGTACTCGTTCGTTTGCAGAAAATGCAGCACAAATGCCGGCCGATCTGTCATTGCTTGATGTGCGTGCATTGAAGCAGCAGTTGACGGCACACCATCCCAACCTACAATGGTCGGATCGCATACAGTTTGCCGGTTTGATGGATGTTCCGGGCATGATGGGGGAAACACGTGCTCAAGGACCGGTGATCGGGATGGCAGTCGATTTTTTTTCAACGCATTCTGTGGAAGGGGAGCGCCTGAACGTTCAAGCGGCATTGACTGAAGGGCGTTTGCCGCAGCAGGCGGGAGAAATGCTGTTGAGTGCTGATTTTTCGGAAAAACTGGGTGTACAGATCGGTGATACGCTGATGTTTATGGGGTCTACGCAGTTTGGTGGCTTGGCCTATGCCAATTTTGTTTTGATCGGTTGCGTCGATTTTGGAGTGGAGGTGCTGGATCGGGGGATGATGTTGGCGGATCTCTCGGATGTTCGTATTGCGATGGATATGGAGGATGCGGCAACAGAGATTGTGGGATTTTTTGAAGGTGGTCAGTACAACGATGCTGCGGCACGAAGGATGCAGGAGTCCTTTGCCGCTGACTTTGAGGTTGTGGCAGGGGATCCGTATGCGCCGGTGTTGTTGCGTTTGAAGGATCAGGATGATATGGGACAATTGATCGATATTTCGGGTGCCATGGGTTTGCTGATTACATTCATTTTTTTATTGGCCATGTCGTTGGTGCTTTGGAATGCCGGATTGTTGGGAGGGATTCGTCGATACGGCGAGTTTGGTTTGCGTTTGGCCATGGGAGAGACCAAAGGACATGTCTATCGTAGTCTTCAAGTGGAATCACTCTTGATTGGTTTGCTTGGCTCGCTGATCGGGACCGTCTTGGGTTTGCTTTTTGCGTGGTGGATGCAGGAGAAGGGCTTGAACTTGGGGGATAGCATGCAAAATGCTTCGATGATGCTGCCGACGGTGATTCGAGCACGCATTACACCGGTCGATTTTTACATTGGTTTTATTCCTGGAGTCTTTGCTACGTTGATTGGTTCCTTGCTTTCGGGTTTGGGGATTTTTAAACGAAATACGGCTCAGTTATTCAAAGAACTAGAAACATAAGTATATGAAACGAGTGCGATTATTTTTGGGAATTTTTTTGATCGGTCTTGCGGTGATGGCTCAGGATGCCAACGAAATACTCAAGCGGGTGGATGCCAATTTGAGTTCGGACAATCGAAAAATTGTATCCGCTTTGACCATACAAGGCAAGCGAAGTACGCGAAGGATCGAGTCCCTGTCGTATGTTGTAGGCCGTGAGCAGTCCTTTACAGAATATTTGGCTCCGGCGCGTGAAAAGGGAACAAAAATGCTGAAGATGGGGCAAAAGTTATGGTTGTACACGCCGGCTACCGATCGAATTGTCCTGATTTCCGGACACATGCTGCGTCAATCAGTGATGGGTTCTGATTTGTCGTATGAAGATATGATGGATGACCGAAGCCTGTCTCAGGTCTATACTGCAACCATGACTGGGACGGAATCCTTGGGTGATCGCCTGTGTTATGTGCTTGATTTGCAGGCGTCCGTTCTGGATTTGGCCTACGAACGTCAGCGCCTTTGGGTGGATGCGGAGTGGATGGTGCCGCTGCAACAGGAAATGTATGCCAAGCGCGGTGTTTTGTTGAAACGCATCCGTATGGATGATGTGCAGCGTGTGGGTGGACGCTGGTTCCCGATGCGTATGCTGTATAAAGATATGCTTAAAGACGGAGAGGGAACCTTGTTTGAGGTGGAGTCTGTCAATTTTAACATAGAAATCCCCGAACATGTGTTTAGTAAGGCCTCTTTGAGACGTTGAATGTCTTGATTTTAATTATCTTTGTCGCCGTTATCGAGTGCATTAACACAAACCTTATCACATTTTTCATGGAACACACAAAATCTTCGTCGTTTTTACGACTGCAGGGCAAAAGCATGTTGTTGCCCTTTGTTTTGGTTACCAGCTTGTTTTTCTTCTGGGGCCTGGCCAATAATATGACCGATACGCTGTTGTCTGCATTTAAGCGCATCATGAGTATGAGCGATGTCCAGACTTCACTCATTCAGATGTCTTTTTACGGATCCTATTTTTGTTTTGCCCTACCGGCAGCCCTATTTATCAAGCGCTTTACCTACAAATCCGGAGTGCTTCTCGGCTTACTGTTGTATGCTTTGGGTGCAATGATGTTTTATCCGGCCAGTTTGACTGCCAGCTATACCCATTATTTGATTGCCATTTATGTGCTTGCCGGAGGCTGTAGTATTTTGGAGACCACCGCCAATCCTTATATTATGAGTATGGGCTCGGTTGAAACGGCGACCCGCCGGCTGAATCTGGCTCAGGCCTTTAATCCGATTGGCTCGATTACCGGCATTCTGCTGAGCCAGTATTTTATATTGGGTGCGCTCAACAAAGCTTCGGCCGAAGACCGGTTGGAAATGACGGCCCAGGAATTGACAAACATACAGATGGGTGAATTGAATGCCGTTACGTATACGTATATGGGGGTTGGTCTGGTGTTGTTGATCGTGTTTTTTATGATGCTGCTAACACGCATGCCTCGTAATTCAGACAGCAGCAATTCGCTGGATTTCTTTCCGACGGTCAAGCGTCTGCTTGCCAATAAGATCTATGCATGGGGTGTTGTGGCGCAGTTTTTTTATGTCGGAGCACAAATCGGAGTATGGTCGTATACCATCCGGATTGTGATGTCCGAATTGGGTACCGATGAACAAACCTCCGCAAATATTTACCTGTTGTCCATCATTTGCTTCAGCGTCTCCCGATTTATTTTTACGTTTTTAATGCGTTACATCCATCCATCCCGTCTCTTGATGATGGCTTCCCTGATCGCCATCGTCTGTACATTGGCTGTGATTTTCAGTAGTGGCATGGTTACGGTGGTTGCTTTGATCGGCATTTCAATATGCATGTCACTGATGTTCCCAACCATTTACGGTTTTGCGTTGCATGGCTTGGGTGAGGATGCCAAAATTGGCGCTTCGGGTCTGATTATGGCTATTTTAGGGGGTGCATTATTGACTCCTTTGCAAGGTTGGATCTCAGACTTGAGTACCATACATTATGCGTATGCGGTTCCGATGATTTGTTTTATTGTGGTGGCATTGTATGCAAGACTGGTGCGCAAGCAGGCTTAGCCTGCGCATCCAGTCTGTCTTTTACCATTTACTTGGGTGAGGCGGTTGGTTGTAAGATACATTCTGCCAGGCAACCGCGAGTCGATATTGCGCATCATGCATCAGGGTTACACGACGCAAGTCTGTGGGAATAACCGTGGTAAAGATGCGCAATTCTTTGTTGTTTTCGTGACGCAGCATCAACTCTTCGCGCCAATCTCCAAACAAGTCGGCACTGATGGCCGGGTTTGATTTGGTTCCGTTGTTGGATACGCAGCTATCTGCCCGAAAAAGGAGGTTTTCCTGTTCCGTATTCGGATCCCATTTGCTGATGTAGTTGCTGTTCAGCAGTTCTCTGCTTGAATCGGCGTCCCACCAAATGGCAAAGTTGCACGAGCGGGGTTTGCGTTTGCTGATGCGTTCTCCTTTTGCGGAGTAAAGCCCGTCGGAAGCGGTGCTCCAACATTCGTGTCCGGAATGGTTGGGGTCGATGTCGGCGGCAAGTCCGCGTCCAACGTCTTCTCGTGCGGGTAAGCCCCAAATCAGTTCACCGGTTTTGGCATCACGGAAATGGCCGGCACCCACATCGCTGGCAAGGCGCATGTTTTCATGAACTTGGAAGATTTCAAGACCGGGACGATCGGGATCCAAATCGGAGCAATGCAGGGCATCCCCGTGCCCCTTGCCTGTAGAATACAAGCCGGTTCCATCGTGATTGATGACGCAGGCACCATAGATAATTTCATCAAAGCCATCTTCGTCTACATCCGCAACACTGATCTGGTGGTTCCCTTGACCACTGTAGGCGGCATTGCCTGGAGTTCCGTCTTCACTGTCGAAAACCCAACGTTGTTGTAGTTTTCCGTCTCTCCAATCCCATGCTGCCAGTACGGCACGGGTGTAATATCCTCGGGCAAATACAGCGGAGGGGTGTTTGCCATCGAGATAAGCCACTCCAGCCAAATAACGCTCACTTCGGTTCCCATTGTCATCCCCCCAGGAGGTTCTGGCGCCTCTCTCCGGTACGTAGTCGGTCGTCGCAAGGGCTTTACCGGTTAGGCCGTCAAAGACCGTCAGGTACTCCGGGCCTTCAAAGATTTTACCGATGTAGCGTGCATTCGGGTCCGGTTGTTGTGGGGGCGTTTGTTGTGGGCGATATCCATCCCGGTTGCGGGGCATGCGGGCACGACCGGCCCACGGGTCGGTGTCTCCATTGGCCGGTAGAACACGCCAATCGGCCTTGGGATCACCCAGGATGTTGCCCAATCCATCCCGACTTCCATCGGCTGTTTTGCACATGAATTCGGCACGACCGTCCCCATCAAAATCGTAAACCAGAAATTGAGTGTAATGCGCACCGTCCCGTATGTTGATTCCCAAATTGATTTCCCATAAGAGCGTTCCGTCCAAGGTGTAGGCATGAAATATGGCCGGTGACGTGAGTCCGGCATGGCTGTTGTCACGACCCACTCCGGTCATTTGTACGATGATTTCATACGATCCGTCACCGTTTAAATCAGCGACGGAACAGTCGTTTGGCGTGTAACGCTCAGGGGTTTGCAACGGGATGCTCAGGTATTGTCCGATGGGCTGATTGCCCTTCAGAATGTACTTATTGGATGCCTTTATAGAGGGTTTTTCACCGGAAGGTTGCACAAAGTATGTGTATGTTTGGTTTTTTTTGAGTCCGTTATCGATCCAATTTGTACCTTTGTCAATGGGGGTCGGATTCATTTTGACCGGGGGCGTGTTTTCGCAGGAGCGCCACAAGTCAAAAGCGATGTTGTCCGGGTCGGTTTCCAAAATGCGCCAACTGACAAAGGCGGATTGATCGTCGGTTTTTACGGCTACAACACCACGGTTCAGTTTTTCCAACTGTTTCTGGGCGGTAGAGTGGAGGCTGAATGGAATCAGAACAGCCGCCAAAAGAATTTTTTTAAACATCATGGTAGGAGGTCTTATTGTATGCGACAAAGGTAGGATTTCCATTGATTACAACAATAGAATTCAATCGAATAATGAGTGACCGCATACAACAGTGGACTATTTTGGGTATTACCATGACGTCCAGTTTTTTCAATCCTTTAATGGGTTCGGCTGTTAATGTAGCCTTGCCAAATATCGCCCATGAGTTTTCCATTCATACGCTTACACTGAGTTGGATCAGTATGGCCTATTTGCTCTCGGCTGCTGTTTTTTTGGTGCCCATGGGTAAATGGTCGGATATTTGGGGACGGAAGCGTGTGTTTATGATGGGTAATGTGCTCTTTTTGTTGGCCTCTATCATGTGTGCATTGGCACCAACGGCATCCGTTTTGATTTTCTCCCGTTTTCTGCAAGGCATCGGTAGTTCGATGTTGTTGAGTACGTCGATGGCCATCGTCGTTTCTTCTTTTCCGGCAAATATGCGTGGACGTGCCATTGGGTTGAATGTTTCCGCCGTTTATCTGGGTCTTTCGCTGGCTCCTGTATTGGGCGGTTTTCTCACCCAGCAGTTGGGTTGGCGTAGTTTGTTTGCACTCAATGCGGTTGCAACCCTCTTGGTGCTTTTGGGGACGACTTTGGCCATCAAGAGGGAATGGAAGGAAGCGGCTGGAGCTGATTTTGATTGGAAAGGGGCACTTGTTTATATGCCCAGCATGAGTCTGCTGATGCTGGGTCTGTCCAATTTACCTGAGTTTTGGGCCTTCCTGTTTATTGCTGTAGGCTTTTTTGGCTTAATTTGGTTTGTCCAAATCGAACGATCGGTCAAGGATCCGGTGTTGGAAATGCGTCTTTTTTTTAAAAATGTAGTGTTTGCTACGGCCAATTTTGCGGCCTTTATCAATTACGCGGCTACGTTTGCCGTCAGTTTTGTACTGAGTTTGTATTTGCAATACATCAAGGGATTTAATCCACAAGAGGCCGGAAGTTTACTGATGGCCCAACCGATGATGATGGCTGTCGTAGCCATCATAGCCGGTCGCATGTCCGATCGGTTCAATCCACATCGGCTCACAGCTCTTGGAATGGCGTTTAGTGTATTGGGCCTGTTTTTGCTTTCTTTTCTAAGTCTCCAAACCGACTTCTCGTATATATTGATTGCATTGCTGGTGCTGGGTTTTGGATTTGGGTTGTTTTCTTCACCCAATACACATCTGGTCATGCAATCGGTCGACTCAACCTATTACAGTGTTGCCTCGGCAACGATTGCGACCATGCGAAATTCCGGAATGATGTTTAGTATGGCTGTCGCTGCGTTTGTGTTGCACGTATTTGTTGGAAACGAGCGCATTACCTCCGTCAACGAGGCGTCTTTTGTCCGTGGGTCCAATTGGATCTTTGCGGTTTTTTCAGCCTTGTGTTTGCTGGGTGTTTTGCTTATTCTGAAGGGAAAGCGTTCTGCTAAGATTTTGTCTTAATGCGGTATACGCATCGACGATCTCCACGAGCGGTATGGTCGGCACGTTCCACACGAATGTCTGCACCCAGTAGTTTTCGGATGTTTTGAATTTCGGATCGGCAGAAGCCATCGCAGGAAGCGGCCGCTGTGCATATGGGACAGTTGTTTTCAATAAAGAGATAGCCTTCTTCGTCGCGCGCCCATTCTGCCATGTAGCCTTCTGAGTTGCGTAAAGAGGTGAATTTATCCAGCCGTTCTTCCAGGTCTTGTGCGCCTTCCAGTTGGGCTTCGTACCGAAAATAATCGTTGTCCTGTTTGTGGTCCATGATTTTTCGCAACGCTTCTTCGCCCAACACATTGCGAATGGAGTGGATCAGTTGGGCGGTTAAGGCTGCGTGGTTGTCGGGGAATTTTTCGGATCCTTTGCGCGTGAGCCGATACAGCAATACGGGGCGTCCAACACCCCGGACACTGGATTCGGATTCAATAAGTCCTTCTTCTTCCAGTTTGAGTAGTTGCAATCGCACGCCTTCGTTGGTGATTCCAAAATGTTTTGCCAAGGCCGATGCGGATTGTTCTCCGTTCATTTTCAGATAAGTAAGTATTCTATCGGGTGTCTTAGTCGATTCCGTCATGCTTTTTTTAGATATTTAACAAGGAAAAACTTGTTTTAATCCTGCAAAGATAGTATATTTGCATCATAACACAAAAAAACAGACCGATTATGCTGTTACAAATACTATTGTTGAATCTTTTAAATATGACGACTATGAGTTTCTCATTGCCCAATTTACCCTATGCATACGACGCCCTTGAAGTAAGTTTTGATGCTCAAACGATGGAAATCCATCATACCAAACATCATCAGGCGTATGTAACGAATTTAAATAATGCCATCGCAGGAACGCCTGCCGAAGGCAAGTCCTTGGAAGAAATCTTAAAAACTGTCGATCAGTATCCGGTTGCTGTACGCAACAACGGGGGTGGTCACTGGAATCATTCCTTGTTTTGGGAATTGCTTTCTCCCAATGCTTCACAAGCGCCCGAAGGTGCCTTAAAGTCAGCCATTGATGCCAAGTGGGGTAGTTTGGATGCGTTTAAGGAGGCCTTTAACAAAGCGGCTGCAACTCGATTTGGTTCCGGATGGGCATGGCTGTGCGTGACCCCAGATGGTGGCCTGGATATTTGTTCTACGGCAAACCAGGACAATCCATTGATGCCCGGTGTGGGATGTAGTGGTCGACCCATTCTTGGATTGGATGTTTGGGAACACGCCTATTACTTGCGTTATCAAAACAAGCGACCCGATTACATTGCCGCCTTCTGGAGAGTCCTGGATTGGAAAGCGGTTGAAACGAAATACAACGAAGCACGTAAATAATCTCTGAAACCCATACACAATTCATATCCAATTTACGTAAAGACGTGTTGTTCCTTTTGAACAACACGTCTTGTTTTTTTGAGATTTCTTTCCGATATTGTGCTGGAAAATAAGTTGTTTATGCAGAATCTTGAGGAGTTTCGAAACAAACTTACGGAAGCCATCCGAAACATACAGACCGATCCGTCTGTTGACTCAGTTGTTTGTACAACTCCAATTCAGGAGCTCGCACAACATTCGTTTTTATTTTTCATCAAACCGGAGTTGACGGAGCCCGGCGTGGGTATTCACGTGGAGTCGGTATTGGATTTTTTGTTACAGCGTCTGCAGTTGTATGGTTTTCGGATGCATAAAGTGATGGTGTTATCCGGCGCGTTTCTCAAACAGCGGGATTTGATGGCAAAACATTACGGTGTCATCAGTGCACACGCCCGTCTTGGAGCGGCAGCCCTGTCAAATGCTGCCAAAAGCCGGTTTGCAAGCTTGTACGGACTGCCCGCAAAGGAGGCCAACATCTTGGGAGGTGACCAGTTTTTGGTTCATTTCCCATTTTTTAATCCCCATTCGTTGAATTGTCTTTGGCAGAATCTGCCTTTTCAGAAATTGTCGAGCGGAGCCTATGTGCAAAAGGTACAGATTGATCGGGAGACGGTATGGTTGTTAAATGGTTTTCAGCCCAATCAACTGGAGCACTTTACGCAACCGGGACGTTGTATTGTTTTGTTTCATATTTCTGCTGATCTTTCTTGGAAGGATGCGCGCGAGGTCTTCATTGGTGCAACCGATCCCCAGCAGGCTGCCACGGGTAGTCTGCGGAGAGATTTGCTGGATCGAAAGGCGTTTTTTGGCCTACCCGAAGTGTCACAAAGTTACAATGGAGTTCATCTTTCAGCGGGTCCGATGGAAGCATTGGCTGAGCTGAGGCGGTTTGAGATGGAGCCGGAGGTGTGGCCTAAGTCGTCGTTTGCTTCCCGTTTGGCCGAAGAAATGGGCGCGGGTTGGGAAATCCTATTAGAAAATCCTGTGCTGGAAAACGAAGGAAAAGTAATGTCTGTTTTTGATTGGACGGAGTTGATGAACAATAAGGAAGCATTGATCGCATTGCAATCTTTTAAGGACAAATGCCTAACTTTGGCGCGCAATTAACACGTACGTTTGTGAAGTATCTCTATATTTTTCTGGGCAGCATCAGTCTGGCATTGGGTGTGTTGGGGATTTTTTTGCCCGTGTTGCCTACGACGCCTTTTTTGCTGTTGACGGCAGCGTTGTATTTTAAAAGTTCGGAACGTTTGTATCTTTGGTTGATCCGACAGCCCAAATTGGGTCCGTATATCCTTAATTTTCGGGAGCACCGAGCCATTACAAAGCGAACCAAAATCGTCTCCATTGCCATGATGTGGTGTACAATTTCTATTTCAGCATTTTGTTTTGTGCCCTTGATTTGGGTTCGCATATTGATGTTTGTGATCGCCATTGCTGTGACTTGGCATATTTTGTCGTTTAAAACGATTAAATGATCGAATAATTGCGGATTTTTTTCTCTAATAACGGAAGCCCGTCGATTTTAATTCCTACCTTTGCTGCGTTTTTTTAAACCGTCCAAAGGACCTTAACATATAAGTATAGCACACTATGAAACCATCTCACATTGAACATCTTGGTATTGCTGTGAATCGTCTGGATGAAGCAATTCCGTTTTATGAAAATATCTTGGGCGTTACGTGTTACAACGTCGAAGAAGTGGCCGATCAAAAAGTGAAAACAGCCTTTTTTATGGTTGGACAGACCAAAATTGAACTGCTTGAATCGACCGATCCGGAAGGACCGATTGGTAAGTTTATCGAGAAAAAAGGACAAGGCGTACATCACGTCGCTTTTGCCGTCGAAGGATTGCAGGAAACATTGGATTATGCTGCTGAAAAAGGCATTATGTTGATTGATAAAGCGCCCAGAAAGGGAGCCGAAGGTTTGAATATTGCGTTCCTACATCCCAAATCAACGTTTGGTGTATTGATGGAACTGTGTGAGAATCCCAACAAATAAATACAATAATACCGGAATGAAATGAGTGCACAACTGGAAAAAGTAAAAGAATTGATCGAGCTGCGGGCTCAGGCACGCCTGGGTGGTGGAGAAAAGTCCATCCAAAAACAGCACGATAAAGGAAAATATACCGCTCGAGAACGCATCGCTATGTTGCTGGACGAGGGTAGTTTTGAAGAATTTGACATGTTTGTCAAACATCGTTGTACCAATTTTGGTCAAGACAAGAAACATTTTTTGGGTGATGGTGTGGTGACCGGTTACGGTACCATCGAAGGTCGGTTGGTCTATGTGTTTGCACAGGATTTTACGGTTTTTGGCGGATCTTTATCCGAAACCATGGCGTTGAAAATTTGTAAGGTGATGGATCAGGCCATGAAAATGGGTGCTCCTGTAATCGGGATCAACGACTCGGGAGGTGCGCGCATTCAGGAAGGCATCAATGCCTTGGCCGGATATGCGGAAATTTTCCAACGCAATATATTGGCTTCCGGTGTCGTGCCGCAGATTTCCGGGATTTTTGGTCCTTGTGCCGGAGGTGCCGTCTATTCTCCGGCTTTGACGGATTTTACCATTATGACACGAGGAACCTCCTACATGTTTTTGACGGGCCCAAAAGTGGTCAAAACGGTAACGGGTGAAGATGTAACACAAGAGCAGTTGGGTGGTGCTTCTGTTCACTCTACAAAGTCGGGGGTAACCCATTTTGCCGTTGATACCGAGGAGGATGGTTTGAAACTGATTCGCAAACTGTTGGGTTTTATTCCGCAAAACAATTTGGAAGAAACACCGCACATTGAATGTTTTGACCCCATCGATCGCTTGGATGATTCCTTAAATGAGATCATCCCGGATAGTCCGAACAAACCCTACGATATGTTTGAGGTAATCGGTGCCATTGTCGATAACGGTGAATTCCTTGAAGTTCATGGAGATTATGCTAAAAATATTATTGTAGGTTTTGCCCGATTTAACGGTCAATCGGTTGGTGTTGTTGCCAATCAGCCCAAAATGTTGGCCGGCGTTTTGGACAGCAACGCTTCTCGAAAGGCGGCTCGCTTTGTCCGTTTTTGCGATGCGTTCAACATTCCGCTTGTAACGTTGGTCGATGTTCCGGGATTCTTACCGGGCACCGGACAGGAATATGGTGGTGTCATTATGCACGGAGCGAAACTTTTGTATGCGTATGGAGAAGCAACCGTTCCAAAAATCACCATTACACTGAGAAAGTCCTATGGTGGTGCACACATTGTTATGAGCTGCAAGCAGTTGCGTGGGGATATTAATTATGCATGGCCTACTGCCGAAATTGCCGTAATGGGTGCATCGGGTGCGGTTGAAGTCTTGTATGCAAAAGAAGTGGCTGCTGCAGAAAACCCTGCAGAAGTGGCTGCTGCGAAGGAAGATGAGTACAGCAAGTTGTTCCAGAATCCCTACCAGGCTGCAAAATACGGCTACATTGACGATGTCATTGAACCACGCAATACGCGTTTTCGTGTGATTCGTGCGTTGCAACAATTGGCAACCAAAAAATTAACCAACCCAGCCAAAAAACACGGCAATATTCCCTTGTAATATGATGAAAAAACGAATTTCAATACTTGTTCTGGGCTTGTTTGTGGGGGTACTTGCGTACGCCCAACAAGCGACACAGATGCGGTTTAACGAGGTTCTGGTAACCAATCACAGCAATTATGTGGATGGATACGGTGAGCGTGTTGCGTGGATTGAGTTGTTTAATACATCTTACAATGTGGTCAATATCGGTGGATGTTACCTGACCAACGATCCGAATCAACCCATGATGTACATGATTCCAAAGGGTGATGTACTGACACGCATACAACAGAGACAACACGTGCTTTTTTATGCAGATGGCAAACCTGGTCGTGGAACCTTTCATTTAAATTTTACGCTGGATTCTGCATCGGTCAATACGATCTATCTGTTTAACGCCGATGGTAAAAGTATGATTGATAGTGTCGTGGTACCGGTATTGCCTGCGGACGTCAGTTGGGGTCGCCTCCTTGATGGGGAGTCTAACTGGTCTATGATGCAGCGGGTTACTCCCAGCACCAACAACAAAACCCTGGATAGCAACGAGAAAATTGAGAAGTTTTCACAGGAAGATCCGGATGGGGTTGGTATGAGTCTGAGTGCGGTGTCGGTTGTTTTTGCCGTCTTGTTGTTGCTTGCTGTCTTTTTTATCGGATTGGCCAATGTCATTAAGCGTGCTTCCAATTCCGGAAAAAAATCACAAGCGACCGTTAAGCCAACAGCCGTTGATCCGAACGAGGTGCCCGGTGAGGTGATGGCAGCCATTTCCATGGCGTTGTATGAAATGAGCAACGATGCACACGATATTGAAAATACCGTGTTGACCATTGCCCGTACAAGACGTTCGTACTCTCCCTGGAGTTCAAAGATTTACGGACTGCGTGAAATACCCAATAAGAAATAATACGTACATTAATAACGATGCATTTCCATGAAAGATTTTAAATATACCATCAATGGATCACAATACAAGGTAGAAGTGATCAAAGAAGACGATAATGTGGTGGAGTTGGAGGTAAACGGAACCCCATACACTGTAGAAATCGATCGTCCGGCCAAAGTAAACCCAATCAAAATTAAACGTCCTTCGGCAGCACCCGTGAGCGCTTCCGGTGGCCCGGTCGTATCTCAGGCCAAAACCAAAGCACCCGGTGGTGCGGTCAAATCACCACTACCCGGTGTGATTCTGGAAATTCAGTGTAAGGTGGGTGATGCCGTTAAAATTGGTGATAAACTGATGGTTTTGGAAGCCATGAAGATGGAGAATACCATCACCAGTGATTTGGCAGGAAAGATTCTCGAAATTAAAGTAGATAAAGGTTCATCGGTATTGGAAGGTGCCGATCTTGTAATCATCGGTTGATATGGGTGACTTTTTAAACTTTATAGGTCAGAACTTACAAGAGTTTTATACCTATACCGGGTTTGCCAATGCGACTGCTGGGCACCTGGTGATGATTGTTGTCGGCCTTGTCTTTATATTCTTGGCTGTCAAATATGAATTTGAACCCATGTTGCTTATCCCGATTGGTTTTGGGATGCTGATTGGCAACATCCCTTTTAAAGAAGTTGGTTTGCAACTGGGGATCTACGAACAGGGGTCGGTCATGAACATCTTGTATCAGGGTGTTGTTCAGGGCTGGTATCCGCCATTGATCTTCTTGGGTATCGGTGCCATGACCGACTTCTCGGCATTGATCTCCAATCCCAAATTAATGCTGATTGGTGCGGCTGCTCAAGTGGGGATTTTTGGAGCGTATGCAATTGCCTTGCAGATGGGCTTTGATCCCAGTCAAGCCGGTGCGATAGGCATCATTGGTGGAGCAGACGGTCCTACAGCCATCTTTTTATCTTCCAAACTGGCTCCCAACTTAATGGGTGCGATTGCCGTATCTGCCTATTCTTATATGGCCTTGGTTCCGGTGATTCAACCGCCAATTATGCGCTTGTTGACCACCAAAAAAGAACGTGTGATCCGTATGCGCCCGCCGCGTGTGGTTTCTCAAACCGAAAAAATCATATTCCCTATTGCCGGTTTGTTGTTGACAACGTTTGTTGTGCCTTCCGGTTTGCCTTTGTTGGGGATGTTGTTTTTTGGAAACCTGTTGAAGGAAAGTGGTGTTACCAGACGTTTGGCTGAAACGGCCAGAGGTCCGCTCATCGATACCATTACGATTCTTTTGGGGATTACCGTAGGTGCTTCGACGCAGGCGACTCAGTTCCTGACACTAGACTCCATTAAGATCTTTGGTCTGGGTGCACTGTCCTTTGTCATCGCTACGGCCAGTGGAGTTTTGTTTGTCAAATTGTTCAATTTGTTTTTGTCCAAAGACAACAAGATCAATCCGCTGATTGGAAATGCAGGTGTTTCTGCCGTGCCCGATTCTGCACGTATTTCCCAAACCGTTGGATTGGAATACGATCCAAAAAACCATTTGCTGATGCATGCGATGGGTCCCAATGTAGCTGGGGTGATTGGCTCGGCGGTTGCCGCCGGTATCCTGCTGGGTTTCTTGGGTTAAGCGCAAATAATATCATTCAAAGCCGCCTCCAAAGGGCGGCTTTGTTTCTTAAATCTACGACGTACCATGAAAATTGTGTTCAAAGGACAGCATTCGAAAGTGCAGCAAGTAGCCGATGCCGTTCGGACGGCCATCATTCAAGGAATCTTTGAAGAAGGCAACTCCTTGCCTTCGATCAATCAGATCAGTGATCAAAGCGCTTGTGCCCGAGATACCGTTTTTAAGGCCTACCAATTGCTAAAAGCGGAAGGGATCATCCAGTCCGAACCCATGAGAGGGTATTATGTGGCAACACGCATCAAACGTGTACTGGTTCTTCTGGATATTTTCAGCCCGTACAAAAACGATTTGTACGTAGCCCTGACCAAACACATTGGTGCACATCATCGATTGGATCTGTATTTTCATCATTACAACGAGACACATTTTGATAGCATCCTGCAAAACAGTGTGGGAAAGTACAGTAAATTTTTGGTGATGAATTTACACCACGATCGCTGCATGCCGATATTAAATACAATAGATGCTGATAAGTTGCTTTTTTTGGATTTCGGAAACTTCGAGAAGAACGATCGTGCATATGTTATGCAAGATTTTGATGCAGCCTTTTATTCCTGTATGGTTCAAGCCGCACATCGATTTACGTGTTACAAGCGGCTTTGTATGGTTTTTCCAAGAGAATCGAGACATCCGAGGAGTTGTGTTCCTTATTTTCATCGCTTTTGCGATGCGTATGGACTCGAGGCGATCCTAATGGAAGACGGTTGGTCTGAAGCAGATATTTGTGCGGATACAGCCTATCTTTGGGTCTCTCATGCGGATTTAATCGATTTTGTAAAGGTCTGCCGAAAGAACGGTTTGCGCATTGGACGGGATGTCGGCGCCATCACGTTTAACGATGCCCCCATGCTTGAAGTCATCGAACGAGGTATTTCATCCATTTCGGTTGACTTTAAGGAAATGGGTACACTGGCAGCTCGATTTATCGTCGAGGATCAACACGTACAAGCCACGTTGCAAACCCACCTTATACTGCGAGGGTCGTTGTGAGGGTTAAAAGTCGGCAGCGATTCGGAAATTGATTAAACGTCCGGTCAGATAATTGGGTATGGCCCATTGTGTGTTTTGAATATCCGTAACCCAGAAGTAACTATTCACGTTTCGAATGCCCAGGAGATTGAAGCAATCCACTCCAACCCAAATGTGCTTGAACGAAGCAAATAGCCCTTGTTTCATAAACGCATCCTCCGATGCGTGAAATACCCGTGATAATCCGATGTCAACACGCTGGTAGGCAGGCAATCGCAAGGTTGCCTGACTGCGGTCGGCATTGGGTGGCCCAAAAGGCAAACCATCAGCAAGGACCAATTTTAAATTCATTGAGAATCGTGGATTGCCCGGAAAATAATCCTGGAAATAGATGGAAGCATTGTAGCGTTGTTCGTTCGGTCTGGGGATCTGCACCCCATCGATGCTTTCCTGGCTTCGCATCAGGGAAAGACTGATCCAGGAATCGGTTCCAGGCACAAATTCACCAAACAACTTCATATCCAAACCGGTTGTGTACCCTTCGGTTTCGTTCTTTCCGGAATAGCGAATGCGAACATTATCCACGGTGTATGGGATGAGGCGGCTTAAGTCCTTATAGTATCCTTCAATTGTAAATTTAAACGGTCGATCCAGCCAGATGAAGTGCTGATCCATACCACCTAAGACTTGGATGCTTTTTGGGGCTCGTATGTGCCGATTCAATTGTACCGAAGTTTGCCCGTTTGCAACAGCGGTGTCTCGAAGCTCCTTGTAGAAAGGTGCCTGGTAGTAGACTCCTCCACCCAGACGAAACGTGATGTTGCGTTCCCAGGATGGTATGAACGTCATACTGACTCGAGGACTGATCAGCCATTCTCGGTTAAAGGTCCAGTAATTGCTTCGTAGCCCAGCATGGATGATGTACAGTCCACTGGTACGTCGGAAGCGCCATACATCCAAAAGGTATGCGGTATAGCGTTGGCTGTTCATTCGGAGATTGGAACGAAGGTTGTAGACGGTTTGAATTTCTGTCGGATTGTATGGGAGTGTATAGCCTGCCGAATCCCGCATTTCCCATTCAACCAAATCATCCTGGATCTGCTCGATTTGCATGCCTAGCCCCCATTTTAGGTTGTGTCTGTCCAGGATGTATGAGCCTTGATGGGATAGATTAATTACACTGGCCTCCAAATGATTGCGGGCGTGTTCGTGATAGGTCCCCGTTCCAATAATGCTGGTGTTTTCCGTATCTTCTTGGTTGTTTCGTATCGGTGTTTCACTCAGCCAATATTGCCCGGTAATGTCGTAGTTTTCATCCTCAATGGTTTTGAAAACGGAAGATTGAAGGCTCAGATTCAGGCGATTGTTGGGTTTGCTGTTTAATTTGACCGATCCAAAAGCCGTTTGAAAGAGATCTTGCTCTTTGCCGTCAAAATAAACCGTGAAGTTTCGTTTGATTTGAAACGTACCGAAATCGGTTTGTTTGGTTGTGGGGGTGAAGTCGTATTGATTTCGAGAGAAGTTACCGAGAAAACTCAATTCCGTCCGTTCGTTCCATTGATAGGTAAGATAGGTCTGGTAGTCAACGAAGGATGGACGGTAATCTCCTTTCGTATCGAGCGTTCCCAAAAGATATTGATTGCTTTTATATCGGAATCCGTGCAATTGGGTGAAGCGTCCGTCGGAGGATGCGTGGCCCGCATAGACATTGCTTCCCATAAGACTTGCGGATACGGCTGCTTCAAAGTTGCTGGGTTTCTTGTAGGCAATGTCCAATACCGAGGACATTTTGTCTCCATATCGCACGTCAAAACCGCCGGCGGAAAAGGAGACCTCACGCACCATCTCGGGATTGACAAAGCTCAGGCCTTCCTGCTGCCCGGCTCGGATCAATAGGGGACGATAGACTTCTGTTCCATTGACATAGACTAGATTTTCGTCGTAATTACCCCCGCGTACGGAGTACTGTGTGCTGGTCTCGTTGTTGGAACTCACCCCGGCAAAGGTGACCAGTAGGGCCTCAATGCTGCCTCCACTTGGGTCGGCCATCATACGGATGCGGCTGGCATCCAATTTTTCAAAGCTTTGTGTTTGGCGTTGTTGTCCGGTTACGACAACCTCGTTCAATTCTTTGCTTTCTACACCCAGTTGCACATTTACACGTAGGTTGTTGATTTCGGCCGGAATGATTCGAAAGGCTGTTTGGTAGCCTAGGCAACTAAAACGCACCGTTAGTGTATCGGTATGGGGTATGCTGAGACTGTAAAATCCGTCTGCATCCGTTGTGACTCCTATGAGCTGTTGTGTTTCAAATACATGAGCCAGTTCCAATGCGTTGTTTTGCGAATCCATTACATACCCGGTAAGAAGGATTCGATTTTCGGATGCAACCGTATTTGATTGAAGGGTAGATAACAGGAAGCAGACAAGCAGCATGCCCCCAAACTTGAGGCGATGTCGTAGGGCTTGAGGCGGGTTGCTTTCGTGATTTCCTGTCATATGCGGGCAAAGGTACGGACTTCTTCAATTAAAAAAACGTATATTTGCATACATTATTGTTGTTCTATGGAAAACCTACTGGAATTGCTTCGCGTGCGCAGAAGCACGCGTGTTTTTAAGGATACACAAATCAGTCCGGAGTTGGTCGAATCGCTTATGAAAGCGGCTCTGATGTCACCTTCCTCCAAACGTTCCAATCCCTGGGAATTTATTTTGGTGGATGATGCGGATCAACTGGAGGCCTTATCCAAAAGCAAAAAGCACGGAAGTCTTTTATTGGCCGGGGCATCGCTGGCCGTAGTGGTATTGGCAGATCCTGCCAAAAGCGATGTTTGGGTAGAGGATGCATCGATTGCCAGCCTGATTCTTCAATTGGAGGCAGAAGATCTCAATCTGGGATCTTGTTGGATACAAATACGTCTGCGACAAACGGCAGACGGAGAGGACTCCGAGCAATATGTGCGCAGACAGCTTGGGATACCCGACGCGTTGCGCGTTGAAAGTATTGTTGCCATCGGTGTCAAAGAAGAGGCAAAAAAGCCCTTTGAGGAAGAAAAACTTCAATGGGAGAAGGTACACTTGGGACAATACCCCAATATCAATTAATTCAATGGGTGGATGCGTGTCGTTCTGATTGGTTACGGAAATCTGGCTACACAACTGGGTAAAACGTTGCATCAAAACGCAGTGAACGTTGTGCAAGTCTACGGCCGGGATATAGAAAAAGCATCCCGACTGGCTGAGCGCATCGGAGCACAAGCGGTGAGTGCCCCGGAATGCTTGGATTGTACAGCCGACATTTATATTTGTGCACTGAAGGATTCCGTCTTTGATGAAGTCCTTTCTGTCCTACCGCGGTTTCAAGGTCTGCTGGTTCATACAGCAGGCAGTGTTTCAATGGATGTTTTGCGCGCATATTCCAGTCGTGTAGGTGTTTTTTATCCGTTGCAGACCTTTTCAATGAACCGAGAAGTGGATTTTCGTGTTATACCTGTCTACGTGGAAGCGTCCAACGAGGAAGATGAACAACTGTTGTTCAACTTGGGAAAGCGTCTTACGACTCAGGTCTATTCGTGTTCTTCCGACCAGCGACGGTGGTTGCACCTTGCTGCTGTATTTGCTTGTAATTTTGTTAATTATCTGTATTGTTTGTCTTCGGATTTATTGGATACGCATCAGTTGGACTTCAATCAATTGTTGCCTCTGATCGATGAGACCGCAAGAAAAGTACACGAGATGCGCCCCAAGGAAGCGCAAACCGGACCTGCCACGCGTTACGATCGCAACATTATGGATGCACACAAGCAGATGCTGGCCGATCGTCCCGATGTGCAAGCCTTGTATGAAACAATGAGTAAGCATATTTTTAATCATGTAAATAATGAATTATGAGTAATATACCTTTTGACTTAACAACCATAGAAGCCGTCGTGTTTGATGTCGACGGTGTTTTGTCTGCCAATATAATCCCCTTGTATATCAGTGGTGAACCCATGAGAACGGTCAATATAAAGGATGGATACGCCTTCAATTTGGCGGTTCGTAAGGGCCTGACGTTGGGTATTATCACCGGAGGTAGAACAGAAGCGGTGCGTAAGCGTTTCGAATTGTTGGGCGTACAACATATTTATATGGGAGCGTGTGATAAAAAAGTCGATTTTAAGGATTTCTTGGAAAAAACCGGTCTGAAGCCGGAACAGGTGGCTTATATGGGAGATGATATACCCGATTTTGAAGTCATGACGCAGGTTGGTCTGGCGGCTTGTCCGGCAGATGCGGCACCCGAAATCCGTGCAATTTCCCGTTATGTGTCTCATGTTAAGGCCGGAGAGGGTTGCGGAAGGGATTTGTTGGAACAAATTCTTAAGGCCAAGGGGCTTTGGATGGATGGTGTGGAAGCCTTCGGTTGGTAAGCGATGTTGGATCATCTGGATAAATATCGCATCCTACTGGGTTCGCAGTCACCCAGGCGAAAGGAGTTGTTGAAACAACTGGGATTGATTTTTGATGTCCCCGAACTTCCCTTTGTGGATGAGTCCTATCCCGATTCGTTGAGTACAATGGAGGTCGCTTCGTTTTTGGCCAGTAAAAAAGCCGACGCATATACCAATCTATTGACGACTCGCGATTTATTGATTACGGCCGATACGATCGTTTGTCTGGAGAATGAAGTCATGGGGAAACCCGCCCATCGTGCAGAGGCTTGTGGGATGCTGGCGCGGCTTTCCGGTCGGGAACATGTGGTGTATACCGGTGTTTGTGTTCGAACCCTGCATCAATCGGAAACGTTTGTGTCGACAACACGGGTCCGTTTTTCGAACCTGACGGAGGAAGAGATTGCCTGGTATGTGGACCAGTATAAACCGTTTGATAAAGCAGGGTCCTATGGTATTCAGGAATGGATTGGAAGCATTGCCGTTGTGGGCATCGAGGGGTCTTATTTTAATGTGATGGGTCTGCCGGTTCAGCAGTTGTATTCGGTACTGAAAGGCTGGAAGGATCAATGATATCGGTGAATATGGAAACTTTAATACTTTTTAAGTTTCCGCGTGTTTAGGCCTCGTTTTTTTCTTACTACTTTTGTCGCGTAATCGTAAAATAAACGTGGACATTAAAAAAAACATACAAAAGGCAGCAACCAAACGGTTTATGAAGTTTGGTCTTCGGAGTGTGAGCATCGAAGACATCTGTGGAGACTTGCGCATTTCCAAAAAAACCTTTTACCAGTATTTTCCTCAAAAGGAAGCATTGGTCGAATCGATCTTGAACGAGTTTAGCGTCAAGGGAAGAAAAAAGATGTTTGAGGAAGTCGATGTGCGTTGTGCGGGTATGAACGAGATTGATCGTATTTTATTTACGGCCAGTGTCAACATTCGCAATCATCGTCTGAAATTTGTCAACTTCTTTCACGACTTGGTCAAGTACTATCCGGAAATTCATAAGAAGCATCTTCTGCTCAATCATCAGCTATTTATCGAAAATATGAGTGAAAGCATTTCACGGGGTCGTCAGGAAGGTTTGTTTCGAACCGACTTTGACGAGAAAATGCTGATGAGCTTTGTCTCCGTTCATTTCTTATCCATGACCAACAACGTGCAGGCCTTCTCGGAATTGGATAAGGAATCATTGCATTTGTTTATGGTTGATTTGTATTTAAGGGTCCTTTGTAGTCGAAAAGGGCTCGATTATTACGAGTCCAAACGAGCAAGTATTGAGGAACTGGCGGCTTGTCCGGATGGGCTTTCTTTTAATGATTCGGATATAGATTCGATTGTGGATGCGATTATTGATTTGACAGAGATTGTTACAAATATTAAAGAAGAATAGGTTATGGTAAAAAAGAGTGTTTGGGTGTATGTGCTGTTCTTGCTGCTGGGTCTTCAAGCAACGGCGCAAACGGCAGTCGACGACACGATTCGATTGTCGTTGTCTGTAGAAGAGGCCAATGTACACGCGTTGCAGCACAATCGTACGCTGAAAAAAGCAGGCATGGCGGTGGAACAGGCTGAATGGGAAAAAATTGCGGCGATTGCGAATTATTTGCCTCAAGTATCTGCGAATGCAAATTATACAGATCATTTGGGCGCGCAATTGACTTTGTTGGGGCAGTCCATTACAATGGAGCCTTCAAGTACGTTGACCATTCAGGCAACGCAGTTGATTTTTAATGCCAATGCGCTGCTGGGAATGCGCATGGCGGATCTAGCCAAAAAGATGTCTCAAAGTGGATCTGAGTTGACGCAGTTGGCCATCATTCAAAACGTCAACAGCGTCTATTATTCAATTTTGTCCGCGGAGGATAATCGTCGTTTGTTGCAACAAAACGTCGAGAATGTACGCAAGTTGGCGATGGCTACCCGCTCGATGGTTGAGGTCGGTATCAGTGAGCAAACGGAAGCCGATCAAATGGATGTTACCCTTGCCAATTTAGAGAATACATTGAAGTCAACCGAGCGTACCATCGAAATCGCTTACAACAGTTTACGCCTTTTATTGGGCGTGGATGCCCACGTGTCTTTGCAATTGACGGACCGCCTGGGGGAACTTTTGGATACAACGGATGCCTACGGTTTGCTGACAGAACCCTTTGTGATGAATCTCCATCCGGAAGTCAAGACCAGCTTGCTTTCTGTTGATTTAAAAAAGGAAGAACGACGCATGGCCTTGGCTACGTATTTGCCCAGTATTACAGCGGTTTACCAATACAACGAAAAGTTGAAGACCAGTGGATTTGATATGACCCTTAAGCAGAACATTACGTTTACGGCAAGTATGCCTTTGTTTTCAAGCGGAGGCAATTATGCCAAGGCTAAGAAAGCTAAATTGGGGTATTTGAGTGCACAAGAAGATTATCAGATGTTGGTCGACCAAATGGAAATTCAGGACAAACAACTCCGTTACAACCTGAAGAGTGCTTTGGAAACGTATGAAATCCAACAAAAAAACATTTTGGTCTCCAAACGGGTTTTTGAGAACATCAGTAAAAAATACGAACAAGGTCTATCATCCAGTCTGGAGTTGACCAATGCAAGCAACAGTTTGCTGACTGCCCAGGGCAATTATATTGGAGCGGTCATGAATCTGTTGACAGCCAAGGACGAGCTGGCCAAATTGCTCGGAGAACTATAAGAATTTAATCATCGGAACGATATGAAACGAATCAATGTGTCTTTGTTGGCTACACTAGCCGGCGTTATGATGTTTGCTGCCTGCTCAGGAGAAAAGAAATCTGAGACCGCAGCCGGAGAGGAAACCGTCGAGAATGTACGGGTTATGAAATTACAAAGTAAAACACTCAATCGGACGTTGGAGTATTCGGCCAATGCTTTGGCTCAGGAGGAAATCAACCTGGTGCCGGTCAGTCCCGGGCGGATTGAGAAGATTATGGTAGAGGTTGGAAGTCGGGTACGCGCCGGTCAGGAATTGGTCAAAATGGATGCAACCAGTTTGATGCAGGCCAAAATTCAGATTGCGACGCTGGAACAGGATTTTCAACGCTATGAGGTCTTGAAGGAAACGGGAGCCATTTCTCAACAGGCATACGATCAAGCCTTGGCTCAATTAAACATTCAAAAAACCAATTTGAAGTATCTGGAACAAAATACAACCATAAAAGCACCTTTTACGGGAGTAGTTTCGGCTAAGAATTATGAGAATGGCGAAATGTATTCAGGTGCTCTGCCGATCATTACAGTCTTGCAACTCAATCCCTTGAAAGCCTATATTCATATTCCGGAATCGTATTATCCTCAGGTTCAAAAAGGAATGAAAGTAGAGGTGACTTCTGACACCTATCCGGGTGAAACGTTTTCGGCAAGTGTGTATAATGTAGCACCTACCGTCAATCCGTCGACACGTACCTTTGAAGTAGAACTTCGCATTTCCAATTCAGGGGAACGTCTGAAGCCGGGTATGTTTATTCGTGCAAAATTGGCAATGGGCGAAGCTACTGCAATCATGGCGCCTTATCAGGCTGTTTTGAAATTGCAGGGATCTGTTGAACGTTATATGTTTGTTAACAACAAGGGTGTGGCCAAACGGGTTCGGGTTTCACTGGGACAACGCTTTGATGATCAGATCGAAATCATTGCTGATGGCATTGGTGAAGGGGATGAGATTGTAATCAGTGGTCAGGCACGTTTGAAGGATGGTGCCAAGTTGAATGTGGTTAAATAATACGAAGCAGTATGAGTATTTATAAGAGTGCGGTAAATAAATCGGTGACGACCTTGATGGTCTTTGCTGCCATTGTGGTAGCCGGGATCTATTCGTTGGTGAGCCTGCCGATCGATCAATATCCGGAGATGGAACCACCTTATGTTACGGTGGTTACGAGCTATGCAGGTGCAAATGCTTCTGAAATAGAGACCAATGTATCCAAGCGTTTGGAGGATGCCTTTAACAGTGTTCAAGGAATTAAAGAGGTTACTTCTACATCCTACGACAATATGTCGGTGGTTAGTATGGAGTTTGAATGGGGTGAAGATTTGGATGATGCGGTCAACGACGTACGCGATGCCATTGATTTGATTTATGATGCTTTGCCCGATGGTTGCGATCGACCGAATATCTTCAAGTTGAGTACCAGCATGATGCCCATTCTGATGTATACGGTTACGGCAGAAGACAGCTATCTGGGTCTGGAAAAACTATTGGATGAGAATGTAGCCAATCCGTTGAAGCGCATCGATGGTATCGGTTCGATATCTGTGATTGGTGCCCCTTCAAGGTATATTTATGTGGATGTTGATCCAAAAAAACTGGATGCAGCCGGATTAACGCTGGAGCAGGTTTCAAATGCGGTTTCTGCCAATAATCTGAACATGCCGGCGGGTACGGTCAAGATGGGCAAGGAAAGCTATCAGTTGCGTGTGGAAGGCGAATTTGATGCCAGCAGCGAAATCAACAACCTGGTTGTTGGTACGAGCAACGGTGCTTCTGTTTTTATTCGCGACATTGCTCAGGTAAAAGACACATTAAAGGACCTGAGTCTGGAAGAGAAAGCCAACGGTAAGCAGGCGGTTCGATTGATGGTGACGCGCCAATCCGGAGCCAATACGGTTCAGGTCTGTAATGAGGTGAAAAAGGAATTGGAGTCCTTGCAGAAAGTCATGCCTTCGGATGTCGAGTTTAGTATGGTTTTTGATTCTTCTGACTTTATCAGCAATTCGGTAAGCAATCTGTCTTCATCCTTGTTTTTTGCGTTGTTGTTTGTTGTGATCGTGGTGTTGTTTTTTATTGGGAAATGGAGAGCGACCGTTATTATTGCAATGACAATACCGATTTCCTTGGTCGTGGCAGCAATCTATTTGTTTGCGACGGGAAGTACGTTGAACATAATTTCGCTGTCTTCGTTATCCATTGCCATTGGGATGGTCGTGGACGATGCCATTGTGGTGCTGGAAAACATCATGAAGCACATCAAGCGGGGTAGCAGTCCGCGGGAAGCCGCCATTTATGCAACCAATGAGGTTTGGGTGTCTGTAATTGTTACAACGTTGGTCATTGTTGCGGTATTTATGCCCTTGACCTTGGTGGGTGGCATGACGGGGATCATGTTTAAGGAACTCGGATGGATTGTCACCATTACGGTCGTAACCTCAACGATGGCCGCCATCTCGTTGACGCCAATGCTTTCCTCTAAGCTGCTTAAAGACACCAAGGAGGGAGAAGGAAAAATGAGCGACTGGTACATCCGAAACATTGAGCGTCGACTGGATGGATTGGATAATTGGTACGAACGTGTGCTTCGTTGGGCGTTAAGACATAAAAAATCAGTTATTTTTACCTCTCTGGGTTTGTTTGTGGCGTCGATGTTTTTGTTTCAATTCATTGGGACGGACTTTATGCCAACAACCGACCAAAGTCGTTTGAGTGCAACCATTGAATTGCAAACGGGTACACGGGTAGAAGAAACGATGAAAACAACGCAACAGTTGGAGGCTTATATTGTTGAAAATATACCGGAGATTCTGTTGTATGCCTCTTCTACCGGATCCAATGATGAAGGTGGAATCGCATCCGTGTTTTCCTCTTCCGGAACCAATCTGATCAACTTAAATATGCGGTTGAAGCCAGTGGGTGAGCGTACTCGAAGCGATCAGGATATTGCGGAACAATTACGTACCTACTTGGATCAATTACCGGAAATCATCAATTACACGGTGACTGCCGGAGCCCCGGGTATGGGAGGAACCTCAACGGTCGATGTGGAAATTTTAGGTTACGATTTTGATCAAACCAATGCGTTGGCTCAGGAGATTAAAGATCGGGTTTCCAGAGTCCCCGGTGCCCGTGATGTTGCAATCAGTCGTAAGAACGATAAGGCAGAGTTGCAGGTCAATTTGAATAAGGAAAAGCTCGCGTTGCACGGATTAAATTCGGCAACGGTTTCGACGTACATTCGCAATCGGATTAACGGCGCTACCGTGGGCTATTTCCGTGAGGAAGGCGATGAATTTGATATTGTAGTCCGCGTACAAGAAGCATATCGAGCCTCCATATCCGATATTGAAGAATTGACCATCCCTACCATGACCGGTGGGAAGATTAAGCTCAAAGAACTGGGTGAGGTGAAGGAATATTGGTCACCACCCAACATTGAACACAAACGTCGCGAGCGCATCGTTACGGTTTCGATTACACCCTATGGTGTTCCGCTGGGTACGATGGCAGAGCAGATTGTGAAAGAACTGGATCAGGTCGATATCCCTCAGGACATCTTAATCAATGTGGGTGGGGCATACGAGGATCAAGTGGAATCGTTCCAGAGTTTGGGCTTGCTTTTGCTCGTCGTTGTGATTCTGGTCTATTTGGTCATGGCTTCTCAGTTTGAATCGTATGCCAAACCGTTTATCATCATGTTTTCCATACCGTTCTCCTTTACCGGAGTTGCGTTGGCTTTGTTGCTGACGGGTACGGACTTGAATATGATTGCTGCACTGGGTGTCGTTCTACTGGTCGGTATCGTGGTTAAGAACGGGATCGTGTTGGTCGATTTCATCAATTTGATGCGGGATCGAGGCTTGGAAGTGAGTGAAGCGATTGCCGTTTCGGGAAAATCCCGTTTGCGTCCTGTGTTGATGACGGCAGCTACAACCATCTTGGGGATGTTCCCTATGGCGCTGGGTCTCGGTGAAGGATCCGAAATGTGGGCTCCGATGGGGATTACCATCATTGGTGGATTGTTGATCTCAACGCTGGTTACAATGATTTTGGTTCCCGTATTGTATGGGGTCATGGCACGTCACGGAGAACGTGATAAGCAGGATCAGGTCCGCAAGAAGTTTATATTCATGGATAAATAATCAAGTATGAAAGCAGTGTTTTTAGTATACAACCAAGCCAACACAGAACGTGTTGACTATATGTTTGACCGACTGGCTATCCGTGGATATACTGCATGGGAGCAGGTGACCGGACGCGGATCCATCGATGGAGAACCTCATTTGGGCAATCATACATGGCCTGAAATGAATTCGGCCGTGTTGACGATGGTCGAGGATGATCGTGTTGATGAATTGTTGAAGTTTATAAAGAAGCTGGATGAGCGCAACAAGGAAATTGGAGTTCGTGCGTTTGTCTGGAATATTGAGAAGTTCGTATAGTTCATTTTCTTTCTGTTTATGATTGCACGGGATTCGGTTCCCGTGCAATTTTTTTTATATTTGCCTGAAAATGCATGGGTATGAATTTGGTGATTGATCAGGGTAATACGGTTTGCAAACTAGCCTTGTTTGATGCGGCGTTTGAGCCGGTTCAGGTGATGCACGTTGAACAATTGGATGAAGCGTATGTGCTTGATGTCTTGCGCACGTATGCTCCGGAGCGATGCATCGTATCTTCGGTACAGTCTGTTTCAGAGAATGTGCTTCATCTGCTGCGCTCCAATGTGGATTTTTTCGAGATGTTGACTTCCAAAACGCGTTTACCCATTTCCAATGCTTATGCAACACCCGATACATTGGGTGTCGATCGTTTGGCTGCCGCTGTCGGCGCTTGGACCTTGGCAGGCGGAAAGCCGTTGTTGGTTGTCGATATGGGAACGGCCATCACCTATGACTTTGTGGATCGGGACGGATGTTTCAGAGGAGGAAATATTGCCCCCGGCGTAAACATGCGTTTTCGAGCCTTGCATCAGGCAACCCATCGCTTACCCTTGATTCAGCCTGAAGTGGATTTCGATGCTTTTGGAAAGGATACTTCTTCTGCCATTCAGGCAGGGGTGATGCAGGGTGTTCTGCACGAAGTGGAAGGGTATCAGCGATTGTATACACAATTTCAAGGTGAACTTTTGACTTTTTTAACAGGCGGAGACCGTATTTATTTTGAGGACAAGCTAAAAAGTAGCATCTTTGTAAACAAAAATTTGTTGCTCATTGGACTCAATCGAATTCTCATACACAATGTTTCTACGTAAATGTTTTTTTGCCGCAATGCTGTGGTTGTTCGCTTTCACGGGAGTCTATGCACAGAATACAAATTCACCCTACAGTCGGTTTGGCTATGGTTTGCTGGAGACACCTGCGTTGGGAATGGGAAAATCGATGGGCGGCCTTGGGGTTGGCCTTCGTGAAAGTCAGCACATTAATCCGCTCAACCCGGCGAGTTATTCAGCGGTCGATACGATGAATATGCTGTTTGATTTTGGCGTTTCCGCCAGTTATTCACGCATGAAAGAGGGGGATGCCGTGCAGCAAAACCCAAACGGCGGTTTGGATTATGCCGCCATGAAGTTTGCGCTTAAGCGCAATTGGGGGGTAGCATTGGGGTTGATTCCCTATTCAAAAGTCGGATATTCTTACAGTGATGAACCTGACAATAGTCCAAATCTTACAGAATATGCTAGTTATGTTGGAACTGGCGGTTTGAACAGCCTCTTTTTGGGAACGGCCTATCAATTGGGCTCAAATCTCTCCGTTGGTTTGAATTATTCGTATATTTTTGGCACCATCACGCAGAGTAGTTATTCAACTGCAACAATGTCAGAGCAATCTGAATCTGTTAATCCTTCTACATACACTGATTATTGGTTTTTGAATGCGTCCAATTTGGAACTGGGTGTTCAGTATGCACAGGCTCTCGGGGCTAAACAACGTCTAGTAGTCGGCTTAACATATTCTGAAAAGATTTCGATAAATAACGAACTTGTTTCAGTAGAGGTGGCTGTAGATACTCAGGAAAATCATAGTACGTCAGCCTTTGAATTGCCACGCAGCTTGGGTGTGGGTGTGAGTTGGATTTACGACGAAAAATTGACGGTGGGAATGGATTATCGCTTGCAGAATTGGGGTGATGCTGCCTTTCACGGATCTCGGGATAGTTTGTCGAATGCTTCCCGATTTGCGTTGGGGGCGTCCTATCTGCCTTCTGTGATGGCCAATCATTACTATCAAGCCATTCAATACCGTGCGGGTTTGTCCTTTACGGATTCTTATAGTACTTTAGCCGATGAGAATTTGAAGCAGGTTGCACTGTCCTTAGGTCTGGGTTTGCCTTTACGCAACAACCGGTCAATGATCCATGTTTCGTTTGAAGCCGGAAGAAATTACATACCATCGGGCTCCTTTATTTCAGAAAATTTTTATAAACTGTCGTTGGATGTCACGTTTAGTGAATCGTGGTTTTTCAAACGCAAGCTTTAATATTTTAAAACCTATGAAGAATAAGCATCTCTTAACAAGCATCCTTTTTTCTGTTTTGGCCCTGAATGCCTTTGCTCAGAAAGGAGTAGAAGACGGCTCTGTGTTTGGACATGGAGAAGACAGCGTGCGCTGCATCAATAACTTAAGTATTTATATGCCCTATGCCAAGCAGGGGGATTACGCCAGTGCGTTGGAGTTTTGGGAAATCGCCTACAACGAATGTCCGGCTTCACGCATCTCTTTGTATATTGATGGTGCTAAGATTCGCTCCTGGCAAATAGAATCCGCAACGGATCCGGCCA
Source organism: Bacteroidales bacterium (assembly GCA_028709215.1). GTDB lineage: Bacteria > Bacteroidota > Bacteroidia > Bacteroidales > UBA1402 > UBA8389. Next base: position 48,933 of record JAQVXI010000002.1, read on the forward strand.
AAAAAGTAGAATATCTCGATAAACTGATGCAGGTTTACGACCAACGGATCAAATATTTTGGAAATACCAAACGTTATCCGAAAGAAGCTTGGATTCTGGGTCGTAAGGCATTGGATTTCATTAAGTATGCCAGCGATGATGCGGATCTTTCCGGACCACACAGCTGGTTGGAAAAATCATTGAAAGATCCTGAGAGTACGGGAGAACCGGTTTATGCGTTGGCATTTATGGATGTGTCCATCAAACAGCTTCGTAAGGATACCAGTTTAATTGAGTCGTTTGTGAATGATTATCTGTTGGCTTCAAAAGTATTGGATGTTGCCATGTCAGAAGCAAAAGATTCGGCTGAAATCAAGAAGGTCGAAAACTACCGCAACAGTGTGGATGTGATTTTTTCAAATTCCGGTGTAGCCGATTGCAGTATGATGGAACGCTTGTTTGGCGGAGCTCGTATGGAGGAAAATAAGGAGAATATTTCATTCCTGAAAGGTGTTTTATCGGTGATGAAACGAATTAAGTGCACCGATACCGAATTGTATTTTCAGGCTTCCAATTATGTGCATGCCATTCAACCTACGTCAGAATCGGCCGAAGGTCTAGCCTATCAAGCCATCAAGAAGGAAGATTACACGACGGCTGCAAGTTTTCTGCAGGAAGCACTTTCGATGGAAAAGGACAACATGAAGAAGGCTGATTTGGAATACCTTACTGCTACCGTTTTGTTTGCCGCACGTAACAAGTCGGATGCACGCACACATGCGTTGAGAGCAGCCGAGTTGAATCCGAGCAGCGGTATGCCGTATATTCTAATTGCTAAGATGTATGCATCCAGTACCAATATTTACGCAGGTGATCCGGTTTTGGAACGCTCGGTGTATTGGGTTGCCGTTGATAAACTGGTTAAGGCACGCTCCGTCGATGCATCCGTTGCAGAAGAAGCCAATTCATTGATTTCAAGCTATTCGGCTCAGTTCCCGCGCAAAGAAGATGTGTTTATGCATCCTCAAGTCAAAGAAGGCCAATACTTTACCGTAGGTGGCTGGATCGGTGAACGTACAATTTGTCGTTAAAATGATTCATCGTTTTTCGATCGTATTTAAAAGCGGAATCATGAGCCCCCTGCTCGTGATTCTGCTTTTGTTCTTTTCGTGTGCACAGGAAAATAAAGAGTTTGTCGCCGGTTTTTCCGATCGGAAACAGGTTGCCAGCATGCGTACGGATTCGGTCACGACATTGATCTCCGATTCGGGACGCATTCGGTATCGGGTTATTACGGAAAAATGGGAAGTCTTCGATCAGGCTTCGGATCCCTATTGGTATTTCCCGTCACGTGTTTATTTTGAGCGATTTGACGACAGCATGCGGGTGGAGTCGGTGGTCCGCTGTGATACGGCCACGTATTTCTCACGACGCCGATTGTGGGTGCTCAAGAAGAATGTACACATTACAAATTTGAATGGGGATGTATTTGAAACGCCTCTAATGTATTGGGATCAGCGTGCGCAACGCGTTTATTCGGATTCCTTTATCCGAATCGAGAAAGAAAACATCCTGTTGTCCGGTTACGGCTTTGAATCCAATCAAACATTGACCAAATACACCATATTTAAGCCCAACGGACCCATCACGTTGGATGAAACGGAAGCAGATTCGACCATAGTGGAACAGGATACACTAAAATAACCCAGGATAAAGTCTTTTTTCTTTGTTTTTTTGTATATTCGCAGGCTGAAACGAAACGTACTATAATTTAACAGATTTTTTATATGGCAACCCTACAGGCAATTCGAAACAGAGCTGTACTGCTGACTGTAATCATCGGTCTTGCTCTTTTTGCTTTTATTATCGGAGACTTTTTAAACTCCGGATCAACCTTATTTCAACAATCCCAGGAAAAAATTGCAGTTATTGGTGATTCCAAATTGGATTACAGGGATTACGAAGCGCGCATCCAGGAGATGGAAAGTGTGTACAAGATTCAAACGGGTCAAACCAGCATTGATGATGTCGTTGCCGGTCAAATTCGGGAATCTGTGTTTGAATCCATCGTACGTGAGCGATTGCTGGATGAACAAGCCGCTTTATTGGGTGTGAGCGTGAGCAGTAAGGAGTTGTTTGATATGTTGAACGGACCCTCGGTTCACCCAACCGTACAACAGTTGCCTATTTTTGCCAATCCGGAAACCGGACGTTTTGATCGTGCTGTTATGATGCAGTTTTTGCAGACCATTCAACAAGACGACCTGTCCATGTTTCCTGCCGATGCACAAGCTCAGATTAAAGAATTAAAAGCCTATTGGCTGTTTTGGGAAAACAACCTGAAATACCAGCGCATGGATGAAAAGATCAATGCGATTTTGGAAAAGGCTGTTCAGGCCAATTCGTTGGATGCTCAGATGGCATTTACGGAGCGCAACACAACGTATAGTTTCGAGTACGCGTTTCAACCCTATAGTACCTTGCCCGATTCCTTGTTTAAGGTTTCTTCTTCAGACTTGAAGAAGCGTTACAGTCAGGATCGGAATCGTTTCAAACAACAACCGCATCGTTCGGCAAAATATGTTTTGGTTACCGTAAATCCCAGTGAAGAAGATTTCCGGAAAGTGGAAGATCAAATCAATCAATTGCGTTCCGATATTGAAACAGCAGACAATGTATTTGCTTTTGCCAAAGCCAATACGGACGATACCTACCCAGAAGTGTTTGTTTCAAATACCCTGTTTGATCCGAGTCTTACTGCATTTTTGAATGCTGCCTCGGTAGGGGATTATCTTGAGCCTGTTTTTGAAGCGGGTGTTTATCGAACCGGTAAGGTGGTTGATCAGACTACAGCTCCGGACTCGGTACGCGCACGTCAGATTGTATTGCCGGTTGACGGCCAAAGCAAGGCGGATAGTTTGTTGAAGGTTTTGCAGTCGGGTGCCGATTTTGATGCGCTTGCTGCGGAGCATTCGTTAAACAAAGGAAATTCCGACATGGGTTGGTTCCGTGAATTGGATGCACAGCAAATGGGTGCTGATTTTCTGGAAAAAAGTTTTTCCACTCCCTTGAATGGTCTCTTTATTCATGCGTCACAATATGGCATAAGTCTGGTTCAGATCACGGATCGTACGGCTCCCGTCGCTAAATCAAAAGCTGCGATTATTGCATTGAAGGTGCTTCCCAGTTCAGAAACGTACAGCAAACATTACAACGATTTGAACCGAATTCTTGCAGAGAATCAAACCGCCGACGCCTTCTTTAAAGCAGCTGAAGCGTCAAATTACTCCGTACAATCCGCACCGTTTCTACGATCAACAGATCAGACGCTGGCGGAGATTCCACAAATGCGTCAGGCCATTCGTTTTATTTTTAATTCCAATCTGGGTGATTTATCCGATATTTTGGAAAACAACAACAATCAGTTCCTGATTGCGGGTGTTACGGATGTACAGGAAGGTGATTTTCAATCGTTGGAAGCCGTATCCTCTACGTTGACTCGTGAATTGATCAACGAACAAAAAGCAGAGAAATTGGCTGCCGAGATGAAGAATCAATCGACTCAGTCCATACCGGAAGTTGCACAAGCGTTGAATGCACGTTACGACACGCTTCGATTTGTTAACGAGGCCATGCGTCGGATCAGCCCGCTGGGTGAAGAACCCGCATTGATTGCTGCTGTCAGTCAAACGGAGGTGAATGCAGTAGGGCCGATTGTAAAAGGGAAGAACGGTGTCTATTTGTTCCGTGTGCTTAGCAAGGAACAAGGCCAACAGGAATTGAATATTGCTTCGGAAAAGGAGAGCTGGAATCAGAATCAGATGTATCGTTTGGTTTATCAAAACTACGATGCCGTACGCAAAGCTGCAAACGTTGAAGACAATCGGATTCGTTTCTATTGATTGAATTTATTTTACCAATACTTTTTAAAACGGGGTGCACGCATCCCGTTTTTTTGTCCAATAGGATATGGAAAAATTTGAATTATTAGGCAAAAGATTGCCAGAGTTAAAAGCTTGGGTGCATGAAGCCGGATTGCCGGCATTTACAGCCGGGCAATTGTTTGACTGGATGTATAAGAAACGTGTATTTCATTTTGAAGAGATGAGCAATCTCTCAAAAAAAACACGTCAGTATCTTCAAGAGCATGCAAACATTTATCATAAAGAACCCATTCTATCTGCAAAAGCGTTGGATGGAACGGTGAAATATTTGTTTTCCTCCTTCAATGGAGGAACCATTGAAGCGGTGTATATACCGGATCGAACACGGGCAACCTTGTGTGTGTCTTCTCAGGTGGGATGCAAAATGGCCTGTTCTTTTTGCATGACCGGACGCATGGGCTTTACGGCTCAGCTACAAGCGGAAGAAATACTCAATCAGGTGCTGGCAATTCCAGAATCCTTGGAACTGACCAATGTGGTTTTTATGGGTATGGGAGAACCGTTGGATAACGTCGATGAAGTGCTTCGTGCCTGTGATACACTGGTTGCAGAAGAAGCATTGGCTTGGAGCCCCAAGCGCGTAACGGTATCTAGTATTGGAGTCTTACCCGCCTTGGATCGATTTTTACGTGAGAGCAAATGCCACGTTGCCATCAGTCTGCATACGGCAGATTCTGAACAACGTGCAAGTTGGATGCCGACCGAAAAGGCTTGGCCCATTGCGGAAGTGGTGGAACGTTTGAAGCAGGAGGACTTTTCCGGACAACGCAGGCTTTCATTTGAATACATTGTTTTTAAAGGGTTAAACGACGATCGTGCACATGCTGATGCTTTGTTGCAGTTGATTAAAGGTCTGGAGTGTCGTGTGAATCTCATTCGATTTCACAAAATACCCAATACACCCTTTGCGACGACCAATGAGTCGACCATTCAAGCGTTTGCTGAATATATGAATTCAAAGGGTGTGATCACGACGATACGTCGGTCTCGGGGAGAGGACATTCAGGCAGCTTGTGGATTGCTGTCTACACAGCAACGGAAAAAATAAATTGTCCATTTTTGGCAGATGTTGCCGCTGTTTTTTGTAAATTGCAGGAAATTTTGTCAGTTATGAAACGCATTCGATCCACGTTTGTTTTGCTTTTGTTCGTGTCACTAGCCTTGCTCTCCTGTAAGCGTCAGGGCAAGGGAGCGTTGCCCGCCGGAACCGGTGCACCCTGGGATATTCTTGTTGTCATCAATAAGGTTGACTGGGAAGCGGATCATGGACGAGCCTTGTTTGATGTGCTGAATGAGGATATCTACGGTTTGCCCCAGTCTGAACCCTTTTTTAAAATATCCCGAATTGATGAGCCTGATTTTAAAGGCATCTTGCGTCCGGTTAAGAACATCATTCTGATCGATATCGCATCCATCTATACCAAGCCAAATTTTCAATTCTCAAAAGATGAGTGGGCAACCGGGCAATCCCTCTTAAAGATTGTAGCACCCAACGACACGAGTTTTGCGCGGTATGTTCGTGAGAATCGTAGTATAATACAAGATTATTTTGTACGTGCAGAATTTGAGCGTTCCATTGAATATCATAAGAAAAAGCACAACCGTAGTTTTTCCAAAGAGATTCAGGAGAAGTTCGGTTGTTATATGTATGTGCCCGATGACATGAACGTTTCAAAGAAGGAACCGGGATTTTTCTGGGCATCCAACGGCCAATCCGGCAATCGAATGGATTTGGTTGTCTATACGTATCCATATACAGAAAAAGAAACCTTTACGGCGGATTTCCTGATTAATAAGCGGGACTCTGTAATGAAACGGTATATACCCGGAGGCCCTGAAGGATCCTACATGACCACACAAAAACTCATTCCGCCTTCGTTTAAGAGTTTTACCTATAAGGGTGTCTACATGACTGAGCTTCGAGGCATGTGGGAGGTAAAAGGCGATATTATGGGTGGACCGTTTGTGAGCATCAGTCGCTTGGATACCGATCAACAGCGGGTAATAACAGCAGAAGTTTTTGTGTACGCACCGGAAAAAAATAAGCGTAACTTATTGAGACACATCGAAGCGACACTATACTCAATGGATTTTAACGTACAATAGGCATGGCAGAACGAATCGATGAAGCAAAACCCATTCGGGTTGGCATTACCCAGGGAGACATGAACGGTATCGGCTTTGAGGTTATTTTAAAGACCTTGGCGGATGCGCGCGTGTATGAAGATCAAGCCGTGGTGCTTTACGCATCGCCCAAAGTGGCGGCATACCATAAGAAGGCATTGGATTTGAATACCGTCAATATTGTAACCGTTGCTTCGGCACAGGATGCAATGGTGGGCCGGATTGTCCTGGTCAATTGTGTGGACGATGATGTAAAAGTGGAGTTGGGACAATCAACAGAAATGGCCGGTCGAGCGGCTTTTCAGTCTTTGGACAAAGCAGTTTCCGATTTGAAAGCCGGTTTGATCGACGTCCTGGTTACGGCACCCATCAATAAACAGAATATTCAATCGGAGCAATTTCATTTTCCCGGACATACGGAATTTTTGGAAAAAGCAGGTGGCGACGGTCGTTCGGCATTGATGATCATGGCCAGTGAACAGTTACGCATCGCTGTTGCTACGGGGCATGTACCCCTACAACGCGTATCGGAATCCTTAGACGTAGCCGGTCTCGTCAAAATTATTCGAAATTTCAATCAGGCTTTGCAAGTGGATTTTGGGATTCGTAAACCAAGGCTGGCTGTATTGGGTTTAAATCCACATGCGGGCGATCATGGAGTGATTGGTACGGAAGATGACGATGTTGTCGCTGTGGCCATTAAAAAAGCACAGGATAACCATGTGTGTTGTTTTGGTCCCATGTCTGCGGATGGGTTTTTCGGATCGGGAGATTACAAACGATTTGATGCCGTGTTGGCGATGTATCACGATCAGGGTTTGATTCCTTTTAAAACTCTGTGCATGGATCGTGGCGTCAATGTTACGGCTGGTTTGCCCTTTGTACGCACCTCTCCGGCTCATGGAACGGCCTATGCACTTGCCGGAAAGAACGAGGCCTCAGAAGCATCGTTTCGTGAGGCTTATTACATGGCTTGCGATATTTTTAGAAACCGTCAATTGCATCTGCAGCTATCAAAAAATCCCTTGCGAAGACAAAACGTGATACAGAGTGGTGAATTGGATGAATTGACTGTGGATGTAGAATAAATGCGTATGGATATTCAAGCAGTTAAACAACGGTTTTCAATCATAGGAAATGCACCTGAGCTCAACCGAGCCATTGATATTGCTGTACAAGTCGCACCAACCGACTTGTCTGTGCTGATCACCGGTGAAAGTGGTGTAGGTAAGGAGAGTTTTCCACAAATCATCCATCAGTTTAGCCACCGCAAACATGGTGCCTATATTGCTGTCAACTGTGGTGCAATACCTGAAGGAACGATTGATTCAGAATTGTTTGGTCATGAGAAGGGATCGTTTACCGGTGCCTTGGCCGATCGAAAAGGCTATTTTGAAGTAGCAGACGGAGGAACCATTTTTTTGGATGAAGTTGGAGAATTACCCTTGCCGACTCAGGCGCGTTTGTTGCGTGTATTGGAAACGGGGGAGTTTATTCGTGTGGGGTCATCCAAGGTGATGAAAACCAATGTCCGCATTGTTGCTGCCACCAACATACACATGACGGAAGCCATTCAGAACCATCGCTTTCGTGAAGATCTGTATTATCGTCTCAATACCGTCCCCATCAGCGTACCTCCTTTGAGGGATCGTCCGGAGGACATCCATCGTCTGTTTCGAAAATTTGCGGTTGATTTTGCCGAGAAGTATCGAATGCCTGTGATTCAATTGAGTGAGGAAGCCCGTCAAATGCTGATATCCTATCGATGGCCCGGTAATGTGCGTCAGCTAAAAAATATAACGGAACAGATCTCCATTATCGAACAGCAACGGGATATTTCGGCAGAAGTGATGCAGAACTATTTGCCCGATTATCAATACGACAAACACCCCATGCTGTATCGGGGGAATCCTTCTTCCGAAGAGCACTCGTTTAAGAACGAACGTGAAATCCTATATCAAGTTTTATTTGATATGAAAAAGGATATGAACGAGTTGAAGTTGTTGGTAAACGACATCATGAAGAAACAATCGAAGGATTCACCCATTCTTCATGATACCGATTTTAAAAGTTTTTCCGCCTTAATGCATACCGAAAAGCCGGTTAAGGAGACGCATACGCATGCGCCCAATATTCAGGATACCGAAGCGTATGTTGAGGAGTCGCTTTCTCTTGAGGAAATGGAAAAAGAAGCCATACGCAAAGCACTGGAACGAAACAGCGGAAAGCGCAAGCTCGCTGCCAATGAATTAAACATCTCCGAACGGACGTTGTATCGGAAGATTAAAGAGTATAATATAGACTGAGATGCGTAGATTAACGAAGTTTTGGGTTCTGGCGGCCTGCTGTCTTATGGCAACAGCCTGTACGGTTCAATACAAATTTAATGGTGCATCCATTGACTACAATCGTATTAAAACGCTGGCGGTTCAGGATTTTCCGAATCAGGCTGTTTTGGTTTACCCTCCCTTATCACAGCTTTTTACGGAGTCTCTTAAGGATCTGTTTTCAAGACAGACCAAACTGAGACTGATTGAACGCGACGCACATCTAGCCTTAGAAGGAGAGATTACCGGCTATGAATTGACTCCGATGGCCGCTCAGGCAGATGGCTATGCCGCAGAAACGAAATTGACGGTCACTGTTCGCGTTCGTTTTACCAACAACGTGGATCCCGACGAGAGTTTTGAGCAAACCTTTTCTGCGTACCGCATGTTTGATGCAGTGTATATGTTGGAGGATGTTCAGGATGCTCTACTAGAGGAAATTAATAAAGAAATCGCCGAGGCAATTTTTAATAAAACCGTAGCCAATTGGTAAATGGATGATCGAACGCTCATACAGTGGTATTCGGATCCTTTGCAAATGGATCGTGATTCCGTAGAAGCTTTGCGCAACATGGTAGAGACCTATCCCTGCTTTGCAGCGGCTCGAATGTTGTATGCAAAAGGTTTGTCCTTGCTGAATGATCTGCGTTTTCCTGCTCAATTGGAGAGGACGGCCATTTCTGTTCCGGATCGGAATCGTTTGTTCGAATTTGTTGAGCGTAGTCCTTGTGCGCTTGATCCGGAGCAGACCACACATTTTGAGACCGCTTCGTTTGGTTTGATTGATCGCTTTTTGGAAAATTCAAGTAGCGATTCGGCGGTGTTGCCCGACTTGGATTATGTCGAGTCTTTAAGCATCCATCCGACTCAGGACGTGCAAAGCGCGGTGCCGGCCATGTCCGGACAAGCATGGATCGATGCGTACTTGGAAAAATCCCACGTGCGGACTCCCTTGGATGCCGGATCAGGCGAGGATCATTCCCTGACCGATTTGGATGCAGTGGAGGGTTTACCGGAGGCCGGGTTTACCGAAACATTGGCTCAAATATATATAAAGCAGAAACGATTTGATCGAGCGCTGGAAATTATCCAAAGTTTGCGTTTGAAATATCCGGAAAAAAATGTTTACTTTGCAGACCAAATCCGATTTCTGGAGAAACTGATTACTAATACGAAAAATAAATAAGAACATGTACGTATTTTTGACCATCTTAATTTTTCTGGCAGCCATTCTGCTTACATTGATTGTTCTGGTACAGAACTCAAAAGGAGGAGGCTTGGCTTCCGGTTTCTCATCGTCAAATCAGGTCATGGGTGTACGCAAGACGACGGACTTTCTTGAAAAGTTTACATGGACGCTGGCGGGAACGGTTGCTGTTTTAAGCATCATTTCTGCAGGTTTTGTAAAAGATGCTCAAGACGTACAACAAGGTTCTGCCATTCAACAGGAAGTGTTGAACGCGATTCCGACCGATCCAAACACCGTTATGCCGAACTTTGACAATCAAGTACAGGGAGAAACTGCCGAAGTTCCGGCGAATTGATTGCGGTGAAATGAACTGTATAGGGAATCTTTCCGGGTTCCCTTTTTTTGTTTTCGTCAAAACCTAGACACATCCATGCGCACTTGTTTGTTTCTACTCTTATCGATCCTGTTGCTGGTGTCCTGTGGCAATCAGCAGCCAAAGGATCTTGCGCGAGCCGGTGCGGATGCGCCGGTTTCTGAGTTGTCGTTAAAACATGCCAAAGGGTTTTCGGTGGTCGATTTTGCAAACTACCGTCGAGTGGAAGTGTACGATCCCTGGCAAGAAGGGTTGATCATGGGGCGCTATTATTTGGTTTCCGAAGCAACTATTCCAACGCCTGCGGATGGGCAGCGCATCGTTGTCCCAATTAAGCGAATGGTAACGGGTTCAACCACACATTACGGGTTTCTTTCCAGGTTGAATCAATTGGAGTCGGTTGTTGGCGTCTGCGACGGCAAACGCATCTTTCAACCGCATCTGAGAGCCGGTGTGGCCAGCGGATCCATTGTGGATTTAGGAGATCCGTTCCAAATGGATGTGGAAAAATGTATGCTGTTGAATCCGGATTTGATTATGGTCTCTGGATACAATCAAATGGATGAACACACCAAGCGCCTGATGTCTTCCGGGCTTCCGGTCGTTTTAAACAACGAGTGGATGGAGCCTACCTTGTTGGGTCGAGCCGAATGGATCTACTTTATTGCTTGTTTTTTTAATCAGATCGATGTAGCCAAAGCCTTGTTTGATGATACCGAACGTCGGTATGTTGCATTACAACAGCGCGTTCTTAATGAAGTCGGTCACAAACCAACGGTTTTGTCCGGTGATAATTTTCGGGGAACATGGTATCAGCCGGGTGGACGCAGTTATACAGCCCAATTGATCCGAGATGCCGGCGGGTACTATCCATACCAGGCGGATTCCAGTCGCGGAAGCATTCCCATGTCATTTGAACGTGTGTTTTTTGACTTGAAGAATGCCGATGTATGGGTTGGAGTGACCAATGGAAAAACCAAATCGGAATTGTTACAGAACGAACGGCGGTATGAAGGTTTTAAGCCCTTCCAGTCCGATCGGATGTACGCTTATACCAATCGGATCACCGAAGACGGAGGAAATGATTTTTGGGAAATGGCAGTCGCCAGTCCCGATGGCTTGTTGGCCGATTTCATTCATTTGTTTCACCCCGAACGTTTACCGAACCATACGTTCTTATACGTTAAAAAACTCCCATAATATGCATCGCCTCAAGTTTCTTTGGCTCGTTGTGCTTACGTTGGTCCTGTTTGTTGCAGACCTCGTATTGGGGAGTGTATCGATTCCGTTAAAAGAACTCCCTTCTGCGCTTTTTTCGAATGAATCGGAGGCCGTCTACCGAGAGATCCTTTTGCAGTTTCGTCTGCCAAAGGCATTGACAGCCGTCATGGCCGGAGCCGGATTGTCTGTAGCCGGATTGTTGATGCAAACCTTGTTTCGAAATCCGTTGGCCGGGCCGGATGTACTTGGCGTAAATGCGGGTGCGGGTTTGGGTGTTGCTTTGACCACCTTATTGGCTTCGGGGGCGGGAGGTGTGCTGCTCAGTTTGGGTAGTTGGGGCTTGGTTACTGCTGCCATTTTGGGTGCCATCGTAGTCTTGTTGTTGGTTTTGTTGACCTCGTTTCGAGTGCCGGATTTGGTTACTCTATTGATTGTAGGGATGATGTTTGGCTATATTGGAAGTGCGCTGGTCAGTGTGTTGCAAAGCTTTAGCAATCCCGATACGCTAAAGATTTTTATTGTCTGGACGTTTGGTAGTTTAAGTGCCGTGTCATGGGATATGATGCCGGTTCTGGCTGTGGTTATTGCGTTGGGTTTGTTGCTGTCGTTTGCGTGGATCAAATCCTTAAATGCCTTGCTGCTGGGTGAATCCTATGCCATCGGATTGGGTGTTTCTGTAAAACGAGTTCGATGGGTGATTCTGGTTGCTACAGCCTTACTCGCCGGAGGAATCACTGCATTTGCCGGCCCTATCACATTTATAGGCATCACTGTACCGCATATGGCCAGAGGTTTATTTCGCACTTGGGATCATCGCATTGTGATGCCGGCGAGCATGCTGTGTGGATCGGCTTTGCTGCTGTTGTGTGATATGTTGGCTCAGCTGCCCGGTATGGGTGGGACGGTTCTACCCATCAATTCAGTTACGGCCTTGTTTGGCGCTCCAATGGTTATTTGGATTCTGTTAAAAAACAACAAGTAAGTACGAAGGCTTCCTCAATCCAATAATCGACATGGAACTGTTCGCTTGTTCGCGTGAATACCCCGGTAAAGCTACCTTTCCGTGCCTCTGTGGTCTTTGACTTGTAGAGTCTAAGCTCTGTCTTGAAATGAACATCAGAAGCTTGACACGCTTTGAAAAGGGCTTCTTTTGCGCTCCAGTATAACGTCAATTCGGTATGGGTTTCTTGGCCGGAATGTTGGATGTCTTGCCATTCTTCGGAGTGTATAAATCGGTCTTTAACGTTCCATACGCGACTGGATATGCGCTCAATGTCTATCCCTACACCTTTTTGTTCGGATGTCAGTAGGGCCGCCCACCCGATGGTGTGGGATAAACTGATTTCCGTGCTGCTCTCCTCGATGTAGGGTTTCCCATTCGCCAGATGATGGAGTTGTCTTGGATCCAAGCCTTCGGCTTGAAGTAAGGCAAAGCAGGCTAAGCGCTCTTTTTTTCTGCTTTCAACGGTCATTGATGCAGGCGGGGTGGCGTTGCTAAGTTTTTGTAACTGAGTAATATCCTCAGTTATTTGCCACACATTGCAGCGGTAGGCTTTTTGGTTAATGACGTTGTGTAAAGGCATCTTCGTTGGGTTTAAAATGATCGAGTACGTATTCTATTTCCATGTAAACATAGGGCAACACGTCACGAATGGAGTCGGCTTGTACGGCATGATCGTATTCAAAGGTACCCAATAGAATCCAGCTCCGGGCATCGCTTAAACGAAACTGGACGGGATTGCTCGCCGATACCCTGTTTTGGTACACATGTGCAGAAGCATTGCTTGCATTGCACATCCGTATGTGCTGTGTGGGTACTGAAGTGTTCCATTGCTGTTGAATGGAAACCTGTTGATGGCGGATGACTTTTTCTATTTCCTTGGGGTTTGCGGTGTGCAACCAGCTCAAGTAGAGTGTTCCTTTTAAATACGGATACGAAAGCGTGAACCAGATCTGCCCGGATTCCCGACGGATTAGAGGTCCGATCTGCGCATACCCCGGATAGCAAAAGTTGAGATTGTATACGCGATGATGGAAGGTTGTCGGTTGAAGGCTCGGGGGGGTGATTCTGGGATAAGCGTAGGGTAGGGGTATGCTCTTTTCCCTGCAGTTGGAAAAGAGCCCTACTCCAAGAAAACACAGAAGTATAACGAGCCACCTGATCGGTTGAGACTCGTTTTTATCTGCCTTTGCGGAAGTTGATCGATTAAAACGGAAGGTCGTCTGAATCATCGGTTTCAAGTTGAGGCATTGTGCTGATGTCGTTTGCCATCGGTGTCTCTGCTGTGGCTGCATGATTGCTGGCTCGTTTTGATCCCAAGAGCTGAATGTTGTCTGCGATGATCTCTGTTGTATAGCGAACGATGCCATCCTTTTCCCAGTTGCGTGTTTGCAATCTCCCTTCCACATACAGTTGACTTCCTTTTTTTACGTATTTCTCCGCCAGCGTTGCCAAGCCTCTCCATGCAACGATGTTGTGCCATTCTGTGCGTTCTGTCGTTTGATTACTTTGAGGATTGTACATACGCTCGGTGGTCGCCAGCGTAAAATTGGCTACCGTGTACCGTTTGTTTTCTTCTTTTTCGAAATAGCGGATGTCGGGATCTTTGCCGACGTTTCCAACTAAAATTACTTTGTTCACTGACATGATGTGTGTTTAAATTGTGATTATTCTGTGCATGCGGCATCAAATGTAGTGATAAGCATGGTATTCAACAAAAAATAAATGATAATATAGTGTTTTGTAGAGATTAATATCGGCTTATGTGTAAAAATGTCGAATGGCGCAATCAATGAGTACGGGAACCGGTAAGCGATGAAGCGCATCCAGGGGAATCCATTGCTGATTGGATGCGATCTGTTTTTTGTATGTACAGTTGCATCGGATAAATTGTGCGTGAATCACCTGATGGCTGAGCGTTTGCTTGCGCTGGTATGTGTTGTGTATGACAAAAGGACCGGAAGCAAACGATTCCAGTTGAGTAATGGAATCGAAGGAATCCACCGGATGCTGTGCCGTTTCAATGTGTACAAAATCCCATAGACCCTGCCAAACATCGGAGGCGCCTCGTTGTTGCACAAGAATTTCCTTGTTGTGTTCAATGAGGAAGTATAGAAAAAAACGATTGCGTTTGGGTTTTGGTTGAATGGTCACCGGGAACTGAGTTGCCTGATTGGTTTGATGTGCCTGGCAATACATGGACAAAGTACAATTTGTACAGTCCGGTTGGTTGGGTGTACATTGCATTGCTCCAAAATCCATGACGGCTTGATTGTGCAATCCAGGCTCTGTGGTATCCAACAGTGCGTCTGCCAAATGTTGGAAGTGCTTTTGTCCGCTGCTTGTTTTGATGGGGGTTGAATCGGCATACAACCGGGATAGAACCCGATATACATTGCCGTCCAAAACGGCTTTGGCTTGGTTAAAAGCGATGGATGCAATGGCGGCGGCCGTATAGCTACCCACGCCTTTCAACGCCAAAATCTGTCTGTAATCGGCCGGGAATACACCATTATATTGATCTCGTATGGTTCGTGCCGTTTCATGTAGGTTGCGTGCGCGACTGTAATAACCTAAACCCTGCCAATGTTTCAGCAATTCATCGATGGGTGCGTTGGCCAGGCGGATGACATCCGGGTAGGCCTGCACAATTTTTTCGAAATAGGATGCACCTTGCGCAACGCGCGTCTGTTGGAGTATGATCTCCGATAGCCAAACTCGATACGGGTCGTTGTCCTCCCTCCACGGAAGTGGACGGCGATGTTGCAAATACCAAAGCCTCAGGTTGTTTCGTATTTCTGTCGTTGATGTAGGGGCGTTCATGCAACAAAGAACATCAAAAAATGGAAATTCAGCAAAAAACGAGAGGAAAGTTTTTTTTATAGACGGGAAACCTATATATTTGCAAGCCAAAAATTTAGTTATTGAAACGCAGAAAATGTACTCACATAAATATTGTATAACCCATTTTAATTCCCTATCAAGATGACTAAAGCGGATATAGTAAACGAAATCTCCAAACGGACCGGAGTAGATAAGGTAACTGTCTTGTCGAGTGTGGAGGCTTTCATGGATGTGGTGAAGGAATCTCTTGTAAAAGAAGAAAATGTATATTTGAGAGGCTTTGGTAGTTTTATTGTGAAAAAAAGAGCACAAAAGACAGCCCGAAACATTTCAAAGAATACCACCATCATCATTCCCGAACACAATATCCCTTCGTTTAAGCCTGCTAAGACTTTTGTAAACGAAGTTAAAAAATAATTTACCCGTAAAATTTTTAAACAATGCCAAGCGGAAAAAAAAGAAAAGCCCACAAGATGGCTACTCACAAGCGTAAAAAACGTCTGAAAAAGAACAGACATAAGAAGAAGAAATAATTTTCACGCTTTATAGTAAAACTCAAAGAACAAAAAGAACAAGCTCAGAGTACTTCAAGTCTTAGAGTTTGTTCTTTGTTTTATTCACCAATCGATTCGAAACGCTTTTCATCCTTGTACACCCCGGTACAAACCGATGCCAGGTCGATCGAACACGATTAAATCTGTAACCCATCGAAAAGAATAAGAATGTGACTTCCGAAATCGTAGTTGACGTACAGCCCAAAGAGGTATCCATTGCCATCCTCGAAGACAAAAGTCTGGTGGAATTCCAACAGGAATCCAACAGTACTTCGTTTTCTGTTGGTGATATTTATCTGGGTCGTGTACATAAACTGATGCCGGGGTTGAATGCTGCTTTCGTTGATGTAGGTTACGAAAAAGATGCCTTTCTTCACTATTTGGACCTGGGCGTGCAATTCAATTCGTTGAATGCATATGCCAAACAAGTCACAAGCAACAAAAACAAAACGCACTTATTGAGTAAGTTTAGCTTGTTGCCGGAGATTCCAAAAGAGGGCAGTATATCGGATGTTTTGAAACAAGGACAAGATATCTTGGTGCAAATTGCCAAGGAGCCCATTTCAACGAAGGGGCCTCGTCTTACTTCAGAAATCTCGATAGCCGGTCGTTTTTTGGTTCTGATGCCTTTTTCCGATAAAGTTTCTGTTTCGACAAAGATTAAATCGGCTGAAGAGCGATTGAGACTCAAGCAACTTTTGCAAAGCATTACACCAAAAAACTTTGGTGTAATTGTGCGAACGGTTGCCGAAGGCAAGCGGGTCGCCGAACTCGATTCGGAATTAAAGGTATTGCTCAAGCGCTGGGACGATGTTCTGGCAAAATTGGGAAACGCCAAGACAAAGGCTCCCTCATTGATTTACGAAGAAACTGGAAGGACAGTCGTCATCCTGCGGGATATCTTAAACGCTTCCTTTGAACACATTCACGTCAACTCACCGGCTGCATTTGAGGAAATACATGATTATGTCAAATTAATCATGCCCGAAAAAGCAGACATCGTTAAGTTGTACAAAGACAAATTGCCCATTTTTGATACATTTGGGGTTACAAAACAGATCAAATCTGCTTTTGGAAAAACCGTATCGTTCAAAAGTGGTGCCTATTTAATTATCGAACACACCGAAGCCTTGCATGTGATCGACGTGAATAGTGGTAATCGCTCAAAATCGAGCAAAGGTCAAGAAGAGAATGCACTGGATGTCAATCTGGCAGCCGCAGATGAAGTTGCGCGCCAATTACGATTGAGAGACATGGGTGGCATCATCGTTGTTGACTTTATCGATATGAGCGAAGGAGAACACCGTCAACGTTTGTATGATCGTATGCGGGATCGCATGCAAAACGATCGTGCCAAACACAACATCTTGCCTTTATCCAAATTTGGATTGCTGCAGATTACCCGTCAGCGTGTTCGTCCTCAGACGCATATTGAAACCAATGAGACTTGTCCTACCTGTTTTGGAAAAGGTGAAATACAACCTTCTCTTTTGTTTACAGACAAACTTGAGAGCAAGATTCAGTATTTGACCAACAAAGTGAAAGTGAAGAAATACACCCTTCGGGTGCATCCGTACGTTTCAGCCTACATCAAAAAAGGGGGATTGTTATCCCTTGAATCGAAATGGCGATTGAAGTATGGTTTGGGTTTGTCGGTGATGCCGGTGCAAAACCTAGCCTATTTGCAATATCAATTTTTTGACGCCAATGGCGAAGAAATTGATATGAAAGAGGAAATCGAAATCAAGTAAGACACTTGGTCTATTATAGAAAAAGGTCTTTATTCGCAACGGGGAGCGTATAAAGACCTTTTTTGTATATCCATAGAACTCGGTTCAGGCAAACAAGGCTTCGATTTCTGTTGCGTACTTTTGTTCAATGACTTTGCGTTTCACCTTTAGCGTCGGAGTAAGAATGCCGGTCGGGATGGACCATTCGTCGGTGATCAAACGGAAATTTTTGATTTGTTCGTGGTGCGCAAAACGCGGATTGAATTTTTGAATTTCCCGTCTGTAGATGGCCTGAACCTCAGGCTTGTCCACAAACGAATGGTCGTCGGTCGTTGCAATGTCGTGTCGTTTACAAAAGTCACGCAGATACGTCAAATCCGGATTGATCAGTGCCGCTGCATATTTTTGATTCTCGCCTAGAACCACCATGTTTTCAATAAACGGAGACTTGCAAAACTGTTCTTCGATAAGGAAGGGATTGATGTATTTCCCGAAGGATGTTTTAAAGATATTCTTCAAACGTCCGGTAATAATCAGCAAACCATTTTCATCCAAACGCCCTGTGTCGCCCGTGTGCAACCAGCCTTCCGAATCGATCATTTCTGCCGTTTGTTCCGGATCTTTGTAGTAACCGAGCATTACGTTTGGACCTTTGCAGAGAATTTCTCCGTTGCTTGCAATGCGAACGGTTACACCGTCCAAAGGAGGCCCTACAGTCCCTGCGATGCGTTGATTCTTGCCCCGTTGACTGACGGCAATTACCGGGCTGGTTTCACTCAGTCCGTAGCCTTCAAATACAGGCATTCCGATGGCGTTAAAAAAAGCTGCCTGGTGTTTCTGAATGGCGGCTCCACCCGAAACAACAATATCAAAATTTCCTCCAATCGCTTCCCGCCATTTGCTGTAAATCAGTTTATCCGCAATGGGATGCTGCAACTTATACCACAAGGAATTTCCTGCGTTTTTGTGCTTTTTGGCCAAATTGAATGCCCAGTAATACAATTGTTTCTTGAAGCCTTTTTGTTTTTTTCCAGCCAGAAAGAGTTTGTCATACATCTTCTCAAGTACCCTTGGGACACACGTCATCATGGTTGGGTGAACCTCTTTGATGTTCTCCGCAATGGTTCCCAGACTTTCTGCATACCAAATGGAGAAGCCCAGTTCGTGGTAGAGGTAAACCAAAATGCGTTCGTACGCATGGCAAAGGGGTAAAAAACTCAATGCCGTACGACTCCAATCGGCCGGAATGCTTTTCAGCGCATCCAATTGACTGGTTATGTTCCGATGAGAAAGCATCACGCCCTTTGGCAGCCCTGTGGTCCCGGACGTATAAATCATCGTTGCAAGATCGTCCGGTTGAATCGTGTCCTTGATGGACTTGACGGTTTCTTCAGCCGGATGCGCTGCCCCCAAGGCATAGAAATCGGGCAAATGGATGGTGTTTTCTGCCAAATCCAAGCAGATGATTTCTTTGAAATGAGCAACCTTACTTATGATGGGTTGCAGGCGACGTACAAGGTCTTTGCTGTCAACAAAA
The DNA here is from genome assembly GCA_028709215.1 of Bacteroidales bacterium. Classification (GTDB taxonomy): domain Bacteria; phylum Bacteroidota; class Bacteroidia; order Bacteroidales; family UBA1402; genus UBA8389. The sequence continues at coordinate 67,755 of JAQVXI010000002.1, forward strand.
AGAAAGGCGATTTCTGCATGGTTTAGGATGTGAAGATAATCTGCATCACTAATGGTTGGGTAAATTGGGACTGAAACGGCTCCGATTTGCATCACGCCCATGTCAAAGAAATTCCATTCGGGCCGATTCCCACTGATGATGCCGATTTTGTCTCCGGGTTTCACCCCCTTTTGTAGCAACGCATAGCTGATCTGATTGACTCGTTCACGGTATTGATCGATGTTGTAATACACCCATTCGTGATTGACCTTGCCAGCTAGTGTGACTTCCTGTGCAGAATACAATTCCTTGTATTGATCCAGTAAATCAAAGATTCTTGTACGTTCCATAAGCGTTTGATTTAGAATGGAAGATCGTCTGTGGGACCTCCGTTGTTAAATTCGGGACTGGGTGTGCCAAATTCAGTCTTTTCACCGGTTGCCCCTGTGTCGTTTGAGCCGTTTCGATCAATGCGCCAGGCTTTTACATCGGTATAATAGCGCCCGTTGTATTCACGACTTTCCACGTCAAAGTGAACCGTTACGGTTTCTCCGTCCTTCAAAGCATATTGATCGATTTTATCGCCCCAAAGATTGAAACAGACCAATTTGGGGTATTGATCGCCATATTCGATGACGTATTCCTGTTTTTTCCACGTTCCATTTTTGCCTTGTCCACTCTGCAAAGCCAGTGTCTTGGTAATCTTTCCTGTTAATTCCATTCGTTTGTTATTGATTTGGAGTTTGTTCCAATTGGTTCATATTTTCATTAATTGTACGGACAAAGTTTGACATTTGTTCCGGGTTTCTCAGCTTGATGCGTTGTCCGGCTTGTATTTCCATCCCTTCAGTCAATTGATTCATTTTATAAAGCGCCTTCAATTGCAGGCCGTATGTTTGAGCAATCATCAAAAGGGTTTCACCGGCTTTGGCCGTATGAATGGGATTCTCGCCCTCCCACCAGTTTGATTTTTTATCCAGATAAACGACCTCGCCCTGTGTGAGCGTGTAGTCGGATGGGAAATCATTCAACGAGTATACCCTGGATGTACGAATGCCAAATTCATCTGCGATGGCTTTAAAGCTGTCACCGAATTGAACAACGATGTAGGGGGTGGTACCCAGATAGAAAATTTCATGTGTCGATTGAGGTTGGATGGAGTGTCCCGAGTCTTTGGTTTTCAGACTGTGGTAGTCTTTGGCTTGCTCCAAAACGTCGTTGGTTTGTGTCGTTGTCAATCGTGATGCTTCCTTGGCTGCTCGCTTCTCTGCTCGTTCTGCGCGTGCCAGCTCTCTGCGTTCTTTCCAACTTAGACTGCTTCTTCTCGCCTTAACGTTGCTTCCGCTTCTGCGTGTAACGTCTTGTAACTCGTAGGTCTCGATGACACGTATCAATTTGTCCGCATATTGACGGTCTGTGGCATAGCCTGCTTTTTGTAGTCCCTTTGCCCAGGCGGCGTAATTGTTGACAGGTATCTGAAACAAAGCACGGTAGCGGGCGCCATTCACGAGAAATAGACTGTGGTCCTCAAACGATTCGGATGCTCGATTGTACTTGCGAAAACAAGACATTACGCCGTCATCAAAATGTTGCACGGTTTCACCTTTCCAATTGTTGTGGCATTTGATCCCAAAATGGTTGTTTGATTTGATGGCCAGTTCGCTCTTGCCGGCTCCCGATTCGAGCAAACCTTGCGCAAGCGTAATGCTTGCAGGGATGCCAAAACGTTTTTGATTTTCCAATGCAATGGACTTGTAGGTCTCAATGTACTCCTCGTACGGCTTAAGACGTGTTTGAGCATGTGAAAATGCAGAAACAAGAAACAAACAAATGATCAGCAACGAGCGATTCTTCATATTCAGTCCGGAATTTGTCTTATATTTGTTGCAAACACAAGGCGATGATCGAAAAACAAATTACCGCAAAGATAACATTTTACTCCATCGATGAATTATCTGAGTCCGAAAAAATGCTGATCGAGGCCGCAAAATCCGCAGCAAAATCGGCTTATGCTCCCTATTCCGGATTTCAGGTAGGAGCAGCCGTTTTGTTGGGGAACGGAGAGGTGCATATTGGAAACAATCAGGAAAATGCAGCTTTTCCCTCCGGCATCTGCGCCGAACGTGTGGCCCTGTTTCATGCGCATGCCGTTCGACCCGATACGCCCGTCTTTTCAATGGCTGTAGCGGCTTGTCAGAACCAACTGTTTGTACAAGAACCGGTCTCTCCCTGTGGTAGTTGCAGGCAAGTACTGCTCGAAACGGAACGCCGCTTTCGGCAGCCCATTCGCGTGTTGATGTATGGGCAAAACCGAGTTGCAGTACTGGAATCGGCCAGCGACTTGCTGCCATTTGCTTTCGATGACAGTGCTTTGATTTAAACGTGGTTACTTTCGTGCAAGATAGCAGCTGCACGTCCCCATACTATACGTTTCGAAGGAGGTTTGGACAAAACCTGCCTGATTCAACAATCGAAGCATATCCTTGCCCTGTGGGACCAATTGAATCGATTCGGGCAAATACGTGTATGCACGGGCATCCTTGGTAAAGATTCTTCCAGCCATCGGCATCCAAATCCGGGCATACAGATAGAACAGTTGTTTCATGGGGAAACGAGCGGGTCTGGATAGTTCCAAAAAAACCAAACTGCCACCGGGTTTGAGTACACGATGCATTTCTGAGAGGCCTTTTGCAATGTTCTCAAAATTGCGTACTCCAAAGGCCACTGTAACGGCTTCAAACTGCTCCTTGGGAAAGTTTAAGGAAAGACAATCCTGCTGCTCTAGTCGAATGTGTGCCTCCAGGCCTCGCGCAGCAACTTTGTCCCGTCCGATGTGCAACATGGCTTCCGAAAGGTCTATGCCGGTAATCTGATCCGGATGCAGGTGATCCCATGCTTGAAGCGCAAAGTCAGCCGTTCCGGTGGCAACATCCAACAAGTGGTGTATGGTTTGACCTTTGATTTTGTTCAGGGCCTTTTTTCTCCAACGGATATCCATGTGAAAAGACATCAGTCGATTCATGAAATCATATTTTGGAGCAATGTTGTCAAACATATGCTTTACCTGCGTATGCTTGTCAGCCTGATTGTCGTACGGAAGAAGCGATTCGGGTTTCTCGGCCATTATTTTGTATCTTTGCTTATATAAACATTTACCTATGAAGATTGGTTTGCTCTCCGATACGCATGCGTATTGGGATCCTCGTTACGAATATTATTTTAAAGACTGTGATGAAATCTGGCATGCCGGAGATATGGGTTCACCGGAAATTGCCGATCGCATGGCTCAATTATCCGTATTTAGAGCGGTTTACGGCAATTGCGACGGAGCCCCCTTGCGTCAGCGCTTTCCACTATACGACACGTTCGTTCTGGAAGGTGTTACTGTTTTGATGACGCACATCGGCGGGTATCCCGGAAAATATGCACCGGGCATCGCTTCGTTGCTGGAGAAAACCCAACCGACGTTGTTTGTTTCCGGACATTCGCACATCTTGAAAGTAAAATACGACTCCGTACACAAATTGCTGCACATCAATCCGGGCGCTGCCGGACATCAGGGTTTTCATACCGTCCGCACCTTGTTGCGTTTTGAACTAAAGAGCGGACGCATAGAAAACCTAGAAGTCATCGAACTCGCCGATGACGTCAAACCGCTTTAAAGCTGATGTCCAAACTTTTGACCGAATGGGTTAAGGCACCAACGGAAATGTAGTCAACGCCACATTCGGCATACGCACGTAGCGTATCGAAGGTTATACCACCGGAGGATTCTGTTTCGAAACGTCCTGCAATGCGTTTGACCGCTTCGCGGGTCGTTGTTGTATCAAAGTTGTCCAGCATGATGCGATCAACCTGTCCATAATCCAGCACTTGTTGCAATTCATCCAGTGATCGAACCTCAATTTCGATCTTCAGTGCCTTTTTGTTTTCTTTTAAATACTGATTGGCTCCTTTGATGGCCTGAACGATGCCTCCGGCAAAATCCACGTGGTTGTCTTTCAGAAGAATCATGTCATACAGACCGATGCGGTGGTTGACTCCTCCGCCCAAACGTACCGCTTCCTTTTCCAGCAGTCGCATACCCGGAGTTGTTTTGCGCGTATCCAGAACCTTCGTTTGGGTTCCTTCCAAAGCCTTTACATACCGACGTGTGGTCGTTGCGATGCCGCTCATGCGCTGCATGATGTTGAGCATCAATCGCTCGGTTTGCAACAAGGAGTGGATGCGTCCCTTCACGTCAAAGACTACGTCACCGGGTTTGACCTCGCAGCCATCCGTGATATAAACCGTAACGTGCAGTTCCGGATCAAAGAATCGAAAAACTTCTTTTGCAACGTCCACGCCGGCAACGACACCGGCATCTTTGATGATGAGTTGCGAGCAACCTTGCGCTTCTTTGGGAATGCTTGACAGGGTCGTATGATCTCCGTCTCCGATGTCTTCGGCAAATGCCCGCTGTAAAAAGGGGATTAAATCTTCTTGCAAATTCATGATGTATGGTTTCAAATCGTAGGACAAAAATACAGAAAAATAAGCGTGTGGACGATTGACAAGCCAAAAATCCGTAACTTGCATTCAAATAAGATGGATTTTTGTGAAAATAGTACTACTCCTTACCGGAAAAACGACCGAACCCTGGATTCGCTCCGCCATTGAATCCTACGAAAAGCGTCTGAAACACTATGTTGGCTTTCAGATTGAAGTCATTCCCGATTTAAAATCGACCAAAAACCTGACCGAGGATCAGATTCGAACGCGTGAAGGAGAAATGATTCTGTCTTGGAATCGTCCCGGCGATCGCATGATCCTGCTGGATGAACGGGGGACGGATTATTCTTCTGTCCAATTTGCGGACTTCATGCAAAAAATGCTCAATGCAGGTACGCGACAACTGGTTCTAGTGGTAGGGGGTGCCTATGGGTTTGCTCCGGAAGTATATGCCGCTTGCCCTGAACGATTATCGCTCTCAAAAATGACGTTTTCACATCAAATGGTACGCATCTTTGCTGTGGAACAGTTGTATCGGGCCTTTTCGATCCTACACAACAGTCCTTACCATCACGAATGATGGGTTTTCCTCCGTTTGTATAGCTGCCAACTGTTGACCATATTCTGCCACAGGACATACGATGCCGGTCCGAGTGAAGCGACCGGGTGGAGGAAAGTTTGTGCCATCCAGATAGCCAAAATCGTATTTTTTTGACCCAGAGACTGACCTCCGGCAATGGTCTTTTTATAGCGTTTTCCCAACGCACGACCCAGTAGAAACTGTCCGGCACAAAGCAGCAACGCAATCAGTGCAATGCTGCTGTTTAAAATCCAATCCGGATCCGTCTGGTTGAATAAATAGTGAACGGTTCGGGCTGTTACAACGGTCAAGGCGATTGCCCAAAGATAGAAGGATAAACTTTGAAAGCCTGAAATGAATCGATGCACAGTTGGGGTGTACCGCTGCATGCTCCAGGCAAGAATCAGGGGGAGTGTCAGTAGGGGTACCACCTTTTGACAGATGTACCAAAACGATGTCCAAAAGTCCATATCGGGATTGGATCCGGTTAAGCTGAACAAAATTGGAGCCGTAAGTGCCACCATTAGATTCACAACCAATGTGTAGGTCGTGATGCTGGCGACACTTCCACCCAGCATGCGTGTGACTACGGCTGCCGCTGTCGCAGTGGGTGCCAATACGACGATGAGTGCGGATTGAGCGACAATCGGGTGGATGGGCAGGAGCAGGAGATACAACGCAATGCTGCCAAACAATTGTATGGCCGCGAGCCAGGCATGCAAGGGGTGCAGGCGGATTTTTCTGGGAGAAAGTTTGGTAAAGGTGAGCAACAACATCAGAAAAATCAGGTAGGGTGTTGTGACGGAGAGCTGGTTGAAAAAGGGATAGAACAGGCTACCCGCGAGCATGGCAATCACCAGCGTCCAATCTTTGATAAATCGTATTATTGGTTGCATACAGACTTCTTTTGGCAAACTTTTTGGGTTGTGCCGTTGTTTACAGGACAAAAGTACAAAAATGTCCATCAAAAACTATACGGTTCGAGGCATGACCTGTTCTGCATGTGTCAATCATGTGGAAAAAGCGGTCAAGGGCTTACCCGGGGTTCAACATGTGGAAGTCGAATTGCTTACCAACCGGCTTCGAGTGGAATTTCAAGAGGATATGACGGTGCTGCCGGATATAGAGGCAGCGGTCAAGCATGCCGGATATCAAGCGGAAGCTCAAGATGCCTCCGGTACTCCACGTGACTCGAATACGACGGATTTTGCTTCTGTGTTAAAAGAAGAATCTCAATCCATGCAACAACGCTTTCTCTATTCCGTTGTATTTTGGTTGCCCATGTTCTATCTTGGAATGGGGTCAATGCTGGGTTTACCGACACCCGGCATTTTTGAAGGCTCCGCAGGAGGAACGGTGAACGCACTGACTCAATTGCTGCTTTTGGTTCCCATTTTAGGACTCAATCGATCGTATTTTGTATCCGGCTCCCGTGCATTGTGGCAACGGAGTCCTACCATGGATAGTCTGATTGCCATCGGTTCATTTGCTGCGACCTTGCAGGGAGTCGTTGCTTTTTATGGCATGTTGTTGACTTCCGAACATTCTGGTGTGCATCATCTGTATTTTGAGTCTGCAGCGACCATTCTGACCTTGGTTACGATGGGTAAATGGATGGAAAGCCGTTCCAAATTGAAAACCACCGATGCCATTCGTGGATTGATGCAGCTGACACCGCTTACTGCTTTGCGCATCGAGTCGGATCAAACCCGTGAAGTCCCGGTTTCTGCGTTGAAGCCCGGAGATGTGTTGCTGTTAAAGCCGGGTCAGACCGTTCCTGTAGACGGTGTCGTCTTGACGGGTGAGTCTACGGTGAATATGTCTGCCTTGACGGGTGAAAGCATGCCTGTACGGAAGACGGTGGGCGAGGAGTTGCTTGCATCGGGCATCAACCAGCAAGGTGCGTTGACCTATCGTGCAACGGCTGTGGGGGTAGACACCCGTTTGTCTAAGGTGATCCGACTGGTTGAGGCGGCGGCGGTATCAAAAGCGCCCATCTCACAGCTGGCCGACCGGATCAGTGCGGTCTTTGTTCCCATCGTTCTGGTGGTAGCTTTGTTGGCTTCGCTGACTTGGGCCCTTTTGGGTGAACCGGCTTCTGTGGTTTGGTCCATCGCGATTTCGGTTTTGGTCATCTCTTGTCCCTGTGCTTTGGGCTTGGCTACCCCGGTTGCCATAATGGCCGGAACGGGGAGTGGGGCACGCATGGGGCTGTTGTTTCGCTCTGCGGCGGCTTTGCAGCGTTTGAGTGCCGTACAGGCGGTTGTTTTAGATAAAACCGGGACGCTAACCCAAGGAAAGCCGACCCTTCGTGCTCTATGGACTTCTCCCGATGTGCGTGAATCGGATGTCTTGCACGTGGCATCCGGATTGGAACGTTTTTCCGAACACCCTTTGGCCACCGCCATATTGGAAGCTGCTGCGGCACGAAATCTTCCGGCAAAAGTGATGACGGATTTTCAGAGCCGTTCCGGTCTGGGCATCGAAGCACATGCCGAAGATGGGTTCTATTCCATCGGAAATATCGAATGGATGCAGTTGAAAAAGATGGACGTATCGCTTGCTTCCAACTGGGCTGACGGGGAAGCCAAACAGGGGAGAAGTCCGTTGTATGTTTCCGGCCCCAATGGCTTGATGGGGGTGCTCTCTGTGGCCGATGTTTTAAAGCCGGAAAGCAAGGAAGCGGTACAGGCATTGCACCAACTGGGTTTGACGGTCTATATGATGACCGGAGATCATTTGGATGTCGCCAATGCCATCGCTGAAGAATTGGGTATATCCAACGTTTTTGCCGGTGTGATGCCCGAAGATAAGGATTCAAAAGTGCAGGGTTTGCAACGAGCCGGAAAAGTCGTACTCATGGTTGGTGACGGCATCAATGATGCTCCGGCCTTGGTGCGTGCCGATGTGGGGATGGCCGTGGGTTCGGCTGCCGATGTGGCTTTGGATGCAGCCGATGTCGTTTTGAGTCACGGTCGTCTAACGGATGCGATCGAGGCCATCCGATTGAGTCGTTCTGTGATGCGAGTCATTCGTCAAAATCTTTTTTGGGCGTTTTTTTACAATGCGATTGGCATTCCTTTGGCTGCAGGCGTTTGGTATGCGGTGAGTGGGCATGTGCTTTCGCCGATGTTTGCTGCGGCTGCCATGAGTCTTAGTTCGGTAACCGTCGTTTTAAATGCCTTGCGATTGCGGTATATTCAATCAACAAATCAAAGAACAAAACAAGTGATTACAATGAAAACGAAGATGTATATTTCTGGGATGACCTGCGCTCATTGCTCCGGTCGGGTATCCAATGCGTTGAATGCCTTGGAAGGCGTGGATGCACGTGTGGATTTAGCGGATGGTACGGCTGTGGTAGAACATCCGAACCGCGTTTCACAGTCTTCTTTAAAAGCAGCAGTTGAGTCAGCAGGCTACGACGTAAGCAAGATGGAAGATTTGAGTTAGGAGCGGCCTGCCCGGATTTGACTGGATGAAATGTCCATCTGCGGTGCCTCTGTAAGCAGTGTAACCCGATTCCAGTTTTCGGGTACTTTGTTGCTTGCTCCCGGTCTTGGATACACGACAACATCAAAGTGTTCAAGAATCCAGTCGAAGTCCTTCCATTTGGTGAAAACATCCAGGTTGTCTCCGCCGATGATGAGCACAAATTCGCGTTCCGGGTAGCGTTCTACTGCGGCACGGAGTGATGCTGCGGTATAGGAAGGGGTAGGTAGTTCCAATTCAAGCATGGAAACGGTGCAATTGGGAAGATGTTCAACAGCGGTTTGCACCTGCTTAAGACGATCTCCTGCTGTGTTGGCATCGGCGTCGGCTTTGAGTGGGTTTTCCGGACTCACGACAAACCAAAGTTGGTCGACCCAGTGATGTTCGATGAGGTAGTGTGCCAGTTGGATGTGCCCTTTGTGAATGGGATTGAACGATCCACCGTAAAAACCCGTTCGGATGCGTTTTTTCATGTAAGGAATTGGTTAACAATCGAGTAGCAGTCTTTTTTTGCGGCTTCCAGATCGTCGTTAATGATGGTGTGGTCAAACCTGTTGGCAAACTCCAATTCGTAGGCTGCTTTTGAAATGCGTTCCTCGATGACTTCAGGGCTATCCGTGGCTCGTTTTTGCAAGCGATCCCGCAATACGTCAATACTGGGCGGTTGTACAAAGATGGCACATGCTTGTTTTCCATACGTTTCTTTGATATGGATGCCACCTTTGACATCCACATCCAGCAATACATGCTGACCCTTTTGCAGCTTTTGTTCCACTTCCCGGGTCAATGTTCCGTAAAATTTATTGGGGTACACTTCTTCCCATTCCAAAAATTCGTTTGCTTCAATTTTTTGTTTGAACGCTTCCGGGCTTAGGAAGTGGTAGTCTACTCCGTCCTGCTCGTGCGCACGCGGCGCACGGCTGGTCGCTGAAACGGAAAAACCAATGGGGAGTTGCTGTTGCATCAGCCATTGAATGAGTGTCGTTTTTCCGGAACCGGAAGGGGCTGAAAATACAATAAGTTTGCCGGTCATTACAATACGTTTAAAACTTGTTCCTTGATCTGTTCGAGTTCATCTTTCATACAAACAACCAGTTGTTGCATATCGGATTGATTGGATTTTGATCCCAGGGTGTTGACTTCCCGGCCGATTTCCTGGCTGATAAAACCGAGTTTCTTTCCTTGCCCGGCAGGTTCTAGCATGGTCTCCCGGAAGTAACGGCAATGATTGCTCAATCGGGTCTTTTCTTCGTTGATGTCCAGCTTTTCGATGTAGTAGATCATTTCCTGTTCGAGGCGCCCCGGGTCGTATTCGCTGTTTTTCAGTTTATTCAGTCCTTCTTCGATGCGATTGCGTATGTATTCGATCCGAGATCCTTCAAAGCGCTCGATTTCAGTAAGTAAGGTCTCAATGCGATGCAGCTTGTTTTCGAAGACATCGGCCAGCATTGCGCCTTCTTGGCTTCGGAATTGAATGAATTGATCCAAGGCAGCAAGCATGGCATCCTTGGCCAAAAGCCATGTTTCTTCTCCGGCGGTTTCCAGTTCGGACGTAAAAGCGTCCGGGAGTTTTAATAAAATGGGCCAAAGATCGAGAGGCTCGGGTACGTTCATGGACTTGGCGGCCTGTAAAATTTGAGATTTGTAGTTTTCAAGTGCCGGCAAGTTGAGTTGAGGGGTGTTTGCTTTTGAAGCTGCGTCAAAATAAATCTGTACTTCTACTTTACCCCGTTGTATTGCAGGTAGCAACAAACTCCGTATGTCTGACTCCTTATCACGAAACATACTTACAATACGCAACGATATATCCAGCTGTTTGCTGTTTAATGACTTGATCTCAACGTTCAGTGTTTTGCCGTTGATTTCACAGCTGGATTTTCCGTAACCGGTCATGGATTGTATCATCGAATCTCAATTTTTATACAAAAGTAATTTTATTTACCGAATCGAAGGGCTAAGTACGGCTATTTTTGTACTTTTGTCTGCATTGAACGAACGATATATGTCATTGATTCTGCATATTGAAACTACGACCGATGTCTGCTCCGTTGCACTGAGCAAGGATGGTGAATTGCTTTTGAGTCGAGAAGACCGAAAGGGACCTTCGCATGCGGCAAAATTGGGCCCTTTTGTGGATGAGGTCATTGCATGGATGGAACAAAAGAACTGGGTACCGGATGCCGTTGCCGTGAGTGCCGGCCCCGGATCGTATACCGGTTTGCGTATTGGTGTCTCCATGGCAAAAGGCTTGTGTTATGCTTGGGGGATACCGATGATTGCGGTTTCAACCTTGGCCATCTTGGTTGAAGCATTAAAGCATCGCGGACGCCTTTCGCAAGGTGATTGTGTGCGACCGCTGATGGATGCCCGTCGAATGGAAGTGTACACGGCTTTGTATGCATCCGATGGACGGTTGTTGAAGCCGGTTGAGGCAAAAATTCTTGAACCCGAATCATTTTGCGATGAGCAGCCGGAAGGAACGTTTTGGTTTGTTGGAAACGGAGCTGAAAAATTTAAGGAGATTTCGGCCTGTTCCAATGCGTGTTTTGATGTGGATCTCGTGCCATTGGCTGCGGATATGCGGTTTTTGGCCGAAACGGCTTTTGCCAAAAGTGACTTTGTGGATGTCGCTTATTTTGAGCCCTACTATTTGAAGGATTTTGTGGCAACAATATCCAAAAAGAATGTATTGGCATAATGATGTTTAACATGAACGTAAACGAATTGGAATATAACACACAACTGGAACGGCTGCCTCTGCCTGAGTATGGCCGTAACATTCAACGCATGGTAGACCATGCCTTGACGATCGAAGACAAAGAGGAACGCGCCAAATGTGCGCAAACCATCATCAGTATCATGGGTAATCTGTTTCCTCATTTGCGGGATGTGCCGGATTTTAAACATAAACTGTGGGACCATTTGGCCATTATGTCCGATTTTAAATTGGATATCGAATATCCCTATGAGCTGGTTAAAAAAGAGACCCTGCTTTCCAAGCCGGATTCTGTACCTTATAGCAGTAATCGCATCAAGGTGCGTCATTACGGCATCTATCTGGAAGAATTGATGGAAAAAGCGGTTGAAATGCCGGAAGGGCCGGAGCGACTTCGTTTGGTTCAGATGATGGCCAATCACATGAAAAAATGCATTCTAAGTTGGAATCGTGAGTCGGTCGATGATCAGAAGATTTATGATGATTTGCGTCAGCTTTCCAACGGAAGGATTGATGTGGACGAAACGACCGTAAAATTGTTGGAGGTTCGGGATTATATGCCACGAAAAAACAACAACCCCAGACAAAATCAAAACAATCGCAAATCCAAATAAAGCAGCGCATGGCCTCATTTTTAGTGGAGGGCGGACATCGGTTATCCGGTAGCATTGAAGCACAGGGGGCTAAAAACGAAGCCCTGCAGGTTGTTTGTGCGACCTTGTTGACTGCTGATGTTGTGGAACTTGAAAATATTCCGGACATCCTCGATGTGCGCAATCTCATTGATCTGTTGAGCGGAATCGGGGTTGATGTAAACGAACTTGGGCAGGGCCGTTGGCGATTTCAGGCCAAGTCGGTTTGCGTTTCGCGTTTGTTTGAAGCCGACTTTCTAAAGAAGTCCGCCTCTTTGCGCGGTTCGGTGATGTTGGTGGGCCCCTTATTGGCTCGATTTGGTGAGGCTGTTTTATCGAAACCCGGTGGGGATAAAATTGGAAGAAGGCGTTTGGATACGCATTTTATAGGGGTTCAAAAACTGGGAGCCCGATTTGAATACGATGTCGAACGAGGATTGTATCACGTGTGTACGGATGGATTGCAGGGTTGTTACATGCTTCTGGACGAGGCTTCCGTTACCGGAACGGCAAACATTGTGATGGCTGCTGTTTTGGCCAAAGGCAAAACGACGCTCTACAATGCTGCGTGTGAGCCCTATGTGCAGCAACTTTGCCGCATGCTCAATGCGATGGGGGCTCAAATACGAGGCATCGGGTCCAATCTTCTTGAGATTGAAGGGGTCGAGTCTTTATCGGGCTGCACGCATCGGATATTACCGGATATGATTGAGGTGGGTAGCTTTATCGGTATGGCTGCGATGACTCAATCCGAACTTTGCATACGCAATGTTGCCTACAATGAGCTTGGAATGATTCCGGATGCGTTCAAACGTTTGGGCATTCAGTTGGAGTTAAGAGGGGATGATATTTTTATTCCTCAACAGGATTCTTATGCCGTAGAAACCTTTATGGACGGATCCATCATGACGCTATCTGACGCTCCATGGCCGGGTCTGACACCGGATTTGCTGAGTGTTTTGCTTGTTGTGGCAACGCAGGCAAAAGGCAGCGTCTTGATCCATCAGAAGATGTTTGAAAGCCGTTTGTTTTTTGTGGATAAACTCATTGATATGGGTGCGCGAATTATCTTGTGTGATCCCCATCGCGCGACGGTGATCGGTTTGGGACGTGAGCACAGTCTGAGAGGCTGCGTGATGTCCTCGCCTGATATTCGTGCCGGTATTGCGTTGCTGATTGCAGCCATGTCTGCAAATGGGAAAAGTGTAATCCATGGCATTGAGCAGATCGATCGAGGATATCAGGGGATTGACGAGCGACTCAATGCCTTGGGAGCAAGCATTAAACGTACAGAGCTATGATCGATCAAACGGAAGTTTTCCCTATTGGGCATTTTTATAAAGTACACGGTGTAAGCGGTGAGCTGGGACTATCGTTTGAGACCGATGTTTTCGATCGAAGTCCGGCACCGTATTGGGTCATTGAGATTGAAGGTATTTTGGTTCCCTTTTTTATTGATTCCTACCGCTTCATCGGCAATGCTTCTGCACTGATACGCTTGGAGGGTGTTGATACAGCGGATCGCGCAAAAGCCTTTGTTGGTCGACCGGTCTTTTTCCCGAGAGCTTATGCAGAGCCGGATGATGCGGTTGAAACCGGCTGGTCTCAACTCATCGGTTTCCAAGTATGGGATCTCAATAGGGGTTGTATTGGAGAGATAACCGCTATAGATGAATCTACGATGAATGTTTTGTTGATTGTAGAGCAAGAAGGTGTTGATCATTTGTTGCCTGCGCAAGCTGATTTTATACAAGAAGTAGATGCCGAAAATCAGCAGATTCGTGTTCAATTGCCCGAAGGTTTTCTGGATTTACAAGCATGATTGAAGGACAACAACTGGAAATAGGATACAGCCATCAATCTCGTGGACGTTTAATGGAACCCCTCAATTTTGAGGCTCAAAAAGCATCGCTGGTTTGTGTCTTGGGAACCAACGGAACCGGCAAATCGACCTTGCTTAAAACCATTGGTGGGCTTCTGCCCCCGTTGGGTGGCCGGATCAGCATCGATGGGCGTTCCATTCACTCCTTATCTTTGTCCGAACGGGCCAAACGCTTTGCCTTTGTTTTGACCGATGCCATTCAAGTCGGGTTTATAACAGTTTTTCAACTGGTTTCTATGGGTCGTCATCCGCATACCCGAATGACCGGTCGACTGACTTCACAAGATCGGAATCGTGTCGAACAGGCACTTGATGAAGTTCATCTAAGCGGGTTTGATCATCGATACGTGCATGAATTATCGGATGGTGAAAAGCAGCGGGTGCTCATTGCAAAAGCGTTGGCTCAGGATACGCCCATCATTTTGTTGGACGAGCCGACTTCATTTCTTGATTTACCCAATCGCATCGAGACCATGCTACTGCTGCAGCGCCTTGCGCACGAAGCGGGTAAGACCATTGTCCTGTCCACCCATGAGGTTGATTTGGCCTTGCGTTTGTCGGATCGGATTTGGTTGTTGGAATCCCATGCCGGGCTGATGCAAGGCAGTCCGACCGAATTAATGGATAATGGTTGTATTCAACGAGCATTTAACAGCGATCGATTTGGTTTTGATAAAGAAAGCGGTCGGGTTATCATTTTTTAAGTAGTTTTCAGCCGGTTTGCGCATTTTTTCTGTTAAATTCGCCCAACAATTAAGAACATCGATGGCGAAGCATTCCGCATCCAAACGTTTTTTTGATAAACTTCGTAAAAAATTCCAGTTGAGTATTTTCAACGAAAGCACGCTGGAATCGATATTCACCTTACGTGTATCACGTTTGGACGGGCTTTTTATGCTTGTTTCGGTTGGAATGTTGTTTGTGTTTCTCTCTTATCTGTTGATTCGCTTCACTCCGGTCGGTCAGTACCTTCCTATGCCGGTTGATCATGGATTGCACAACCAGTTGCTTTCGGATGCGTATCGCGTGGATTCTTTACACGAAGAGTTGCAACGACAAATCCGTTATATCGATGTCGTAAAACGCATTGTAGCCGGAGAACTACCCGCCGACAGTACCGAGTACGATCGGGAAATCCCCATGGATACGCTGGCCAATCATCATTTGGATTTGATGCATGCCTCACAACGAGAGCAGGATTTTCGTGCTCAATACGAGGAAACTGAACGCTACAATCTTTCTTCGTTGAAATCCGACGAACAAAACCTGGTTCAGTTGTTGTATCTTCCGGTCAAAGGAACACCGGTTGGAGCGTTCAATCCCGCCAAAGATTCGTATGGAATTGAGCTGGAGGTTGAATCGCATCAGGCTGTTTTGTCGGTTTTGGACGGGACGGTCGTTTATGCCGGGTTTTCACCGGATTTACAATATGTCTTACACATTCAGCACAGCAACGATTTTCTATCGGTTTATAAGAATGCTGTTGAGCTCTTGTGTAAGCAAGGAGATGTCGTAAAAGCGGGGGCACCGATTGCAATGGTTGGTAGAAGTCGGGATACACACAGCCGCTTGTTTCTTATTTTTGAATTGTGGCAACGGGGAAAGGCTTTAAATCCGTTGGAGTATTTAATCATTGAATAAGCATGGAAGCAGCGCGCAAACAAATAGCCCTTTTGGGATCAACCGGATCCATCGGTAAACAAGCATTGGAAGTAATACAGGCACATCCGGATCGTTTTGAAGTCTATGCCTTGACTGCAAACAATCAAGTGGATGTCCTGATTGATCAGGCCCGTCGTACGTTGCCGGATGCGGTTGTGATCGCCAACGAAACGCATTATTTGAGATTGAAAGATGCGCTTTCGGATTTGCCCATCAAAGTATATGCGGGAGCGGATGCCATTGCAGATATCGTAACGGCGGAACCCATTGATATGGTACTAACAGCCATGGTGGGTTATGCCGGACTGCGTCCAACCATTTCTGCCATAAAGGCGGGCAAACCAATCGCCTTAGCCAACAAGGAAACGATGGTTGTGGCCGGTGAAATCATCAATCGACTTGCGCACGAAAATCGTGTGCCCATCATTCCTGTTGATTCGGAGCATTCTGCAATCTTTCAGTGCCTCGAATACCACAATCCCATTGAGAAAATCATTTTAACGGCATCCGGAGGCCCTTTTCGTACCTGGTCAACCGACCAGCTGGTGCAGGCAACCCGTGCTCAGGCGTTGAAGCATCCCAATTGGGATATGGGTGCTAAAATCACCGTTGACTCCGCCAGTATGATGAATAAGGGCTTTGAGGTGATCGAAGCCAAATGGCTTTTTTACCTACAGCCCAATCAAATAGAGGTGCTGGTTCATCCTCAGTCCATCATTCATTCGATGGTGCAATTTGAGGATGGTAGCATCAAAGCGCAAATGGGTTTGCCGGACATGAAGCTTCCCATACTGTATGCTTTTTCGTATCCGGAACGACTACAAACACAGTTTCCGCGTTTAGACTTTTCGGAGTTCGCCACGCTGACGTTTGAAAAACCGGATTTCGATCGGTTCCGAAACCTTCAATTGGCTTATCACGCAATGAATACCGGTGGCAATATGCCTTGCATCTTGAACGCTGCCAACGAGATTGCTGTTGAAGCTTTTTTGCAGGATAAAATAAGTTTTTTGGGCATGTCTGATCTGATCGAAAAGACCCTACGTGCGGTTTCTTTTTTGCCTACTCCGGACTACGAAGATTACGTTCGTACCGATGCAGAAGCCCGTTTGTTTGCCAAGAGTATCGTACATTAATTAAAAACAATTGTTCTATGGACCTTTTTTTGATCCGAACCCTCCAAATGATTTTGAGTCTATCCTTGTTGATTTTGATTCATGAGTTTGGACATTTTATCTTTTCAAGACTGTTTGGCATACGCGTCGAAAAGTTTTATTTGTTTTTCAATCCGTCCTTTTCTTTCTTTCGTGCCAAACGCATCAACGGAAAGATTAAAATGCGTTGGTTTAGTAGAAAATCACCGGCTGAATTTGAAGAACATCCGGAAAAAACGGAATTCGGTATGGGTTGGGTCCCCCTGGGAGGCTATTGCAGCATATCCGGTATGATCGACGAATCGTTGAATACCGAACAGATGGCCCAAGAACCCAAACCTTGGGAGTTTCGGACCAAGCCGGCATGGCAACGGCTATTTGTTATGGTAGGCGGTGTTCTGTTTAATTTTATTCTTGCGTTGATCCTGTATTCTGCCATTCTGCATGTTTGGGGAGATCGTTATTTGCCCTTGCAGGAAGTGAAGATGGGGATGAGTTTCGCTCCTGTTGCGCAGGAAGTCGGATTTGTGGATGGAGATGTGTTGCTTTCGGCAGATGGAGTGCGGTTGGAACGCTTTGATGAGAATACCATGCGTTTGATCGCTGAAGCCAAATCGGTAGAGGTGATGCGCGGTGGATCCATCGTCGTGTTAACCATGCCCGAAGAATTTATGCAAAAAATCATCGCCGGTGGGCAGGGGTTCGCCGGTTTTCGATATCCAACCATCATCAAGGAGGTCAATTCAGGTTCACCGGCAGCCATGGCCGGTCTGAAGGAAGGGGATCATTTGGTCGCAATTGCAGGGAAGGAAGTGCCTACTTTTGCTGAGTTCGGACTGCGTTTATCTGAGTTTTCCGATCAGCGTGTTTCCTTGGCCTTCTATCGTGATGGCGTGCTGGATTCTGTTCTGGTACAACCCACGTCGGATGGCAAACTGGGAGTGATGGTTCAATCCATTACCGAGATCTATCCAACCAAAGAAATTTCCTATAGTATCTTGGCTTCCATACCGGCTGGCATTAAAATGGGCTTGGGTAAATTGACCGGTTATGCCAGTGATATGAAATACGCCTTTACCAAAGAAGGAGCAAAGACCTTGGGCGGTTTTGCTGCCATCGGTAGTTTGTTCCCTCCGGTTTGGAGTTGGCAGATTTTCTGGCAAACTACTGCATTTTTGTCCATCATCCTGGCGTTTATGAATATTCTTCCAATACCTGCACTCGACGGTGGTCACATCCTTTTTCTATTGTATGAGGTTGTTTCCAGACGCAAACCATCGGATAAGTTTATGGAACGAGCGCAAATGATTGGAATGGTTCTTTTGTTTGGTTTGCTGATCTTTGCAAACGGAAACGACCTCTACCGGTGGTTGTTTAAATAATCTAGGGCAAATGACTTGGGGTGTACAAAATGCCATTTTCTGTGTGGTAAATTGTACACCTCTTTTGTGATAATTCTTTTAAAATCCTGATAATCAGGATGGTTTAACCGGTGGCGATTTGAGTGCTTCTTTCTGAACGTTTGACGCACCCCGTTGCGATTCATTCATGGTATATTTGTTTCAAGTGATGAAACATTTTATATCATGATTAAAACACGGATTCAACGCCCGGTCTTTCTAAGCATCATTCTGCTTGTTTTGCTCGCTTCTTGTACGAAAAAGGAGCTTCGAAACGGTATACCCAATTTTTCTTGGATTGAAGAGGTAGGAGCCAAACGTTTTCCTACGCAGGATCATACCCCCATTTCAGTAAATGATTTCGGTGCGGTTGCCGATACGTCCATCATCAGCACACAAGCCATACAGGCTGCCATCGATGCTTGTGCCGCTCAAGGCGGTGGTAAAGTCGTGTTTGAAGCAGGTGATTATTGCAGCGGTTCGATTTTTCTTAAATCCGGCGTGCAGTTGCATTTGGATGAAGGTGTCCGTCTTTTTGGCAGCCAGAACCTAACGGATTATCCATTGATGCCTACTCGGGTTGCCGGTATAGAAATGGAATGGCCTGCCGGTTTAATTACTGCAGTCAATCAGGAAAATGTTGCCCTAACCGGATCCGGAGAAATATGGGGACAAGGAAAAGTATTTTGGGACAGTTACTGGAAATTGAGACAAGAATACGATGTTCAACAGCTTCGGTGGATAACCGATTATGACTGCATGCGTCCGAGAATGGTATTAATTCAAGATTGTACCCACGCAACCATCCTCGGAAACAAATTTTTTGAAGCCGGTTTTTGGACCATACATATATTATATTCTTCGCAAGTAACCATCGATGGCGTTTTTATCGACAACAACAACGCAGGAAGGGGACCAAGTACGGATGGTATTGACATCGATTCCTCCAATCGGATTTTAGTTCAGAATTGTGATATCAGCTGCAACGACGACAATATTTGTCTCAAGGCAGGCAGAGATGCCGACGGTCTGCGCGTCAATCGTCCGACTGAATTTGTGATCATTCGCAATTCCATAGCCCGTCACGGCGATGGTTTGTTTACCTGTGGCAGCGAGACCTCGGGTGGCATACGCAACGTACTATGTTACGATATGAAGGCCATTGAAACAGAAATTGGTTTGCGGTTCAAATCGGCCTTAAATCGCGGTGGAATCGTAGAAAATATATGGATTGCCAATGTTGAAATGATTGATTTGCGCGATGCTTTTCAGATCAATTTAAATTGGAACCCCAATTACAGTTATACGCAATTGCCGGAGTCATTTGAGGGAAAATCCATTCCCAAGCATTGGCAGGTATTGTTGGAACCGGTTTCACCGGAAGAAGGACTACCACAGATTCGAAATATTTACTTTACCGACATTGTGGCAAGAAATTGCAAAGTAGGGATGGTCTGTGAAGGTGTTGAGCAATCACCCATTCGTGATTTTCATTTTACCAATGTTTTCGTACATGCCCAACGTCCGGGTCGAATGTATTGGGCTCAAGATTGGACGACCAATAATGTTACGTTTGAATTTGAGAATTCTGCTGCAATGGATATTCAGAATAGTCAGAATGCGCAATTATAATACGAAACTAACCATAAAAACAAAAAACCAATGAAAAAAGTCCACCTCTTGTTGCTGACAGCGATTGTTTTGTTGGCCTCTTGTTCCGGCAAAGGCAAACAAGGCGGTTCCATCGATCGGGAAGCGCTTGTAAAACGGCATCATGTGAACATTCAAACGATTGATTCTTTGTCTTCTTTGTCCGTAGGAAACGGCAATTTTGCATTTACGGTTGATGCGACCGGCTTACAAAGTTTTCCCAATTCGTATCGCCTTGGAGTACCTCTGGGCACTCAAGCCCAATGGGGATGGCACAGTTTTCCCAACGTACATGGTTTTGAGCCAAAAGATACGTGGAAGGAATACGATTTTCATGGAAAAAAAGAATTGTATGCGACTCAGTTTAACGAAGCGGGTCGTGCACGCGATGCGGCAAACTACTTGCGCAACAATCCCCACCGGTTGCATCTCGGACACATCGGGCTTCACATGAAACAAAACGACGGAAGTTTGTTTCAACCTTCCGATATTCAATCCATTAATCAAACACACAATCTTTGGAACGGATCCATCGAAAGTTCGTTTAAAGCCGGGGAGTATCAAGTGGATGTAGAAACCTTTGTAACACCGGATGCCGATCGGGTTGTTTCCGAAGTACGTTCGACGATGTTTCAAGCGGGAGCAATGTCTGTTTCGTTCCGTTTTGCCTATCCGACCGGCGGACATGCAGACGATGCGTGTGATTACAGTAAACCCGATGCGCACAGCAGTAAAATGATTGCTTCCAATGAAAATCTTGCCTTGATTGAACGCACGTTGGACAACGATGTCTATTATGTATTGGTACAATGGGAAGGAGATGCTCAATTAAGAGAAACGGACAAACACGTGTTTGAACTGACGCCTTCGACGGAAACGTTACGTTTTACGACGGAATTTTTGGCCGCGAAACCCAATCTGGATACCCTTGATGCAATTGCGTTTGATGCCGATGAAACCCATACCACACAATGGTGGAATGCGTTTTGGATGCGTGGTGGTGCCATTGATTTTTCGGATTGCACCGATCCGCGTGCCTTTGAATTGGAGCGCAGAGTGGTTCTTTCTCAACATCTTATGAGTATTCAATCGGCCGGTATGTATCCTCCACAGGAAACCGGACTGACCTACAACAGTTGGTATGGCAAATTCCATTTGGAAATGCATTGGTGGCACGGAGCTCATTTCGCGCTTTGGGGACGTCCCGATTTGCTCGAACGCAGCTTGGATTGGTATAATACAGCATTACCCGTTGCAAAATCCATTGCAGAACGACAAGGCTGGAAAGGTGTTCGTTGGATGAAGATGACCGACCCATCCGCCTTGGAAGCGCCTTCAAAAGTCGGTTCTTTCCTGATTTGGCAACAACCCCACATTATATATATGGCGGAATTGATGTACCGAAGCAATCCGGACACATCGGTGTTGAATCATTACAAAACATTGGTCTTCGAAACCGCCGAATTTATGGCTGACTTTGTGGACTACGAAGAAATTGAAGATCGGTATGTATTGAAAGGAGCCATTCCTGCACAGGAAACCTTGCGTGCTTCCGAAACGGTCAATCCTCCGTTCGAATTAAGTTATTGGCATTATGCTCTGTCTACTGCACAGGCCTGGCGTGAACGTTTGGGCATGGAGAAGAATATGGAATGGGAAATCATTCTCGATAAACTATCGCCTCTGGCGCATCAGGATGGCTTGTATCTTGCAGCCGAAACGGCTTTGGATACCTATGTAGACACACGTTTTACGTCCGACCATATGGCTGTTTTGGGAGCTCTGGGTATTATGCCGGAATCTCGTCTGGTGCGCAAAGACATCATGACCAATACCTTCAACTGGATTTGGGATAACTGGAACTGGGGTAAAACCTGGGGATGGGATTACCCGATGACTGCCATGAGTGCCGCTCGTTTGGGCATGCCGGAACAGGCCATCGGAGCACTTTTGATGGATAAACGTACCAATACATACCTTGTGAATGGTCACAATTATCAGGACGGTCGTCTGCGTGTGTATTTACCGGGTAACGGTGGTTTGTTGACAGCAGTTGCCATGATGTGTGCCGGTTGGGACGGAAGCGAAGGGGATGCCCCCGGCTTCCCCAAAGATGGTACATGGAATGTACGCTGGGAAGGTTTGCAACCCATGCCTTAATGTCGATGTTATACCAATTCTAATAAAATAAAATGAAAAAGATCGCCTTCATGATGATGCTGTTGTTGGCCTCGGTTGGTTTTACCGCCCAGGCTGCAACATGGGACTTTGCCAACAAAGGTTTTAGTGATGCCACCAAAGCCAACTTGGCCGCCGATGCCGCCAATTGGACGGTGAACAACGAGAATCGTTTTACCAATACCACAACCATGTCCGGTGAGCTGATGGCCAATGGCGTAATCATACCGGAGACTGCTGGAATCTTTTTTGGTTCCATGTCTTCCGGCAAACTCAATATAGACCATGGATACGTACCGCCTCGTGTGATGTTGAACGGATCCAATCTAACCTTTTCTTTTAAAGATTTGGAAGCCGGACAAACGATTACACTCGTTACGATGACAGCGAATACTTCTTCTTCGCGCGGAATTACGTGTTCCAGCAACAATGCAACCCGCATTGCCGGAGAGGAAACATCACTAGAAGAAAATATCAATGTCTTTCAAGTAAATGAAGACGTAGAAGGTCCGGTAGAAGTACAGTTTAAGACCCTCGTGGGTGGGATTCACATACGATCCGTGACCATCGATGGAGGAGCAATTGATCCGGATGCACCCATTAAGATTGCCTATTTGTTTGATTCATCGTATGCAAACGGAACCTCACTGGTTGGAACCGAAGAAGATATGATTCTTCAGTATGGTTTGATGCAGAAGGATGTGGTCTCTATTGACGTAAAAGATCTTACGGATGCCACCAATCAGGTTTTTGTGGATTCACTTGCCGGTCTTCAGCGTAACTACGATGTCGTCGTCATCAGTGAAGCCATCTCCAGTAGCCATGCCTTTGGTAAAGCCTTGGTTCATTTGGTCAATCGTGTGCCCATGTTGAATTTAAAATCTTTTTTTTACAAGAGTTCTGTTTGGAATTGGGGTTCCGGTGTCAATCCTACCAGTGTGAATAAAGGAGAAGCCGGTGTGACTTCGGTGCAGGTAAACCCTGAATTTCTTGAACATCCCATTTTTGAAATGGTCGATGTTGAAATGGGCTTGGAATTGTTTACCGGTGATGTCACCGATAAAAATCTGGTTCAGGCGTACACGCCCAGTGCGGGAAGTTTGATCGAAACCGACGCCGTACTTGCAACGGTTACAAACGGTACGGATGTATATAATGCGATTCATGAGCATGGTAGTAGCAACGTTTATATGTTGATACCGATGTCATCCGATGCATCGCAAACTGTATCTGAGTCGGCCATTCAATTGGTTTTCAATGCTGCGGTATATTTGGCCTCTACAAAAAGTACGGTTGTTCCAGCGGGTAAACCCGTGGTTGGTATCGAGTATCGTGACGGTATCAGCATTGTACGCATGTCTTCGTCGACGCCCAGTGCAAACATATATTACACCTTGGATGGAACGGAACCTACTGAAGCCAGCCTTTTGTACACCGAACCGTTGCAAATAACTCAGTCGGCTACGGTCAAGGCGATTACAATCCTGCAAGGTTACGACAACAGCTCAGTGGCGACCGCCGAAGTGCTTGTTAAGACGCAGACTGCAGTACCCGTCGTGAGTATGATCACGATTGAAGGCAATCAGCTCATTCAATTGTCGGCCACGGAATCTGCCCGCATTTTTTATACGCTGAATGGAGCCGCTCCCGATACGTTGACAGCTGAGTTCTATACGGAGCCTTTTGTGGTATCCAGACCCAGTCTGTTGCGTGTAATTGCCTCCGTTTCCGGACAGTTGGTTTCTGAGATTGTTTCGGATTCAGTTCATATCGATGGATATGTCTTACGCAACAAAACGTTGGTTTGGGCCAATTTTAGCGACCAACCCACTGTTTGGCAATGGGGAGAAGGTAGCAGTACTGGAGATGTGGTCTCAAAATATGCCTATACACTGCCTACCGATGACGATCCGACATTAACACCGACTTTGACGGAAGTCGATTTCTTAAATGGTTTTAAAGTGGGCACTTATGGCCAACGCATCAATTTACAGAATACAGGTGTAGCCGAATCCGGCAATTATAGCCCTGCCTCCGAAGGCGATTTGGGTGCCAGTTCCTTTGCCATGTCCTTTTTGACCACCAATGCCAGTTCCGACCCCACAACGGCGTATATGGTAACGACCGAAGCGTATGCAGGGCCGTTTGACGTCACGGTTTGGTTTACAGGAGCCAAAAGTACCTCTTACACCGAAAAGCTGGAGATTTCTATTGCTTCAAGTTTAGATGCTACCGAATGGACGGTATTGGATACCTTGTCGTCAATTGGAGACAAGCTGATCCGTAAGCAAATAGCGTATTACGATTCGAGCGCTCCGGTTTACGTAAAATTGGCCTCTGCGTCTCAATTGGGAACCAACAGCAACATGATGATTTTTGATCTGAAACTGATGGGTGAGGGTAGCGACCCCGTTGCGTTGGATCGGACCACGCTGAATAAGACTTTGGTATCGACACGCATCTTTACCGTCGCTGGAACAGAGATTAAAAACTATACGGAAGGAATCAATATCCTTCGGAAAACGTATTCCGATGGTTCGGTTCAAATAGAAAAGAAATTGATTAAACAGTGATTATAACCCTTATTTCTAACCCAAAACAAAAAAAGATGAAAAAGAAAAATTTACTCTTTCTTTTTGCGGCGTTGCTTTCTGCAACGAGTTTGTTTGCACAGAAACGCGTCGCGTATGTGTATCAAACCGGCTACAATGTGAGCCGGTATGTCTGGGATGCAGAAGGCTACAAGCCTACTCTGGATCCGGTTTACAACGGAATCGCAGCCACCTATGAGGTGACCGATTTTGTGTATGCAAGTGCGGATGCACCTGATTTGGAGACCCTTAAAACCTATGATTTAGTTGTTTTGGCTGAAGCCATTTCTGGTGGGTCCGCTTTAGGTAATGCCTTAAAAGATTTGGTAGGACAGGTTCCGGTATTAAGTCTGAAAGCATACAACTACACCAGTGGTCGTTGGTCTTGGGCAGCTCCGACCAATCCGGCAGCCAAAACCCCTTCGGTAACCATCAATCCGGGTTTCGAAAGTCATCCGATTTTTGATGGAGTCACCGGAGCAGGTGGTTTGGTTGAAATCTTTGACGGAACAAACACAGATAACAACCAGGTTCAAGGGTTTACGACCTTGATTGATGGTGGTTTGATTGAAGCCGACAAAATTATGGCCAACATCACCGGAACGACCACGTCTGCCATCCATGAAATCACCACGTTGGATCACAAATATATGTTGATCCCAATTTCAAGTGATGTGTGTACGACCGTTTCTCCCAATGGAGTTAAATTGGTTTTGAATGCCTGTGCATACCTAATGGGTGGTGCCGGTGGCTTTGACCCCGATGCTCCGTTCAAAATTGCCTACTTGTATGATTCTTCGTATGCAACCTATGTTGGTATTGCCGAGGATCCCATTTACAACTATTCTATTTTGGCAGAAAAAGAAACCGAAGCCATTGATATCAAAGACTTCACGGCTGCTAGTACAGACACCTTAGCTGCTTTGGAAGGCTACGACTTGATCGTAATCTCAGAAGCCATGGCTAGTGGACATGCATTTGCCAAACCATTGCTGACGTTGGTGAATCGTACCCCTGTATTGAATTTCAAATCGTTCTTCTACAAAAATACGGTATGGAATTGGGGAGCAGGAGCCAATCCTTCCTCGGTTAAAACGGTCGATGGTGTGAATGTGATCAACGTCGCTTCTACCGCCGTCAATCATCCGTTGTTTGAGAACATCGAAGTCATCGACGGTCAAATCGAATTGTTCAACAATGCTGCCGGTGTAAACAAGAACATGGTTCAAGGCTATACGGCTTCTGCCAGTGGCCCGATTGCCAACGACAGTGTTTTGGCAACCGTAACTGGTCCTGCAGGAACGTACAATTCCATTCACGAACATGGATCCAGCAACATTTATATGTTGATCCCGATGTCTGTGGATGCCTTGATGTGGAACGAAGACATCAATGTATCGGACAATGCCTTCCAAATGATTAGCAACGCAGTATATTATTTGTTGGAATCCAAAGGAACGGTTTATCCGGCTGCAGTACCCAGCATGAGTGTTTCGTATGGTGACGGCGTTTCGTATGTCAGCATGACCACTGCAACGGAAGGAGCAACTATTTATTATACGATCGATGGTAGTGAACCGACGACCAGCAGCAACGTATACTCAGGTACAGTCGAATTGACGGCTTCTGCTACGGTCAAAGCCATTTCTGCCATGGCCGGTTACAACAACAGTACGGTTGCTTCCATGGATGTTCTTGTGATGTCTAAAGCGGCTACACCCGTTATCTCCATCACCGCTGTGGAAGGTGGCAAACAAATCAGTTTGTCTGCTGCTGCCGAAGCGCGTATTTTCTACAGCATTTCCGGTGGTGATCCCGATACACTGACCGCTACGCTTTATACAGAACCGTTTGTGGTAACACGTCCGGCATTGATTAAGGCCGTTGCTGCCGAAACCGGCAAATTGGTTTCTGATGTTGCTGCCGATTCGGCAACCATTGATGGGTACATCAATCGTAATAAAACCTTGGTATGGGCCAACTTCAACGAAGAACCTACTACCTGGACTTGGGCAAATACCGATTCAACAACCACCGATAATGGGGATGTTATTTCAAAATATGCGTACACCACCCCAACCGATGTTGATCCACACTTGACTCCTACTTACAAAGAAGTGGATTTCCAGAATGGATTTAAGGTCGGAACTTTCGGACAACGCATCAATTTGCAAAAGACGGGTATTGCTGAAACCGGTAATTACAGTTTGGCAACCAGTGGTGATATCGGTGCAACCGATCGTGCCATGTCATTCCTTACGACGAATGCCGGTTCGGATCCAACGACCGCTTTCATGGTAACGACGACCGCTTATGACGGACCATTCGATGTCACGGTTTGGTTTACGGGTGCAAAGAGTACCAGCTACACCGAATTATTGGAAGTGTCGGTTGCCAGCAGCTTGGATGCGACCGAGTGGACGGTATTGGATACGTTGTCCTCCATTGGAGACAAAAAAATTCGCAAACGTGTGGCTTACTACGATGAAAAAGCGCCTGTATTTGTGAAGTTTGCTTCTGCATCCAATCTGGGAACCAACAGCAATATGATGATTTTTGACGTGAAATTGATGGGTGAAGGAAACGATCCTGTTTCAGTCGAAAATCCGTCGGTTGAAAAATCCTTGGTTTCTACACGCATCTTTACGGTATCCGGTATGGAAGTGAAAGCTCCTGTATATGGAATCAACATTGTTCGCAATGTTTATTCTGACGGATCTGTTGAAACGAAGAAAGTTTTTGTAAACGATCGATTCTAATGTAATCCAACTGCAAAGGGCGGTAGATTCTTTCTGCCGCCC
Source organism: Bacteroidales bacterium (assembly GCA_028709215.1). GTDB lineage: Bacteria > Bacteroidota > Bacteroidia > Bacteroidales > UBA1402 > UBA8389. The sequence goes on from JAQVXI010000002.1 coordinate 94,963, forward strand.
TGTGCAGTTCTTTTAATGCACACATTCAAATGAAACGGAACTTAATCCTATTTCTAATCACGTTCTGTCTTTTTTCCATCACAGAAGCACAGACCAGTCAACTGGCCTTTCCCGGAGCAGAAGGTTTCGGAAAGTATGCCGTAGGCGGTCGTTACGGCTCTGTCTATCGTGTAACCAACCTAAACGACTCAGGTACAGGTTCATTGCGGGATGCAGTGAGCAGTTCCAATCGAATTATTGTTTTTGAGGTGGCTGGAGTGATCAACATAAACAGCCCATTAGTTTTTTCAAACAACTTATACATTGCCGGACAAACTGCTCCGGGTGAAGGTATTGTAATCTACGGAGATCGATCTTCGTTCTCAGGAGCCAGTAATACCATTGTGCGCCACATACGCTTTCGTATGGGCAAAGGAGGTGCTTCGGGTGCCGATGCCGTGGGCATCGCAAACGGTACCCATATGATTTTTGACCATGTTTCTGTTGCATGGGGTTTGGATGAGACCTTCTCTATTTCTCCCGATAACAAAGGAGCATTGGGCAACATCACCATTCAGAATTCCATCATCGGCCAAGGCTTGCTTTCACACTCTGCAGGCGGACTTATTCAAGCCGACAACATCACACTATATCGCAATTTGTACGTAGATAACTCTACGCGCAATCCCAAAGTCAAAGGGAAGAATCAATACGTAAACAATATTGTATACAATTGGAAAAATGCAGCCTACATCATGGGCGGTGAATCTACCGGTGATGCTTATTGCAATGCCGTTTCCAATCTGTTTATCAAAGGACCCTCCGGAGGAAGTGTTGCTTTCAGCGGTGGAAACTCCTTATTCCATCTGTATGCTGCCGACAATTGGGTCGACAAAACGGCAGACGGTAACTTGTCTCCCTATTTAATCCCCAACGCTGAATATTCGGGTGGACCGGATTTTCAGTCACAACCCTACGATTATCCACAATTGCCTACATGGACGGCCAATCAGTTGGTAGACTCCTTGCTTCCGGTTGTAGGAGCCAGTCTGCCGTATCGTGATTTGGCCGATTGGTATATGGTCAATGAAGTGCGTTCGTTTGGATTGGAGGGCAAACTCATTTCAGAAGAAAATCAATTGCCCATCGGCATTCCGAGCAGTTGGACCTTCTGGTCCGGAATCGCTCGTGCGGACCGTGATCAGGATGGCATGCCCGATGCATGGGAAATAGCCAACCAATGCAATCCGGATGTCAATGATGCAATGACCATTGCCGATAACGGCTATGCCAACATTGAAAATTACATCAACAGCATTGATGTAGAAGATCGTCAAGCCTTTTTGCGTGCGCCGCTCGCCGTTTCTTTACAGGTATCGACTTCATCCAGTCTGACCATCGCTTGGTTGGATTATACGGAAGGAGAGGACGGTTTTGTAGTAGAAGCCAAAACGGATGCCGATTATGTGGTGATGGCTCAGGTAGAGGCTGGTGTACAATCGGTCACTCTCAACGATCTCCAACCGGCAACCGCTTACACGATACGAATCAAATCGTTCCATTCGGAACGTTCGTCCGAATATACTTCGGAGCAGACGTTTAAAACACAACCCGAGGAAGTCCCGGTCATTGATCCGAATGCCTATGTTCCGGACTTAACCTGGTCTGCCGAGTCCGGTATTTGGGACTATGCACAACTCAATTGGAACGATGGAAGCAAAGCCTTTCAAAAGGGGGACTCCCTCTTATTTCAACCCTTGAGTGATATTCAAGTTCAATTGAACGATAGTTTGGAAATTGGTGCACTCGTGGTTAAAGATGATGGAAACGTTGCTTTTACCGGAACCGGTGTGTTGACCGGTAACGGATCCGTCAATAAAGCCGGAGCCAGCACACTCTCGTTGGGTGACCAACACGTCTATACAGGTGCCAGCGTCCTATCTGAAGGTACATGGATGCTTTCTTCTTTGCGTGACGGAGGTTTGTCCAGTTCGTTGGGTGCATCCCAGGAATTTGCACAAAATTGGATCTGGAAGGGTGGCGTATGGAACTATACCGGAGCAACCACCGCAACCAATCGCAATGCGACTTTGTATGGAACATCTACATTTGCCATTTCAAATCCAGCGACTACGGTTACATTGAATGGAGCGTTGGAAGGAACCGGTGGCATGATTTTGGATGGAGCAGGAACCTTGCGCATCAATCAGGCATTTGCTTACGAAGGCAATACGGTACTAAAAGGTGGTACGTTGTATATTGAGGGAGCCAGTTTGATCGATCAAGGCATCGGAACCTCTCCAAAATTGGTCATGGCCGGTGGTTCTTTTAAAACCAAAGATTCCAACGATCGTTATGGCGTATACAGTTTCCCGATCGAAGTGCTTGAAGGAACCTATTCTACCCTTTACGTACACAGAAATTGCTCCATCAAATCTAAGGTGAGCGGTTCGGGTACGTTGGAATACCAGGTAAACTATCTGCGTGAGTATGTTACCGGAGATTGGAGAGACTTTACCGGACACTTAGTGGTCAACGGAGTAAACTCCAAAGCAGGTGAATGCCAATTCATGTTGTTAAATGGGAATGGTATACCCAATGCGACCTTGTATACTAAAGGAAACGTTCAAATCGTCTGTTGGTCTACATCCGCAACCTATTATTTGGGCGGATTGTCGGGAGATCCTTACACGTATTTGTCCGGTTCCAGCAAGAATACGACGTCGGCTCAGATGAAATGGGTTGTCGGAGGTGCAAATACCGATGAAACCTTCCGTGGAATTATCGACAACCGATGCAGTGCAAGTAGTTACAATGGCACAACATCGATTGTAAAGACCGGTGAAGGACTTTGGCGTTTGACCGGAATCAATGTATACAAAGGAACGACTGAAGTTCAGCAAGGCAAATTGATCGTCAACGGGAACCACACCGGTTCAGGCGCCGTAACGGTGTCTAATGGTGCAGAGCTGGCCGGTGAAGGCAGTTTAAGTGGTCGCGTGACCTTGTTGGACGGCGCCTTGTTGCGCGCCGGCGATACAATCGTTGACAACAAGATGTTGAACTTGAGAGGCGGATTGACCTTGTCTTCTACGTCTGTGACTCAAATACCCCTATTGAAATCCAGTCCAATCACCCGCAAGGCAAATCAAATTGTCGTAAACGGAACGGCTGTGTTGAATGGGACACTTCAATTGAATTTGGATCAGATCAGCTATCCACTTCAAAAGAACAACTACTTTGACGTGTTTGACTTTTCCAATGCGAGTGTTACCGGAACCTTCTCTGACATATCACCGGCTACACCGGGCGAAGGTCTGATTTGGGATCTGACTTCTTTGTATACGAATGGTCGCATCTATGTACGCGAAGAAGGATGGGTCAGTGTGCCTCAGATCGGTTTGGAGGATACCGACGTGTATCCGACGATGGTTACCGATCATTTATCGGTTCAATTGCCATCAACCGTTGCGGAAGCGAGGGTTGATGTGCTGGATCTGACCGGTGTTGCACACATACAAACGGCCATTTCCGGTTCTGCATCCATCAATACCTCCGATTTGGCTTCAGGCATGTATATCCTACGCCTGAGCCAATCCAATGGTAAGACGGTTACGAGAAAGATTATGAAGCAATAGCATATTACAAAAATTACAAATCAAAAACTATGAGAAATCCCAGATTCAAGTATCTGATGATCGGAATCTTGTCGCTTCCCTGGCTTTTTATGTCCTGTAAGGACAACATGGACGACCATTATGCGATCCCCGATTGGTTAAAAGGCAGTGCATACGAAGTACTGTTATCAGAAGGTGATTATTCCATTTTTCTGGAAGGAATTGATAAGGCCGGTTACAAGCCCATTGTCAATGGAAAGAGCATTTTGACCGTGATGGCACCCAATGATTCTGCATTTACGGTTTATCTGAACGATAAAGGATATGCCGGTATTTCAGACATGCCGGAGGTTGAGTTAAAAAAACTGATTGGTTTCCACTTAATGTATTATGCATTTGATTGGAACAAACTGGTCAATTTCCGACCTGCTGAGGGCGATGGTGCAACGGAAGAAGATAAGGCGCAATTTGCCGGCTATTATTTCAAACACCGTACCAAAAGTATGGATCCCGTTTCACGGGAATACAACTCCATTCTTGGTGATTCCGTATCCGTGTATCATTTTGAACGGTTTTTGCCCGTCTTTTCCTATCAGATGTTCCAGACCAAAGGAATTGATGCTGCGTCCAATTACGAATACTTCTTCCCCAACTCAACGTGGACGGGTGGAAGTACCGGATTTAATGTGGCAAATGCCAGCGTGCTCAATACAAGTAATGTAATTACGGATAATGGTTACGTCTACTTTATTGATCAGGTTTTGGAGCCGCTTGAAACCATTTACACCGAGCTCAAAAACAATTATGAGGAGTATTCCATCTTCTTTGATTTGTACAACTCCTCATCAACGTATGAATTGGATGCGGAGATTACGCGTGACTTTGGTGATGGTGAAGACCTGTACCTACACAGTCACAGTGGCTTGTTGAACATCGCCTATGAATGGCCTACGTCCAACTATGCTGCGATCGTTGACCTCTCCAGTGTGTGTTACAACATTTTTGCACCTTCCAATACTGCGTTGACCAACTTTTTTGATTCCTTCTGGAAAGCGGGTGGTTACAACAGCTTGAATGAGTTGGATCCCTTGGTGTTGGAATATTTGATCGCTCAATCCTATGCGAACGATACACGTCCGGTTTTCCCGGATGACATTCGCAGCGGTAAGGTTAAGACGGTATTGGGCACACCGGTTGTGTTGAATCCGGAAGATGTAAGCTTGCGTCGCTTCTGTGTAAACGGTACCTTGTATGGGATTGGCAACATGACTGCACCGGCCATCTTCTCATCGGTAGCCGGCCCTGCATTCAAGTACTTGGATTATCGCAACTACCTGTATGCGCTGGATGGATCCGGATTGTTGTTGGCGCTTGCCTCACAGGAAAGTCAGTTCATTACGTTGATGCCGGACACGGCACAATTGGCAACCGAACGCATCCGTTTGGCCGAACTGACGACCGGTAACCGTCTTCAAATATTTTCAGACGATGCCGGAGCGTATGTGGATATGTCTGAGAGTGAAATGTCTAGCATTGTAAACATTCACTTGGCGAGTGGCGTGTCTGAATTAAAGACATCCGGTATTCAGGTATTGGAATCCAATACCGCCTTCAACTACTGGTATGTCGTAGATGGTAAGATAACAACCAATGCCTTATTCAATCAATACCTGACGCCTGAATTTACGGGTGACCCCTTTGTTGCGTTTACAGAAATTAAAAACGGAGCATCCACTTGGGACAATGGACGCGCCTACAGTTATGCGTTCGACGGTTTGTTTAAATCGGATGCAGGGGATGGTCTGGAATACACCCTGGCCATTGCAAATGATACGCGTTATCCTTACTACATGTTTTCGCAGCTGCTGCAAAAAGCCGGTTTGGTTGATGGTACCGAGCTGACACATTTGATGCCGGATACGCGTTTTATCGCATTTATTCCAAGCAACGAAGCCATCAAGGCACGATTGAGCGAAATACCGGGTGCAGACAGATTGTCCGTTACAGCAGGTGGCTCGTTGAGCGGAACCCTATCCAGTACCAATAAAACGAAATTGGCCAAATGGTTGCGTTCATACTTTATTACTTCCGATCTGAATACGTTTACGCAATATCCGTATCCAGGATCTTCGGTCAAAGGCGATTATGACACCTATGGTGCAGATAATATGCATGTTGTGGATACCGGAAGTAGCTTGCAAGTGAAATTTCAGGCTTCTGAAGCAGCCACTGTGTCGGTCGTATCGACCTTCCACTTCCTTCCTTTTGCGTATAAGGACGGCTGTTTTCATGTGATTGAAGATATACTATTGTAAAATTGAAATGCACACAATATGAAATGGTTTAAATATTTTATGGTTGCTATGGTTCTGTTGCTTGCAGCAGATGTCTCGGCTCAGAATATCATCCTTTCCGGTCGTGTGACCGAACGGTTTGGTGGATCCATTGAGCCCATCTACAGCGCCAACGTGGTCGTAGTCAACAAACAAAACCGCTACTTGAATGGGGTGATTACCGATTTGGATGGTAATTACAACATTTCTGTTCCCGCCGACGAAGAAGGCTTACGCATTCGCATCTCGTATATTGGTATGAAGACCCAAACCTTCCCCTTTACCGGGCAGCGTCGTTTGGATGTCCTTCTGGAAGAAGATACACAAACATTGACAGACGTTGTAATCACGGAAAAGAGAATTGAACGGGATGGTATGGGTGTCTCCAGAAGAGAGCAAACTTCGGCCACCCAAAAGCTGGATATGGAAGAGATCATCTCCAATGTTCCGGTATCTACGATTGAAGAAGCCCTTCAAGGGCAATTGGGGGGTGTTGACATCGTCTTGGGTGGTGATCCCGGAGCACGAAGCGCCATTCGCATTCGTGGAACCAATTCGTTGAGTGCTTCTTCCGAACCCTTGATCGTAATCGATGGAATTCCCTATTCTACAGATATCAGTGATGATTTTTCGTTTGCAACGGCCAACGAAGAAGATTTCGGAGCCTTGTTAAACATTGCTCCCTCGGATATCGCCTCCATAGAAGTGTTGAAAGACGCGTCCGCTACGGCCATTTACGGTACCAAAGGATCCAATGGGGTTTTGTTGATCACGACCAAAAAAGGGTCCAAAGGACGAACCAACTTTACGTTCTCATCCAAGTATACCGCCAAATTTGAACCCGCGTCCATACCCCTGTTGAACGGCAGCCAATACGTTGCCATGGTGCAGGATGCGTTGTGGAACACAGCCAATGCAAAAGGGCTTGCTTCGGCCAGCAACGAATTGGACTTGTTGTTTAATACCTACGAAATCAACTACGATCCAAGCTGGCAATTCTTTGACGAATACAACGTGGATACGGATTGGTTGGAACTGGTGCGCCAAACGGCCATCACTTCAGACAACAACTTCTCCCTGTCGGGTGGGGGAGACAAAGCAACCTATCGTTTTTCGTTGGGTTACTTGAACGAGCAGGGTACAACGATTGGAACCAATTTGGATCGTTTGACCACCAAATTGAACATCAATTACGACTTCTCGGAACGCCTGCGTGTCACGGCCGATTTTGGTTTTACGCAAAGCGACCGCGCTGCCAACTATTTGAATGTGCGCAGCGAAGCGATGACCAAGATGCCCAACAAAAGCCCATACTACTTGGATGATGTGACCGGTCAGACGACCGATATGTATTTTTCAAGACAGGAAGATGATTTTCAGGGTGCGTTCAATGGCAGCAGCCATTACAACCCCTTGGCCATGGCCAACGAAAGTTACAACAATACGATGCAACGGGAAGAAAAAATCTCGTTCAATATCCAGTACCGTTTTCCATTCAATTTGACCTATCAAGGGTATGTGGCGATGAACATGCGTACCACACGCAACAACAAGTTCTTGCCTCAGATTGCAACCGGTGTACTTTGGACCAGTTCCAACGCCAATCGCAGTACGGATGCCGTATCAGACAACTTTGTCTTGCAGTCCGAAAACAAATTGTTGTACAACAAAACGTTTGATGAAGTGCATAGCCTGATTGCGACCGGATTGTTCCGTACCTCTCAATCGCAAAGCTTCAGTTATACCAGTTCAACGTCCGGAAATGCTTCGCCTGAATTATCCGATCCTACCGTGGGTAGTGTTGTTGCCGGAATTGGCAGTGGTCTCTCAGAGAGCCGCAGCGTCTCCAGCATTGCACAGGCCATTTATACCTACGACGACCGTTATGTGTTGAAAGGTACGGTCAATATGGAAGGCAATTCAGCCATGGGTAAATCCAATCGATTCGGAACATTCCCATCCTTTGGTTTGGCATGGAATGCCGAAGAAGAATCCTTTGTAGAAGATTTGTTCTGGTTGGATGAAGCCAAAGCGCGCGTCAGTTTGGGTTGGAGTGGTAACGCTCCGAGCGGTTCAGCCTTGTATCTGGGAGCCTATCAATCGTTGGGTTCGTATATGGACATGCCGGCCATTTATCCGGTTCGCATTCAGTTGGATAAATTGAAGTGGGAAACGTCCAGAGAGTGGAACTACGGTGTGGATATGCGCTTGTTCCAAAACAAATTGGGCTTTACGGTAGATTATTACAGCAAGTATACGTACGATTTGTTGCTTAGCAATGTAAGTATTCCGGCAACAACGGGTTATTCAACGATCAAGTATTTCAATTCGGGTGAGATGAGCAATCGAGGTTGGGAATTCCGTACCGATTATGAAATCTTTAAAAACAAAGATTGGCGCGTAGCAGCCAACTTCAACATCAGTCGCAACAACAACAAAGTAGAGAAGTTGCCGGAAAACATGAACGAAGAGAATTACACCTTCGGAAACGGAAATTATGCCGTTCGCATTGTTGAGGGTGACCCCATCGGATCGTTCTATGGCTATCGCTACAACGGTGTGTATCAAAATACCGAGGACACCTATGCGTTGGATGCCGAAGGCAATGTGATGTATGATTACAACGGAGACATCATCGGAATGAAAAATGGTACCCTTTCGGTTTACCCCGGAGATGCCAAGTACGAAGACATCAACAAAGACGGTGTGATCAACGAATACGACATTGTTTATTTGGGTAATGCCAACCCGATTCTGATCGGTGGGGGCGGATTTACCGTCAAGTACAAGCAACTCTCGTTGACTACCTTCTTCTATGGTCGATACGGTCAGAAAGTGATCAACTCCGCCCGTATGTCTTTGGAGAATATGTACGGTACCAACAACCAAAGTACGGCTGTATTGAAGCGTTGGAGAAACGAAGGAGACGACACCGACATTCCTAGAGCTTTGTATGGAATGGGTTACAACTACCTGGGTTCCGATCGCTTTGTGGAAGATGCTTCTTTTATGCGCTTGAAGACCTTGTCTTTGTCGTATGCTGTGCCTTCCACGCTGCTTAAGCAGGTAGGCATCAATAGTCTAAGTGTATTCTGTACCGGATACGATTTGTTTACTTGGACCAATTATACGGGTCAAGATCCGGAAGTCTCGTTGCCTTCTTCGGCAACCAGTCTGGTCAAAGACAACGCGACGACGCCTGTATCCAGAAGAGTCTCTCTTGGTTTTAATCTTAATTTCTAATCTGTACCGTAATGAAACGAATCATACTAGGAATCTGGGCCTTTTTAAGCCTGTTTACATTTAGCTCCTGTAACGATTGGCTTGACATCTTGCCGTCCAACGAACAAGTGACGGACAATTATTGGAAATCCAAAGAAGATGTTGAGGCCGTGGTTACGTCCGGCTACTATTATATGCGATCGACCGTACCTCAAATGTTGATTTGGGGTGAGGTGCGCGGCGGAACGTTGTTTTCCAACAATTCAGCGGACGTTTATCTGCAAAACTTTAATTTAAATCCGAGTCATTCTATTGTAAATTATACTAATGTATATAAAGTCATTAGTATGGCCAATTCGGTCTTAAAGTACGCACCTTCGGTTCGCGAGATTGACGATACGTATTTTGAGCCCATCATGAATTCGCACCTGGTGGAAGCCTACTTTATGCGCGCATACAGTTACTTCCTCTTGGTTAAGAATTATCGGGATGTACCCTTGGTGCTAGATGCCTACGTCAACGACGATGCATCCTATGAATTGCCCAAGTCGACGGAAGCTGAAATCATCGAGCAGATAAAGAAGGATATTCTTGCTGCGTTAGAAACCGGTGCAGCCAAAGAAAAATATGAGATCGATTGGCAAACCAAAGGTCGTGCCACCGTATGGGCTTTGTATGCCTTGATGGCCGATGTTTGCTTATGGAGCGAAGATTACGAAGAGAGCATTGTTTACGCCAACAACATTTTGAATGCAACGGCCGCTTTTCGTCCTGTATTTATGCAGGATCCGCTCAAATGGTTTGACATCTTCTATCCCGGCAACAGCAACGAATCCATTATGGAATTGAATTGGGACAATACCACCTATCAACAGAACAACAACTTTGGTGGTTACTTTAATTTGTCCAGCGGATCTCGTCTGCGGTTTACCGATGCCTCCATTCAAACCTTTAAGGATGAAACGGATGAAATTAAGAAGGAAAACCCTACGTTGGATGGACGATTGGGACGCACGTTAATGGGCTCTTACGTGCACAGTGGGGCTGCCATTGCCGATTATACAACAGCCAATCAGTTTTATGTGTGGAAATACAAAGGAACGGATGTTGCCGATCGGGAGAATCTGCGTACGGCCGAAGATGCCAATTTTATTTTGTATCGTGTAGCGGAAGTCCTGTTGATCAAGGCCGAGGCGTTGATCTTGCAAGGACCGGCTTATTGGCCCGCTGCCCTGGAAATCATCAATCAAGTGCGTGAGCGTACGTATTTGCCTGCCATTGAATTGGAAACTTCCGAAGCCGATGAGTTGACCCTGCTCGAGTTGGTATTGCACGAACGCGAAATGGAATTTGTCGGTGAAGGCAAACGATGGTACGATTTGCTTCGCTTTGGTCGCATGCAGTCGTTCAAATACAAAGAACAATTTATAACCAAAATCGTGTCTTCCAATCAGACGACCAATCCGCAGTGGATCAAATCTGTTTTGAAAAGCGAGGACGCTTGGTATATGCCGATTCCTGAAAGTGAAATTCAAACCAATCCGCTTTTGGAACAAAATCCATATTATGCAACTACAAAATAAGTTCCATATGAAACTCAAACAAATCTTCTTATTTATGCTGCCCCTCCTGGCTTTTATAGCCTGTGAGGATCCGTACAAGGACAGCACATACCAGGTATACGATGAGAATCCCATCTCCAGCTATTTGTCCGATCAATCCGAGTATTCGGAGTGGGTCAGCATCTTGAAGTATGCCAATATGTTTAACGCGCTCAATCAAGCCGATCAAGACTTTACCGCTTTTGTGCCCAACAACGAAGCCGTAACCGCTTTTTATCAGAAAAAAGGGGTTGCTTCTATTGAAGAATTGGGTGCGGAATATGCGAAGAGTTTGGTCTTATTCCACACCGTCTTGGATACCATCAGTGTGGATGATTTCATCAATTCAACGAGTATTACCAATTTATCCAAGGATCAATTGAGTATTCAAATTGATTCCACAACGGCTGGAGAGGCTATTTTGAATGGAGAAGCCCGTGTCACGCAAATGGCCTTTTCGGTTTCAAACGGTGTGATTTATTTTCTCGCTGACGTCATGACTCCGCTGGTTGAAACGGTTTACGAGCGGGTTGCTCAGAATGAATCCTACAGCATCATGCGCGAAGCGCTCGATGCGACCGGTTGGGCTGATTCCCTCAATACCTTGGCCGACACCACCTACTTGGATGGCGTACAGTCCGTGTCTAAGCGGTATTATACGTTTTTAGCCGTAACAAATGCCAGTTTTGCGCAGGAAGGAATCCAAAACCTATCCGATCTAAAGACAACGTTGGGAGCCGGTGAAAACGTACAGGACAGTGCCAACGCTTTGTTTCAATACGTAGCGTATCACATTCTACAGTCCAATTATACCCTTGAAAACCTGACTTCATTCAATGGAGCCGATACATCCAGTATTTGGGATACAGCGGCAGACAATCAGGTAATGATGGTTACGCTGGATAGCCTTTCGCAAGAAAAGTTTTTCTTGAATCAGTTGGGTACACCGGCCAACTTTGTGGTTGAATCGTCGGATGTGCTGGCGAAGAATGGATTTCTGCATGAGATCAGTGGGTATTTGCCCATTTGGGAACCCCAACAAGCCACCGTTCTATGGGACTTGACTGATTACGGAGACGTGCGCAATTTGGTGCCTACCGAAATCTATCAACCCGCTGCACCGGTTTCTTCGGAAGACAATCTGAATATTTTTGATGCCGCCAGCTACGTAGCAGAAGTGTCTGCTTCGGGCGTGAGCAATCGTACGTACAATTATTTGGCCTACGTCACCTGTAAGACCAATTTGCGCGATGCCAACTATTTTGACCGCCTGGTCATCAATTTGGGCTATCTGGGTCATGTAACCATGCGTACACCGACCTTGGTAAAAGGCAAATACCGTGTCGATTTGAAATTTGTTTACCTGTCCGATCATGCATTCATGCGTACCATGAGTGACGGCAACGGCGGTTTGATGAAAATCAGCTTTGACGGGGATCACGTGGCCAATGTTTCTCCGTATACGACGGTTACCCGTACGCTAGCCGGAGTCTACGATGCGACCTTGTATGATGAAATCGAATTTGAAACCACAGCCAAACACGATTTCAAAATCATCATCATGGATCCGGCGGCAAGCACCAATTCGAAATTTAGCTTGCAATTGGATTGCATCACCTTTACCCCCATTACGGAATAATACTGAATGCTATGAAAAAAAATAAATTTTTATCGTTGGGAGTGATGGCCCTAACTGCCGTACTCTTCGTTGCGTGCAACGAGAGTTGGAGTGACCATTACGATCGTGTGGACATGGAAATCGAAAACGATCAGGTATTGATTGTGAATGAAACCTCCGCAGACTACCTGGATCAAGCGGATGACCTCTCGCAAATGTATGCGTTTCTAAAAAGCGAAGGTGTGTTTGACACCTTGGCCATCAAGGACCAGTTGCATACCTTGTTTTTGGTCAAAAACGAACATTTTTCGGAGGTCGATCCGGATAAATCCAGTTTTATCGCCAAATCGCACGTGACGGATATTGCCATTTCTCCGTCCAACTTGTATGACGGAGAGCGCATTCTGATGTGGCATGGCAAGTACATCTCGGTCTCCATGGACTCCTTGGCTGCCGCCGGTCACATCGACCACATTCAAATCAACGAGTCGCCGGTTACGGAAGTCATCAAGACAAAAGATGGCTACATCTACGTGTTGGAATCGATGATCGAAACGCCGCTCTCGATGTACGATATCATCAACGATTTGGGCGAAGAATACTCCTTGTTTAAGGATATGGTTATGTCTGAAAACGTCTTGGAGTTTGACCGCCCCAACAGCAAGCCCATTGGTGTCGATAATACCGGAAACACGGTGTACGACTCGGTTTTCATCATCACGAATCCGTTTTTTGATGCCAAACGCTTTGATCTGACATCTGAATCTTTAACCGCAACGGTGCTGATTCCGACCAATGAAGTCCTTGAGCAGGCCATGGCCGATGCAAAAACCAAGCTGGCCGAGTGGGAAATGAGTCGTGATACCAACATCATGAAAAAATGGATTCTTGAAGTGGCCTTCTTTAACAAGAAATACAGCGTTGCTGATTTGGAAGAAAACGAAGACATCTTCTCCATTTACGGTCGTCAATGGAGAACAACGGTTCAGCAATTGGATACCGAAAATCCCATCCGTATGAGTAACGGCATCGGTTACCGGGTCAATTGGATGAAAATCCCCAACAATGTATTGATGTATCGTCTCAAGGATTATTTCTACTATTACGAGAATTGCTCCGAGACGCAAAAAGCAGAATATTTTGTCGGCAACAACCTACTTTTCAAAGAATGTGTTACCGATGTGCCTGCTTGGTCGCCTTTGGCCGGGGTTTGGCCAGATGTTGAAAACCGTGTACTGGTTTATGAGTTTATTGATCCGGTGATTGACGGGTTTACCCTGGACTTCACCCCAGTCAAACGTGTAGCCAACGAAGACGGTGGATTTGAAGTGAAACCCTGGAAAATTCCTCCCGGTGAGTATTCGTTGGGCATGGGTTTCAAACAAAGTTTGAATCTGGAGGTGGATATTTCCATCATCGACGGAAGTGAAGTCACTTCGTATGCTACGACCACCTTGGGTTCTGCCACGACCTTCCATTACGATCGTGGATCGGGTAGCTATGCGGAAGGGTATAAGGAAGCACTGGATGCCGGACTTATTTCACATAGCAAGAAAGGTAATTACGACCGTGACGGTGGACAAATCGGAACCGTTGAGTTGAAGGGTGACGGTAACGGCAATCCAGCTCCTTTTGTGATTAGAATCAACAACGTTACGTTCGGCAGTGCAACCAAAATGGTGTTTCACCACTGGTGTCTGAGACCTACGAGCAATAATTATTAATCGGATTAAATAACTACACATGAAAAAGATGAGGATATTCTGGATGGCATTGTTACTGGCTTTCTCAACGGTTGCTTCTGCAGCGGTTGTAAGGGGAAAGGTACAGTCCACCGATCAATCTCCCGTAGCAGATGCGGTCATCACACTGCCCGGTCATGAAAGTGTTCGTTCTTCACAAGACGGTTCGTTTGAATTGAAAGAGGTGGAGGCAACCGGACATCTGACCGTTTGGGCGACCGGTTTTTATGTTCAAACACTGCCTTTGAAGGGTCAAACCGAACTACAGATTCAATTGATCCCGGAAGACAAGTACAAATACAACGAAACCTTGGTTTTACCCTTTCGTACAGAAACCGGAACCAACGAGGGCATTTCTTCCAGCAACCTGAGCAAGAAAGATTTTGCCTTGGGTAGTATGAGCATCGACAAAGCGCTCAAAGGAGAAGTGGCCGGTTTGCAGGTTACCCAAAAAAGTGGCATGACCGGTGAAGGCGCGTACTTCAACTTGCGTGGACTTCGTTCGCTGGTTTCTGACAATGCGCCCTTGATCGTGTTGAATGGTGTACCCTTTTTGCCGAATAAAAACGAATCCAGGTTGATTAGCGGGTATTCCCGTTCTGTCTTTCAGGCGTTAAACATCAATGATATTCAAAACATTACGGTGTTGAAGGGGGCTGAAGCCGCTTTATATGGTTCGATGGGTTCTAACGGTGTCATTATGATTGAAACCGATGGAGCCGCTTCGGATGATTTGAATACCAAGATTAGTTATTTTGCTCAGGTGGGTGTCAATTGGAACAACAAGCAAATGCCTTTGATGAAGAATCAGGAGTATAAGTCTTATTTGTCGGATATTGGTATGACGTATTACAACAATATGGAGACCTTTTTCGGCGAATTTCCTTTCTTGACCGATCCCAACAACATTTATTCCTATTTGTACGACAACAGTACCGATTGGCAAAATGTGATTTCCGGGAACAGCCTGGTCACCGACCACTTGTTTCGGGTAGAAGGAGGGGATGCCATCGCCAAATACGATATCTCGTTGGGTTATACCCGAGATGAGGGAACACTGTTGAATACGGCCTCAAGCCGCTATCACACACAGATTAATACAAACGTTTTGGTTAGTCAGAAATTTGAGATTGCAACCACAGTTGGTTTGGCATACTTGAATGGAAGTTATCAGGAACAAGGGATGAATGCCGCAACCAACCCGATGTTGGCTGCCTATCAAAAGGCCCCACTGTTGAGCCCATTTAAGAGTGATATCAATGGCAACGAGTTGGCGACCTATTCCAGTTACTATTTTGGCGCGTCCAACAATATGGATTTTGCCGGAAGTAATCCCCTGGCGCTTGTAGAAACACTTACATCCGGAAATCGTCAATACGATGTGAGTGCCAAAGTAGCCTTGACCTACAAACCCACCAACGATTTGTCATTCAATGCCAACGTGGGACTGTATTACAACTACGATCAGGAAAACATGTTCATCCCGGGTATCAACAACAAGGATATCATGCCCATTTACGATCAATACGGGCAAGCGTCCAATACGGTACGTGTTGGAGTTGCTGAAACCTTCAATATGTACGTTGGACTGACCGGTGCCTATAAGAAAACACTGGACGAACGCAACCGATTGGATGCCAACGCCGGTTTTCAAATGATCACTACGTCCAATGAATTTGATGCCGGTTCGGGTCGTAATACGCCGAATGACTTTTATCAAACCTTGGGTGACGTGAACGCTGTAGGACGGTATTTCTTTGGTTACATCGACGTCTGGAATTGGATGAGCTATTATGCACGTGTTGCCCATACGTATGACGATGTATTGCGTACTTCTGTTAATGTTTCCATCGATGGAGCGTCTTCTACCGGTGCCGATGCACCGCAGTTTGGCGTCTTCCCTTCGTTGAGTATGACGTATATGGCAAAGAACGCCGGATGGTTGTCGGGTGTGGATGCCATCAATACGTTCAACCTGCGTGCTGAGTACGGATTGACCGGAAATAGTCGTTATTCTTCCAAATATGGAAAATACTATTACACCAGTCGTCCGTATCAGGGTATTTCCGGTATCATTCGTGCCAACGTACCCAATACGGAATTGGAATGGGAGAAGAATGCTCAGTTTGATTTGGGTATGGATGTTTCGATGCTCAATAATCGTGTGGATGTATCGCTGGGTTATTACAACAGCCAGTCTACCGATGTGTTGATGATCAGCCCCAATTCCTCTGTTTATGGTACGGGAGTATACTACAGCAACGATGCGGCCATTTCTTCGGATGGTGTGGAATTGTCTGTCAACGTAACGCCCGTACAAACCAAGGATTTCCGTTGGGTACTGGGTGGAAACGTAGCCAAGGCAAACAATTCTGTCAAATCATTGGGTGGTGTTCAGGAAACGCTGATCACTCTATCGGATGATGCTCAGTTGATTACGCGTGTCGGTGAAGATCCGTATGCTTTTTACGGGTATGAGACCGAGGGTGTTTTTGCTACGACAGACGAGGCTGTTTCAGCAAACTTGAAGAACCTGAATGGTTTGTCTTATTCTGCCGGTGATGTCCGTTATGTGGATCAAAACAACGATGGGTACATCAACGAAGAAGATCGTGTGATTTTGGGTTCGGCTTCTCCTGATTTGTTGGGAGGCGTTTTTAACCGTTTCCAATACAAACAGTTTGCGCTGGATGTAAATTTGGCCTTCTCGATTGGGAATGAGGCATACAATGCCGTGCGCAGAAGCATGGAATCCTCTTCGGATTTTAGCAATCAATCCAGAGCGGTCAATCGTCGATGGACCATGGAAGGACAAATTACGGATATGCCCAAAGCAAGCTGGGGCGATGTGATTGGAAACAACGATTTCTCGGATCGCTGGATTGAAGACGCTTCGTATGTGAAACTGCGCGACGTTACGTTGAGTTATTCTTTCAACAAACCCGTATGGAATTTCTTCCAATCTGGTGTGTTGTTTGTGACGGGTGAGAACTTATTGACATTTACCAACTACCTGGGTATGGATCCGGAATTCTCTTATTCCTATAGCGATGCCTTGCAAGGGATTGATTACGCGAAAGTAGCTTTGCCCAAAACGGTCAAAGTTGGTGTTAACTTGAAATTCTAAAACAATGAATACAGGAAAGAAAATTTTATCAGGATGGTTGGTTTTGATGTTTCTGGGTCTGACCTTCACCGGTTGCAACGACTTTTTTGAGCCGGAGACCGACGATGCGCTGACCGGTGACAAATACATTCAAACTCAAACCGAAATGTATACCGGATTTTTGGGCATTGTGACCAAGATGCAGGCGGTAGGCGATAAAGCCATTTACTTGACCGATACCCGAGGCGAGTTGCTGGAACCAACCAGCAACAGCCCTTCGGAACTGATTGCGATTTATAATTACGAATCCAATTTGCAAGGAAATGCCTATGCAGACCCTGCCGGATATTACGATGTAGTCATTGCGTGCAACGATTTCATCTCGAATATGTTGGAGTATAAGGAGAAGTATACGGAGTCTATTGATGTAGAACATTTTAATGCCTTGATCAGTTCGACCTTGCGCATCAAGGTTTGGGCATACATGACCATAGGTAAGATTTACGGTCAGGCCTTGTGGTTTAGTGATCCGATGGTTAAGATCCAGGATCTGTCGGATGCCAGTAAATTTGAATTGTTGGATTTGGATGGCGTGATGAATGCCTGTATCAATCTTCTGGAACAGGGTGTCGATGGAATTGATGGTTCTCTGACCTTCTCTTGGTATGAATGGTTGGATCCGGAAACCGCACTTGGAGACAGCGAGTATCGTTTCTGGGACTATATGACGCCGGATTATGCCGGACTGTATGGCGAATTGTGCTTGTGGACCGGAAGGTATCAGGATGCAGCGGATGTGCTGTTGGATGCTTTGAATGAGAAGATTTCTTCTTCAACTTCGGATGCAACCCCTTGGATCCGCAACGTGACGTTGAACGGAAACTACGCAACCATCTGGAATTATCCGGATCCTTATGCACGTGAAGTTGTTTCGGCCATCATTTACAGTTATACCAACGATCAAACCAATGACCTGTTGCGCCATTTTGGTACGGAGTATCCCAACGAGTATTTGTTGAGACCAACCGACTTTGGAATGGCTCGTTTTAGCAACGACACGTTGAATCCAGTGGGTTCCGGTAGTGAAACGCGTATGGGTGTAACGTTTACAACCTTGTCTGGTGGACGTTCTGTGATATGTAAGTTCCGTCCAAACGGCAACCGTCGCCCGTATCCTTACCAGGATGATGTACATATCTACATATTCCGTGCATCCGAATATCATTTTATGTTGGCGGAAGCATTGAACAACTTGGGTCGATTTGAAGAGGCCGATGCGTTGATCAACAAAGGTGTTTCCGGTAAATTCCCAACCGGTGGTGTCACCTGGGACGGATTTACCGATGACTGGACCACTTCTACGGCTTTGGGTACCCGTAAATACCCCAACGTGGGTATTCGTGGCACGTTTGGCCTTTCAAGTCGTACCTTCCGTACCATTGTGTCGGATGCGGCAAAGGAAGAAGCAAAAAAGTTTAACGATCTTGCCATCATGGATGAAATGCTGCTGGAATTCCCTTGTGAAGGGAAGATTTATCCTGCATTGATTCGTGTGGCCAAACGCTGGAACGATTACAACGTGGTTGCCGATCGGGTCGTGGGTAAGTATGGTGATCGTGCGGAGGAAGTCCGTAGCATCATTAACAGTGAGGTGAATGGTGTTCAAGGTTGTTTTGTGCCTTGGGATTTGGAACTGAATTGAAAACTTGATTTATGAAGAATATTAAAAAAATATGTATTGGAATGGTCATGGCTCTTGTAGCCATGACTTCCTGTTCCCAGGCGCCCCGCATGTCGGTGCGTATGGCCGATTCGGAGATGGCACGTTTTCCGCAATTGTATCAGTTCGACCACGGCAAACGATTGTATTTTGGTTATACCCAGGGTCTGGGTGGACTGGCTTTTATAAAAATGTGGAAAGCAACGGGCAATTCGGCCTACTATGACTACGTATACCAATGGGGAGATACCATCATCGGTGAAGACGGATCCATTCATTTGTACAAGATGAAGGATTACAACCTGGATTTTATCAATGCCGGTAAAGTCTTATTTACGTTATACGAGGAAACGGGCGAGCCGCGTTTTCGCATGGCCATGGACACTCTGTTGAGGCAGTTTGAAAAGCATCCGCGCACGGCAGATGGTGGTTTCTGGCATAAGAACATCTATACCCATCAAATGTGGTTGGATGGTTTGTATATGGCCTCTCCGTTTATGTCTGAATACGGTGCTCGATTTGATCAACCGCAGTGGATTGAAGAAGCGATCCATCAGTTGGTGACGGTTGATATCCATACCTATGATACTGTTTCCGGTTTGTTTTATCATGCTTGGGACGAAAGCCGTTCGCAGCAATGGGCCGATTCCATCACCGGACGCTCGCCCAATTTTTGGGGTAGAAGCATCGGATGGTATGCCATGGCATTGGTGGACAATTTGGATTTTATTCCGGAAGACCATCCAAGACGCGTGGAAGTACTGGATATCGTGCAACGTTTGGCGGATGGGATGCTGACCTATCAGGACGAAGACGGTCTGTGGTGGCAGGTGGTAGACAAAGCAGGAGAAGAAGGCAACTATCAGGAAGCATCGGTTTCTTCGATGATGATGTACTTTTATGCCAAGGCATACAACAAAGGCTACCTGTCAAAGATGTATCAGGATGCTGCGCAAAAGGCGTTTGATGGCATTCAGAAACGATTGATTCTTGAGAACGAAGATGGAAGCGTATCGCTGACCAATTGTTGCGCCGTAGCCGGATTGGGAGGTAAGCCCTACCGGGATGGTTCGTACGAGTACTACGTCAACGAGCGCAAGCGTGACAACGATGGCAAATCGACCGGTCCGTTTATCATGGGTTGCTTGGAATTGGGAAAATAATTAAAGAACCTTACCGTTTTTCTTCGTATACAACCAAAACAGAACCAGCTCAAAGAGCACCGCAGCAAGGAATACGGTAAGAATGCCCAACCAAATGGGCCATGCGCCGGTGCAAAGGGCGATGCCTACCGCCAAAACGTTAAAGGCAATCAGAACAAGCGTCACCCCGCTGTGACCCAGGCCAAGTGCCAGGAGTCGATGGTGGGTGTGGCGCATGTCTGCATTAAAGGGGGAGACGCCGTGGTATGTCCGTATCAGGATAACGGTAACCATATCCATGATGGGAATGATGAGCAATGAAAGCGCCAACGAGATGGGGTTGTTTATCGGTATGATGCCAAGGCGAAGCGGATCCAAACTGGAAAGTTTGATGGCAAATACGGCCAGGAAGACACCCAGCAGCATGGAGCCGATATCACCCATGAAAATCTTAGCAGGACTGATGTTAAAGAGTAAGAAACCCAGTGTGCTTCCAGCCAGTGCCAACGACAGGAAGGCGTACGAGCGTTCTCCGTATTGATAGAAAAAGAACGAAAATCCCAATAAGGCAAGCAGCGAAATACCCCCGGCCAGGCTGTCAATGCCATCGATAAAATTGACCGCATTAATCATGGCTACAATAAAAATGAGTGAAACGATCATGTTGATTACACGTACGGCAACATGATCTGCTTCAAAAAACGGGAAATTATAAAAGTAGACTTGTCCGATCAAGACAATGATCAGCGCAATTAAAAACTGGTAAAACAAACGGATCACAGGGGCCGTTGAGATCAAGTCGTCTTTGAGCGCCACGAAGAAGAGCAGGACCGATGCCGCGCATAGGGCACTCAACTCGACAGAATCGCATAAGATACGGAAGGTCAGTACACTAAAAAAGAATCCAAGGAAAATAGACACTCCACCTAAGTTGGGCGTACACTGGGTATGTATCTTTCGATCTTCTGAGGGACGATCAAAAAGTGACTTCTCCTTCGACACTTTGATGATGCTGGGAATAGCCAGTAAAGATACAAGGAATGATATGATGAAAATGAGTAGAGCTGTTACGTGCATAGAGTCACTATATAGTTATAGAATAGAAACTGCAAATATCCCCATTTTATTGTATGTTTGCAGTAAATAATTTCACAAAAATTCAGACTTTTTACAAAAACGCTCAAAAAGCATTTTTTTGCAAAGGTATACGTTTTTTTCAATCCAGCCGTTTACATACATATGATAGCTTACATTACCGGAAAAATTGCCGATCTGAATCCAACTACGGTTATCCTTGAAAACGGAGGAATCGGGTACGAAGTGTTTATCACACTCAACACGTATACAGACATTCGTACACTCGAAACCTGTCGTTTACACATCTACGAGATTTTGCGTGAGGATACCCATGTGTTGTATGGCTTTTATACAAGAGAAGAGCGGCAGGTGTTTACGCAACTCATCGGCGTTTCTGGCGTGGGAGCCAATACGGCACGTATGATTTTGTCGTCGCTTAACGTGGAAGAATTTCAGATTTGTGTTGCGGGAGGTGATGTTCAAGCATTGAAGTCGGTCAAAGGCATCGGATCCAAAACGGCCGAACGCATTTTGGTGGATTTGAAAGACAAAATGACAAAAATGCAACTGGGTGAAAATGCCGTACTCGGTTCGAAGGCACATCGAAACGAGCAGGTGCGTAACGAAGCACTTGCTGCACTTCAAATGTTGGGCTTTCCGACGGGGATTTCTCAAAAGGCAGTCACAAAACTTTTGTCCGAGCAACCCGATTTACCGGTCGAGAAGGTGGTTAAGGCCGCACTGAAAATGCTATAAATCCGTAATCGTTTTCGCTGATGCAGATACACAGACATCTTGTTCGCGCATGTTGCTTGCTGTCTTTATTGATGGCTTCGCCTTTGCCTGCTCAAGAAGAAGGTGCACAAACCATCCGTTATCCGATTGGACAAGCTGTACCCATGCAATCGGAGGATTTGTTGCGTACTGCTCCGGTCGATTTGCGTCAACCCGAAAACATTCAAACCGTAACGGAATACGATGCAAAGGACGGTAAATACTACATTCGCACCTATGTGGGTGAACGTGAGTTGGGTACGCCCATCGTAATGACACAAGCCGAATACCTGGCCTATCAGGAGGATCGTTCGGCGGCTGCTTTTTGGAAGGCCAAAAATAAGATTGATTATTCGAAGTCTGCCGATGACTTCTCGTTGACCGATATGCAGTTCGATTTGGGTTTTGGCGACAAGATTTTTGGAGAGGGTGGTGTACGCTTGCGCACCCAGGGGTCGGTTGAAGTGAAGTTTGGAGTCAAAACCAACAAGGTCGACAATCCTGCATTATCCGAACGGGCCAGAAATCGAACGTATTTTGATTTCGATCAGGAAATCCAGATGAGTGTCAACGGACGGGTCGGTGACAAGATCAACGTTAACATGAATTACGATACGGAGGCAACGTTTGATTACGATGCCAAATCCATGAAATTGCGGTACGACGGCAAAGAGGATGAAATCATTCGCACGTTGGAGGCCGGTAATGTCAGTATGCCTTTAAATAGTTCGTTGATTACCGGAGGCACCTCGTTGTTTGGGATTAAAACGGAGTTGCAGTTTGGCAAACTTTCCGTCGCCGGCGTTGTTTCCCAACAGCAGTCTCAGATGCGTTCGGTACAATTGGACGGTGGCGTTCAGACGCGTTCGTACGAGGTGGCTGTGGATGCCTACGATGAGAACCGACATTTTTTTCTATCGCATTATTTCCGGGACCACTACGATGAGTGGATGAAAAAAATCCCTTACATCGCTTCCGGCATTCAAATCACGAAGGTTGAAGTCTGGGTCACCAACAAATCAGCGGTGCTCGACAATGCACGCAACATTGTCGCCTTTGCCGATATGGCGGAACCTTCGGTGATCAGCAATTCCCATTGGTCGGCCTCCGGTGCCGGATTGCCTGCGAACGAATCCAATTCGGTCTATCCAACGTTGATTCAAAACCATTCAGATGCCAGACAATTTGCACAGGTAAGTCCTTCGTTTGAACCGCTCACACAGGCAGGCGTTCGCATTGGGCAAGATTACGAACGCTTGGAAAGTGCACGTCGGCTGGAATCGTCGGAATATTCATTGAACACTTCGTTGGGTTATATCTCACTCAAGCAAGCCTTAAACAGCGATGAGATTCTGGCCGTCGCCTACACCTATACCCGCGGAGGAAAAAGTTACCAGGTTGGAGAATTTTCGACGGATGGTATTGAGTCTCCCAAAACGCTTTTTGTTAAATTGTTAAAAGGTACGTATCAATCTCCGGAGGCGCCGGGTTGGGACCTTATGATGAAGAATATTTACGTGCTTGGAGATGCCTATAATTTAACTTCAGAAGATTTTACCCTCAATATTGTGTACCGAAACGATTCCATTGGTACCGATTTGACCTACCTTACCGAAGGGCGCATTCGGAACGAACTGTTGCTGCGTGTGATGGGACTGGATCGATTGAATTCTAAGAAAGAAGCCTATCCGGATGGGTTGTTTGATTATGTGGAGGGGCTTACCGTTCAGTCTGCCAACGGCCGAATTGTATTTCCGGTTCTGGAGCCGTTTGGCGCCCATTTGCGTAGCCAATTGAATGACCCGACATTGGCCGAACGGTATTGTTTTGATGCACTGTACGATTCGACTTTGACCGTAGCCCAACAGCTTACGGAACAGAATAAGTTTAAATTAACGGGTTCGTATAAGGCGGCTTCCGGGGCAAGTATCTCCTTGGGTGCTATGAATGTGGCACCAGGCTCTGTGACCGTTACAGCCGGTGGTCAGGTGCTGACCGAAAATGTGGATTACACCGTGGATTATATTTCAGGAACCGTAACCATCACCAATACGGATCTGGTGCGTTCCGGAACGGCCATCAGTGCAACCTGTGAGGATCAGGCAACTTTTAGCATGATTCGAAAAACGATGACCGGTCTGCATCTGGAATATAAGTTCAACGAAGATTTTAGCCTGGGAGGGACGCTGATGCGCTTGTCCGAACGCCCGTTGACCACCAAAGTGGATATGGGATATGAATCCGTCAACAATACCATCTTTGGTTTCAACACCTCGTATCGAAGTGATTTTCAGTGGTTGACCAATGTGGTGGATAAACTGCCTTTCCTGGAAGCGACCCAACCTTCTTCGTTGAAGTTGAATGCAGAATACGCCCAGTTGATCGCGGGCACCTCAAAGGACGTTGGCAATACCTCGTATGTCGATGATTTTGAAGCAGCCAAAAAAACCTATAGTCTAAAAGACGTAAATCTGTGGTTTTTGGCCAGTACGCCCCACGATCCCAACGGTGGACTGTTCCCGGAAGCGGCTTATTCCAATGATTTTCGGTATGGTTACAACCGGTCACATTTGGCCTGGTACATCATCGATGGTTTGTTCAATCACCGCAATGGCAGTCAAACACCGAGTCACATTCGGAACGACATGGAACAATTGTCCAACCACTACGTACGTGCCGTGAACGAAAAAGAAATCTTTCCCAACCGGGACATTGCTTACAATCAAACCGGAACCTTACCCGTGCTCAACCTGGTCTTTTATCCGGAGGAACGGGGAGCCTACAATTACAATGTGGACGATCTGATGCCCAACGGTCGCTTACGGGATCCTCAAACACGCTGGGGGGGCATCATGCGCCGCATCGAGTCCGGTTATACCAATTTTGAAGCAAACAACGTCGAATACGTCGAATTTTGGCTGATGGATCCGTTTGTTTACGATACGGCTTCCGTACAAACCGGAGGTGATTTATACATCAATCTGGGTGAATTGTCCGAAGATGTGCTCAAAGACGGAAAGCGTTCGTTTGAGAATGGCTTGCCCGTAACGCAGGCAGACGAGAATTTGATCAGTACGACGGCTTGGGGGAAGGTTTCTTCAAAAACGTCCACGGCCTATGCTTTTGACAATACAGCCGGTGTACGCATCAAGCAGGATGTCGGCTTGGATGGTTTGTCGGACAGTGACGAGCATCAATGGCCGGGCATAACAGAGTATGTTCAGGCTGTTCGGTCGAAAGTCGATCTGCAAACCTTACAGGAAATGGAAGCCGATCCGTTTAGCCCGTTGAACGACCCGGCAGGGGATAATTATCATTATTATCGGGGGTCTGATTTTGATGACGACAAAACCTCGATTCTGGACCGGTACAAACGCTATAACGGAATGGAAGGCAATTCGCTTTCGCAGGAGTATACGAATGAGTCTTATTCGACCGCTGCAACCACCTTACCCAACGTGGAGGACATCAATCTGGACTTTACCCTGAATGAAACAGAACGCTATTATCAGTACCGCATATCCTTGCGACCGGAAGATATGCAGGTAGGTCAAAATTACATCAATGACGTGCGTAAAGCCAGTGTGCAACTCAAAAACGGAAAAACGGAAGAGGTGACCTGGTATCAATTTAAGGTGCCGGTTTCGGATTACAACGAGAAAATCGGAAGCATCAACGGATTCAACAGCATCCGTTTTATGCGTATGTTTCTAACTGATTTTGAGGAACAGGTTGTGCTTCGATTTGCTACGCTTGATTTGGTTCGCGGCGATTGGAGAAGGTATACCAAACCCTTGTATTTGGATGGGACAGTGCCTTCTACGGATGCCACTCTGGATGTTTCGACCATCAGTTTGGAAGAAAATTCCGGCCGACAACCCATCAATTATCGCATGCCTCCCGGTGTACAGCAGGAGACAGACCCCAGTCAGCCCGGTGTTTTTATGGAAGATGAGCAATCCATGATCATGAAAATTACGGACCTGGCTCATGGGGATGCGCGTGCTGTGTATCGCAATACCAGTTATGATTTCAGGCAATACGAACGCTTGCAATTGTTTGTGCATGCAGAAGCGTTCTTGGATGCCTTGGAGCCGGTTAAGGACTACGAATTGACTGCATTTATTCGTTTGGGCTCTGATTTTCAGAGTAATTACTACGAGTATGAGATCCCCTTAGAAATCTCTCCCTTTTACAACCATGCGGCGACTTCTATCTGGCCAGAGAATAACTATTTTGATATTCCGTTTGAATTGTTGACACGCTTGAAAAATACCCGCAACAGTACCGGTCAAAGTTATCATCAAATCTTCTCAGAATACGACCCGGAGAATGCACAGAATCGGGTGAGCATGCGGGGCAATCCCAGTTTGTCTGATGTACGAACCATTATGATCGGTATTCGCAATCGAAGCGGTCGGGTACGTTCGGTTGAAGTCTGGTTGAATGAGATGCGATTGAATGGTTTTCGGGAAGAAGGCGGTTGGGCCGGTGTGGGCAGTGCGGTTTTAAATCTATCGGATGTCGGGAACATCACTGCCAGCGGAAAGTATCTGTCGAGTGGTTTTGGCAGCTTGGAGCAAAGCGTTTCGCAGCGGCGTCAAGACGATTACAGTCAGTACAACATCGCATTAAATTTTGAATTGGGACGCTTTTTTTCGGAGAAACTGGACTTCCATTTCCCCTTGTATTATTCCATTTCCAACGAGCGCATTTTACCCAAATACGACCCCTTAAATCAGGATTTGATGTTGAAAGACGTTTTGGATGCCGCTGCAACGGATGCCATCCGGGATTCCATATTAAATTATAGCCTGACGTTGAAAAAATACAGAAGCTTAAACTTCTCCAACGTACGATTGAACGTGCGTAGCAAAACCCCCATGCCGTATGATCCGTCCAATTTCACCTTCAATTACAACGAAACAAGGTCTGTTGCGCAGGATCCTACAACCGATCACGAAGTTACCAAAAATTATAACGGAGGAGTAAGTTATTCGTACGCAAGTCCTTTGAAGACCTGGCAACCGTTCAGCCAAGCGGTTAAAAATCCATCTCCTTGGTTGAAGGCGCTCAAGGAGTTCAATCTCAATCCACTACCCAATACCTTATCGGCGAGTAGCAATCTGACGCGCTACTACTACGAAATGCAGTCGCGTGATTTGTCCTCGTCTACGGATGGATATACCAGTCCATTGACGGTTCAAAAGAACTTTTTGTGGAATACCGATTTAAATCTACAGTGGAACATCACCAAAAATATTCGTAGCAGCTTTAGCATCAATAATCAGGCAGAAGTGCTTGAAACGCGCTATTCTCCGGTGAATAAAACCTTGTACGCAACGGAGTACGAGCATTGGAAAGATACGGTCAGTCAAAGTTTGCGGGAATTTGGGAGCCCCTTGGATTATCGTCACGACGTCAATCTAACCTGGAACGTTCCGTTGAATTACCTTCCGATCCTCGATTTTATGACGCTGAACGCACAGTACCATGCATTCTATAACTGGCAACGGAGCACGTCCTCGGGCTCGGATACGGAGATGGGTAATCAAATCTCCAATCAACGCAGCCTGAGTGTCAATCAGAATGCAAATTTGTTGAATCTGTATCAGAAATCGGAATTGCTCAAAGGATTTTTACGGCCGACAAGTCCGACTCCAACGGCCAAAGAGGCAAAGCGTTATCAGGAAGAATTGCTTTTGTACGGGGATACCACGCTAATGATTGCACACCAGTTGAACAACAAGCGAATTCAGGTGAATGTCGTGGATACACTGACCGGTCGAAAACAGCCGGTACGTTTTACGATCGTGGATGAAAATCAGCTACGTTTGCAAGCCAATCTGGCGGATTCTTCCGTTCTGCGGGTGGTGATCTTGCAGAAGAAACCGTTGGAAGAGCAACCTTGGTATGCGGCTGTTCGTTTGATTGGCCGTACGTTGATGTCGTTGCGATCGTTTAATGTTACGTACAAAGAAACCGATGGATTGACCATTCCCGGTTTCAAACCGGAGTCCGGTTTGTGGTCGGCCAACGATTACGGTCGTGCCCCGGGTTGGGATTTTGCTTTGGGCGTTCAATCTTCGGATTATTTGGAAAAAGCAGTCGGACGGGATTGGCTGATTCGTTCGGATTCCATTGTTTCCCCCGCTTACCAAAGCAAACAAAAAGATTTGCGCATCAAGGCCGGTTTTGAGTTGTTGCCCAGCCTGAAGATTGATTTGAATGCGCTGCGTACTTGGAATTTTAACACCGAAATTCAGTATATGTTTGACGGAATGCCCGAAATGAGAACCGGTAGTTTTACGATTTCAACCGTTGCGATTCGTTCTTCTTTTGAGTCTCCCAAAGCATCCAACGGTTATTATTCGGCTTCGTTTGAACGTTTTCTGGAAAATCGGGCGGTCATTGCATCCCGTTTGGAGGCCAAATTGATCGGTACAAACTATCCGAGTACCGGCTTTATGAAAGGGCATGCCTTAGCCGGAGAGCCCTTTGATCCGGCAAACGGTACGTTTGCAGCCAATTCGGCGGATGTGTTGATTCCTGCATTTTTGGCAGCCTATACGGGTGGAGATGCGCGCAATTCCTCGTTGGAATTGTTTCCTGGATTGTTGTCTATGTTGCCCAATTGGTCCGTATCGTATGATGGCTTGTCTAAACTCGAATTTGTGCAAAAATATTTCAGGAATCTGACCCTCAACCACGGGTATACCAGTACCTACAGTGTCTCTTCATTCTCCTCGTTTTCCAACTTTGCAGAAGGGGAGTCCGGGCTGGGTTATGTACGCAACGTCTTGAGCAATGCACCAACGCCTTCATCCATGTATGATGTGGCAGGTGTGAGTCTTACGGAGTCCTTCAACCCCTTGTTCCGTGTGCAGGGCACCCTTAAAAATGGTTTTACCCTGCGTACAGAGATGCGTAAAACCCGCAATTTAAACCTGAGTATCAGCGGTGGGCAGATCGTGGAGGCCGATCAGGATCAATGGACGGTCGGCACCAGCTACAAACTGTCCAACTTCCATCCCTGGGGCTTTATGAGTGAATCCAAGATACCAAACGATTTGAGTTTGACCGGAAATCTTTCGTATCGAAACCAACACAACTTACTGCGCAAGATTGACGAAGCCTACACGCAGGCCTCATCCGGCAATCGCAGTTTTGCCCTTGAGCTGATGGGCGATTACGTCATCAGCCGAAACATGAACCTGACGTTTTTTTACGACTTAGAATCGACCGTTCCGCTGGTCTCTTCCTATCCCATAACAACCTCCAATTTCGGATTTAGTGTTCGGTTCTCGTTGAATCGTTGATGTCGTACCAATTCATTGTCCAGGAACGGATTAAAAGAGGAGCTCCTCCCATGTAGCGCAGCAGGAAACCTCCGGCCGATCTCGGTTCAACGGACGTCTCCATGTGGAATGTTTGATATTGATTCGAAGCCTCTCTGACTTCAGCCATCAACAGATTGCCCGTGATCGACAGCGTAATGGAGCAATCGGGACGAAAACTTTTCAATACTTCCGGTGCACAAAGAGGCTGCATTTCTCCGCCTTTATAAGCCATCAATACGCCTTCGATGGCATCGCTTTGTGCAGTCGTGCGAATCAGACGCAGTCCGTAGCCGGATTGCGTCGCTTCATCCCATTTGATGAGCAGATCCATATACATCCCTGCTCTGCTAAATCCTTGTCCAGCAGTTTTGAACGGATAGACATGCAGCCGCAGCCTACTGTTTCCGCATTGATCAAAACCCGGCTCAAAGCCGAGTATGGCACTGCGTCCTCTTGGCATCAAGCCGGTTTGGCCTTTGGCCCCATCCTGTCCGGTGCCGTAAAACCATGCATCCAAGTCAGAGGGGTGTTCCCAGTGATCCAATCTCCAAGATCCGGAAAGGACAAGCTTCTGATTTCGGGCGGACTGTTGGGAAAAGGTGGTTTTATATTCCAATGAATCGTTCGGTAAGAGCGGATAGGCAATCGGTGCGCTCCGTAAGCGCCGACCGGCTCCGGCCTGGCTTCTGCTATCTGCCGGTTTTATTTCGGCTTCGATGCAATATCCGTGATCAAAGGGGCTTAGCGGATAGATTGGGCAGGGGCTGCCCGGTGAGGAGACACGTTGTTCCAATCGGAGGTTGTCCTGTGTTGGTGAAACGCGATGCCAACGTATGTCGGAAAAGTCTTTGCGTCTGCTGTTGAGCTGATACTTCAGCTCAATGCGTTGAAGCGGCGCGTTGTACTGAAGCGTGGGCTCTTGTAAGAAGTCGGGGGCCGGCAAGGTTCCAGCCCGTACCTCGATCAGACAGGCCGCCTCCAGGCCGTAAGCATCGATTATGCACAATTTGATTTGTTTTGTATCGTCTTCGGTATGTGTCGGTACGAGCAGACAGCGGCTACCGTCCACCGATGGCAGGAGCTGTAGGGAAGCGGAATCCTTGTGTTGGAGTATCCATACCGGATCCTTTGGAGGGATACGTTTGCCTCCGTATCCAAGGGCGGAAAGCTCCAGCCAGCAGCTGTCCCGGCCGGTTTCCAGTTGAATTCGTTCGGGAATGCATCGAAGTTGTACGGGTAGCTGCGTTAACGGCCTTTTTAATGCGATGGCTGCCTGTTCCGTTTGGTGTTTGAGATTCATAGGATCCCAACCATCCACACTTCCGGTCAGATTGTACAGATTGTATTGTTTTTTTCCTTTCCATTCGTACTGATAAGCAAATCGAGCGGAAATCGCACTCAAATCAATGCCCTGTTCCGGATGTCTTGCGTCTATCTTGATGTTTTTGTTGTTCCACCGCACATTCATCTGATAGTTTCGTTCGTACGAGGGTACTTCGTCACGCCATGCCAAGGTGCTGTGTTCCGGTCCTGTAAATCGGGTGTCGATCAGTGCAACCGGACCTCCCGCTTTGGTGAAATATTGCTGTCCCGAAGTATGGCTTAGGATTTCGCAATCCAGAAAGACCGCTCCGGTACCTTCGGTTCTATAAAACGGTTTTGAGCTAAAGAACACAAAGCTGCATTGGTGATAGATGCCGGTTCCGCAGAGTGCATCATCCGTGCATTCGATGTGGCAACGATTGAACAAGGCCCGGGTTGCGCCCACAAATGGGCAGGTGTTGAGTCGGCTGATGAAGCGACAATTATTGGCCACGACTCGATCCCCCTTGCAGTGTATGAGCTGGGCCTGTACGATGGTTGAACTGCGCTTTGTTCGGTTTAGGCTGGTATCCGGAGGGTAAACCAAATCGACGTTGCAATAGTTTCCAAACGTGAGGTTGTCCGTTCGAATCCCGTTGCCTGTTAAATGCAGTAACGTAAAGTTTCCTTCAGCTCCAAGCGTTTGCCCCCGATTGCATGCCAAAACCACGTGACTAGGATCGTGAGCCATCCCGTAAAGATGGAGGTATTCACAGGCGACCTCAAGTGCGTAGGGTGTGGTTCCGTTTTTGGGGCGTCTTTGTTTCGGATCTTCCGGGTCGTCCAACCAGTACACATAGGGTGCGATGAAAACACGCATCGGTCGCAGTTTGTTGCCGTGTTGTACCTGTTGTAAAGCCGTCTTAAGATCGTTGAAAACATAGGCATGAGCCGATGCTTCTTCATCCGACAAACGGCCGTCTACATAAAACGTCCACGGGTTCAACTGAGCTTGGATTTCCTCGTATGTGATCGGGATGGATTCGGCAGCCTGTACCATAGGCAGAAACAGGCAGTAGACCAGGAGTGCAAGACCTCGGTACATATTGGATTATTTTCGTTTGAACAACTGATAAAGATCCGTTCTACGGTCGTTTAAGTTGCGAACACTGCCACTTTTGTTGATTTCAACCAGCAAATCCATATCCACATCGACGACCAGAATCATTTCAGTATTGGGTGTCGCTTCTGCTTTG
Organism: Bacteroidales bacterium; assembly: GCA_028709215.1. Taxonomy (GTDB): domain Bacteria; phylum Bacteroidota; class Bacteroidia; order Bacteroidales; family UBA1402; genus UBA8389. Next base: position 126,792 of record JAQVXI010000002.1, read on the forward strand.
ACCCCGTTTACGGGGAATGCAAAATCACAGGGAGTGAACACCATGGATTGAGCATATTGAATGTCCATGTTGTGTACTTTTGGCAGGTTGCCGACGCTGCCCGCAATGGCGACATAACATTCATTTTCGATGGCCCGTGCCTGTGCGCAATGCCGCACGCGAGAATAGCCGTTTTGCGTATCGGTCAGGAAGGGTACAAACAAAATGCGCATGCCTTCTTCTGCCAGTAAACGACTCAGTTCTGGAAATTCTACGTCGTAACAAATCAGGATGCCGATTTTGCCGCAATCGGTATCGAAGGTTTTCAACTGTCTTCCTCCAACCAGACCCCACACTTTCTCTTCATCCGGTGTAATGTGCAGTTTTTCGAAGCGTTCTACCGATCCGTCCCGACGGCACAAATACCCGACGTTGTACAACTTTTCATCCTTGATTTCAGGCATGCTTCCCGTAATAATGTTGATGTTGTACGAAACAGAAAATTCAGAGAATTTGTCCACAATTCGATCGGTATAACCGGCCAGTTCCCGAATGGCATCGGGTTCAGAAAGGTGGTTGTAATCGGCCATTAAAGGCGCATTAAAGAATTCCGGGAAAAGGGCGAAGTCACATCGATAGGCCGATACGGCATCGATAAAAAACTCAACTTGCTGAATCAGCTCGTCGAAATCTTTGTATAAACGCATCTGCCATTGAACCAGCCCCAGTCGCGCATAATTTTTGACTGAGATGGCGTTGTCGTTCGGTTCTTCGTAATAAATGTTATCCCAACGCAACAGTGCGGCATATTCTCCGGAAGCCGTGTCACCAAGCAAATAGTTGCGTAAAATCCGAATGGGGTGGAAGTCGTTTGATAATTGAAAATTGAGTACCGGATCGTGTATTTCTTTTTCACGAACCTTTTGCAGGTACTCTTTGGGCGTCATTTTGTCCGCATATTCGTGGTAGTTGGGGATTCGACCACCAAATAAGATTCCTTTTAAGTTGAGGCGTTCGCAGAGATCTTTCCGGTAATCGTATAATCGTCTGCCCAGACGCAGCCCCCGAAATTCAGGGTGGATAAACACATCAATGCCGTATAAGAAATCGCCTTTTGCGCTGTGCGTACTAAAGGAGTAATCACCGGTGATTTCTTTGTAGGTGTGTTTCTTTTCAGCCATTTTCCCGTCAACGATGATGGAAAGCGCCGCACCGGCGATGTGTCCGTTCACCTTGACGACAATTTGTCCTTCCGGAAAAAGGGTGAGCAATTTGGCGATCTTCTCTTCTTTCCAGTAGGATTCCGGCATGCCGGAATAGGAGGATATCATGGCCTCTTTAAATTCAGGGTAATCAGCCAGCTCCAGGAGACTCAGTTCTACGTTTTCTATGTTGGTTTTCATACAAGCGATGTTTATTTATGGATGTAAAATACAACTGCAGATAGTCTAAGGCTTGTTGGTATGCAGCTTCCATGCTTTTGCCTAAAGCCAGTTGGCAGGCGATGGCTGTAGAGAGCGTGCAACCGGTGCCGTGTTGGTACGTCCAGTTTGATTTTGTATGCGTAAATATACGAACTTCTTGTGAATGAATGAGTGTATCTTGTACGGATTCCCCTTCGTAATGACCGCCTTTTAGTAGGATCGACGTCTGCCATTCGTTGCTTTTTTGCTGTGCTGTCCAAACGGCTTCTTTGTGTTGTGCAAAATCTCTGCCGCAAAGCAGTTCGAATTCTTGACGATTGGGTGTAATCAATTGGCACAAAGGAAATAACTCCTGTTTCATTAAGGACCAGGCATCTGTATCCAGAAGCGGTGTTGCACGGCTGGAAAAAAGCACGGGGTCCAACACCACCGGGATGTCGGGATGCGCTTGAAGCAAGTCAATCGTCGTTTGTAGATGTATCCGGTTGCAAAGCGTCCCGATTTTGATGGCATCCACTCGAAAGTGATTCAAACAGGTGCTCAACTGTTGCGCAAACCATTCGTCCGGAACGGCGTGAACACGATAAACATGCGTAAAGTCTTGAACGGTGATGCCGGTGAGAGCTGTCAGTGCCCAACAACCCAGATCACTGGCCACTTTGATGTCTTGTTGCATGCCGGCACCCGAACTGGAGTCGGATGCCGAGATACTCAATAGGCTTGGAATCATAATCCTCGATCGTTCTTGACAGCACACAAGTTGCCACACATACTGCAATGGTCTTCATCGTTGCTTTCCGATTGAGTTTTGCGTTCCCGAGCCCGTATGGGATCGAGGGCTGCTTCGTACATGCCTTCCCAGTCCAAATCACGTCTGGCTTGAGACATGCGACGATCCCGTTCCTTGTTTTTCGGATTGCCTTTGACCAAATCGGCACTGTGTGCAGCAATCCGACTCGCCATGACGCCTTCACGCACGTCGTCTGCATTGGGTAAACATAGGTGTTCGGCAGGCGTGACGTAGCACAAGAAATCAGCGCCATGAATGGCTGCCCATGTCCCTCCAATGGCCGATACGATGTGGTCGTAACCGGGGGCCGAATCCGTGACCAGAGGACCCAGCACATAAAAAGGTGCTTGATGACAGATTCGCTTCATCAGGCGCATGTTCGCTTCAATCTGATCCATCGGCATATGCCCGGGACCTTCCACCATAACTTGAACGCCTTTTGCCCGAGCCCGGTCAACCAAGCTGCCCAAGGTGAGCAATTCGGCGATTTGTCCCCGATCAGACGCATCCTCACCACAACCGGGACGGATACCATCACCAAGACTGATGGTGACATCGTATGTGTGGCAGATGTCCAATAAACGGTCGTACTGTTCGTATAAAGGGTTTTCTCGTTGGTTCTCCTGCATCCAACGTTTGAGTAAAGCACCCCCACGACTGACCAGACCGCACAATCGGGGATCCTCTTCCAAAAAACCGAGGCTGTAGGACGTGATGCCTGCATGCAAGGTCATAAAATCAACTCCCATGGATGCCTGAAGCTCAATTTCTTCAAACAACATTTCCGGATCCAATGCTGCAATGGGCTTCCCTTGTCTCAGTAGTTTGCATGCAACCGCATACAAGGGGACCGTTCCCACCATGACAGAGGATTCTTTGATGACTTGCTTGAGCTGCTGATGCAATTGGCCGGCCGTTGAAAGATCCATCACGGCATCGGCTCCAAAGCGAATGGCCAGGTGCATTTTTTCCAGTTCTTCCGTGGGATTGCAGTGTTTTTCGGATGTCCCGAAATTGGCATTCACTTTTGTGCTGAGTCCCAGTCCAATTCCTTTGGGCGAAAAGTTGTGATGTTTGTTTTTGGGAATGACAATGTGACCGGTAGCCATCTGTTGACGCAACCACTCAGGCGCAACCGATTCCTGCTCGGCCACAAAGATCATTTCCGGACTGATTTGTCCCAATCGTGCGATATCTATTTGTGTACTCATGTGTTGTTTGTGTGTTGAATTTTTTGATTCAGAAACCGGAGCCGTGCTTCGAAATCGGTCGTCTGCATCAAAAATCGTATAACGGAGACGTTTCTGGCACCGGCCTGAACGACCTCGTCGATGTTTTCGGGAAAAATTCCACCGATGGCTACCACCGGTCGATCGGAAAAGCTCAATACGGTTTTTAACGCTTCGCAACCCACGGGTGGATCCGGTTTGGCCTTTGCATTGGTGGGGAAAATGGGACCAAATCCGATGTATTCGGGTTTTTCCAACAGCGCTTTGCGTGCTTGTTCGATGGAATGGGTGGATAAGCCAATGGGCAGGTCGCCGACGATTTTTCGCGCTTCGGCAATGGGTAAATCGTCCTGCCCCAGATGCAATACATCCGCTTCGCATAGAAGCGCAAGGTCGGGTCTGTCGTTGATGACCAATCGAGTGCTGCTTCCCTTTGTGATGCTTTTTAGGGTTCTGCCCAACCGAATGAGATCTCGATCGCTCATGTGCTTTTCGCGAAGTTGCAGCATGCGCACCCCCAGCTTGACACAGGATTCCGCAATGGCCGTATGACCCAGCAATGGCTGTGTCAAAATAACGTAGGTATTGTAATCGTCCATTATACCGTCGTTTGATCCAGGATGAGTTCAGCCACTTTTTTCCCCGAAAGCAACATGCCTCCAAAAATGGGCCCCATTCGGAAACCACCGCTTACACCGTTGCTTGCCATACCACAGACGTACAATCCGGGATAGATCTCCTTGGTGTTTTCGACGGTTGTGCGTTCGGCTTCTTCAACCGAGAGCGAACGTTCACCAATGACCTTGCCTGTGCTGGTATTGAGTCGTACGTCATTTTTGCGTTCCAGCGTGCGCGCGATGTCACAATCGTGTCCGGTGCCGTCGATGACGGCTTTTGCCATAATGACCAGTGGGTCGATGTGCATGCGTTCGCGTTGTACCGGTGCCCAGTTCAACACAATGCCGGCCACTTTTTGGTCTTGAAACACGACATCTTCGATGGTCGTATTGTTAAAAATACGTACACCGGCCTTGCTTGCGTGATAGATGAGTGAAGAAGTCGCCTGAACCGAATCCAGGGTGTAGTAATCTTCTTTGTAATGCGTGTACTCAATGCCAAATTCCTCCAGGATCGGTAAGGCAATGGATTGCACAATGATTTCATTAAACATCATGGCTCCGCCCCACATGCCACCACCGGGTGCATTCTTACGTTCGTACAAGGCCACACGAAGACCTTTTTTTGCCAAGTAATACGAGGCGACCAATCCCGAAGGACCCCCACCTACAATGGCAACATCAACTTCAAGCGATGATTTGAGTTTGTTGAAAAAGGAATCGACAATTCCACTGGATACAAGTTGCTCCATTTTACTGTTTTTTTTTTCGGTTAATACGATCAAATAAACAGGGGGAGCAGATATGGCAGACGCCAAGTGTCCGATTCTTTCCTACGCAGGCATTATCCTGATCAGGTCGAGGGTATGATCTCAGCCGGTAACGGCACCCCTAGTTTATCTGCGACAAAGTTAGAATAAATTCGTAAAAAAAAACACTTAGTCTAGAATTCTTTGTTTGTGGGAGTGGACAAACAGGATGTTTCCCATCGAATCAAATCCATCAAAGTAACTGGTATCCAGGCTTTTTCCGCTGTCTCCACGGAAACCGATAATGCACAAGCCGGCTTCGGAAGAATGTGATCCGATCAAATCCTTCTGTGATTGGTGTTGGTCTTCGGTGATGATGGTCACATTTTGAGGCGTGATGGGCAAACGTCCGTTTTCGATCAGCGCTTTCATTTGTTCTCGTGTCTCATCCACTGTGTCTTCTTTGCATAGGTTGAATATGCGAATATTGGCCTGTTTCCAGTCCGGATGCCCCAGCAGAATAAAACTCAGGATGATCATCAGATTGGCATTGTCCTCATCCGATGTCTTTATCCAAACATGGATGCCATTCTTAAAAATAATGGGTTTTCTACTGGATGCTAAAATGCATACATCAAAATTGCCTGCGTTGACCAGTCGGAAGTTGTCCAGAATGTCGTCCAGCTCAATGGGATTCTCCTTGTCGTACTCCAATATCAGCATGTTGTTTTCCATTCCGGAAATACCGGGAATCTGGATGGATTGTGCAATGGCCGAAGTATAGGAGGGCGAAATGATGGTGTCCACATACACGTGACTTTGTTCTCCGTAATAGCGAATGAGCTTGGCCAACTCTTCTTGTGCCGTTTGATTGGTTGCTTTTGAGTAATAACCGTCGATGCGATGCAAGTACGTTCCAAAACCATATTTGTAAGAGATCCAATTGGTTAGCTTGAAGGCACTGTCCCGTTCGAAAGAACTCTTCGAAATGCAGATCGCACTGGGTCTCCAATCGCCCGACGCCTTGACCAATTTGCTTTTTTGAAGGAAAAGTTGCAGACTTCGATTGATCTGGAAGAGTGTGTTGGCAAAAATGGAACTGATGCCTTTGCGGTGTTTGTGTACGTGATCGATGTACAAATAGAGCGCAACCATAATACCAAAAGCAATCAAGGTATAAGCCGTATTGATCATAAACATGACCCAGACGGAGGCCAAAAAACCAATCAGTGACAGCATCCACTTGGATTTGAAGGAAGGCCGGTAGGAGGGAGACGATCCAAAATGGTTCAAAAAAGAGATCAGGTTCAGCGAACCGTATGTAATCATAAAGAACATGGATATAATCTGTGCCACAAGGTTGACATCACCTACCGCAACAAAGAACAAAGCAATGCCGCAAGTGACCAGCGAGGCATGTTGCGGTTCGTGATCGTTGCTGCGACCGAAACGGAGCCAGCGGTTCATTCGTTGGATGGGAAACGAGTCATCGTGGGCCAACGCCTGTAACGTTCTGGGTGCGACCATAACCGAACCCAATGCAGAGGAGATGGTGGAGGCTGCCAGTCCCAATGGAATAAAGAGGCCACCCCACAAGGCAATCTTTGACATGATAAACTGGTCGTTAAGCAGGTCTTCCGGGCTGGCTGAAATATAGAGCTTGTAAGTGATAAAAAAATACAGTACCATACCAATGAGTGTGGCGGAGATGGTTCCCATGGGAATGGATTTGGAAGGCTCGCGCAGGTCTCCTGACAGTCCGACACCGGCTGTCATGCCGGTAAATGCCGGAAAGATGATGGCAAAAATGAAGAAGAACTGATTGGAATTGCGGAATTCAATGCTGCTCAGATTAAACACTGCGGTTTCGGAATAAGCGGTGTTGCCAAGAAAAAACAACACAAGAGAAAGTGCCAATATACCGACAACAACGTAAAGGGCCTTAACGCCCAAATTGGCCCCTTTGGTCAGAATCAGCCACGAAAGTAAAAGCATTACAGGTATGCTGATGACTTGTCTAGGCAGTAGAAGGCCGGTTTGCTGAAAGATGTAGTCAAAAAAGAATTGAAACGCCTCGGTAAAGGCAATGACATAAAAGGCAACGCTGATGGATTGTGAGAGGTATAAGGCGATGCCGATGGTGGCACCGATGTTTAAGCCGAAGGAACGCGAAATAATGAAGTATTCACCTCCGCCTTCCACGCGTTTGTTGGTCGCAATTTCGGAAATCGCCAGTGCTGTCGGGATGGTTACGATGTGCCCCAGTAAAATAAGCAGTACCACGCCAACGTATCCGACGGTACCCAAGGCAAAACCAAATCTCAAAAAGAGTATGGCTCCAAGGATGGTAGAGATGGCCGTAAAAAAGACCGGAGCGGTTCCGAATTTTTGGCTTCCAGCATTCATAAGCGTGTTTTTTTTGGAATCGTATTTTCTCAAAGATATGCAAAAAGGATGTATCTTTGTACAAATTGCTAAATATTATCGCCCATGATCACGCAAAAAGACATACAACAGCTCAATCAAAAAGGCATTCGCCCGGAACAAATCGATCAACAATTGCTGCGTTTTAAGGAGGGTTTTCCGTTTTTGGAATTGCACGCATCCGCAACAGAAGGCAACGGAATACGTGTGATGTCGGATGCGGAAATTCAACGCTGTCAGCACCTTTGGGATGCCTATATGGGGGGCAGTCGTCGCGTCCTTAAATTTGTTCCGGCATCGGGAGCAGCCAGCCGTATGTTTAAAGACCTGTTTGCGTTTTTGGATTCCGATCACGAAGGGCCACAGTCCGCATTTGAAAAACATTTTTTTGAAAATCTGCACCAATTTGCCTTTGCCGAAGACCTGGATGCAGTCTGTAAAAAACAGCAGCACCGCTCACTGGAAGAAATGATGCGTGCGCATCAATACAAGGAGATTGTCCGTTTGCTGTTGGATTCGGATGGTTTGAACTACGGTGTGTTGCCCAAGGGTTTGCTGGCCTTTCACCGTTACCCCGACGGAGTGCGTTTGGCAGTCGCCGAACACTTGGTTGAAGGCGCCTTGTATGCAAAAGGAAACGATGGAAAGGTGTACGTGCATTTTACCGTTTCCGAAGACCATCTTAGCCTGTTTCAGCAAGCGGTCGCTAAGGTTGCGCCCGTCATTGCAAAGGCGCACAAGCTGCAGTTTGATGTGGGCTATTCCATTCAGAAAGCGTCGACCGATACGTTGGCGGCAGATGCGCAGAATCAACCGTTTCGAGCGGATGACGGAAGTCTTTTGTTTCGTCCGGGTGGTCATGGTGCATTGATTGAAAACATGAACGATCTGGATGCTGATATCGTCTTTGTAAAAAATATTGACAACGTAGTACCCGATCGTCTGAAAGCAGACACCGTCACCTACAAAAAGGTCTTGGCCGGCTTATTGGTGGATGTGCAACAGCGGATTTTCAATTATTTGGATGTGCTTGAGCGTGGTCAGTATACACACGACGACTTGTTGGAAATGATTCATTTTTTGCAACAGGACCTCTGTACACGCAATCCGGAGACGAAGCTATTGGAAGATAGTGAACTGGCCTTGTATCTGAAATCAAAATTCAATCGCCCCGTTCGCGTATGTGGCATGGTTAAAAACCAGGGTGAGCCTGGTGGAGGCCCTTTCTGGGCGTACAACTCGGATGGAACGTATTCGTTGCAGATTCTGGAAAGTTCTCAAATAGACATGCAGGATCCAAAGAAAAAAGCCTTGTTTGAGCAGGGAACCCACTTCAATCCGGTCGATTTGGTTTGTGCAATTAAGGATTTTAAGGGCAATCCCTTCCATCTGCCTGATTTTGTGGATCCGGCTACCGGTTTTATTTCTAACAAATCAAAAGGTGGGAAAGAATTAAAGGCACTGGAACTGCCCGGGCTCTGGAACGGTGCAATGTCCGATTGGTCAACCCTTTTTGTCGAAGTACCGTTGAGTACATTCAATCCGGTTAAAACCGTAAATGACCTGCTCCGCTCGGAACATCAGGCGTAAAATTAATGGCTTGGTTTGCTCGCCCCTTTGACCGGGGTGAGCCCCATTTTTTTGGCCTTGTCAAGCATGTACTCCCAGGCTGCATCAAAGTCGTTCGGGATGACGCCATCCAGAATCGCATCCTTGATGGAGGATTTTAGCGAACCGATTTCCTTGCAGGGCTTTAAGTCAAAATATGCCATAATTTGTTCACCGGTAACGGGCGGTTGCATGTTGCGGATTTTATCCTTCTCTTCCAGTTCTTTTAGCTTCGTGCGAACCAGTTTGAAGTTTTCCGAAAATCGTTTGACCCGCTCTTTATTTTTAGAGGTGATGTCTGCTTCGCACAGTTGCATCAAGTCGTCGATGTCGTCTCCTGCATCAAACAGAAGACGTCGGATGGCCGAATCCGTCACGGTTTCTTCGCTCAATACGATGGGGCGCATGTGTAGGCCGACCATTTTTTGAACGTATTTCATCTTCTCATTCATCGGGAAGCGCATGCGACGAAAGACGTCCGGAATCATTTTTTCACCGATGAAGTTGTGGTTGTGAAAGGTCCAACCCTGTTTGTTGTCCCAACGTTTGGAGATGGGTTTGCCAATGTCGTGCAAGAGAGCAGACCAACGCAACCAAAGGTTGTCGGATGTCGTGCACAGGTTGTCCAGCACCAGGAGACTGTGTTGAAAATTATCTTTATGCCCAATGCCGTCTTTGGTTTCTGCCCCTTTGAGTTGTGTCAATTCGGGTAGTATAATGGGCAGAATACCCGTCGCATCGAGCAAACGAAAGCCAATGGAAGGTTTGCGTGCAAGCATCATTTTGTTGAGTTCGTCTGCGATGCGTTCGCCGGAAACGATGCGGATGCGCTCCTTATTGCGCTCCATGGCTTCGATGGCTTCTGCTTCGATGTCAAAATCAAGTTGACAGGCAAAACGCACGGCGCGCATCATGCGCAAGGGATCATCGCTAAACGTAATGTCGGGATCGAGGGGGGTGCGCAACAGCATGTCGCGTAAATCCTCACGACCGTAAAACGGATCGATTAGATCTCCAAAATGATCGGAGTCCAATCGGATGGCCATGGCATTGATGGTAAAATCCCTGCGTTTCTGATCATCCTCCAGACTACCGTCCTCCACAATCGGTTTGCGTGAATGGCGTTCGTAGGATTCTTTTCGGGCACCCACAAATTCAATCTCAATCTGCTTAAATTTGATCTGAGCCGTCCCGAAATTCTTGAAATAATTCACTTTCACGTTGTTTCCCAACTTTTGAGCCACCCGTTTGGCCAGTTCGATGCCACTTCCTACGACGACAACGTCGATGTCCTTCGAGGGTCGTTTTAAGAAAATATCACGCACATAACCACCTATAACATAGGTTTCTACCTGTAGTTCGTTGCCCGCTTCCGATAGGACTCGAAAAATGGGGTTTTCTAGCTTTTCACGTAAATTCACACTTGTTTCCATCAATTATGAGACAAAAGTACCAAATTTTCAGGGAATGGAGTAATTTTGCATTTTACAAATACAGTTGTTACGCGCATGGCTCATCGTTTTTTGCCCTATATGTTGTACAGCTTGGCCGGTCTGTTGTATGCTTGTACGGCCGGGAAAGACTCCCCGGATGATTATTTGACCCGGGCCAGGGAAATGGTACGTGCAGAGCAGTATCAAATGGCTAAGATGTATCTGGACAGCATTCGGATTTTATTCCCGGATGATTTGACTAAAATCAAAGAGGGGATGAAGGTCATGCGAGAGGTGGATTTTGCCGAGCAACAGCGCACCCTGGCTTTTTGTGACAGTGTTTTAAAACAACGTCAGACCGAACTTCCCATGGTCAGTAAAAACTTTGTATTTGAAAAAAATGCCGAATACGAACGACTGGGGCATTATTTCTACAAAACCCAAAAGTACGAGGATAATTTCGGACGTACTTTCTTGCAATCCAAAGTCGATGAAAAAGGACGCTTGGTGATCACCAGTTACTATTCGGGCTCCACACCCATCAATCATACCCGATTTACCGCATACAACCCTCAGCGTTTGTTTGCACAAACCCAACCGGTAGCAAAAGACGGAGCCATGAACTACTCCTTTGAAGACGATGGTACAACCTATGAGATCGTACGCTACAACTACCGAACCGAGAACGGTGTTGTCAACTTTATGCTGGAACACTTGAACGAACCCATCTCCATTGAATTGAACGGCATTCGAAACCATCAGTATTCGTTGGCTCAACGGGACAAGGAAGCGTTGAAAGCAGCGGTCGATTTGTCGCTCGTCTTGTCCGATATCAATCGTCTGCTGGATGAAATGCGTTTGGCCCAGGCCAAAATGGAGTATATTCTAAGTCGTAAGGATCATCCGGTGGAGGAGCCGAATAACTAAGCCTACATAGGTATGGAAAAAATCGTGTTCACAGAGAAGGAACGTCAGCAAACGCTCAAATTGTATCGTTCGATCCTTCGAACAATACACGATGTTACCCCGATGCATCAGATTCGTGCGGTACGTGATCTATTGAAGGAAGCCATCCAATCCGGAGCCATTCAACGCAGTATTCCCGAGGTTAATCCCATTGTGCGGAATCTCAACACCGCATCCATTGTCTGCAAAGAGATGGGTCTAAGGCACTCCTCTGTCATCAGTGCCATGTTGCTGGATGTGGTTCATGCCAAATGTTTGAGCATCGAGGAAGCCGAAAAGCGATTTGGCTCTTCGGTAGCCGGAATCTTGCGCGGATTGACGCGTGTGAATGAATTGTACGATCGAAACGCAGCCATAGAAACCGAGAACTTTCGTAATCTACTGCTTTCTTTTGCACAGGACGGTCGTGTGATTCTGATCATGATTGCCGATCGCCTCAATACGATGCGCGTTTTGAAATTTTATCCGGAGGAAGAGCGAATAAAAATCGCTCGGGAAGCCTCGTACCTGTTTGGTCCATTGGCTCACCGGATGGGTTTGTACAACATCAAAACGGAGTTGGAAGACCTTTCGATGAAATTCATTCATTCGGGCATCTATCAGGAAATAGCCCGCAAACTGGATGAAACCAAGCTCTCTCGCGATCAATACATCCACGATTTTATTGAGCCGCTAAAGAAACGTGTTGATTCAACGGTATCGTTTGAATATGAGATTAAGGGGCGAACCAAATCCATCAGTTCCATCTGGAATAAACTGAAGAAGCAAAAAATTCCGTTTGAGGATATTTATGATTTGTTTGCCATCCGTATCATCATTGATACCGATACCGCAATGGAGAAACCGGCTTGTTGGCAGGTGTATTCCATTGTAACCGATATGTATACACCCAATACTGCGCGTTTGAAGGATTGGTTGTCCATACCCAAATCGAATGGTTACGAGTCGTTGCACATCACGGTAATGGGGCCGCAGGGCCGCTGGGTGGAAGTGCAAATACGAAGTCGGCGCATGGATGAAATCGCTGAGCGTGGCTTGGCAGCACACTGGAAATATAAGGGCTTGCGCGGTGAACAGGGTTTGGATGATATGTTGACCCGCATCCGTGAAATATTGGAAAGTCCAGAAACCAGCTCTGCGAGATTGATGGATGATTTTCGTCTGGATCTGTATTCGGATGAGATCTATGTCTTTACTCCCAAAGGCGAAGTACATAAATTGCCCAAAGGAGCCACCGTACTTGACTTTGCATACAGCATTCATACCAATTTGGGTAGTCGCTGTGTGGGTGCAAAAGTTGACGGAAAAAATGTGCCCATTCGTTATGTGTTGAAAAGTGGTGATCAGGTTGAAGTACAAACGGCGACCAACCAAACACCCAAGCAGGATTGGGTCAACTACGTAGTAACCAGCAAGGCGCGCAATCGAATTCGACAGACCTTGAAGGAAGTCGCTCAAAAAGAAGCCGAATTTGGACGAGAAAGCCTCAAACGAAAGTTTAAGAACCGTAAGATCGAGTACGATGAGGCGCTGTTGATGAAAGTGGTCAAGAAGTTAAAATTTCGTACGGTCACCGATTTTTTTGCCGATCTGGGCGCACAACGTCAGGACATCAATCATGTCATCGAATTGTATTTGGACGTTGAAAAAGTCGAAAGGCAAGCGTTCGAAACCGTAGAGCAGCGATCGGCTGAGTCCTACTTTCTGGAAACCGTTCCTGAAAAAACGGGAGTCAAGGAAGATGTTTTGCTGATTGATCAACAATTGTCCGGTATCGATTATAAATTGGCAAAATGTTGTAATCCCATTTATGGGGACGATGTATTCGGATTTGTGTCTTCAACCGGCGGAATAAAAATCCATCGAATAGACTGCAGCAATGCACCACAAATGATGGAACGCTTTGGCTATCGTGTTGTAAAGGCTCGCTGGGCCGGAAAATCCGAAGGGTCCAGCTATCCTGTCACCTTGCAGGTCGTAGGGAACGATGATATTGGCATCGTGACCAACATCACGTCGCTCATCTCAAAGGAAGCGGGTGTTTCGTTGCGTTCCATCAGCATTGATTCGACCGATGGATTGTTCCGTGGACAACTGACCATCATGGTCTCCGATACGCGTCAGCTCAATGGGGTCATCAAGCGGATCAAAGCCATCAAGGGTGTCAAGCAGGTGGATCGTACCAATTGATTACAATCGATCCTTTAGGGTCGGTTTGTGGTATTCCTCCATGTCACTTAAGTGAAATTCGAGTGCTTTGACCGAGATCTGTATTTCTCGAACAGAAATGCCCAGTGATGCGATGAGCAAAAGCAATGCCACTGCAAAAACCCATACCGCAGGGTCTTGCATGCCTACGTATAAAAGAAACATACTTACCACGCATAAGAAAAGGCTGGAAATGCCCAGCATCTGCATGGAACGGGTCAGGTACAAACGTCTGCGAAGATTATGGATTTGTTTTTCTGTAACCGACGTCGGATTGCTCATGTGCTGATCTTTCAACGTACGAACCAATTGAGAATAGGATAAAAACCGGTTGGTATAGGCCAACATCAACAAAGAAATTGCCGAAAACAAAAAGGTCGGTGTAATTAAGTTGAACTCTTCCATAACAGCTGTGTTTATACTAGCAAAGATATCTGATTTGCCTCGAAATGCCTATTTTTGTTGAAAATTTAAACATTGACCGTGACACAATCCAGTCCTCTTCGTATCTGGCTGTTGGCCACCCGTCCAAAAACTTTGGCCGCCGGATCGGTTCCCGTGCTCGTTGCGTCTGCGTTGGCTGCCAGTCGAGATGCATTTATGTGGCAACCTGCACTGCTATGCCTGCTCTTTGCGCTGTTGGCGCAGATTGCCTCCAATTTTAGCAACGACTATTTTGACTTCTTCAAAGGCACAGATACGTCCGATCGTTTGGGGCCGGAACGAGCCGTAGCATCCGGTTGGATCAAGCCCCGACAGATGCTGATCGCAACCATCGCTGTCATCGCAACCGCCAGTTTGGTTGGAATGGGACTGATTGCTTACGGAGGTTGGTCATTGATTTGGGTGGGCATCGCCTGTATTGTGGCACTTCTGGCCTATACTGCCGGGCCTTGGCCGTTGGCCTATCATGGTTTGGGTGATGTCTTTGTTTTGGTTTTCTTTGGTTTGGTCTCGGTCGTTTTTACCTATTACGTACAGACCGGCTCGGTCGATTGGCTTGCGATTGTAACCGGTTTTATCGTCGGTCTACCTGCGGTAAACATCTTATTGTTAAACAACTATAGAGATCGGGATGGAGATGCCGTTGCCGGGAAAAATACCACCGTGGTTCTGTTTGGCGCCGGATTTGCGCAAAACGCCTACCTCATCAATGGCCTTCTTGCCTGGTTGATGACGTTTGCATTTGTGTTTGTAGATCTTACTTGGATCCCTTTGATGACATGTGTCTATATCCCGTTGCATCGAGCAACGTGGAGAAAAATGAAACGCATTGATCATGGAAAAGCGTTAAATCCGCTGTTGGGGGAGACTGCCCGTAATTTATTGATTTTTGGAGTTTTACTGGCCTTTGGCCTAATCATTTAATCGAATGAGAACAATTATAAAGATAAACGAAGAGGTTTGCAACGGATGTGGAGCCTGTGTGGCGGGTTGCCACGAGGGTGCCTTGCAGATGATTGATGGCAAAGCCGTTTTGGTGAGTGCCATGTATTGCGACGGATTGGGTGCCTGCATGGGGGATTGCCCGGTGAACGCGATTGAGTTGGAAACACGTGAAGCGGAAGCCTACGATGAAACACGCGTGATGGAGCAGTTGATTCCCAAAGGAGAGGCTGTTTTGCGTGCACATTTTCGGCACTTAAAGGATCATGGCGAAACGTCTTTGCTCCAACAAGGCTTACAGGTGCTCAAAGAAAAAGGGCATCCGATGGATGTTGCTGACTTTCAACCGGAGAAGCCCAAGCCCAGCTTGTTGAGGCCTATGGGTTTACGTCCTTCCGTAAAACCGGTTTTGTCATCGCAACCGGCCCAGTCTGCGGTCCGTCGAAATTTCCCCATTCAATTGCATTTGATTCAACCTCAATCGGCTTCGTTTGTGGATGCCGATGTCTTACTTGCTGCCGATTGCACCGCATTTGCCTGTGCTTCGTTTCATTCGGATTATTTAAAAGACAAAACACTGGTCATTGCTTGTCCCAAACTTGATCAGAATTTACAGAGCTATGAAGATAAGCTCCAGATCATGTTGACTCAATCCAATATCCGGTCCTTAACTGTATTGACCATGTCCGTTCCTTGTTGCAAGGGTTTGCTTGCGTTGGCCAAAAGAGCGGTGGAGGCAAGTGGGAGGGATGTTCCGTTCACGTCTATTGTGCTTTAAAAAAAAGGTGTGCATTCCTGCACACCTTATAAAAGGAACGGGTCGATTATAAACCCAAAGAGGACATAACCGCTTTGATCTTATCGTCTGCCTTCGAAATGGTGGCATCGTAGTCGTCGCGCCGTTTCATTTCACCCAGCACTTCAATGTAGAATTTAATTTTTGGTTCCGTTCCGGATGGGCGAATCGATACTTTACTGCCGTCTTGAGAGAAATACTGTAAGACATTTGACTTTTCAGGCATTTCCAGTGTACTGACTTCTCCTGTTTGTGGATTGCTTGCTACGCAAGTTGAAAAATCCTTGATCAGGCAAACAGGTGATCCGGCAATCTCTTTGGGCGGATTTGCACGGAATTGACGCATCATTTCCTGAATTTCATCGGCACCGGATTTGCCTTTTTTGACCACGGAGATGCCCTTTTCACGCGAGAATCCATACTCGACGTAGATGTCCATTAGCAATTGATAGAGGGATTTCCCTTGTGATTTTGCCCAGGCCGTGATCTCAGCCATTAGGGCGCAGGAAGAAACCGCATCTTTGTCGCGGACAAAATCCTCCGGCAGGAAGCCGTAACTTTCTTCTCCACCACCAATGTATTGCATTTTGCCTTCCATCTCACGCATGATGGCTGCAATCCATTTGAATCCGGTATAACAATCAAAGAGTGCTACACCGTTGCGATCGGCAATGACCTTGATCAGTTCGGTCGTAACAATGGTTTTTACCACATACTCGTTGCCCTTCAATTTACCGGTTTCGCGCCAGCGCGTAATGAGGTAATAAATAAAGATCAGTGCCGTTTGGTGTCCGTTCACTAAGATCCATTCACCACGATCGTTTTTGATGGCGATACCCAATCGATCCGCATCCGGATCGGAAGCCATCACAATATCCGCATCCGTTTCCTTGGCTTTTGCCAGCGCCATGTTTAAGGCAGCAGGTTCTTCCGGATTGGGCGAATGAACCGTTGGGAAGTCACCGCTTATTACGTTCTGTTCCGGAACCGGGATGATGTTGTTGAATCCAAAGGCGCGCAGGCATGCCGGTATGATATGAACACCCGTACCGTGGATGGGGGTGTACACGATTTTTAACGCACTTTGTTTTTGGATGGCACCGGGCGAGAGTGATATGGTTTTGAGTTTTTCAATAAACGCTTCATCCATTTCTTTTCCGATGATTTCGATCAATTCGGGTTTGCCTTCAAATCGAATGTCGGACGTTTTGACTCGCCCAACTTCTGCAATGATGTTGTGGTCGTGTGGCGCGATGATTTGAGCACCGTCATCCCAATAGGCCTTGTATCCGTTGTATTCTTTCGGATTGTGAGACGCTGTTAGAATAATCCCACTCTGGCATCCCAGGCTACGAATGGCAAAAGACATTTCCGGTGTCGGGCGAAGATCTTCAAATAGATATACTTTGATGCCGTTTGCTGAGAAAATATCGGCGGATATTTCAGCAAAACGTCTGCTGTTGTTGCGACAATCGTGACCAATGACAACGGAAATTTGGGGTAAATCGGCAAAGCAGGCGTTTAAATAATTGCTCAAACCCTGTGTTGCAGCACCTACCGTGTAGATGTTCATCCGATTGGTTCCTGCCCCCATGATTCCACGCAATCCACCGGTTCCAAATTCCAGGTCCCGATAAAAACCATCAATCAATTCCGTTTTATCTTCTTTATCTAACATCGCTTGCACGTCCTTTCGGGTTTGTGCATCATACGCATCGCTCAGCCATTCTTTGGCTCGGTCGGTAACGGTTTGAATCAATTGTTCGTCCATGATGGATTAGTTTTCGTGAATAGATTTTTTTATTTTCAATTTTGTTCCTGCATCCTCAACAATGCTACGATAATAGGTGTCGTCGTATCCGGGAAATTCCGGAGAAGCCGGTAGCCCATAGGGATTCCGCAAAAAGCGTCCGTTGGCTTCCTTTTTTACGTTGCCATCTAAATATTTGACCATCAGATATTCACCTAGTTTTTTCCAACGGGCGGTGGATTGCTCGGCGCGGTCCATAGAAAAAGCTGTTAAACGGTCTGTTACGGTTGTAGGGTCTTTTTGATGCGCCTCTCTGGCTAGAATATCCATGGCCAAGACATCCTTTACAAATTGTTCCTCAATGGCCGTTTGTATCGGACGAACGTCTTTGATCATTTGGTTGTATCGTTGGTAGGTCATGTTCGATACCCAATTATAGATCCAAAAGGCAGAAGTCCAAGAAAAATTGAGCAAATCGCCATTGCCCACTTTGAAACACATCGGAATCTCGGTTATACCACAATACATGGGTACATATACCGATGTGTTGGCATCATCCACACCAAACCATAGAATTCCTCCGATGGGGTCGGGCAGCCAATTGCGCATTTGAGCCACAAAGCTAAAGCCGGTCTGTTGCGTAGCAATGGCACGTTCGTTTAAGTATTCAACCGAATCGACCGTAAAGGTCATTGGGCGCCAACGATAAGGGACTTTATAGGGGCCTGCTCCTGCATCCTGAGTCATATCCAATGGAGTATCCTCGTAATGGTCACGCATGAAATTTTTGAAATCCTGTGCAGATAGTTTTCGGTTGGGTTTGATAAAAAGTGGCATGGCATCCGGACTCTCGCCCAGAATGTAGGGCAAATACCGATCCATCGTTGGATCCGCTTTGCGGAAAAAACTCCATACCCGTGCCTCACAGGCGCGCAAGGCCATAAAATCCAGCGGGGCATAGGCATCGGCAAAACTAAAATCTTTGTTGATCCCGTCAAAATAACCCATCTGTCTGGCAAAGGTAATGACATCCGGAGCAAACAGGCAGTTCTCCGGGTCGTTGAGTGGGAACTGGCGAATCCGTGCTTGATTTGCATGAGCGGCGACGCAATCGTCCGGAATGCGAACGGCAACCCATACCGCTCCTTTGTAATCGGTACCTTTGCCGATCATTTCCATAATCCAGGCCTCGTTGGGATCGGCAATGCTAAAGGATTCCCCACTGCTGTAATAACCATAATCACGGACCAGTTCTGTCATGACCTTAATGGCTTCTCGTGCCGTTTTAGCCCGTTGTAACGCAATATAAATCAAACTTCCGTAATCCATAATACCGGTACTGTCGACCAATTCGGGTCTACCTCCGAAAGTCGTTTCGGCAATGGTCAATTGGTGTTCGTTCATGTTGCCCACAACCGAATAGGTGTGTTTGACTTGTGAAATTTGTCCAAGATACTTGCCGGTATCCCATTCACGCACATCCAATACGCTTCCGGTAGGCCAGGTTTGAGCCGGCCAATGATACAACTCTCCGTACAAACTATGTGAATCCGCAGCATAGGTCAGTAGAACCGAACCATCCATGGTTGCATTTTTTCCTGCAATCAAATTGGTACAGGCAAACAACGGGCTTGTGTGAATCCCCAAAAATAAGCTCAATAAAAGTGTAAGTCCTTTTCTGTATACCATTCTAAATTTTTCAATCAATTAATAATAAAAGGAATGCGACCAGTTGCTTCGATTTCCACAGCGATCTGTCACCTCCAATTGCATTTCATGCACCTTGTTGCGTTCCAATCGGTTGGGATCAAAACGATACGTCAGGCGTGATAAAGAGGCGTTTGGTTCCATTAAAACCCATTGGCCGTCTATGGTGGCTCTCCAAGAACGGATGCCGGATTCTTTATCCGAAATGTTTATGCGAAATAAACGATTTTTTACCGCATTTTCAATAGCTATCGGAGATATTGTGGGAGGATTTGTGTCCAAAGCAACGGCAAAACGTCCCAATCGATTGCTTTCGGCTGTAATCCATCCCGCCTGATACGATCCTCCAACGTAGTTTGGTTTGCTTTTGCCCGTTGAATATACCATATAATATTGGGCTTTGTTGGGGTGATGATCCTGTTTCAGTTGGATGCTGATGCGCATTGCCCGGTGCAAGGGGGTGTTAAAGTGGTGTAGATCATGCCATTCGGATAGGTATTCCGGGTCCGATGCTTCTTTTGAATAGATAAACCGCAGGTCGTTGTAAAACGATCCGCTGGGGATGTATAGTTGAATGCCCTCTGCACCAAAACGATTGGGGCGATCGTACGCCATGGGCAACCCAGCGATTTCTACGGCGGGTATGGGCATTTTTTTTCCGGTGATTTCAAAATCCAATCGGCTTTGATTGCCGTGGCGGTCTCGTAGTATGTAGTAAAATGCGTGGGTGCCTTCTTCCTCTATCCAAAATTGACCGGATTGTAGCGTTCGATCGGTCACAGGGGACCGGTTGCCCGGTTCAATAAATGATTTCATGTACATGGAACGGTTTTCAACCCAATCCGGATAATCTTTCATCGCATTGATGTACCGGGTTTCGTCAAACGAGAAGCTGTCCAATTGATGGCGGTAGATGCACGTCGAGTCGCGGTATAACTCAACGGTTTGAACACCATAGATGTTGTGGGTCCCGTCCATGGCGTCATAGGCTTTGATGCCGAGCCCCAGCAGTCCCCAGGCTTGCGGCGGGTTGCCTTGGATGCGCCAATGTCCGTTGCCTACGCGGACGACCGAGTGGCTGCTTTGCTTTTTTGAACCACGGATTGTGCCCTTACCCTCAAAGGCATACAGGCGTAAGCCACGGATGTTGGGCGGTTGTTGGTCTTTGATTTGGTTCCGGAACCAGATCAATGGATCGATTGGGATTTGATTCGGGCTACTGCGTATTTCAAAATGCAAATGTGGACCACCGGAGCTTCCGGAGTTGCCACTGGTGGCGATGCGTTCTCCTCGTTTGACCGGAAAAAGACCGGAAACGAGCATTGTATCCAAGTCAAATTGTTCCCGTCTGTACTGTTGATCCTGCACCCATTGATCCACAGAAGGACTGAATCGATCCAAATGTCCGTAGACCGTGGTATAGCCTTCGGGGTGATCCAGGTACAGCGCCAATCCAAAGCCGCCTGCTCCCACACGTATGCGGGAAATCCATCCATCTGCCGGGGCATAGATGGGTTTTCCGATACTTCCCCCGGTTTTAAAGTCGATACCCGAATGGAAGTGATTGCTTCGAAATTCACCAAAGTTACCACTCAAAAGGGGTGGGATGCGCATGGGGAGATCAAAGGATGCAGCAATCGTGTTCGCTGCAAACGAAAAAAATAGAATGAGGTAAGCGATGCGATGTACAATCCGTTTTTTTGTCATAACACTACGTCGTGTCTGCCCGGATGTGCTGGCATCAAGGCAGGCTATATGAGTTTGTTTGTTGCCGTATCCGGGAAAACAATGGCGGGTTGGAACGTCTTTGCCTCTTCAAAATCCATGAGGGCATAAGACATTATGATGACAACATCTCCTTTGTGCACTTTGCGTGCAGCAGCTCCGTTGAGGCAAATAGTGCCCGTGCCACGTTCGCCTTTAATGACATAGGTCTCAAATCGTTCACCGTTGTTGTTGTTGACTACCTGCACTTTTTCGTTGGCGATCAGGTTGGCTGCATCCATCAGATCTTCATCAATGGTTATGCTGCCCATGTAGTCCAGATTGGCTTCCGTCACATGAGCCCGGTGTATCTTGGATTTGACTACTTCAATTTGCATGTTTGTATTCAATGTTGTCAATTAACCTTACTTTACCGCAAAAAACAGCCACGCAACCAACAATGTATTCGGAGGCGTCCCAGCTTTCTATCGGCTGAAGGGTTTTTCCATCCACAATCTCAAAATAGTCCAGGCGAAAAACCGGTACCTTGCCCAGTTCGTCTGTGATCCATTGTATTGTTTCCTGAATCGTTTTGTTCCCGACAAAGGTACGACTTTTGAACAAAAGAGCGGCTATTTGATTGGCTTTTTCTCGCTCTTCCGGGCTAAGTCGCCTGTTGCGGCTACTCATGGCAAGACCGTCTGCTTCACGAACGATGGGACATGCGACGATTTCTATGCTCGATGCCTGTTGTCGTACCAATTCCCGAATGATGGCCAGCTGTTGAAAATCTTTTTCGCCAAAGTATGCTCTATTGGGTTGAACCGAATCAAACAGCTTGCTGACGATTTGAGCAACTCCATTGAAGTGACCGGGACGAGCATTTCCCTCCATGACCGTAGCGAGCGATCCGAAGTCAAACACACGGGTGTCCGGACTTGGGTACATTTCTTCGACGCTGGGCATGAAAACGAGGTCGCAACCGGCTTTTTCAAGCAGGGCGCAGTCTTTTTCCGGCGTTCTGGGATAATTGGTCAAGTCGTTTGGGTCGTTAAACTGGGTCGGGTTGACAAAAATGCTCACGACGCACAAGTTGTTTTCGTGGGCGCATCGCGTGACCAGTTGGATGTGCCCTTCGTGTAATGCCCCCATTGTAGGCACAAAGCCGACTTCGGCATGGGTTTTTCCGTATGCGGCAAGCGCGTTGCGCAATTCGGCGGTTGTATGTATGATCTGCATCTAAACAGGCTGCTTATTGGGGTTGCAAAAAAAGTAAATATTTGTCAAACTACGAAACTATTCGTGAAATACTTGGCTGAGGCCGCGATTTTTTTTGTATATTTGCATCTAATTTTACGCATCTTACGCTCATTCAAGAACATGACCAAGGTATTATTTATCAGCCAAGAGATTTTTCCATATTTACCAGAATCAGAAATTTCCACGATTTGTCGGGAATTGCCTCAGGGGATTCAGGAAAGAGGCAAGGAAATCCGAACATTTATGCCCAAATATGGCACAATCAACGAACGCCGCAACCAATTGCACGAGGTGATTCGACTATCGGGGATGAATTTAATCATCGATGACAACGATTATCCGTTGATTATTAAAGTAGCCTCTATTCAGGCTGCCCGTATGCAGGTTTATTTTATTGACAACGATGAATTCTTTCACAAGCGATCCATTTTGGCTGATGACGATGGTGTGGAGTATTCGGACAACGACGATCGTTGCATCTTCTTTGCCCGCGGAGTGATTGAAACGGTTCGCAAACTTAGATGGGTCCCGGATGTGGTGCATTGCCATGGATGGATTTCAGCCCTTGCGCCGCTCTATATAAAACGTGCATTTGCCGATGATCCTTGTTTCCGCAATACGAAGGTCGTATTTTCGTTGTACAACAATCCGTATAAACAGTCGTTTGACGTTTCGTTCAAACGGAAACTTGTATTGGATGGTGTCACGGACGAAGATTTGACAAAAATACCGGATGAAACCGATTTTTTGGCCTTGCAAAAACTGGCGATAGCCTACTCAGATGGTGTCATCCAGGCAAGTCCGGAAGTGGACCCGACGCTGATTGAAGCCATCGAGGCAAAGGGGCTTCCTTTTTTATCGCATCAGGAGCCGGATCTGTACATTGATGCTTGTAACGAATTCTACGATCAAATCATTGGTTAAATAGATGAGAAAACTACTTTCCTCGTTTTTTGGAGGCTTATTGGTGATGACAAGCCTGCTGTCGTGTGACGAAAATAACGTTGTGGGTGGCAGCATCCAGCCGGGTCAGGATCGCATAACGATGTACTACGATACCGTACACGTTGTTTCTGAAACGGTGTTGGTGGACTCCATTTTTTCACGAAGCTCAACCGCCTATTTGGGGGAATGGACAGATCCGTTTTTTGGTACCACAAAAGCGGATTTCATGGCGCAACTCTATTGCCCTTGGGAATTTAGTTTTCCGGATGACGTCGTAAAGATCGATTCTTCCTTTTTGTATCTTTATTACGAGAACTGGTTTGGAGATTCCGCCGCATTAATGCATGTGAATGTGTATGAATTACAAACCCCGTTGGATTCAAAAGCCGCCTATTTTTCGAATATGTTGCCGGATAATTACCTGGGTAGCCAGAAGAAATTGTTGGGTAGTAGTGTATATACTGCAACCGACATGTATGCGACGGATTCCGTTAAAAATTTGAGTACGTATTACACCGTCGTGCGTGTGCCCATCACGACAAGTCTTGGAGAACGGTTTTTGAATGATTTTACGGAAACGCCCGGTCATTTTTCGTCTCCTGCTAAATTTAAGGAGTATTTTAACGGTATTTATGTTACCACCGATTATGGTAACGGTTCCATCTTGAATCTTACGGATTGTGAATTGGAATTGTGTTACGGAACGTATTTGTATAGTGAAAACAGTGGCGGACTGAGGGATTCGTTTGTTGTTGGTGCGTCTTATTTTCCAATTACGCAGGAAGTTCGACAGATCAACCGGTACGAACACACCGACTTATCTGCCTATTTGAATCCGAATGATGCGCAGGATTCTTTAAACTACATTTTTTCTCCGGCAGGATTGTACACCAACGTGCAGATTCCTCAGAGAACGTTTGAAACCCTCACGGGAAAGACGGTGAACAGTGTGAAACTAAAGGTTTTGGCTACACAGTTGGATGAGTCTGAGTTTGGCATGGCTCCACCGGAAAATATGCTGTTGATTCGTGCGGATCAAATGCAGGATTTTTTCACACGCTTTGAATTGCAGGATGGTTTGAATTCTTTCTTGGCAACGTATTCGAGTTCAACAGAGAGTTACACGTTTGATTTGAGCTATTATGCACAAAAGATGCTGCGTTCGTTGGAGGACTCGACCAGTGTCTCCGGTTTTACTCCGTTTTATACGATGGTCATGGTACCGGTAAATGTGGTGCTCAACGATGACGAAACAAAAATGCGTTTGGAGCAATTGTTGACACCTTCTGCGGTGAAGGTTCGCAATTACAAGCATCCAACACAACCCATGAAATTGGAAATGGTCTTCTCGACCGGAAAGGCGAGCAACTAAATTCGGAAACATATCATAAAAAAGGCTGTCTCAAACGTTTGGGACAGCCTTTTTTAAGCGTTATTTTTTTGGCTTGGTTACGGCTTTTGTTTTGAGCACTTTCAGCTCTTTCTCCAATTTTGCAATGGTGTCTTCCTGGTTTTGAATGGTTTCCAACAGAGCGTGCAGTTCTTCGTTGTCGACCGATGCAGGGAATTGTGCATCTACCCGCAGTTTGAAATCACTGAGCACATTCATGTAATTGGTGAAGGCTTCGTATGGGCTGTCAAACGGGCTAAAATGCTGATGAACCGCTCCGTCGGAGGATCGTTTGGTACTCATGTAATAAAAATGATCGCTGGTTTGCAAATACAACCAGTCCTGTCGGATTGCCCGGTCTTTGATCATGCGTACCCGCTCTCCAATTTCATAGAGGGACTTGAACGCTTCTTTTTGTAGATTGTTTCCAAGCCAAGCACTCAAATCTCGTTCTTCATCGGCCCAGGATATCAAATATGGGATGCTGAGTTTTTCAATGGGCTTGAAAGCATCGACGACTTCAGAAGGAGTCTTGAATTGTATATTGCGTTCGCCGGCCATGCGTGGCAAAGCCTTCAGGAATTCAAAGATACCCGTGTGTGCGGGTTGCAAGTTGCCAAATGTTTCGTAATTCATAAACAAGTTGATCAACGACTCATTTTCAGGTATGGTTGCAATCCAATCGACAAACTTATCGGCTGTAAGTGGAAATTCGCTCCAGTTGTGGTTGGAAAATCGGAAGGATATGTCGTCACTCAGTTTGTTGTTCTTCAAAAGCAGCTTGATCGTCGGCTGGTTGGCGCTCTGATAGACATAGTTGGGACTCTTCCAACCCAAGACGTGTTTGGCTCCTTCGGTGATGACGGTTTTGTAACCCAATCCGGCCACAAGATCAGCGATGTCATCCGAATAAATCAGCTCGGTATTTCGGAATACTTTTGGATTCTGCCCAAACAAACTTTTGATGCGCTTGCTGTGCTGGGTTACCTGAACCTTAAACTCTTCGGCCTCATCGATGCTGCACAACGAGTGGGCATAGGTCTCCGCCAAAAATTCGACGCAACCCGTTTTGGCCAATTCTTTAAAACTGTCCAATACTTCGGGAGCGTGCTGCTCCAATTGATCCAGAACAACCCCCGACAGTGAAAAAGCAACTTTGAATGCTCCCTGACTGTTGCGGATCATTTCCAGCAAAAGTGCATTGGCCGGCAAAAAGGATTTTTTTGCAATATCTTCCAAGATGGTTTCGTTGCTAAAATCATCGTAATAATGATGATCGTTTCCGATATCAAAAAAGCGATAGCGTTTCAAGCGAAACGGCTGATGTATTTGAAAGTAAAAACAAATGGTCTTCATATGCTTTGAGTATTACGTTTCTTTATGAATAACGGGAACAAACTTCGTTGTAAATGTCGCGGACTTTGTTGCCGGCATATTCCCATTTGATGTTATCGACTTCGCGTTTGCCTTCTTCTTTTAGAAATTCGTATAATGCCGGATAACAAATGATGGAATAGATGGCATTGGCCATCGCGTCAATATCCCAGTAATCGGTTTTAATGGCGTAGTTCAAAATCTCCGCACATCCGGATTGTTTTGAAATGATGGTGGGTACACCCACTTGCATGGCCTCTAAGGGGGAAATCCCAAAGGGTTCCGACACCGAAGGCATGATGTAGACATCGCTTGATTTGAGCATTTCATAGACCGCAGGACCCTTAAGGAATCCCGGGAAGTGAAAGCGTTCGGATATGCCGCGTTTGGCAGCCAATCGAATCATTTCTTCCATCATATCACCGTTTCCTGCCATGACAAAACGTACGTTTTGTGCTTTTTGAAGCACACGGCTAGCCGCTTCAACAAAATACTCAGGCCCTTTTTGCATGGTGATTCTTCCCAGAAAGGTTACGATTTTCTCGTCCGTATTTCGTATGGGCTGTATGGCTTCTACTGCTTCCGAAACTGGCTCCACTGCATTGTGCACGGTCACGACTTTGTTGGGATCCTGATGGTATTTTTCGATGACTGTGTTTCGAGTCAGGTTGCTGACGCAAATGATTTTGTCGGCATGATCCATGCCATTTTTTTCAATGCTGTATACTTGTGGATTCACTTGACCCCGACTTCGATCAAAATCGGTGGCATGGACATGGATCACCAGCGGCTTGCCACTGACGTGTTTGGCATGTATGCCTGCCGGGTAGGTCAACCAATCGTGTGAGTGTATCACGTCGTAGGGTTCGGATCGGGCAATGACTCCGGCACAAATGGAATAGTTGTTGATTTCTTCCAATAGATTGTCCGGGTAACGCCCCGAGAACTCAATGCAACCCAAGTCGTTCGTGTACAAATTGCTAAAGTCCGCATAAATATGATTCCGCATGTGGTAATACTGTTGCGGATCCATATACTGTCCGAAGCGATCTTGAAGTGTTTCGTGGGAAACGTCTCTCCAGACAACCGGTACATTGCATGTACCAAGGATGCGTAAAAAGCTTTGGTCTTCGTCGCCGTGTGGTTTTGGGATGACAAAGGTAATTTCCATATCTTCTTGAAGGGACATGCCTCGAGTCAAGCCGTAACTTGCTGTACCCAGCCCTCCCAGGATGTGGGGCGGAAATTCCCACCCGAACATTAGTGCTTTCATGATTCTTGGTTCAAATTGAGGCGATTTTTCAACAGTCGGTGAATTCTCAGGATTTCTCCAACATTCATGGCATAGGAGACGCCACCGTGGCCTCTATACGGCGGATTTCCGTTAAATACTTCCGATATGGTCCCTACGCCTCGTTCGGTCAGTTCCTCTTCAAAAGCATAAATCACTCGTTGGGCAAACGAGATGCCGCTATCCTTGTATAAGCCCAAATAAGCTTCCAGAAAATGTCCAATCAACCAGGGCCAGGCAGCTCCCTGATGTTTGGCCCGTATGCGCTGTTCCTCCGTTCCTTCCATGTTGGGATTGTATCCAAAACTCTTCGGACTCAGGGACCGCAGCCCCCTGGGAGTAAGCAATTCTTTGGTCACCAAATCAATGACCGTTTTACGCTGCTGCTTATCCAACATGCTGTAGGGTAGGGATGCAGCAAAAATCATGTTGGGACGCACACTCCAATCGGGTTTGTCGCCATCGACAAAATCATACAGATATCCGTAGGGATTGACAAAGGTTTGAAGAAAACTTATTTTTGTTTGTTCAGCCATTTGTGTATACAGATCCACCCGAAACGATTGTCTTTGAAAAGATTCTAATTCGGCTCCAAATAGCAGTGCGTTGTACCACAGCGCATTAAACTCAACAAGGTATCCGCTTCTGGGAACCAACGGTGATCCGCTCCATGTCGAATCCATCCAACTGATTGCCTCGAGTTTGCCTTCGGTGTACAATAAGTTGTTTTGATGCAGAAATAAATTGGGATGTTTTTGATTTTGGATGTGTTCCAGTATGTCAATGACCAACGATCCGTATTTTTCCTGGCAGGCTTGTATGCCTTGAAATCGGGCATACTCTTGTATGGCCCAAATTGCCCAAAGCAATACATCCGGTTTTTGCAATCCCTGTATTCGACAAGATTCCGGTTTTTTGTGGATGCAAGCATGAATGAGGCGTTCACCCGTCTCCATGATGGCCTCAAATAAACCTGGATTTTTGGCCGCCAGCGTGCAACCGGGTAAGGCAATAAACATGTCGCGTGCACGGTATTCAAACCAAGGGTATCCGGCAATCAAAAAGCGTTGCCCGTTGTCTTGTTTGTTGTAGAACTGATAGGCTGCATTTTGCAAGCAGTGTGTAAAACTATCTCTGGGCGTTCGTGCCGCAATCTCATCGGCAAAGACCGAAGACATACGTCGGGTCGATATTTCAGAAGTCCCCATCGATATGTAAATGCTTTGGCCTTTTCGAATGCTCGCTTCGAACGTGCCGGGTACAAATAAGTCTTCCTGGTACGCATATCCCTGTTCCTGATCTTTCATGTACTCGATGTTTTTGTACCAATCGGGTTGGTGTAAAAACGCATTTTTTACCGAAAGTTGCATAAAGAGGGGCGGGTAACCCGGATACAACTGCATTTTGATGCCGTTCGCCACCGGCTCGTAGCCTGAATTGAGTTGATCGTTTTCTCGCGTCAACGTATTCACGCTTCGAAAGGCCAAAAATGGTTTGAAACGTAGTGTGGTCGGTGAGTGCGCATCCAGCAATGTATACTTGATCAGTAGACGATTCTCGTGGGAAGCAAAAATCAAATCCCGAGACAAAATGACGCCACCCACCCGATAAATGGTCCGGGGAATGCTGTCACTCTCGTATTCCCGTATGTACTTATGTCCCTTCGGGCTGTAGTGGTCTCCGGGGTATTTGTGCAGACCCAGGTTGAATTCGGCACCTCTTTGGATGACTGTAGTATCGAGCGAGGATACCAGCACGTGGTTCTCGTCACCCAGTTCAGGGATCGGTATTACCATCAAACCATGATGTTTGCGTGTGTTGCAATCGACAATGGTCGAGAAGCTGTATGCTCCCGACTTATTCACGCGCAGCATTTCCTTGGACAGGGATTGCTCGAGATTGATTAGTGTATTTTTATCAAATTTTAAATAACTCATGGCAGGCAGGTTTTACCTACGAAAGTAAAAAATGAATTTGTGACATCCAAACAATGGTTTGATAATATTTCAAGTATTCTTATCTGTTTGCAGCCTGCCCATATTGGCTTCATCCGCTAAACGGTCCGGATTAGATAAAATGTATAGCCAGCGTAGACCGAAAAAAGGAGGGCAGCTTCCCAGCGGTCCAGTCGAAACTTCTTTCCGGAGAACATGGCAACAAATAACAAACAGGTACCGATGCACAACAAATACAGATCGGCATTGTATCGAAGTGAATACGACAGCGGTTTGATGATCGAACTCAATCCCAGGATTAGAAAGATGTTGAAGATGTTTGAACCGATGATGTTGCCTACAGCAATGTCGTTTCTGCCTTTCAACGCAGCGACGACCGATGTTGCCAATTCCGGTAGCGATGTGCCGATGGCGACGATGGTCAGACCGATCACGGCCTGAGGCAAGCCCATGCTTTCGGCAATAGACACAGCCTGAACAACCACCAGTCGACCCCCCGAAACGAGCAAAATCAAACCAAAAACAAGGTAAACGGCGATTTTACCGGATTTCATGGATCGAATGGTTTCTGATTCAGCCGGTTCTTGCTTGAGCTGCTTAAAGACGTAAAATAAAAAAATAACAAATAGAACCAGCAATAGGATGCCATCTACGCGGGACAAGCCGGTCTCCGATGTAAAGGCCGCGTTGCTCAGAAGGATCAGTAGCAGGGCCGCCAATAAGGAATACGGGATTTCTTTCCACACCGTACTCGATTGAACGACGATGGGGCGAATCAATCCGGCGATCCCTAAGATGGCAAATAAGTTAAAGAGATTGCTGCCAATGATGTTGCCGTAAACGATGTCCGAATGGCCTTTGGCGGCGGCAAATACGTTGACGACCATTTCGGGCATGCTTGTGCCGAATGCAATGATTGTCAAACCAATGGTCAATTCGGGGATTCGAAAGTTGCGCGCCAGTGCACTTCCCCCTTCAACCAACCAATCTGCGCCCTTGATCAGCAACACAAAACCAAGGAGCAAAAGCAAAACAGATGTATACATATCAGATGCTTAACGTAAAAGTTCGAGAATCGCAGCAGCATCCTGAGATAAAGAAAGCCCCTGGAGTAGGGGATCCAGATTGCTGGTAAAGAGTTTTACGGAAATGGCGAGCAGAATGATGCCAAAAAATTTGCGTAAGACGTAGATTCCGCCTTTACCCAATATACGTTCGATGATGTGCGTAGACTTGAGTACGGCATACACCACCATCAGATTAAGAATCAAAGCAATCAGAATGTTTACGACGGCGTATTCGGCTCGCAGGGAGAGTAGGGTGGTAAATGCACCGGCCCCGGCGATTAACGGAAAAACCAGTGGAACGATAAAGGAGGCCTCTGCCGGGCTTTCGTCTTTAAAAATTCGTACATCCAAGATCATTTCGGTTGCCAGGACAAAAATAACAAACGAACCGGCGACGGCAAAGGTAGAAACATCCACTCCAAATAAATTCAAAATGGCTTCACCGGCAAAGAGAAAGGCGACCAGGGTCAACAGGGAAACAATGCTGACTTTTTCCGGGTAAATGTTTCCTTTTCGCTGTTTGATGTCAACGATGATGGGGATGGAGCCGGTAATGTCGATGATGGCAAACAAGACCATGAACGCGCTCAGTATTTCTTTCGGATCAATGGACATGGTTGGGGATTTTGAACACAAATGTAGTGTATTTGCCGATTAAAATCTGTAAATTTGCAAGAATTTTTAGTTGAACACATGTCTGCATTTGACCTCTTTACGAAACTCCCCTTGTTTGACTGTCTCAGTCAGGAAGACCTGATGCAGCTCATCCCCAAAATCGCATTGGATTTTGAAGATGTGCCCAACGGTCACATCCTATACAAAACCGGAACGACATGCAAGCGAGTTGTTTATTTGCTGAAGGGTCGTGTGTCTCTCCGTTCGGGCTCGACGGATCGAACGGTGCATGCACCCGCCTTGCTGGTTCACGCAGAACTCTTTCGAACCGGCAAAAAACACGCATTCACAGCGCAGGCACAAGAAGACAGTTCTTTGATGTATGTGGACGAAGTCTCTTTTATGTTCATGCTTCGCAATCATTCGACGTTCTTGAATCAATATTTACACAAGATGATCCATCTACTACCGGAGCATACCACTACGGTTCTAACAAAAACAAACAAATGAAAATAATACGACTGATCCTTATGACTGCATTGATCACAGCATCGGCTGCGCTGTCAGCGGCAGGAAACCCGTTTTTTGCCAAACGGTATGGTACCCCTCACGAAACATTGCCCTTTCATAAGGTCAAGATTGAGCATTTTATGCCTGCATTTGATGAAGCATTCAAGCGTCACAACGCAGAAATTGAAGCGATTGTAGGAAACAAATCAGCGCCGGACTTTCAAAACACCATTGAAGCGTTGGAATATTCCGGCCAACTGCTCAACGATGTGTCATCGGTTTTTTATACCCTGACCGGTACGGAAAACAACGACGAACTGATGGCTTTAAATAGCGAAGTGGCCGTAAAACGTACGGAGCACTTCAGTCGGATTTCCATGAATGAAAAGCTGTTTGAACGCGTTCAAAGCGTGTACAACCAACGCGAGGCACTCGGTTTGAATGTAGAACAAACCAAACTGCTGGAAGATACCTACGAAAGCTTTGAGCGGAGTGGAGCTTCGCTCAAAGGAGCCGAGCGCGAACGCTACAAAGAACTATCCGTCGCCTTAAGTAAGCGTACCGTCGATTTTGGTCAGAATGCCCTGCGTTCGACCAATGCGTTCGAAAAAGTTTTTGTAAGCAAGGAAGATTTAAAAGGCATGCCCGAAGATGCGTTGGAAGCTGCACGCAAACGGGCCAAAGACAAAAATGTAGACGGCTGGTTGATTGACCTTTCTGCCCCCAGCTACGTCTCCTTCATGAAGTATGTGGAAAACCGCGAATTGCGTGAGCAATTGTATCGTGCATACAATACCCGCGCAATGGAAGGAGCGTTTGACAACCGTCCCGTTATTAAAGACATCGTCAATTACCGTAGGGAAATGTCCGTTTTGTTGGGATCCGCAAACTATGCCGAGCATGCCTTAAAAAAGCGCATGGCAGAAAATTCGGAAAATGTGTACCACTTTTTGGATCAATTGCGTGATGCCTACTTACCGGTAGCACAGCAGGAAGTGGCCGCCATACAAGGTTTTGCTGCCGGTTACGAAGGACGTTACTTTTCCCTGGAGCCTTGGGACTGGTCCTATTATTCGGAAAAAATGAAAAAAGCGCAGTTTGACGTAAGCGACGAAATGTTGCGACCTTATTTCAAGCTGGAAAACGTCATAGACGGTGTTTTCGGATTGGCAACGGAATTGTACGGCATCCGATTTGAGAAGAATGCAAAAATTCCGACTTGGAACGAAGAAGTCGAAGGCTGGGATGTATTTGATGCCGATGGATCCTTTTTGGCCGTGTTGTATACCGATTTTCATCCCCGCAAGGGCAAGCGTGCCGGTGCATGGATGAGTGCTGTAAACAGTCAATATCGTTTGAATGGCAAAGATATTCGTCCCCAAATCAGCATCACGATGAACTTTACGCGTTCAACAGAAAACAAACCATCCTTGTTGACCTACGATGAAGTCACGACGTTTTTGCACGAATTTGGTCACGCACTTCACGGAATGTTCTCGGATGTAACGTATCGTAGTCTGGCCGGCACCAGTGTCTATCGTGACTTTGTTGAGCTGCCCTCGCAAGTCATGGAAAACTGGGCTTCCGAAAAAGAATTTTTGGACAAATTTGCCGTACATTACGAAACCGGTGCCCCCATTCCTGCAGAATTGATTGAAAAAATCAAAGCAGCCCAAAATTTCAACGTGGCTTATGCTTGCATGCGTCAGTTAAGTTTCGGATACCTCGATATGGGTTGGCATACACTGGAGGCCGATTTTGACGGTGATTTGCTGGAGTTTGAACGCAACGCCTGGTCCAAAGCCATTGTCTTGCCTCAGCCCGAGGATTGTTTTATGAGTTCGGGCTTTAGTCATCTGTTTGCCGGTGGATACGCGGCCGGATATTACAGTTACAAATGGGCCGAGGCGCTCGATGCAGACGCCTATGCCTGGATGGTCCGTACACGTGTATTTGATGCGGAAACCGCCAACGATTTTCGGAAGCATATTCTGTCGAAAGGCGGAACGGAACATCCCATGGTGTTGTACAAGCGTTTTCGTGGACAAGAACCGGGTATCGAAGCTTTATTGAAGCGGGATGGCATAAAAATAAATTAATTAGACGTATGGTTGCATTGCAGTTGATCGGTGGTTTTTTGCTGCTTTTGTTGGGCGGGAATTATTTGGTAGAAGGAGGCGTTGCCATTGCTCGAAAATTTAGAGTATCCCCCTTGGTCATCGGTATGACCATTGTTGCCATGGGCACTTCGGCTCCCGAATTGATCGTAAGTGTTCAAGCGGCTTTCAATGGAAGTCCGGGGATTGCCATGGGCAACGTGATCGGATCAAACATCGCAAACATTGGTTTGATTTTGGGGCTGACCGCACTGATCTATCCCATCCACGTCAATCGTAACTCTGTAAAGACGGACGGTCCGGTCATGCTTTTAACCAGTTTGTTGTTGATTGCTGCGGCTTCAACCGGTATTGGGCTAAATCGATTGGAAGGATTGGTCTTTGTGTTCTTACTGGTCGCGTTTGTGATTTATTCCATTCGTGCCGGAAAAAAAACGGAGGAAGTCGAAGACAAGCCACGTCCCTTGTGGCTGGCATCTCTTATGATTGTATTTTCCGGACTTGCACTGGCGATCGGATCGGATTTGCTGGTTACAGGTGCTGTAACCGTTGCCCGCTTGATGAATGTCAGCGAAAAAGTAATTGGCTTGACCGTTGTTGCCATTGGAACCAGTTTGCCGGAATTGGCTGCGTCCCTTGTAGCAGCCTTTAAAAAAGAAATGGATATCTCCATCGGAAACATCATTGGGTCGAACATCTTCAATATATTGAGTGTTTTGGGCTTTGCCTCGCTGATTCATCCCATACGATTTGAGTTTTCCGATTACATCGGTGATTTGCTGCTGATGCTTGCGTTTGCAGTTGCTTTGATTGTCTTTGTACTTCCCTGGCGCAAGAACTGGGCCATGTTTGTACGGACAAAACACCCGGCAGCCTTTGCGCACATTACGGGTGGTGTTTTGGGCCGTGTGTCCGGTGGCATTCTCCTGATTGCATACGTAGGCTATTGTTACATCGTACTTTTATAAACCATTCATGACCGAAAAACAACGATTACTGGATCAACGATACATGCGCATGGCACTCATATGGGCTGAAAATTCCTATTGTGCGCGTAGAAAGGTCGGTGCCTTGTTGGTAAAGGATAAAATGATTATATCCGACGGATACAACGGTACGCCGTCCGGTTTTGAAAACGTATGCGAAGACGAAGATTTCAAAACCAAACCCTACGTCTTGCATGCCGAAGCAAATGCGATCACCAAAGTCGCCCGATCCAACAACAGCAGTGAGGGAGCAACCCTTTACGTGACTGCCTCTCCCTGCATCGAATGTGCCAAACTGATCATTCAGTCCGGGATTCGGCGTGTGGTCTACAGCGAGCCCTATCACATTGACGACGGATTAAAATTGTTGGAACGCGCCGGAATTGAAGTCTTTTTTTATGATAAAACAAAGCTGAATGGAAACGAAGCGAAATAAACGATATTGGCTGCCGCTGTTTATGGCAGCATCCATGGTTCTTGGTTTGTTGGCCGGTGTACTTCTGACACGCAACTCCGATGTTCGATTGTTGGATCGTCGCATGAGTAGTTTGAATAAACTCAGTGCACTGATGTCGTTGATCGATGCCAAGTATGTGGATACCGTTGATTTGTCCAAAATGACGGAAGAACTGATTCCTCAACTGTTGAGCGAACTGGATCCCCATTCGGTTTATCTGAGTGCAGAAGACCGCAAACTGACCGATGAACAGCTGGAAGGCAGTTTCAGCGGCGTCGGCATTCAATTTACCCTGCTTGATGATACCATCAGCATTCTTTCCGTCGTAAAGGGAGGACCCTCCGAACGTTTGGGCATCCGTGCCGGCGATCAGATTGTACGCATCAACGATAGCATTGTGGCCGGAGTGGGCATCAAAAACGATCAGATTCTAAAAACCCTTCGTGGCGTAAAGGGTGCCCCTGTTACGGTAGGAATCAAACGCGCACGTGTCCAGGAGTTGCTGAGCTTCACCATTCATCGGGATGATATTCCGGTCCATAGTTTGGATGCCCGGTACAAAATAGGCGAAGACATCGGATACATTAAACTGGGCACCTTCGGGCGGATGGCGTATACCGAATTTTTACAAGCCGTCGCCTATTTAAAAGCCGATGGCTGTAGTCGTTTTATCGTTGACTTGCGCGGCAATACCGGTGGTTTGATGGAACCGGCCCTGCAAATAGCCAATGAATTTCTTCCGGCCAAAAGCCTGATTCTGTATACGCAAGGCAAAGCCTATCCCCGTGAGGAAGTCTTTTCGACCGGTAGAGGTTCGTGTCAGAACGATCCCCTGGTTGTCTTAACCGACGAGTGGTCAGCCTCCTCCAGTGAAATTCTTGCCGGTAGTTTGCAGGACAACGACCGTGCCTATGTTGTAGGGAGACGCTCCTTTGGTAAAGGCTTGGTTCAAAACGAAATTCCCTTCAAAGACGGTTCGGCCGTGCGGCTGACCATCGCCCGTTTCTATGTGCCTTCCGGAAGAAGCATACAGAAACCCTATCAAAACGGTGGAGCGGAAGCCTATCAAATGGATATTCTCAATCGGTACATGAAAGGCGAATTCGATTCAAAAGACAGCATTAAATTGATCGACAGCTTACAATACGAAACGGTATCCGGACGCACCGTTTACGGGGGAGGGGGCATCATGCCCGATTATTTTGTGCCTTTGGATACCTCCGGTGTGACCGCATGGTACACCCAGGTGATGAATAAAGGTCTACTGACCAAATACACGTTTCAATTTGTCAATCAGTATTGGGATTCGTTGGAGCAGTTGAAAACGCCCAATCAACTTTCGGATTGGTTGGAAGATCACAACATCGTAGAGGACTTTGTTCGCTATGCCCAACGTCAAAACGTACGGGGTAGAACGTACTTTATCTCAGCCTCTTTTCCGTTGGTCTTGACTCAGATCAAAGCAGGCATCGCGCGTTTGATACTAGGAGATGATGCGTATTGGAAACTATTGCAGGAGCAGGATCCGACATTGAACAAAGCCGTTGAAGTGGTTGTCTCGGCCGATTCGGCCATTCATTTGAATTGAATGTCTTTGACAACGGCGTTGCCTACTTCCTGATTGAGCTGCTGAATCAGTCGGGTACGCATCAACATCAATTCGTTGCGCACAACCGATGAGTTTAGGTTGACATACAGGATGCCGTGATGGAAGTACGTTGACCGAATGTATCCGGCGATGCCGTTGCCCACAATGAGTGGCAGGGCATTGATTACGCGGTGTTCGGCCAGCTTGTCATCCAGGTGCTGACTGCGCGTAAATTCATCCAGGATTTCCCGTAAGCTCTGTGTATTTTTGCGTTTCATGTTTCCTGCGTGATGGATCCGTTTTCTACGTGAAAAAATCGGTAAGTCCCGTCTGTTTTTTGGAGTAAATGGGTTAAATGATCTTTGTTTGTATCCGTAATAA
This sequence comes from Bacteroidales bacterium, assembly GCA_028709215.1. Lineage (GTDB taxonomy): Bacteria > Bacteroidota > Bacteroidia > Bacteroidales > UBA1402 > UBA8389. The sequence goes on from JAQVXI010000002.1 coordinate 163,498, forward strand.
AGATTTGGCCAAAGTCGTTTCCGGAAACCAATTGAATGATGCGTTCGACCCGGTGACTGTCCAGCTTGTCAAACAAGTCGTCCAGCAACAACAAGGGTCGGACTCCGGTATGTTGTTTTAGAAAATCATATTGAGCCAGCTTCATGGCAATCAAAAAGCTTTTATTCTGTCCCTGTGACCCTTCCCGCTTAATGGGGTAACCATCCAGTTCCATTTTGAGTTCGTCCTTATGAATCCCTCGGGTCGTGTAACCCAGATAACCGTCGCGTTGACGGCAGGACTTGAGCTGCGATTGAAGATCTCCTTCCATCAAATGGGATGTGTACTCCAGTCGAATCGCCTCTCTGCCTCCGGAAATGCGATGGTAATACTGTTCAAAAACAGGAACAAAACCATCCAAAAAGGCTTGACGCTTCTTCTGGATAAATTCGGCCTCCATGTCCATTTTTATTTCGTAGACATCAAACAGGGACTCATCCTGAAGACGCTCTTCCTTCAACAAGGCATTCCGTTGCTGCAAGGCTTTGTTGTATGCCACAAGCGATTCCATATACGGTGCGTCGTATTGTGCAATCACCATATCCATAAAGCGACGTCGCTCCTCACTGCCTTCCCGGATCAGATCTTCGTCGGATGGGGACACGAGCACCAACGGGATTTTACCAATGTGTTCCGACAAGCGCGGATACTCTTTTTTATTGAATTTAAAGACTTTTTTCTGTCGGCGCTTGACTGCACAGTGTACCTCCATTGTGGCAGACTCGGTATGGATTTCTGCCTGAATCATAAAAAATTCGGCATCGTGCTTGATATTGTGCGTATCAATCGGATTGTTGTGGCTTTTGCAGAAGGCGAGATAATAGAGCGCATCCAGCAAATTCGTCTTACCTTCTCCGTTTCTACCAACGAAGCAATTTAATCCGGGCGAAAACCCAAGTTCCGCTTCAGAAATGTTTTTGAAATTTAAAATCGAGAGTCGGCTTATCTGCATATCAATCGGAAAATGCTACTACTAGGCAAATGTATCAAAAAATCGGGTATTATTTTTCGGAATCAAATGAATTTAATGTACTTTTGTGCACCAATTTACGTACGAACACACTTAAAATACCGATTGTTATGTCGAACAACAATGAAACAAAAAAGGATGAGTTGCAACAAGTCACCGAAGTCTTGAGCCGTTCCGAGCAGTTTATCGAAAAAAATCAAAAGAATTTGCTGATTGCCTTGGCTGTTGTAGTCGTCTTGGTTTCCGGCGTATTGCTATTTCGTCATATGTATTTGATTCCCAATGAAAAGGAAGCGCAGATAATGATTTTCAGAGGCGAACAATACTTTGCTGTAGACTCTTTTCAATTGGCATTAAACGGTGACGGTGGCGAATACATCGGTTTCGAAGGCATCATCGATGCGTACGGTATGACGAAGACAGCCAAGTTGGCTGCTGCTTACGCAGGTCTTTCGTACATGAAAATGGGTGAATACCAAACGGCTATTGATTACCTGAAAAAGAGCAATGCCGATGATATCATGGTATCACCTGCGTTGACCGGTGCGGTCGGGGATTGCCTGGTGGAGTTGGAAAAATACGCCGATGCCGTTTCTTATTTTGAAAAAGCTGCAGAAGCAGGCAACGAAGTCTTGTCTCCGCTTTATTTAATGAAAGCCGCTCGTGTGTATACCCAACTGAACAAACACGACGAAGCATTAAGAATCTACAAGCGCATCAAATCGGAGTATCCCTTGAGCCAAGAAGGCATGGATGCCGACAAGTACATTGAAAAAGCCAAATTGAACTGATACACGTGGCAACAGAATTTCATAATCTATCCGAATACGACCCAAACTCCATGCCGGATGCTTCTGGAATGCGTTTTGGCATCGTGGTCTCCGAATGGAATTTACCCATTACATCCAAATTATTGGAAGGAGCCATTCAAACTCTGTTAAAAAACGGAGTAAGCGAAGAGAATATTCTACAACGTTGGGTACCCGGCAGCTTTGAATTGGTTTACGGTGCTCAAATGGTTGGCAAACTAACCGGTATGGATGCCGTCGATGCGGTTATTGTACTGGGTTGTGTCATCCGTGGAGATACGCCTCATTTTGAATACGTTTGTTCCGGAGTAACACAAGGTATTTCCCTGTTGAATGCAACGCAAAAAATCCCGTACATCTTTGGCTTATTGACCAACGACACCATGGAGCAATCCATCGACCGTGCCGGCGGACGGTTGGGAAACAAAGGAGACGAAGCTGCCGTAACGGCCATAAAGATGGTCGCTTTCAAGCAAGGACTGTAAGTACGAAGGGATTCGATCAATGGATATCCAATCCGAACGTTTTGTATAAAAGCAAAAGGTTCGGATTTTTCTTTGCCATCACATCAAACTTCTCTCGAGCAGTAAACGGCTTGAACGTTTCTTCGCGTTCGTCCAACAAAATATCCAGTTGAATCAGGCTGTTGCGTAGTTTGCCGCGCAGATGGTTGAGTAACTCCATTTGTAACTGCTCCAATTTGCGTTGTACAACCTGGTTGCTGACCAGTACTTCTACACGATGCTCCGGCCGAACCATCGGTTGCAGCATTTTTAGGGCGTTGCTCAAATGAATGTCTTCTTCGATGGTGTCTGCAAAATCCATCCAGGCCCGTTTTAAGGTATCCTCGTCAAACGTTTTGTTTTCCAACACCGAATTTTTCTGTTGCTCGGATCGCGTTGCTGCTTCGGCTTCTTCCGGTGTATTGGCGCTGCGTTTGATGCGAATGCTCCGCATTCCTGTATTCGGAATGTGTGTTTTTGCGGGGCGTGGAGTAGGGGGCGTGGGTGTCGTCACGGCGGCGACCGGTTTGACCTTTATGGCTGCTGTTGGCTCGACCGTGGCCGTTGTTGCCTGCAAATCAGCCAATGGAGGCAGCGGTGCTTCCTCAAGGACCTCAATTATTTTTTTTTTTGAATCCGAAAGCTGTGCCAGTCGTATCAACGTCAATTCAACGAGAAGTCGTTTGTTTTTGCTGTCCCGGTAAGCCAGATCGCATTCGTTGCACAATCGAAGTCCGGTTATGAGAAAGCCCTGAGAACAGGATTGTGCCTGTTCGCCGTATTTGTTTCGGATGGCAGGCCCCACTTCCAGTAAGCTCAGTGTTGCGCGGTCTCGACTCATCAATAAATCCCGTAAATGACTCGCCAAACCATTTATAAAATGCTGTCCGTCAAACCCATGATTTAAAACATCATCAAAAATCAACAAGGCCTGCGCATAGTCGCCATCCGTCAGCGCATCCATCACCTTAAAGAAGTAATCGTAATCCAGTACGTTTAGGTTGTCGATGGCAGCCTGGTAATGAACACGTCCTCCGCCGTAACTGGCAACCTGGTCAAAGATGGACAAAGCATCCCGCATTCCACCGTCCGACTTCACGGCGATGATGTGCAAGGCTTCTTCCTCCACTTCTATATGTTCGGATTTTGCGACAAATCGGAGTTGTTCGACGATGTCCTCAATGCCAATCCGGTTGAAATCAAAGATTTGACATCGGGACAGGATGGTGGGTAGTATTTTGTGCTTTTCCGTCGTTGCCAATATGAAAATGGCGTGATGGGGAGGCTCTTCCAGCGTTTTGAGAAACGCATTAAAAGCCTGTGTAGAAAGCATATGAACCTCATCAATGATGTAGACCTTATACGTCCCCAACTGTGGTGGGATGCGTACCTGTTCCGTCAGTTGACGGATGCCGTCCACCGAGTTGTTGGAAGCAGCATCCAGCTCAAAGATGTTGAGCGAACGTTGTTGGTTGAAGCTGTTGCAGGACTCGCATTGATTGCAAGCCTCTCCATCTGCCTTCAGATTCATGCAATTGATGGTTTTTGCAAAAATACGCGCACACGTCGTTTTGCCGACGCCTCTGGGTCCGCAAAACAAATAGGCATGCGCCAACTGACGTTGTTTTATGGCATTCTTGAGCGTCGTTGTCAAAGCGGCCTGCCCCACAACCATATCAAAAGAGTCCGGTCTGTATTTTCGTGCTGAAACCTGGTAATTTTCCATCCTTTGCTTCTTCTTACTGCAAATGTAGCGAAAAAAATCCTACTTTTGCAACTATGAAAGCGGCCTTGAAATCAATACAGGAATTCTGGAAGAAGATCCAACCGTACCTCAATAAATACGTGGTTACAATTGGGTTATTTGTTATATTCATTCTTTTTGTCGATGAAAATAACATCATACGCCGCATTCAACTCAAGCGAGAAATTCGAGCGTTGAAATCCGAAATTCGTCAGTATGAAGCTTTACGGGATACCAGTGTCCAACGACTGGAGGATCTCAAAGCCGGAAAAAGTGAATTGGAACGCATCGCACGGGAAGATTACCTGATGAAGCGACCCAACGAAGAAGTCTTTATAATTGAATAATATGCAACAACTACAGAAAAATGTGTCCATCCTCTTTGCTCTCGGAGCAGTGATCCTTTTGTTTTCATCCGTATTGGTCATGGAAGGTGTTTTATGGGGAAAATACGCTTTTGCACTGGGAGGACTTCTGTATCTGTTCAGTCGGTATCTGATGCGCTACACAGGAGATGATCTTCGCAAAAGACGCTTGAATCGTTTGTATGCCACCACCTCCATTCTAATTGTTCTGGCCGGCTGGCTTCAATTCAAACAGGACAATAGTTGGATTTTACTCTTGCTGGTTGTTGCGTTGGCAGAATTTTACGGAAACATGCGCCAACACTGGTACGAAAATAATCCCGATGCCTAATTCCTATTTTCAGTTCAAGCAATTTCGCATACATCAGGAACGCTGTGCCATGAAAGTCGGCACAGATGGGGTACTACTTGGCACTTGGCTACAACCGGGTGCAGCAAGGCGCATTTTGGATATTGGTACCGGAACCGGTTTGATCGCTCTGTGTTTGGCTCAGCGCTGTTCTGCCCCGATCGATGCCATCGAACTGGATGCCGAAGCGGCTGCACAAGCGGCTGAAAACGCTGCCGCCAGTCCATGGGCTGCCCGCATTCGGGTCATTCAGGCCGATGTGCGAACCTATCGTCCCGATGTACGATACGATATGATCGTGTGCAATCCGCCCTTTTTTCGCAATTCGCTGCCGGCTCCCCTTAAAAAACGCAACATGGCAAGGCACGATGCACACCTGACCCTGGAGGATCTTTTGCAGACAGCGCAGGCGTTGCTGACCGGTAGTGGCGTGTTTGCCCTCATCCTGCCCTCCGATGCATCCGCTCGGCTCGAAGCACTCTGTCAAACCCACGGATTGCATCTGCAGAGACGTTGTTACGTGCAAACCGTCCCCGGAAAACAGGCCAAACGCATGCTGTATCAGTTCGGCCGGGAGGCTGTTCACGCTGTGGACGAAACACTCTGTTTGCAGGACATGCATGGAAAACGCAGCCCTCAATACGCCAACTTAACGGCAGACTATTATCTGTAATAAAATTTACGGCATTTTTTTACTACCTTTGCAGCCGAAAAAAAATACACCTATGGCTGAGAAATTTACAGAGTATTCCGGCTTTGATCTGGCAGCGATCAATCAGGAAATTCTTAAAAAGTGGGACGAAAACAACGTTTTCCATAAAAGTCTGAACATACGTGAAGGTGCGCCCTCCTTTGTTTTTTATGAAGGCCCTCCCTCAGCCAATGGTATGCCCGGCATTCACCACGTGATGGCACGTTCCATCAAAGATATATTTTGTCGTTATAAAACCATGCAAGGCTTTCAGGTACAACGCAAAGCCGGTTGGGATACGCATGGTTTGCCCGTCGAGCTCGGTGTCGAAAAATCCTTGGGTATTACCAAAGAAGACATTGGGAAAAGCATTTCTGTAGCCGAGTACAACGCTGCTTGTCGACGGGACGTCATGAAATATACCAAAGAATGGGAGGATCTGACCCACAAGATGGGGTATTGGGTCAATATGGACGATCCCTACATTACCTACGACAACCGGTACATCGAAACGCTCTGGTATTTGCTCAAACAACTGTTCGAAAAGAATCTGCTGTATAAAGGCTATACCATTCAGCCTTATTCTCCCGCTGCCGGCACCGGATTGAGTTCCCACGAATTAAACCAACCCGGTTGTTATCGGGATGTAAAAGATACCACCTGCGTTGCACAGTTCCAGTTGAAACAAATTCCCGACGCCTGGCAAGGCTTTGGAGACGTTTTCTTCCTGGCCTGGACGACCACGCCCTGGACACTGCCTTCCAATACGGCACTTTGTGTCGGTGCAGCGATTGAATACGTGGTTGTCAACACCTACAATGCCTATACCGGTCAACCGATGACTTGTGTGCTGGCAAGCGACCGGCTATCGGCCTACTTCTCCGAAAAAGACGCTGAACTGGCCTTGGATGCTTACGAACCGGGCAGCAAACACATACCCTACAAAATCATCGATCGTTGCAAAGGCAGCGACTTGGTGGGCATGACCTACGAGCAATTGCTTCCGTGGATCCAACCCGAATCCGGTGCTTTCCGAGTGATTTCGGGCGATTTTGTAACCACCGAAGACGGAACCGGTATCGTTCACATCGCTCCAACCTTTGGAGCCGATGACGACCGTGTTGCAAAAGCCTTTCAGGTGCCTGCACTGTTGCTCATCGACAAAGATGATGCCGTACGCCCCATGGTCGATCCCACCGGTAAATTCTATCGGATTGAAGATTTGCAGCCAGACTTTGTTCAAAAACAGGTCGATGTAGCACTGTATTCGGAATTTGCCGGACGCTTTGTAAAAAATGCCTTTGACCCCAATCTGACGGAATCCGATCCGACCTTGGATGTAGATATCTGTGTGTTGCTCAAACAGCAAAACCGGGTGTTCCGCATCGAGAAGCACGTACACAATTACCCGCATTGCTGGCGCACGGATAAACCCGTGCTGTATTACCCCTTGGATAGTTGGTTCATCCGTACCACCGCCTGCAAAGAGCGCATGATGGAATTGAACGACACCATCCAATGGAAACCCAGTTCTACGGGAACCGGACGGTTCGGGAAGTGGTTGGAAAATCTACAGGATTGGAACCTATCCAGAAGCCGTTACTGGGGCACGCCCCTGCCTATATGGCGCAGTGAAGACGGAAGCGAATTGCGCTGCATCGGATCCGTCGAAGAATTGTACGAAGCGATCGAAGCTTCTGTCAAGGCCGGATTCATGTCGGTCAATCCGATCTCTACCTTTAAACCGGGACTGTATACCAAAGAAAATTACGAACAGATAGACCTGCACCGTCCCTTTGTAGACGAGGTCATCCTGGTTTCTCCCTCGGGCAAACCGATGCGTCGTGAGGCCGATTTGATCGATGTTTGGTTTGATTCGGGTGCCATGCCCTACGCACAATTGCATTATCCGTTTGAAAACCGTGAAAAGGTTGACTCCGGATCGGCGTTTCCAGCCGATTTTATCGCGGAAGGAGTGGACCAGACACGTGGTTGGTTCTTCACCCTGCACGCCATCGCAACCATGGCATTTGATTCGGTAGCCTTCAAAAACGTGGTTTCAAACGGACTGGTGTTGGACAAAAACGGCAACAAAATGTCCAAACGTTTGGGCAACGCCGTAGATCCTTTCATCACCATTGACCAATACGGATCGGATCCCTTGCGTTGGTATATGATCACCAATGCATCGCCCTGGGATAACTTAAAGTTTGATGCAGAAGGTATTGAAGAAGTAAAGCGCAAATTTTTCGGAACGCTCTACAACACGTATTCGTTCTTTGCCTTGTATGCCAACGTCGACGGATTTCGTTACGAAGAGCCGAGCATTCCGGTCAACGAGCGTCCGGAAATCGATCGCTGGATTTTGTCGCAACTCAACAGCCTGATCCGCGAAGTGGATCAGTCCTATTCCAATTACGAACCCACACGTGCCGGGCGGGCCATCAGTGATTTTGTCACCGAAAACGTAAGCAACTGGTACGTGCGACTCAACCGCAAACGCTTCTGGGGTGGAGAGCAAAACGACGACAAGCGTGCTGCCTATCAAACCCTGTACGAATGCTTGGAAACCGTTGCCCGTCTGATGGCACCGATTGCACCCTTCTATGCAGACAAATTGTTTGTAGACTTAAATGCCGTAACCGGCAAGGATGCGTCTATCTCGGTGCATTTGGCCGATTTTCCCGTATGCAACGAGGCATGCATCGATGCCTCCCTCGAACACCGCATGCAGTTGGCACAACAACTCTCTTCGATGGTCTTGGCACTGCGTCGCAAAGTAGGCATCAAGGTGCGTCAACCCCTGGCAACGATGATGATCCCGGCAATGGATGTACAACAACGTCAAGCCATTGAGGCGGTTAGCTTGTTGATACGCAACGAGGTCAATGTGAAGAAATTGGAATTTATGACCGAAGTTGCCGGCATTTTGGTCAAACGCATCAAACCCGATTTCAAAAAACTCGGCCCTAAATGTGGCAAAGCCATGAAAGAAGTGGCCAATCAACTGACTTCCTTGGATCAGATCGCCATTGCTGCCTTTGAAAAAGAGGGATTTGTTGAACTGGATGCTCAAGGCAATCGCATACGGGTAGAAATGACCGATGTTGAAATCTATTCGGAAGACATTCCCGGCTGGTTGGTCGCCAACGAAGGTCGATTGACAGTCGCGTTGGATGTAACCGTAACGGATGCACTTCGATTGGAGGGACTGGCTCGGGAACTGGTCAATCGCATTCAGAACATACGCAAACAGAACGGTTACGACATCACCGATAAGATTCGGGTACAGCTTTCGGGAGCGGCTATTCTTCAGGAAGTTGTAGCAGAATGGAAATCATATATGTGTACACAGACGTTGGCGCAGGATATTCAACTGGTTGAAAATCTAGACGATCGTAATCGAATTGATGTGGACGGTATGAATCTGTACGTACAGGTAGAAAAAATATAGTGAAATATACGTATCTTCGCGCAATCATATAAAACACGAAATATTCAAGGCTATGTCGGAAAAAAAAATCAGATACTCGGATGCTGAACTCGAAGAGTTTCGTTCCATCATTGATCGCAAATTGGAAAAGGCGAGGATTGACTACGAACAACTGAAAGCCAGTGTAACCAATATGGACGGCAACGATGTGATGGACACATCGCCTACGTTCAAAGTCTTTGAAGAGGGAGCCAATACCCTGATCAAAGAGGAAACCGGTCACATGGCGCAACGCCAACAGAAGTTTATCCAACACCTGGAAGCCGCCTTGATCCGCATAGAAAATAAGACCTACGGCGTTTGTCGTGAGACGGGTCAGCTGATCCCCAAAGAACGCTTGCGTGCCGTTCCGCATGCAACCTTGTGTATCGAAGCCAAAAACGATAAGAAGTAAGTATGTCAGTACGAAACAGGGCTTGGTTGTCGGTCTGCTTGATTGCCTTCGTCTTGATCGTTGATCAGTGGTCAAAGGTTTGGATTAAGTTGAATATGGAGTTGTACGATCACATTCGTATCACCGATTGGTTCTACATCTACTTTACCGAAAACAACGGCATGGCCTTTGGCATTGAGTTTTTCGATAAATTCTTTTTAACCCTGTTTCGAATCCTTGCTGTGGGAGCGATGTCCTGGTATTTGCATCGATTGATCAAAAATCCCCAACTGCGTACCGGCTATATGATCAGTATGGCCTTGATTATTGCCGGAGCCTTTGGAAACATCATCGACAGCGTTTTCTACGGGGTGCTTTTTGATCACAGCATGGGGCAATTGGCCGAATTTCTGCCCATAACGGGTGGCTACGGCAGTCTTTTTCACGGGAAAGTCGTGGATCTGTTGTATTTTCCCCTGATTGATACCGTACTTCCTGAATGGATTCCGTGGATGGGAGGGGAGCATTTTGTTTTTTTCCGTCCCGTCTTTAATGTGGCCGATACGGCTATTTCGACCGGCATTATCCTGTTGATGTTGTTCTACCGACACGACTTGTCGGACCTAAACGAACTGCGACTGTTCAAGAAGAAAGAAAAAACCGCTTAAACATGCTTACTCGGATTTTCCGATTGTGTCTCCCGATGCTGGGTTTGCTCCTCCTTGTGACGAGTTGCAGGCCCCGAACGGTCTTGAGCCGTGCGGACATGGTAGAAGTCCTCTACGACATTCACCTGACCGAGGCCCTGACCGACGCCAGCACAACTCCGATTCCGGAGGACTGGACGAAGGGTTTGAGTCCATCGGATTTTCGGGAACTTTCCTTTCAATCCGTTTTGCAAAAGCACGAACTCTCCGAAGAAACGTTTTACAACTCGGTTGCCTGGTATGGCAAGCACCTTCGACTCTACAACAAAGTCTATGAGGAAGTCGATAAACGGTTGAAACAATACATCCTCGACATCAACGATTGGAAGTACCACAAACCGGTGGGGCTGGAGCGTATCTTTGAACACGTTGATACCCTGCGCATTCGTGTCCTGTTTGATCGCCTACTTGTACAATCCGATACCCTTGAGGCCGGAAGCCTTGCATGGCCGACCGATTCCATGTCCGGTTATGTGGAGACCAAAGCCCGATTGTGGTTGCCTGAAATCACACTGGATAGTCTCTCCTTGATATGCGTTCCGATCGATTCGATCTCGGTAGATTCGATCTCGGTAGATTCGATCTCGGTCGATTCGTTGGCGGTCGATACACTTACCGTGGTGCGCCTGCCAGCCGATCGCCCCAGGGTCGCTACCGAAGCCCGACGCATTCACCCGGATAAACTGCACATCACAACCGTACCTGCCCCGTGAAACGTCTGGCAGCCCCCCTGTTGATTGCACCGGATGGTCGCTTGTATCCCAAAAGCATCTTTTTTATCGGTGAAACGGGCACACTGATCCGAGCCGAGTCCATCACCCAAGAACTGCATTCAGTGGTCTACTGCAACGGTTTGATCCTTCCGCTGCACAACGAAGCCACCTGGGATGTCTCAAAAATTGTACATCTGGAGGAAATTCAGCAACGCGTATCTGCCGCCCATCCGGTTGCCAGTGCCTGGTATGTGCTGGAACCCTTTGATTGGCAACAACGATGCAGTATGCCCAGTAGTCGGCTCAAACGCTTGTTGTAAGTCTGCGCCGGAATTCCGCACACACGATGGCCGTCGCCACCGAAACATTGAGCGACTCCGCAGTCGTCGTTCCCATCGGGTAATCCGGAATCAGTATTTTATGCTGGACCAACCGTTCTATTTCCGGAGAAATGCCGTTGCCTTCGTTGCCCATCACTACCAGGGCAGCCTGCGGCAACGCCTGATCGTAGAGATTGCTGCCGTCCAAGAACGTTCCAAAAATGGGTAGCGGCGTGTTGGTTAAAAACGCCGGTAAGTCCAAATACGACAAACGCACGCGTCCAATGGCGCCCATACTTGCCTGTACGGTTTTGGGATTGAAGGCATCGACCGTGTCGTTTGAACACACAATGTGCTCAATGCCAAACCAATCCGCAATGCGTATGATGGTACCCAAATTGCCCGGATCCTGAATGCCGTCCAAGGCCAGGGTCAGTTGGTTTGTCAACGCATCGGGTTGCAGCGTATCTTTCGGGATTTCAAACACAGCCAAGACCTCCTGCGGATTTCTCAGCAAACTAAGCCGTTGCAGGAGCGATTCGTCGATGCGATGGCATTCTGTCTCCGGCAGGTTGGTTTGGCGATCAAACCAGGCATCCGTCCCCGCCAAAAGCCTACAGGGTAGCTTGAACAATAAATCCCCCACCAACTTATGACCTTCGGCCAAAAAACAGCCGGAAGCCTGCCGAACCTTTTTTAGTTCGAGCGATCGTATCCATTTTTGAGTAGCTTTGCTGAGCATCACGTTATTTTTTACAAAACTACAAAAGAAAAATGTACATTTGCAGGCGGATAAACCCTTTTTTCAATGATGCGCAGATCCGTTGTTTGGATGGCCTTTTGGATGTTGATCTTGTGTGCATGCAATACCCTGAAGTATGTACCCGAACCGTCTATGCTGTTGAAAGAGGTTCATGTGGACGCACCAAAATACGTTCCCGGTCGGGAAGAATTAAAAAATTACGTACTTCAGGAACCCAACGAACGCTTTTTGGGCCTGATCAATCTGAATTTATTCTGGTACAACCTATCCGGCCCCGATACGACACGCTGGGTCAATCGTACCTTGCGCAACATCGGAGAAGCGCCCGTCTTGTTTGACCCCATCCTTGCCGAGCGATCCAGGCAATCCCTTACCCGATACATGCGCAACGAAGGCTACCACAACGCACAAGTGGATACCACCTTGCGTGTCGATAAACGACGGGTAGAACTTTCTTACAACATCACACCCAACGAACCCTACCGCATCCGTCAATATACCTATCTGGCAAACACCGATTCCATCAGCCGTTGGATTGTAGACGGGCTCAATCAAACCTTGATCCGCCCTGAAATGCGATTGAGCAGCCCGGATCTCAACTCCGAACGGGCACGATTGACCCGATACCTCCAGCGCAACGGCTATTTTGTGGCCAACAACAACATGTTCGCCTTTGAAGTAGACAGCACCTTGGGCAATCACCGTGCAGACGTGGAACTATTGGTACAACCCAAGCACTACGCACGCCACCGCATCCGCAACGTCATCTTTATGCTGGACGTACCCATGTCCTCCTTTGTACGCAACCCCAACAATGCCTCCGACACACAAGACCGGGGCATGGCCTTTGCTCTGGCCGACTACGATACCCTACGCATCGGATCCTACGAAGTCATTTATCGTGGCAAGCCCTTTGTGTCGCCGGATGCCTTAATGCACAACTGTCTGATCGAACCCGGTTCGTTTTACGATGTTCAGGATGTCGAGCGAACGTCCAGTCGAATGAATCAACTGGAACTCATGAAATACGTCAACATCCGTTTTCTGGAACCCTACGCTGAAGATACCACTGCGTTGGTTCGAGCCCTGGATTGCTACGTCGTACTTACGCCCAATCTGAAACAAAACTTTTCGGTCGAAGTGGAGGGAACCAACACCGCCGGCGACTTGGGCGTGGCCGGAAATGTGGGGTATACCCATTTAAATGTATTTAGAGGCGCAGAAGTCCTGCAACTCAAATTTCGTGGAGCCTACGAGGCCCTTTCGACCAATTTTATGAGCGATTACACCGAGTTGGGCGGCGAATTGGCCTTGACCTTTCCCGACTTCAAAATGCCCTTTCTCAAAGAAACCTTCAAACGAAAAGTCGATGCCCGAACCGAAGTGGCCCTTTCGTTTCAGGATATGTCCCGACCCGAATTTAACCGAAAAGTGGCCTCCTCTTCCGTACGATACAACTGGGGCAGTCCGACCCTGCGTCAAACCATCGATTTGGTCGACCTGAGTTACATCTATATGCCTTGGGTCGATTCCACCTTCCAGGCAAACTACCTGACCAACAATTCCTATTTAAAATACGCCTACGAAGACCACTTCATCCTGCGTGCCGGCTACAGCTTTTCCTATTCCAGTACCCCGTTGGGCAGCAACAAACGTTCCTATTACACCCTGCGCGGCTCGTTCGAATCGGCCGGCAATCTCCTAAATGCCCTATACGCAGTGGGCGGGATCGACAAAATAGACGGATTCTACAAAATCGGAAAAATCAATTTTGCACAATACCTCAAAGGAGAATTCGAATACGCCTCCAGTCGCGTACTGGACTCCCGTAACCGCATCGCCTACCGTGCCGGACTGGGCATCGCGTACCCCTACGGCAACAGTCGGATTCTTCCCTTCGAAAAGCGTTTCTTTTCCGGCGGCGCCAATTCCGTCCGCGGATGGTCCGTTCGCACCTTGGGTCCCGGTTCCTACAAGCGTCAAAGCCAACGCATTGATTTCATGAACCAGTCTGGTGACATCAAACTGGATTTGGGTGTGGAGTATCGAAGTGTCCTTTTTTGGAAACTTGAAAGCGCACTGTTTGCCGATATGGGCAATATTTGGACCATACGCAATTACGTAGGGCAGGAAGGAGGTCAGTTTCAACCCCTTTCTTTCTATGAGGATCTGGCAGCCAGTGTCGGCTTGGGGCTGCGCGCCAACTTTGATTTTTTCCTGCTTCGACTCGATATGGGCATGAAAATGCACGACCCGTCCAAAATCGGTTTGGAGCGTTGGCGCTTCCGCAACCCCAAACGCAGCGAAGACTTTGCCGTGCATTTTGCCATCGGATATCCGTTCTAAAATACTTGAAACGATGTTGACCAGTATCGCATTGCTTTTTTTGGTAGGTTTGTTGCTCTCGTACGTGTTTCAACGGCTGCATTTGCCCTCATTGTTGGGCTATTTGCTGACCGGCATTCTGTTGGGGCCTTACGTGCTTGACTGGCTGCATACGGACTTGCTCAACATCTCCGTCGATTTGAGGCGCATTGCCCTGGTGCTTATCCTGATGCGTGCCGGTTTGGCCCTCAATATTCAGGAGCTTAAACAAGTCGGACGCCCGGCCCTGTTGATGAGTTTCATCCCCGCCAGTTTGGAAATTGCCGGAGTGATGCTGTTGGCGCCCCGATTGCTCGGAGTCAGTCTGTTGGATGCCGCCATCATGGGCGCCGTCATTGCTGCCGTATCGCCCGCCGTCATCGTCCCGAAAATGCTGCATTTGCTTGAAAACAAAATCGGCACACGCAAAAGCATCCCACAAATGATCATGGCCGCCGGCTCCGTCGACGACGTCTACGTCATCGTCCTATTTTCCGCATTTACCTCCATGGCCACCGGTGGGGATGTCTCCCTGGGACGCATTGCCGAAGTTCCGGTATCCATTGTCAGCGGTCTGTTGCTGGGCATCGCCGTTGGAGCAGCACTGGTGTTTTATTTTCGGCATTTCCATATGCGTGATTCGGTCAAACTGATCCTCCTGATGAGTGCTGCCTTCCTGTTTCTCGCCCTGGAAAACCAACTCAAAGACCTCTTTCCCGTTGCCGGATTGCTGGCCGTCATGTCCATGGGCGCCACCGTCCTGGCCCTGTATCCCGTCCTTGCCAAACGCCTTTCACCCAAATTCTCCAAACTCTGGGTCGCCGCTGAAGTATTGCTGTTTGTCCTTGTCGGTGCCACCGTCGACCTTTCCTTTGCCGTACAAGCCGGTTTCGGTCCCCTATGGCTTATTCTTGGCGTACTCGTATTTCGAATGCTCGGTGTAGTGCTGAGTCTGCTTTTCACCCAACTCAACGCACGCGAACGCCTGTTTTGCGCCTTGGCCTACATCCCCAAAGCAACGGTACAGGCAGCCATCGGATCCCTGCCTTTATCCATGGGTTTGGCCTGCGGCAACATCGTACTGACCGTTGCCGTATTATCCATCCTGATCACCGCCCCCCTCGGCGCGTTTGCCATCGAACAGACCTACAAGCGCCTGCTGGACTAAGAATGTAACCAATGCTGTCGATTAGGATACACAATTCGTTTTTCGCTTGTACATCCTCGACAAACTTCGTAGTATTGTGTGTTAAACCCGTATACTACTGAAAACGTATGAAAAAAACGTCGATCCTCCACCTCGTGACCCTCGCTCTTTTTTGGGCCTTTTCCAGCGTCAGCTTTGCTGCCAATCCGTTCATCACCTTCCAAAAGCAGGCCGAAACACTGCCTCTTTTTGAGCCCGGAACCATCCCCGTCATCTACTGTGCCCCCGACGTTGATCCCGGCATCCTGCGCGCCGTCAACGATCTGAAACTCGACTTCCAACGGGTCACCGGCGTAGCCCCCCAAGTGATACATTCCTTGGACAACGCAAAGGCTCCTCTCATCCTCATCGATCCGCAAACCGCTCAATCCAAGTGGATCGATAAAAACCGACTCAAAAACAAACGTGAACAATACATCCTTCAAAACATAGCCAACCCGGTCAAAGGCGTTTCGGAAGCCCTGCTTATCGCCGGCAGCGACAAACGTGGCACCATCTACGGCATCTACGAATTGTCTCAACAAATCGGCGTATCTCCTTGGTACTATTGGGCCGACGTGCCCGTCGTAAAGCAAGAACGCCTCTATTTTTCAAAAGGGAGCTACACCGATGGCGAACCGGCCGTCGAATACCGCGGCATCTTCCTGAACGACGAGGCACCCGCATTGAGCGGATGGTCCGGCGCCACCTTTGGCGGATTTAACGCCAAGTTCTACGAAAAGGTCTTCGAACTGTTGCTGCGTCTCAAAGCCAATTACATGTGGCCGGCCATGTGGGGCAGTGCCTTCTACGACGACGATGCTGCCAGCGGCCCCTTGGCCAACGAAATGGGCATCGTTATGGGTACCTCACACCACGAACCCATGGCCATGGCGCAGACCGATTGGCATCGCTACGTACAACGCAACAACGTGTCCAATGTATGGGATTATACCAAAAATGCCCAGACCCTGCAAGATTCGTGGGCGTTCGGAATGAAGCGTGCCAAAGATTGGGAAAAAATCGTAACCGTGGGCATGCGTGGCGACGGTGACGAAGCCATGGGCGAAGGCA
This sequence comes from Bacteroidales bacterium, assembly GCA_028709215.1. GTDB lineage: Bacteria > Bacteroidota > Bacteroidia > Bacteroidales > UBA1402 > UBA8389. The sequence continues at coordinate 179,961 of JAQVXI010000002.1, forward strand.
CCAACATCGAACTGCTTGAAACCATTGTAAAAGACCAACGCACGATCATTGAAAAAGTGACGGGTCAAAAAGCCGATAAAACACCCCAAGTCTGGGCGCTGTACAAAGAAGTACAGGACTACTACGACCACGGTATGCGGGTGCCCGACGACGTGATTCTGCTTTTCTGTGACGACAACTGGGGCAACGTACGAAAACTGCCCGACGTCCAACAAAAAAAGCACAAAGGTGGCTATGGCATCTATTACCATTTTGATTACGTCGGCGCACCGCGCAACTCCAAGTGGATCAACATCAATCCCATCCAACGCATTTGGGAACAAATGAATCTGAGTTATGCGCACGGCGTCGACCGCATTTGGGTCGTCAACGTCGGCGACTTGAAGCCCATGGAATACCCCATCAGCTTCTTTCTGGATATGGCCTGGAATCCCGATCAATTCAATGCACAAAATCTCCTGGATCACACCGTACGTTGGGCAACTCAGCAGTTTGGACCCACACATGCCGTCGAGATTGCGCGCCTGATTGACAGCTATGCCAAATACAATCGTCGGGTGACCCCCGAAATGCTGAACGATCGGACGTATTCACTGGAGCATTACAACGAGTTTGAACGGGTGCTGCACGAATACCGTGCACTGGCACTGGATGCCCAACGTTTGTATCGACAACTGCCCGCCAGTCAAAAAGATGCCTACTACCAATTGGTGTTGTATCCCATTGATGCCTGCTGCAATCTCTATGAAATGTATTATGCCGTGGCCAAAAACAAAGCGCTGGTCGCACGCAAGGATCGGATGGCCAATGTCTACGCCGACCAGGTTGTGGCCTGCTTCAAACGCGATTCTGCCCTGCAGCACGAATACAACCACGTCATCGCCGACGGCAAATGGGCGCACATGATGGACCAGGTACGCATCGGTTACCGGAGCTGGAACAATCCCAGAACCAACATCATGCCAACGGTTACCTACCTGACCGATGCCGATGTTCAGTCAGAGAAAACCTTTGTGGAAGCCAATGGCTACGTCTCCATCGAAGCCGAAAACTTTGCCCGCAAACAGGACAGCGAACGCATTCGCTGGGAGGTTATCCCCAATTTTGGCAAAACCCGCTCGGGACTGACGACCTTCCCGCAAAACGCCTATCCGGCCGCGGATGAGTCGGTATACGTAGAATACGATGTGGACCTATCGTCCACCGGTGACGTTGAAGTACAATTGTTGCTGGCACCGACCCTCAACTACAACGAAAACAAAGGTCTCCGCTATGCCATCTCCTTTGACGATCAGGAACCACAGGTAGTCAATTTCAACGGGCACTATCGGGGTGAATTGGGTCGCTGGCAGAGTGAACACATTATTCGTTCCACCACCAAGCATCGTTTGAATGCATCCGGCAAGCATCGCCTGCGTTTCCGAGTCATGGAGCCGGGTATTGTTTTGCAAAAGGTTTTGATCAACACGGGTGGTTTGAAGCCGAGTTATTTGGGTGCTCCGGAGAGTGCGGTTTCGTTTTAAAGCCTGTGGCGGCTGCGCCGCATGTGTACGCTGCGCGTAATGTGGCGGCTGCGATAAAAAAAGATCCCTATCTTTGCAGCGATGAAGACAAGAAACGTATTGATCACGTATGCTGTAGAACAAGAGTATACAGCGTTGCAGGCACATGGACACTCCGTGACGTACCTTCAAACGGGTATCGGTAAGACCCAATCGGCGCATGCGCTGACGAAGCGCATTCTGGAAGCCCGGCCGGATTTGGTCCTGAATATCGGTACGGCAGGAACGCATGCACATGCGGTTGGTGATATTTTTGTTGCCAACCGTTTTGTTGATAGGGATTTCCAGGCGATTCATCTGCAGGGTTTGCCCTTTGAGATCGAAGGCTTGCTTTTTTTTGAAGCCCTTCCGCGACTGAAGACATGGATTGACCACTACGAAAGGCAGGGCCTTTGCAGTACCGGGGATTCCTTTGTCACACAGGCTTCCTCTCATTACGGGGATGTAGTCGACATGGAGGCCTATGCACAAGCCTATGTCTGCAGAGACTTTGCGATCCCCTTCTTTTCCGTCAAATACGTAACGGACGTGATCGGTCAAAATTCGGTCCAACACTGGGAGAGCAAATTGGCCGATGCACGCAAGGGATTGGGTGCGTGGTTTGAAGCCAACCGACTGTTGGCTCAAATCGCGGAATAAAAGTAGCGTTTGTGCGTGTCTTTGACGGGAAATCGCCCCGCAATCTGTAACTTTTCATTCCGCAAATCGTTGTGCGTCAGATTAAAAAATAAATGATAACATAAAATGAATATGAAACGATTACAAATTACAAGCATGATTATCCTTATTATAGGAATCATCTGTATTTTATTGTGGCGATTTGTTCTGTCTGAACCATCAGACTGGCTTCTACGTATTCCTGGTTTGTTTGTTCTAATATCCATTTTCACTTTTGTATTTAGTCGTGTTCGACTTAATGGGATTGAAAAATAAAAAAGCGCCGAAAAGTCTTGTTGAATGAAATGTTAAGCAATAATTGCATTGCGGAAGCTTATAACTACAGTGGATTGAAAAGCATAACTCAAAGAGAAAAAGGGAATCATTGATGTAAATCCCGTTAGCGGTCAGGCTAATAGATACCCGTAACAGAATGGAATACTTCGTTAAAGACGAGAAGCTTTAATTGAACGTATCAACCGAAAAACTCTTGAAAGAATGATCTAAGATTGACCACGCAATTTTGCAAACCAACCGTTTGCTGTAATGATGTCTATCCTTCGCAATATTTTTATTGCATTACTGTTGCCATGTTATAGAAATGAGTATATTTGACTGCTAATACACTGATAAACACAAACAGCACGTCCCAACAAGACGCCTGGAAAGTAGATATAAACCCAATGGGTTTTATTTAAATAAAACGTAATGGGTTTAGTTGGGTGTTATGCGGCATTGTAACAAATCAATCAGTCACACATCTTAAATCTAAGAATACTGCACTCATGAAACTAGATATTATGGAAAGGATAGTGTCAGACCTTCTATCCTATTATTTAGGTTTGGATGAGATTTCACTAGAAAAGCATTTAAATGCAGTAAATCTTGCGACAAAGGAGCGTGTTAAGGTAATTGACGATTTAGAAGTTGTTATTTATTCGAATGACCATAACCCACCACATTTTCATGTTAAATCAAGAGACATGAAAATAAATGCGAAATTTTCAATTGAGAATTGCGAATTACTGAGTGGCGAAATTAGCTCGAAAAATCTAAAAAAGATAAATGCGTTTTATCGAAGTCCAAAAGGGCAATTGGTCATGGAGAAAATTTGGAATAAGAGAATTCAAAACTAACCCATCAAATTAACATGATAAAAACTGATATAGAGAAAATTGTAAATAAGTATAAGAGTCATTCCAACCCTGACGACCGCTATACTTCGTTTGACTATTGTTACAATTACTTTCGCAAAACAAATGACCTTACTCAAGACATTGAAAAAAGTTGTTTGGCTCTAGGATTTTACTTGGCAAGTTGGGGAATGTTTAGAGGGTCAAGCTTTTTGCTCCAAAAAAGTGTGAAACATTTTGAGGGGACAATTCGCTACATTGCAACATTAGATAAATCTATATGGGAAATTGACGTAGACAGTTATGACGAAAAAAATATTCAGACAATAATCAAAACTTACTGCGATATCAAGTTTAATTTAATTAATAAAGACAACTCAGATTTGATATTAATAACCAAAATTCTACTTGGTGTTTTTGGATTCATTCCAGCATTTGACAATAACTTCTGCGATTCCTTCAGAACGATTTATAGTGGACAATGTGGTTTTAGAAAAGTAAACGAAAAATCATTAGCATTCATAAGAAGATTTTACGAATCAAATAAAACGACAATCGATAAGTTATCATCTGAAACTTTTACAACGGATTTTATGACTGGTCAAAAGACAACTCTACATTATCCGAAATCAAAAATTATTGACATGTATGGGTTCACCTCTAGAAAATAAAAACAACGACCGCATAACATCATGTATAAAATATTGGGGGCTAGGCATTTATTGTAACCATTCTGCCCCGCATCAAATTTTGTAACGGCAGACAGTAACGACTCCCGCAATCCCCCAACATCTCATACATGTGGGCGTTATGGGCAATGTTCGAATCCGTCATATAAACTGTTTGCAAATATTCAAATTATGGAAAACAAAAACGAACGACTTATACGATTAAGTGAGTGGAAAAATAGAATAATAATTGAATGTGATTCATTGGCTAGGAATAAGAATCTTAATCTTGATTTGGATTTTTACGTATTTCAAACTTCTGTTACTCTTGATCCTCCAATTCTTATTATTGGTGCAAATCCTGGTGGTTATAAGCCTTATAGCGAATTTTTAGATTCAAATAACGTTAAAATAAAATCTGTTGATGCATTAGGGTATGCAATTAATCAGTTTCTGGAAAATCCTGAATGGCATTCAAATTCATTGATCTCTCTTTTTAGCAGTGCAAAACTACGTCAGATGTTTGAGAAGTCTGTAGTTACTAATTTCGTGTATTTTAATACAGTAAATTTCAGCAACTTTAAAAAACGAAAAGGTTCAAAGGATGCAATAAAGTTCTGCAAGGAATCGAATAAAGAGCTAATTGAGATATTGAAGCCAAAGAATATTATTTTGATGGGTAATATTTCTTTAGATGGATTAAAATTCCTTTTTGATAGACCAATGGTATCAGTTTTGACGGTTGATGAAGGTGTAAATGGTTCTTCTTTAGTTAGACAAACTGCAATTAACGGGATACCTACTTTCTGGATTCATCATCCATCGATGAATAAAAAATTCAATACAGATCCATATTTGACTTTAAAACGAATGAAACTAGAAAATTTACTCAAAGATTAAAGAATAATAAAAAAAACACTGCCCATAACACCAGCTAAGCGGCAGGCATCCACTCAGTCGCATATGCTCCTTTGTTCCGCCCAAGCCGCCTAGCTACCCGTTACCTGCCATATTAAAAACGACGGTGCTAAAAGAAAAAGTTCGTACATTTGCAGACACAAAAATATAAGCGACACGAAATGTAAAATTTAATTTCTTTCAGACAAATCAGAACAACAACCGC
>JAQVXI010000068.1 GCA_028709215.1 Bacteroidales bacterium
CTGCAACGCCACAAATTCGGTGCCAATGCACAACCCTTTTACATCCCGTTGAATTCGGACGGCATACCCATCGGGCCAAGCTACGCATACGATGAAAACGTAGACAATTACATCCGTTTTCTAAGAGCCCCCCTGTAAAAACGTCAAAAAAAATGGCTGCCCTTCACGAAAGCAGCCATTTTTTTTATTCAGAAAGTTCGATCATTTCTTTTTGTCGGTTTCAAAGCACATCACAAATCCATCTTGAGCAGCCACCTGAATGCTCAAGGTTCTTCTTCGCGAAGGTGCCAGAACCGTAATCTGATCCACGTCGTTCAAGCTTCCTCCGTTCATACTGACAATGGCCTTCCCTTCGGTGTCCGACTTAAGAAAATCAGAAAGATCCAATTGAAAAGTCTTTTCCACACTTTCGGCGTTGATACCGGCAACGTACCACATACTGCCTTTCCGACGTGCAACCACCACCTCTTTTCCAATGATTCCGGACAGAAAGCGGGTTTCATCCCAGGTCGTTGGTAACTTACGGAAGTAGTCCGTCAAAAAGAACGGATAGAGATCGATGTTTTCGGGAACCAACCCAAAATGCTGCACACCCGATTGGAAAATCACGGGCAATGCCAACTCAAATGCGGCAGTCGTACGTCTGTAAGGCCCCACGCCGGTATTTATCCCCAGCCTAGAGTTCAGAATTACCGGAGTAAAATCCATCGGCCCCACCACATTACGGATAAAAGGAAGCGTTGCGCAATGCATGGCCTGCATGTCTGCATCCGACTGACTAAAGGTGACAAATTCCATGCCCTTGACCGCTTCGAGTGTTGCAAAGTTTGGATACATTCGCTCCCATCCTCGCGGCAACGTGGTACCATGAAAGTTGACCAACAATCCATATTCGTTCGCATCCCTTAGGATGTCTTCGTAATATTTCATATAGAACTGCTTATCGCCGCCAAAGAAATCAACTTTGATCCCTTTGATGCCATGTTCCTGCATCCACTGCATCTCTTCACGACGCGCTTTTGGCGTGTGCATTCGATCTTTTGGAGTCTGAGGTGCTTCGTTCCAGTCACCGTTCGAATTATACCAAAGCAACAAACCCACACCTCTGGATTGCGCATACGCAGACAGTTCTTCGATCCCGGTTCGTCCGATTTGAACATCCCATGGTGCATCCACCAAGCAATATTTAAAATCCAAATGGCTGGCCATATCGATGTACTTACGTGTAACCTCATACGTAATGCTGTCGTCCTTCAACACGAGCCAGCTCCAACTGGCCTTATCCAACGCATATTCGATTTCCGGTTTGTACACGGGTTCAACCAAGTCGGTTGCCAAGGTGGATTCTGCAATCTTTGTCGGATTATCAGCGACGATCATCATACGCCAGGGTGTTTCATACGGCAAGACCGTCGTCGGGTATACACTTTGACTGTACAAACCCTCTTCGATGTTGGGAAACACAATTTTATAGATCCCTCCGGAAGAAACCTCATCCAAATGGGTGGCACAATAATTACCGTCGGTTCCGGTTTCGCTCAACAACATCCAACCGGCACCCGGCATTTCAAACAAAGCGGGATACGACCAACCGTTTCCGATGCTTGAAGGCGTGCCTACAGGGACACCATACACATAATGCTCTTCGTAACTTGGATTGGTTTTACCAAAACCGGTCTTGGGTTTTGCTAAAGGCGTCAAGTAACCTTTGGCATCCAAAGGCAACGCAAAATTTCCATGTTCCTTAATAATGGTGCATTCTCCCCTTCCATACAACTTGTAACGGTACGCCAGCCCATCATCAAAAAGTCGAAACTCAATGTCGATCGGTTTGCCCTGAAGGTTTTCCAATCGGAAGACTACGTGGCGGTAGCGTTTGCTGATTTTACTGGCCTTGCCGTTGTTGAGCGTGTATTTTTCCCTACGTGTACGATCCCGTACCTTGGAGCGCAAAGACAAATCAGCATAAAACGACCCCTGCGAGGTTTCAATCCCCATTAAGGCACGGTCAATAATCACGGCCTTGTTTTTTTGAACTTTAAAAAAAGAACGTCCATCTTCCTGAAAGACGGTCATTACTACCGAGCGATCCGGGCTCTTGTATTCTCCAAAAAAAGGAGCCTGTGCTTGTACAGCACTCAGCGCTCCAATCAGGAAAGCCCATAACAAGAGGTTAAATCGTTTATTCATAATCTTAGATTTAAAATGTTGACGTTGATTTACAAACAAAAATATAAAAAAATCAATGGATAATGGGATTCGGATTTAAATATTTTTCACTTACTTTGCAGGTTAACAGATTATATACGCATAAACCGATAGACGACATGGAGACCAAAAAGTTCCTTCTTAGTGAAAAAGACATCCCAACTCAATGGTATAATATTGCTGCTGACATGATAAACAAGCCGGCAGTCCCTTTGCATCCGGGTACACGCAAACCCTTGACTGCCGAGGATTTATCACCCATTTTTGCGGAAGAACTGTGTCGTCAGGAATTGAATTTTACCGATCGCTTTATTGAGATCCCCGAAGAGGTGCGCGACGTATACCGCAACTACAGACCTACACCGCTGGTACGCGCTTACGGCTTGGAAAAGGCGCTGGATACACCGGCACACATTTATTTTAAAAATGAGAGCGTTAGTCCTGTTGGATCGCACAAACTCAATTCAGCCATTGCTCAGGCTTATTATTGCAAACAACAAGGCATTACAAACATCACGACCGAAACCGGTGCCGGTCAATGGGGAGCAGCGATGTCTTACGCGGCACGTTTCTTTGGTTTGGAACTGGCTGTCTATATGGTCAAAATCAGCTACGAGCAAAAACCCTATCGTCGTTCCATCATGCAGAGCTATGGAGCAACCGTTGTCGCTTCGCCATCCATGTCCACACGCGCCGGTAAGAATATCATTACCCGCAACCCCAATTATCAAGGTAGTTTGGGTACGGCCATATCCGAAGCCATCGAGCTGGCAACCAGCACAGAAAACTGTCGATACGTATTGGGAAGCGTACTCAACCACGTTTCACTGCATCAAACCATTATTGGTCAGGAAGCAAAAAAACAGATGGAAATGGCCGGAGAGTATCCCGACGTTGTGATTGCCTGCTTCGGCGGTGGATCCAACTTCAGCGGAATCGCTTTCCCCTTCATGAGTGACAGCATTAATATGGGTAAAAAGACTCGTTTTGTTGCAGCGGAACCGGCCTCCTGCCCCAAATTGACGCGTGGTCGCATGTTGTACGACTTTGGTGATGAAGCAGGCTATACGCCGCTTTTGAAGATGTACACATTGGGTCACAACTTCTCGCCTGCCCACATCCATGCCGGAGGACTGCGCTATCATGGAGCCGGTACGATTGTAAGCCAGTTGATGGAGGACAAAATGATGGAAGCCATAGACATCAAACAGCTTGAGAGTTTCGAAGCGGCTTTGCTGTTTGCTAAAGCCGAAGGCATCATCCCTGCACCCGAATCCTCCCATGCCATTGCTGCCACCATTCGTGAAGCACAAAAATGCAAAGAGGAAGGTGTACAAAAAACATTGCTTTTCAATCTTTCCGGCCACGGCTTGATTGATATGACTGCCTATGACAGCTATTTGGCAGGAGATTTGAAGAATTTTGTTTTATCTCAAGAAGAGATTGACAACAATCTGTCTGAAATTATAAAAATGCAATAATCCATCCATGGACGAACTGAGTACACTCATCAAGCAATTAGAGCGCCTTATGACCGAGCACGACTGCATCGTTGTGCCCGGCTTGGGCGGTTTTGTTCAAAATGAAGAGCCCGCTCAACTCATCATCGAAAAGGAAACCTTTATCCCTCGCGGCAAATCGATAGGTTTCAATGCCAGACTTACATTCAACGATGGTACATTGGTTCAATCGTACCAAGAATCCTACAAACTGGATTTTGATGAAGCCATGGGTCGAATCAAACAGGCCGTCTCTACTGTTCAGGATCGCTTGGGTACAGGGATGATTGTGTCTTTTGGTAACATTGGAACACTGCAAAAAGGCGAAACAGGAACCCTCCAATTTCGCTCAGAGAATCGTACCTGTTTTGCCTCTCAGTCCTATGGTCTTGCCCGTTTCAGCTACCCGGCTTTGGCCCATCGCCGAATGACGGAAGTCACGGAAGCTAATCGAGTGACAAAACAAGCCACCTTGTCGAGTGATCGAGAGTACATCCATGTACGCATCAAGAGAAGTTCCTTTTATCACAGCGTTGTCGCCGCAGCGGCTTGCTTATTGATGCTATTCATTTCAAAACCGGCCAGCGAGCTGAATACTTATGAAACCCAAGAGGCCTTTTTATTGCATGGGTATTTAAGTACAGAGGAAGAAAAAACATCCTCGGTGATGGAGGTTGCGACGCCTATTGTTGAGTCGGCTGAAATCATTCCCTCCGAGATCGCTGAAGCGCCCATCAATGAGGAAGTAGTCCCTGTTCAAGCAACGATCGAAAATACCGCACCCATAAAGCAATACTTGGTGATTATCAGCAGTTTCCCCAATCGTGCATCGGCAGAAAAGTGGATAGAGAATCACGCTCAGGGTATGTATGAACAAGCTGCGATCGTGGAGGGAAGCGGACGTGCCCGCGTATACATACATCAAAACACAGATAAGTCCTCGGCTACGGAATATCTTGAGACACTTAAGGTTACTCATCCGGAGCATTCTGATGCCTGGATTTATGCAACAAAATTATAGATTTTTTAGCGGGAACATTTTGAAATATGATTTTATTTCCTACCTTTGCACCCGCTTAACACAAGCAGAAACACATTTAATTCAAACGAATGGCAACGAAAATCAGATTGCAAAGACACGGTCGCAAAGGGTATGCTTTTTACCACATTGTTACCGCAGACAGCAGGGCACCACGAGATGGTAAATTTATTGAGAGATTAGGTTCGTACAACCCAAACACTAATCCTGCTACAATAGATTTGAATTTCGATCGTGCGCTGTATTGGGTAAGCTGTGGTGCTCAACCCACCGACACAGTACGTAATATTTTGAGCGAGCAAGGCGTAATGATGAAATACCACTTATTGGGTGGCGTTAAAAAAGGAGCCTTTGACGACGCAGAAGCAGAAAAACGCTTTGAAGCATGGAAAGAAGCCAAAGAAGCGAAGTTGGACAACAAAAAGTCTGGTTTAAAAGAAGCAGAACGTGCTGAACACAAAAAACGATTGGAAGCGGAAGTTGCATACAACAAAGCCAAAGCAGAAGAATTGGCAAAAAGACAAGCCGAAGCAAGAGCGGAAGCTGCTGCTGCCGAAGCTGCTGCAAATGCACCCGTAGAAGAGGTTAAAGAAGAAGCTGCTCCTGCAGCCGAATAACACATACGATGGCTGGTTTATTGCCAGCATCTGGAGAGATGGCAGAGTGGTCGATTGCGGCGGTCTTGAAAACCGTTGAACTGCGAGGTTCCAGGGGTTCGAATCCCTTTCTCTCCGCTGACTAC
>JAQVXI010000001.1:0-42511 GCA_028709215.1 Bacteroidales bacterium
ATGAAAAATACAAAATTATGAATGCGCTTGCTTGGTTTTTTTGGCTGGGTTTGTTTCTGGTATTCTATACATACCTGGGTTATGGATTGGTATTGTATGCACTTGTACGCATAAAAGAGCATTTTTCCCCCAGAAAACCGAGCGTGCTTCCCGTCGAGAAACCGACGGTCGCATTGGTGATTGCTGCATACAATGAAGCGGCGGTAGTCCACGAAAAAATGAAGAACTGCAATGCTTTGGTATATCCCGAAGACTTGTTTCGCATTTATTGGGTGACGGATGGATCGAACGATTCGACCAATGAATTGCTTGCTGCTTACCCGAATGCAACGGTTCTTTTTCAACCGGAACGTCAAGGCAAAACCGCTGCGCTCAATCGTGCTATGCCTTATATTGACGCGGACATAACGGTATTTACCGATGCCAATACGGAGCTGAATCCGGAGGCTATAGAGGAAATCGTTCATCGTTTTTCGGAGGCCAGCGTCGGTTGTGTGGCCGGCGAGAAGCGTGTTCGGGGTGCAATCGACGATGCCGTAGCCAACGAGGGACTGTACTGGAAATACGAATCGCTGTTAAAGCGCTTGGATGATCGATTGTATTCGGCTGTTGGTGCTGCAGGTGAATTGTTTGCCATCCGTACGCCTTTGTTTGAGAAGATGCCGCACGACACGTTGTTGGATGATTTTGTCTTGTCCTTGCGCATTGCTCAAAAGGGATATAAAATCGCCTATTGTGACACGGCTTATGCCTTGGAAGATCCTTCGGCCAACATGCAGGAAGAGGCTAAGCGCAAGGTGCGAATTGCGGCAGGCGGTTTGCAGTCAATTGTTCGATTATCAGCCTTGTTGAATCCATTTCGATACGGTGTTTTGTCGTTTCAATATATTTCACATCGAGTGTTACGTTGGTCTCTGACACCCTTTGTTTTGTTTGCGTTGTTTCCGGTGAATGTATGGCTGGTTCTTGCAGGGGCAGAACCCGTGTGGCTGTATCTCTTGGCGATGTGTTTTCAGCTTTTGTTTTATGGAATGGCCTGGTTGGGCTATGAGCGATCCAAAAAGGATCGAAAAGGTTTTTATGTTCCGTATTATTTCTTATTTATGAACGTGAATGTTCTCAAAGGTTTCCGATATTTGCAGCAGCGCAAGGGGACCGGGGTGTGGGAAAAAGCTACACGCAAAGCGTAAAATCGAAACAAGAGAAAACGTATGCAGTCGCAAGATGGGAAAACGGTAAAAAGTGTGGTTTGGAGTGCTGTTGAGCGCTTATCCAGTCAAGGCATTCAGTTTGTAATGGGCATAATCATAGCCCGATTGTTATTGCCTTCCGATTATGGTGTTGTAGCGATGTTGACCATCTTTCTGGCCTTGGCTCAAACGTTTGTAGACAGTGGTTTTGGTACGGCACTGGTGCAGAAAAAAGATCGAACGGAGACGGATTATTCAACCGTTTTTATATTTAACATCGTCGTTGCTTTACTGGTTTATTTGCTGCTTTTTTTTGCGGCTCCCTTGATTGCTGCTTTTTACGACGAACCTTTATTGACGCCGGTTACACGGGTTGCAGGATTGACGTTGATTATCAGTTCGATGGGGCTGATTCAAACGGCCAAGATGACCATTGCGCTCAATTTTAAGAGTCAGGCGATGGCGACCATCGCCGCCGTGATTACGAGTGGGTTGGTCGGTGTCGGGCTTGCATGGAAGGGGTACGGTGTGTGGGCCCTTGTGGTACAGACACTGGTGAACAGTATCGTCTTTAATGGTTTGTTGTGGATTCAGGCCAAATGGATGCCCAATTGGCAGTTTTCGATGCAATCGTTTCGATCGCTGTTTTCGTTCGGATCTAAATTGCTGTTTTCATCCTTGTTGCATACCTTGTATACCAACATTTATTCGCTGGTGATAGGAAAGCGATTTGCTTCACAGGAATTGGGTTTTTTCAATCGGTCCTCCATGTTTGCCAATTTTCCATCCAACAACCTGGCGCACATATTGGTACGTGTTGTCTATCCCATAGAGTGTACGTTGCAGGATCGGGACGAGGAGTTGAAGTCTTACTACATTCAATATACACGACTGGCTTGTTTTGTGATATTTCCCATTATGTTGGGGATGGTGGCGTTGGCCGATCCGTTCATTCTTTTTTTGTTGGGTGATAAATGGATGCCGGCTGTGCCTTCGTTGAGGATTTTGAGTTTGGCCTTTATGTGGGCTCCGGTGATGAAACTGACCGGTACGTTGCTCAATGCAAAAGGACGTTCGGATTATTTTTTGAAAGCGGAGATTTATAAAAAAATATCTGCGTTTGCCATATTGATTGCAACCATTCCTTTTGGGGTTTTGGTGATGTGTTGGGGTTTGGTTTTGTATTCGCTGGTGGATGTTTATGTGATCACCATTTATACGAAGAAGCTTTTGGGGCTTGGTTTTTGGCAACACATGAAGGCGCTTGCTCCCTCGTTGTTGCTTTCGGGAGGCATGGCCGGTTTGGTCTATGCCAGTACGTTTTTGTTTGATCAGGCAGGAATCCAACTGGTTGCAGGCACGCTTTTGGGATTGGTTGTTTATTTTGGCTTGGCGGCTGCGACCAAGGTTAAAGAGATGACTTACGCGCAATCGTTGATCAAAGGACTCCTGGCTCGTGTGAAATAAATTTGCAACCCTGTCTGCTGCCTCTTTCTCGTAGACTTTTTTCAATCAGGTGGGTAAATTGATAGTTTTTTAGGCCCCAGTCGGGCGCAATCAATAACTCCGGGGGAGATTGTGAGACAAAGCGTTCTACGGCAATTTCCGGGTTTAGGTGTTCCAGAAAGAGCACCACTTTTTCTACGTACTCTTCGGGCGTGATGGCTTGGTACCAATCCGGATGTTGCTGAATGTCCCGCGCAAGTCGGGTGCCGCGAATGATTTGCAGTTGATGCAACTTGATGGTGCTCAAGGGGAGTTGGCTCAGCCGTTTAGCGTGTCGTATGATCTGATCGTTGTCCTCAAGAGGGAGGCCTAAAATCATGTGTGCACCGACCGGGATGTTTCGGGCTGCCGTACGTCGAACGGCTTCTTGAGCGCAGGCAAAATCGTGACCCCGATTGATGCGTTTCAAGCTTTGGTCGTCTGTCGATTCGATGCCGTATTCGACCAACACAAAGACGCGTTTTGAAAGCGTTTCCAGATAGTCCAACAGTTCCTCAGGCATGCAATCCGGTCGGGTTCCGATGACCAGACCGACCACCCGATCCACGCCTAGAGCTTCTTCATAGAGCTTTTTTAGCCGATCCAATTCAGCGTAGGTGTTGGTGTATGCTTGAAAGTAGGCCAGGTAATCCATCTCCGGGTATTTACCGGCAAAAAAACGAATGCCTTTGTTTAGTTGTTCTGTGATGCTTTGATCGGAGTCGCAATAACTCGGGTTAAACGTTTGGTTGTTGCAGTAGGTGCAACCTCCATGCCCTTTACTTCCGTCTCGATTGGGACAGGTGAACCCGGCGTTCAACGAAATCTTTTGAACTTTTTGGGGTAAATACGGTTTGAGGAACGTCTGAAAGTTCCTGTAGAGACTCGAGTCGGCTTTCATAATGGTTCACAAAAATACGTAAAAGCTTCGATGAGGGAGGGGTGGTTGTTTGGGATTTTGTATTTTTGTGGTAAATTGATTCAACTATGAAACGCATTGGTCTGTTCCTTTCCCTTCTCTGGGTGCTCTGTATTGGAGTTTTCTCCATGCCGGCTGTCGGTTTGTTGGAAGATATTCAGTCTGGAAAATTTGCGGCTTCCGGTTTGAAGGATATTCAGATTCTTCCCGATCCGTCCCGATATGCCCGACTTTCTGAAGACGGCAAGCGCTTACTGATTTGCGATTTTACTTCGGGCAAAGAGGTGGAGGTGATGGTCGATCTGAGTGAGGAGTCCATGCATCCCATGAAGCATATGACGGGTTTTCGATTTAGTAAAGATGCGACAAAAATTCTTTTGTGGGATGAAACGACTCCGTTGTATCGTCGTTCGTTTCTGACCACGTACTATGTGTTTGATGTGCGTAGAAGTCGCATGAGTAGATTAACGGAAAAACCCTTACAGCGGGATGCGGACTTCTCACCCGATGGACGATCGGTTTCGTTTATTCACGAGAATAATTTATACATCAAACGTCTTGACTTCGGTTCGGAATTACAGGTGACCGACGATGGCGCGTTTGGCCAACGATTGCATGCGGTAACGGATTGGGTATATGAAGAGGAATTTGGGTTTACAAAAGCGTATGATTGGTCCAAAGATGGTACGTATGTGGCTTTTTTATCGTTTGATGAGTCCAATGTTTCTCAAGCAACGTATCCGGTATACGGCGCTTTTCGTCATCGGGAGAAGGGTTTTCAAGCCTACTCCGATTGGTATTCGTACCGCTACCCGGTTGCGGGAACAAACAATTCGGTGGTTTCACTTTCCATCTATCATTTGCAAACGCGTTCGACACGAACGTTAACACTGCCCGATGCGGATGTGGAATATATACCCGGAATTCGTTTTACCGAACAGGACGATCAATTGGCGGTTTTTACGTTAAATCGGCGACAGGATCGTTTTCGAATGTTTTTTGTGAATCCCAAATCCGGTGTTTACACGCTTGCTTTGACGGAGCAAGGTGAGTTTTACGTGGATCCGGATTATCAATCCATCCAATTTGGCATGGATTTCTTTGTGTCTGTTGGTGAGAAAGACGGGTATCGTCACCTTTATCTGTATGGAATACACGGAGGGCCGGGCAAGGCGTTGACTTCCGGAAAATGGGAAGTGACGCAGTTTTATGGCGTTGATGCCAAAGCGGAGCAGTTTTATTTTCAGGCAAATCGTGAGGGATTGGATCAGCGGGATGTCTATCGTGTGGATCGCAAAGGCAGAATCGAACGATTGAGTCCTGGTCAGGGCGTCAAGCAGGCGTTGTTTAATTCGGATGGTTCGCGCTTCCTGCTGCGTGTCTCGGATCGAAATACACCCTGGACTGTGTTCGTTTGCGATGCAAAAGGTGCTGTGTTAAAGAAGCAGGCATTCGATCAATCCGTAAGCAAGCAGATCTTGGATTTGAATTTGCCGAAAAAGGAGCGAGTCTCTTTTGAAGCGGTGGATGGGCAATCGATACACGGATGGATGATTCGTCCCGATGAAAAGCGTTATTCGGGCAAACGTCCGGCCATTTTGTTGCAGTATAGTGGCCCGGATTCTCAATCGACTTTGGATGAGTTTAAATTGAATTGGGAATATGTGTTGGCCGATCAGGGCTTTGTGGTGTTGAGTGTAGATGGTCGGGGAACCGGTGGTCGTGGCACCGCATTTCGTCAGCAAACGTATTTGAAGTTGGGTGCATTGGAGTCGGAGGATCAGTATCGGGCGGCCGAATGGTTGGGCAAGCGGCCGTTTGTGGATGCGCAACGTTTGGGTATTTGGGGTTGGAGCTATGGCGGTTTTGTGACCTTGTTGTCGATGTCCAATGCGGATAGTCCCTTTGCTGCGGGTATTGCGGTGGCGCCGGTGACCGATTTCAGGTATTACAATACGGTCTATACGGAACGATATATGAGACGTCCTTCGGAAAATTTGGAGGGGTATACCCGTTTTTCTCCGTTGCAGCGTGCCTCTGAATTGAAAGGACAGTTGCTGTTGATCCATGGAATGGCCGACGATAATGTACGGGCCAATCAGAGTATGGATTATGCCGAAGCATTGATTGAAGCGGGGAAGGATTTTGACAGTCAGTGGTATCCCGTAAGCAATCACAGTATTTTGGGTGAAGTACATCGGATACATTTGTATCGTAAGATGCTTCGCTTTTTTACGATTCATTTAAAACCTTAATTATGTCAGAATATATTCGAAAACCGGAATGGTTGCGCATTCGCTTGGGTGATAACGATTCGTTTGCACAAACAAAGCATCTGATCGGTCAGCATGCGCTGAATACCATTTGTACCAGCGGAAAGTGTCCCAATCAAGCCGAGTGTTGGAGTCGGGGAACAGCTACATTTATGTTGTTGGGCGATGTGTGTACACGCGCTTGTGGGTTCTGTAATACAAAAACGGGTAGGCCCCTTCCTCCCAATTCGAAGGAGCCGAGCCAATTGGCAGAAACGATCAAACAAATGCAATTGAAGCATGTTGTGTTGACATCAGTCGATCGGGATGATTTGCCGGATTTGGGCGTCGGGCACTGGGTCGATTCGGTTCAAGCGATTCGCAGGGAGAATCCGGGCATTACGATGGAAATATTAATACCGGATTTTCAGGGTAAAACGGAGCTGTTGGATCAAGTCATTGCCGTGAAGCCGGAAGTCTTGTCGCACAATTTGGAAACGGTACGGCGGTTGACGCCTTCGGTTCGATCGGCTGCTAAGTACGATCGAAGTTTGGCTGTTTTAAGGTATTTATCGGAGGGCGGTCTGCGAACCAAATCGGGCTTAATGTTGGGTTTGGGTGAAACGGAAGAGGAAATTGCTGAGGCGATGGATGATTTGTTGGCTGCCGGTTGTCGTGTGTTGACCTTGGGTCAGTATCTACAGCCTACGCGCAAACACCTGACTGTAAAACGCTACGTGCACCCGGATGCGTTTAAGGCGTTGAAGGAACTTGGGATACAAAAAGGTTTTGAGATTGTAGAAAGCGGACCGCTGGTTCGTTCTTCGTATCGAGCAGAACGCCATCTTTGAGTGTAGGGGTTGAACTTTCTCAGGCAGAAGTTGTTTTTATCCCAAAGCAATTCACGTATGAGCGGAGTTTTAACCAATATACCACCACCTTCTGATGTTGCAGACTGGCTTGCCTGGCTGGGACTGGCACTGTTGTTGGTTGCCTTCCTGTTGATTTTGCGATGGCTCTATGCAATGAGTTTGATTCGCAAGTGCAATCGCCGGGAGACGTGGCTACCCGTTTGTGATGATTCCGGTAATGTGATCGGGCGGGTAGCCCGTAGTGTAAGCCAAGAAAGCCCGGGTTTATATCAACATCCTTTGGTTCGCATATTGGTATGGTGCAACGGTCGCGTATTTTTGCGAACGCGTGCGGCTGAAAGTGGTTTTGAGCAGGGATTGGTGGATCACCCGTTTGAGTTGATGCTTAAGTTTGGTGAAGACATTGATGCTCAAATACAGCAAGTGAAACGAACCTATTTTTCTGAAGGAACGCAATCCCGTTTTTTACTCAAATACAAGCACGAAAATACAGACGGCATTTGGCAGGTGTTTCTGTATATGTTGATTGTGCAAAACGAGCGTGACTTATCCAAGCTTTGTAAGGAAGGGGGTAAAACTTGGACATTACAGCAGTTGCGCGAAAACAAAGGCAAGCATTATTTTAGTTCGATCTTTGAATCAGAAATTCAATTTTTCTCTACCCTTTTAGGTCCGCTTAGCCATGGATAATCAGCCCTTGTACAGCATGAAGATACAGGGCTTCTTATCTAAAGTCGGGCGATGTTTTTTCCACTCGGCAACCGATTTGCTTTTTATCCATGCGTCCGGACCGGTTACGTCGTAGGCAAATCCTACTCGTGTTTGTGGCCGGAGGTGCAGTAGCAGATCTTCCAGCATTTTTTGATTGCGATAGGGCGTTTCGATAAAGAGTAGACTCATGTCTTCTTGGTACGACCGTTGCTCCAGCTGCTTGAGTGATTTTGCACGTTGATCTTTATCTACAGGCAGATACCCTTCAAAACAAAAACGTTGTCCGTTAAAGCCGGAAGCCATCAGTGCAAGTAGAATGGAGGATGGACCGACCAAAGGGATCACTTCCACATCCATTTCCTGAGCCATACGTACGATGTCTGCCCCTGGATCTGCAATGGCAGGGCATCCGGATTCGGAGAGAATGCCCATGTCGAACCCTTCTTTGATACGGGTAAGATATTGATTGAGTTCTGTTGCTGCTGTGTGTTTGTTGAGTAGATAGAAACTGCAAGCATCTACATCAAACTGTGGATCCACTTTTTTTAAAAATCTTCTTGCTGTACGGATGTCTTCGACAATAAAATGACGTATGCCTGCAAGGCAATCCCGGTTGTAGGCAGGCAAAACGTGCTCGATGGGTGTTTCGGCGATGGGGACGGGAAATAGATATATTTTTCCGGGCATGGGCTCAAATTTGTTACAAATGTATCAAAAAAACAGTTTATCTTCGTTTTTTGGTTTATGAGAAAGCATGGAAAAACTACCTGTTGCATTTATTGAACGCATTCAATCGGAACAGGCCGAATCGGCTGAGACGTTTTTGGCTGCCCTAGAGGCGGAGGCTCCCGTCAGCATTCGATTTAATCCGAATAAAAACCTTTCTCCGGATGCCCCCATACATACCCTAGTGGCATCGCAGGTTCCTTGGTCTTCGCACGGAGCTTATTTGCATGCGCGTATGCATTTTGCCTACGATCCCATGTGGCATGCCGGTGCCTACTATGTTCAGGAGGCCTCTTCGATGTTTCTGGAACAGGTCTTTCGTGAAGTTCAACGATTGTCCGAAACACCGGATGTGTGTGTGCTGGACTTGTGTGCTGCCCCCGGTGGTAAGTCCACCTTGATTTCCTCTCTGATTTCGGAGAACAGTTTGTTGGTTTCCAACGAGATTATTCGTTCTCGTGCCCATATTTTATCGGAAAATCTGTGTAAATGGGGCCATCCCAATACAATTGTAACACAGGATTCGCCGGCTGCTTGGGGGCGAATGAGCGGTATGTTTGATGTGATCATTTCTGATGTACCCTGCTCGGGTGAGGGGATGTTTCGAAAGGATGATGTGGCCATACGGGAGTGGAATCCGGGTTTGCCCCAATTTTGTGCGCTGCGGCAAGAACAAATTGTCCGGGATGCATGGGCTGCTTTAAAACCGGGAGGCTTTTGGATCTATAGTACGTGTACATTCAACCGTTTGGAGAACGAGGATATGCTTCACTGGATTTGTACCCATTTGGGCGCACGCAGCCTGCCCATACCTTTCGAGTCTGCCTGGGGTGTCGAAGAGACGGATGGGCCAATGTATCGTTTTTATCCCCATAAAGTAAGAGGGGAGGGCTTTTCCATTGCCTTGTTGCAGAAAACACACGATAGGCAGGATACGTGGTCCTACAGTAAATCAAAGCAGTCGAGGGTTCCACTTGATTTAAGTCAGCGGTTCATGGAAGGAATCATGCATCCCGATCGATACCGGGTATGGCAGACAGGACTGACGTATTCGGCGATCCCCTCGATGCATAAAGAATTGTCGCAGCGCATTCAATCGGACATGCATGTACTCAAAATGGGTATACCCTTGGGCGCGATCAAGGGAAAAGATGTTTTACCCGATCCGGCCAAAGCCTTGTCCACCGCGTTGGAAGTGTCGGCTGTTCCATCCGTAGATGTACCTTTGGATGTAGCCAGGGATTATTTAAGGCGCAATGCGATACCCCTTCCGGAGGATACACCCAAAGGCTGGGTGCTGATTAAACACGGTGGTCTTGCGTTGGGTTGGATGAAAAACATCGGCCATCGTGCCAATAACGCCTGGCCCGCTGAGTGGCGTTTACGAACCTAATCTAAAACAAGCAATATGTCATTGATTCAATCGGTCAAAAGCAATCCGAAAGCCAAGAAATTTGCACTTTGGCTACTGATGCCCAAACATCAGGCACGCCCAAGATGGTGGGTGCAGCGATTTTTAAATCCATTTGTTCACAAAAAAGGGAAAGGCGCTCTTATCCGTCGTCGTACGAGAATGGATGTGCTGCCTTTTCGTGCCTTTGCCTTGGGAGCCGGTTCGACCATAGAGGACTTTTGTACGGTCAACAACGGAGTGGGTGATGTGTTGATTGGGAAAGGTGCACGTATAGGGATCGGTTCAACACTGATTGGCCCGGTCGTGATTGGCGACCACGTGCATCTGGCTCAACACGTTGTCTTGTCTGGATTGAATCATAATTATTCCGATATCACCCGTCGCATCGATGAGCAATCGGTTTCAACCAGTGAAATACACATCGAATCGGATGTATGGATTGGCTCAAACAGTATTGTCGTAGCCGGTGTACGCATTGGAACACATTCGGTGGTAGCCGGTGGCAGTGTCGTAACCAAAGATGTTCCACCCTATTCCGTCGTGGCCGGTAACCCGGCCAAAATCCTTAAGCGTTTTGACTTTGAATCCGGAATGTGGGTGAAAGCAACTTTGTAAACGGATTTATTCCGCCAAATACATCTTCATACGAATGTCAGTTTTGGGACGATCGTTGGCTCCGGTTGCAGCATTTTGAATCTTTTCAACCACATCCAGGCCTTCAATCACTTCACCAAAGACGGTATATTCACCATCCAAATGGGGTGTTCCGCCAACGGTTGTATAGGCATCCATTTGTGCTTCTGTAAAGGCTCCTTTGTTGGGGTCTTGCTTAAAAGCGTCTTCGGTTTGACCGACGAGTTCTTTTTGTAGTGCGTCAAGGGCTGCCTGATCGTTGGCTTGGTATAGGCGTTGAATTTCTTCACGTCGGGTAGCCGCCAGACCATTGAAATAGCTTTGCATGGCTTGTTGCTTTTTCTGCTGTTCCATCTGCTTGAGTTGCCCTTCGTTGTAGACTTCTCCCCATACGATATAGAACTGAGAACCGGACGAAGCCTTTTCTGGATTGACCTGATCGGCTGTACGTGCAGCAGACAGAGCGCCTCTTTTGTGAAACAGTTGAGGATATACGATTTCGGCAGGTACCTGGTAGCCCGGTCCGCCCGATCCCAGTGCTTTGCCGGCAGCGGCTTCTTTCGAATCCGGATCACCCCCTTGTACCATGAAATTCTTGATTACACGATGAAACAACAAATCATTGTAAAAGCCTTCTTTTACAAGTTTTATGAAGTTGTCACGGTGTTGAGGCGTTTCGTCATACAATTTGATTTTGATGGTTCCCAAACTGGATTCCAATACTACGATGTTGTTGTTTTGAGCGTTCATATAAGTCGTTAAAAGGATAAATAATCCGGTTAATAAAGCGATTCGTCTTTTCATAATTCTTGGCATAAAGACCGCAAATATACACTTCTTTTCTCAATTTTATTGTGTAATTTTGCGTCCTTATTCGTAGATGAATCTACTGGAATCAAACAAAATATCTAATAATGAAACCAACACTTTTTGTATTGGCTGCCGGAATGGGCAGCCGTTATGGCGGTCTGAAGCAACTGGATGGATTGGGCCCTGATGGGTCTACAATTATGGATTATTCCGTTTACGATGCGGTTCGTGCCGGATTTGGTAAGATTGTTTTTGTAATCCGTCAATCTTTTGAAACCGATTTTCGTGAAAAAGTTGTACGTAAATACGAAGGAAAAATTCCTGTAGAAATTGTGTTTCAGGAGTTATCGTCGTTGCCTCAAGGGTACGAATGCCCGGTCGAACGCGTCAAACCCTGGGGAACCAATCATGCCGTTTTGATGGGAAAGGATGTCATTCGTGAACCCTTTGCAGTCATCAACGCCGATGACTTTTATGGCAAAGACAGCTTCAAGATTTTGGCCGATTGGTTGAAGGGGGTTGAGGATAAGACCAATACGTACTGCATGGTGGGGTACCGCATCGGAAACACTCTTTCAGAAAGTGGTTCGGTTGCCAGAGGCTTATGTGCCAAGGATGATCAGGACCATTTGACCCATGTGGTTGAACGTACATACATCATTCGGGATGCGGATGGTTTGGTTAAGTACAAAGACGATGCCGGTATGATGCAGACGGTCGAGGAAAATGCGCCTGTTTCCATGAATATGTGGGGCTTTACACCGGATTATTTTGAACACTCCGAAAAGGAATTCAAAGCGTTTTTGGATGCGCACATCCACGAAGAAAAATCGGAATTTTTTATCCCGCTGGTTGTCAATAATCTGATTGTTTCCGGGACTGCAACGTGCAAGGTTTTGGATACCCCATCCAAATGGTTTGGTGTAACGTATGCCGAAGATCGCCCCATGGTTGTAGAGAAAATCCAAACATTGATTTCGGATGGAGTCTATCCATCTAAGTTGTGGTAACGCATAAAAAGGAACTATGAATTATAATCGATTATACGAGAAATTTCAAGAGCTATTTGGAAAAGGAGCGACGTTGTTTGTGTCTCCCGGTCGCGTAAATTTGATCGGAGAGCACACCGATTACAACGGCGGTTTTGTTCTGCCGGCGGCCATCGATAAAGTCATTGCTGTGGCCATTAAGCCCAACGATACAAACAGGATTCGTGCCTACTCTTTGGATCTTTCGGATGCCG
Organism: Bacteroidales bacterium; assembly: GCA_028709215.1. Lineage (GTDB taxonomy): Bacteria > Bacteroidota > Bacteroidia > Bacteroidales > UBA1402 > UBA8389. The sequence continues at coordinate 12,256 of JAQVXI010000001.1, forward strand.
CAGAATTTGATTTGTCTGAAAAGCCGAACAAACAATGGGCTAGTTACATATATGGTGTTGTTGCCGAGATCGGGAAGAAGGGACTGACTATAGGAGGCTTTGATTGCGTCTTTGGGGGCAACGTGCCCTTGGGGGCGGGTTTGTCTTCATCGGCGGCCTTGGAAAGCGTTTTTGCTTATGCGTTGAATGAATTGTATCAACTGGGGCTTTCGCGATTTGATATGGCAAAAATTGGCCAGGCGGCTGAGCACAATGCAGTGGGTGTCCGTTGTGGCATTATGGATCAGTTTGCTTCGGTTTTTGGCCAAAAAGGTCATCTGATTCAATTGGATTGCCGATCGCTGGAGTACGAGTTGGTTCCATTTGATCCGAAGGGATATCGTCTGGTATTGCTGGATACGCAGGTGAAGCATTCCTTGGCTTCTTCTGAGTATAATGTGCGACGTGCAGAATGCGAAGCAGGGGTGTCTACGGTCAAAAAACGTTATCCGGATGTACAGCTTTTGCGCGATGTCACGTTGGAAATGTTGGACGAATTTCAGGCCGAATTGCCGGAAAGCACCTACCGCAGATGTCGGTATGTAATTGAAGAAAACCTTCGATTGTTGACCGCAACGGCTGCATTAAAAGCCTCCGATTACGTTACTTTCGGGAAAATGATGTACGGGTCTCATGAGGGTTTGAGTACACAATACAATGTAAGCTGCGCAGAATTGGATTTTCTGGTTGACATTGCACGCAAATGCAATGTGTTGGGCGCACGCATGATGGGTGGCGGTTTTGGTGGTTGCACCATCAATCTGGTCTCGGATGAGGCGTATGATGCGTTTATTCAGGAAGCGAAAACCTTGTATAAGCAATCGTTTGGCCGGGAGCCAAGGGTATACGAAGTACATATTTCAGACGGATCTAGACAGCTTAAATTGGATTGATATGCCTTCAAGAAATATTCAAATTTTAAAAGCCTCCGGTGAAAAGGAGGCTTTTAAAAAAGAAAAACTGATTCATTCACTCAAACGGTCGGGCGCGGACTCCACGGAGGTCGCCAGCGTAGTGCAGGAAATGGATGAATGGATGTTTGACGGAGTCAGCAGTAAGGATATTTATAAGAAAGCGTTTTCTTTGTTGAAGAAGAAGCGCTTGGGAGCGGCTGCGCGCTATCGACTCAAGCAGGCCATGATGGAGATGGGGCCTACCGGTTATCCGTTCGAGATTTTTATCGGTCAAATTTTTAAATCCCTGGGTTATGATGTTGAGGTGGGGATCACGCTCGATGGTGTGTGCGTAACGCATGAAGTGGATGTCATCGCAACCAAAGGATTGACACAATGTTTCGTTGAATGCAAGTATTATCAACGTACGGGTAAAAACGCAAATGTACAAGTCCCCTTGTATATTCGATCCCGGGTGAATGACTTAATTGATAAACGTCGTCAGTCAACGCGATGGGATGCGTTTCAATTTGAAGGTTGGATTGCAACCAATACGCGGTTTACCTTGGATGCCATTTCGTATGGTGTCTGTTCGGGTCTGAATCTGTTGAGTTGGGACTACCCTGAGGGAAATAGTTTGCGTGAAATTGTAGACCGTGAACGCATTTTTCCCATAACCGTGTTGACCAAGCTTACGCAGGCCGATAAACAAAAATTGATGGAGATGGGGATTGTGATTTGTCGCCAATTGTCTGAAAAAAAGCATCTTCTGGATGAAATGGGTTGGGATGAGCGCAAACGTAAACGTGTCTTGAAAGAAGCCCAGGTTTTGTGCACAGCGCGCTGATATTTTTTTTGAGTTTCTTTTTGTCTTTATTACAATATTCTTCGAATCCTATCGCTTTGTGAATGGGCATGTTAGCCAAAGACTTATTGTGTTGTATACACAAATATAAGTCCTTGAATGACAATATACTAAGTGATTTTTTTTGCTGGGTTATTTTGTTTATACGAATAGAATCATCATCTTTGCAGCAGACATAAACGCGCAACTATGTACCTTGATTCTATTTACCCTCACGTCTCAGTGGATTGTGTCATACTCGGTTTTGACGGCAATCAATTTCATGTATTGTTGATGCAACGTACGGGTTTGGACGGCTCTCAGCCATTCAATGATATGAAATTACCCGGAAGACTCATCTATGCAAACGAAGATTTGGATGCTGCTGCTCAGCAGATTATGAATGGAATATTTCCATCCGCTCAATCGTTCCTAACGCAATTTAAATGTTTTGGATCACAGGATCGTACCGCGAATCCGCGGGATGTACACTGGCTTGAAAATGCGGTTAAGCAGAAAATTGGCCGGATTGTTACCGTAGCATACCTGAATTTGGTTCGTATTTCGGATGCCATGCATTTTGCTTCAGATACCCTTCAGGCGAAATGGGTTCCTGTTAAGGAGGTGGGGTCCCTTGCTTTTGACCATAACACCATTTTATTGGAGGCGATGCAGGAAGTACGCAAGTTTGTCAATATGGATCCCTATGTCGTATTCAATCTATTGCCTAAGAAATTTACTGCTTCACAGATGCGTACGTTGTTCGAACAGTTGTTTGATCAGAAGATGGACGTTCGAAACTTTAGCAAAAAAATGTCGAGTATGGATTTCGTCGTTCCCTTGGATGAATATGAACAGAATGTGGCACATCGAGCTGCACGATATTATCGCTTTGACAGAAAATTATATATCAAATCGCACGGAGGTTTCTCCTTTTAAACAAAGAATATATGTATTTATTGGGTTATGACATTGGAAGTTCATCGGTAAAGGCATCGTTGGTCCACGCAGAAACCGGTGAAAATTGTGCATCTGCATTTTTCCCGAAAGTCGAGATGAAAATTTCTTCGGTTCAGTCCGGTTGGGCGGAGCAACACCCGGACTTGTGGTGGGAAAATCTCGTGCTGGCTACGCAAGCCGTTTTATCAAAATCCGGTATATCATCCGATCGCATTGCCGCCATCGGGATTTCCTATCAAATGCATGGGTTGGTCACCGTCGATAAGGATGGTCAGGTGCTCAGACCTTCCATTATTTGGTGTGACTCGCGTGCGGTACCGTACGGTGAAAAGGCTTTTCATGAGTTAGGTCCTTCTTGGAGTCTGCAGCATTTGTTGAACTCTCCCGGTAATTTTACGGCAGCCAAGCTGGCCTGGGTCAAAGAAAATGAACCGGATATATACAAACGCATTGACAAAATCATGTTGCCCGGTGATTATATTGCAGGCAAGTTGACGGGATCGTTTACGACGACTGCATCCGGCTTGTCCGAAGGAATGTTTTGGGATTTTAAAGAAGATTCGATTTCGTCGGTCTTGATGGATTATTTTGGATTTGATTCCAGTCTGATCCCTGAAATTCGCCCCACGTTTTCAATCCAAGGCAGAGTGAATGCCGAATCGGCAGCTTTGTTGGGCTTAAAAGAAGGTACTCCGGTGAGTTATCGTGCCGGTGATCAGCCTAATAATGCACTGTCTCTGAATGTGTTGAATCCAGGTGAAGTGGCTTCTACCGCGGGAACCTCCGGAGTTGTTTATGGTGTGAACGATCAACCTGAATTTGATCCGCATTCGCGCGTTAATAGCTTCGCGCACGTGAATCATGCGCCGAATCAAACCCGCATTGGAGTCTTGCTATGCATCAACGGAACCGGGATTCTCAATTCCTGGATGAAGCATCAGGTCGTGCCGCATCTTTCGTACGAAGAAATGAACGTGTTGGCTGCACAATCTCCCATCGGTGCGAATGGTTTATCCATTTTGCCTTTTGGTAATGGTGCCGAACGTTTGTTGGGAAATATAAACCCGGGATGTTCCTTTCATGGCTTGCAATTTAATCAACACAATCAGGCGGATTTATTGCGTGCTGCCCAAGAGGGGATCGTATTTGGTTTTGCCTATGGTATGGAGGTCATGAATCAGATGGGCATTGAAACCAAACGAATTCGTGCGGGTAAGGCCAATATGTTTCTGAGCCCGATCTTCCGAGAAACTTTGGCTGGTGTAACCGGAGCAAGCATTGAGTTATACGAAACGGACGGATCGGTCGGCGCAGCCAAAGGGGCCGGTATCGGTGCGGGGATTTATGCGGATGCCGTAGAAGCCTTCCGTTCGTTGAAGCGCCTTGAAGTCGTTGAACCCGATGAAAAAAATGCAGCGGCCTATCAACAGGCGTATGCACGTTGGAAAAAGTATATTTAATTTCTAATAGACAACAATATGACAAACAAAGAGTTTTTCCCAGGTATCGAAGCCATCAAATTTGAAGGCGTAGAAAGCAAAAATCCGATGGCGTTCCGTTATTACGATCCCAATCGCATCGTATATGGCAAACCAATGAAAGAATGGTTCCGTTTTAGTATGGCTTGGTGGCATACCTTATGTGCAACGGGTGATGATCCGTTTGGAGGTGGTACCAAAGATTTTCCTTGGGCCGAAGGCGCCAGTGATCTTGAAATCGCCAAAGCTAAGATGGATGCGGGTTTTGAGTTTATGAAAAAGTGTGGCATTGAGTATTACTGCTTCCATGACATTGACCTGGTTAGTGAAGGTCAAAGCATTGAAGAATACGAAGGCAACTTGAAGGAAATGGTTGCTTATGCCAAGAAAAAGCAAGCAGAAACAGGCATCAAATTGATGTGGGGAACCGCCAATGTATTCAGTCACAAGCGTTACATGAACGGTGCAAGTACCAATCCTGATTTTGATGTGGTTGCTCGTGCGATTGTTCAAATTAAAAATGCCATTGATGCGACCATCGATTTGGGTGGCGAAGCATACGTGTTCTGGGGTGGCCGTGAAGGTTATATGAGTTTGTTGAATACCAACATGAAACGTGAAAAGGATCATCTTGCGATGATGTTGACGTTGGCTCGTGACTATGCCCGTTCAAAAGGATTCAAGGGGGTATTCTTGATTGAACCCAAACCGATGGAACCAACCAAACATCAATACGATGTGGACGCTGAAACCGTTATTGGTTTCTTAAAGGCACATGGTTTGGACAAGGATTTCAAACTCAACATTGAAGTCAATCATGCTACATTGGCAGGACATACGTTTGAGCACGAACTACAATGTGCTGTCGATGCCGGAATGTTGGGATCGATTGATGCAAACCGTGGTGACGTTCAGAATGGTTGGGATACCGATCAGTTCCCCATCGATATTTATGAATTGACACAAGCGATGATGGTCTTATTGCAAGGTGGTGGTTTGCAAGGTGGTGGTACCAATTTTGATGCCAAAACCAGAAGAAACTCAACGGATCTGGAAGATATCTTCATTGCTCATATCTCTGGTATGGATGTGATGGCAAGAGCGTTGATCGCTGCTGCTGATTTGTTGGAACAATCTCCTTACCAATCGATGGTTCAAGAAAGATATGCTTCATTTGATTCCGGAAAAGGCAAGGATTTTGAATCAGGAAAGCTATCTTTGGAAGATGTTTATGCGTATGCCAAATCGAATGGAGAACCCAAATCGACCAGTGGTAAGCAAGAACTCTACGAAGCGATTGTAAATATGTACATTTAATTGACTCATCATGCAAACTTTTCAACGGCAACGTCTCCTGATTGTTTTAATCCTTAGTTTTGGATTTTTTGTTACTCAGAAAGCGTGGCCGTTCGAAAAGAATGCCGATGTTCCTTTAAACTGGTCGGGTGTTTCCTACGAACGGGAAGCCCGACCGGTTCAAAATGTGATTGTGTTGATTCCGGATGGGACATCTCTGGCGACCTATTCTGCCGCTCGTTGGTATCAGTCGATGATGAATCCCGAAAAGAATCAATTGGCAATCGATCCTTTTGTTACCGGACTGGTGCGAACCTACTCTTCCAACGCTCCAATTGGCGACAGTGCACCCACAACGTCTTGTTATATGACCGGTATGCCTTCTCAGTCCGGTTTTGTTTCTACCTATCCGAAGTCCGACGGTCCGAACGATTTGATTGCCGTGGATCCTGTGCGTGCGTATCAACCCTTAATGACTCTATTGGAAGCTACACGGCTTTTGCAAGGGCGTGCGACGGGTTTGGTCTTTACCTGTGAATTTCCTCATGCGACTCCTGCCGATTGCTCTGCTCATTCGTATGCACGCTCGGATTATACGAGTATTGTATCTCAGATGGTTCACAATCAGCTTGATGTTGTAATCGGGGGTGGCGTTGATTTGCTCACGGAAGCCCAGCTCGAAGTCCTAAAATCTAGAGGCTATGATGTTTTATTAAACGAAGCGACGTCCTTTCGTACGTACGAAGGTGATCGACTTTGGAGTTTGTTTCAACCCCGTGCGATGTCGTATGATCTGGATCGGGATGCAAGCAAAGAACCTTCCCTAGCAGAAATGACGAGCAAAGCCATCGATGTACTGTCAAAAAATGAATCGGGTTTCTTCCTTATGGTAGAAGGCAGTAAAATTGATTGGGCTGCACATGCCAACGATGTTGTAGGCATGCTTACTGAATATCTGGCCTTTGATCAGGCGTGTCAGGTGGCGTTTGATTACGCAAAGAAACAGGGGAATACCGCTGTGATTGTACTTTCTGATCATGGCAACAGTGGGCTTAGTATTGGTGCAACCCGTTGCCCGGGCTACGATAAGTTAAGTAAGGAACAATTGTTTGGTTCCATACGTTCGGTGAATCGCACCGTTGAAGGGATTGCAACAAGCTTGAATGCGAATGCCTACGATTTGGCAGCACAGATTATCCAATCACATACCGGTTTTGAGTTTACTTCGCAAGAGTTGCATGGTTTGACGCAATGCAAGGATTATAAACAAAGTCCCATTGCTGCACAAGATCGCAGAAGCGGGCCCTCCCTCACGTATTATCTGGCTGCCTGCATCAATGAGCGTACTTGTTTTGGTTTTACTACCCATGGTCATACGGGTGAAGATGTTTTGCTGGCAGCATGGCATCCTTTGGGTGATGTCCCGGTCGGAGTGCTGCATAATTATGAAATCAATGCGTATTTGGCGAAACTGTTGCAGGTGGAAGGACAACTTCCGATGCTTTCCGACCGTTACTTTGCTGCGCATACGGCTGTTTTTTCCGAACAAACCTTTGAACTTCGCATCGATGATGCTGTCGAACACCCCGTGTTACATATTCGAAAAGGGCGCAATCGTATGGAAGTAGTGGATGATTCCAACATCATTCGATATAACGGAAAAACGTATGAGCTACCAACCGTCGCTGTTTACGTCAAGAAAAATGAGACGTTCTATCTTCCGACTTCATTGACCGGTTGGTTTAAGTGATGCTTTTCCCAGTCCAAAAGCTGTTGTTTTAAACGATTTCCCCAACGATAATGGCCTATTCCGCCCTGCTTGGGGAGTATTCGATGGCAAGGTATGATGTATAGCAATGGATTATGTCCAACGGCATTTCCAACGGCACGTTGAGATGTAGGGGCCTGTATGGCTTGCGCCAGTTGACCATATGTTGACGTTTTCCCGAATGGAAGTTTACTCAGTTCCATCCAAACTTCTTTTTGAAAGGCTGTCCCGGATAGGGCGATGTCGATTGATATGTGTACGTGAATCGGATCTTCGAAATGAGCTGCCAGGGCTTTGCTGTGGTTTGTGGCCGATTCGACAGGATGGGCTTGGGGGTAGCGGCTTAAAATCGATTCAAGTTTGGGTTGAAGGTCTGTAATCCCATATTCTGTTTCTGCCAGATAAAACGTCCCCAAAACGGTATCTATTTTGTTTAGTATAAGATGGCTGATTCTTGTGTCTTGAGGGATGAATTGAATGTTTGTTTGAAGCATGCTTGATCGATTGATGTGGTTCAAATATATAAAAAAACACGTACATTTGCAGGAACACAATTTTTTGACGTTTTGTGCGTTCTTTTTGTAAACAAAGCAATTGACCATGTCGTATAAAGCACACGTTTTTTTTCTGCTTATTTTGTTCTTTTTAGCGTTGCCTTTAGGGGCGCAACAATCCATGCGTTCTCAGGACATCAACACGGTTGATGTAGAGTCTTTGAGTGACGAACAAATCCAACAACTCATTCGCAAAGCAACCGATCAGGGCTTGTCCATTGAGCAGGCGCTTCAGATTGCACAAGCGCAAGGGGCCTCCGCAACGCAAATTACTAAAATTCGGGAGCGCATACGTGCAACCCAATCGGGCGCCTCTTCTCTGGAGAAGCGAACCGGCTTGGCTGATAAATACGATTTGGCTACGGATGCACAATTGTTTTCAGATAAAGCCGCGTTTGATGAGAAGCTTATTCATCGCAAGATCTACGGCTTTCAATTTTTTAATTCGGAGAAATTGAGTTTTGAACCGTCTGTTAATATCCCAATTCCAAAGTCTTATGTCTTATCCTCAAGCGATGAATTGATTATCAATATCTGGGGGGCCAGTCAGCAAGTCTACGAACTGACGGTGGATCAAAGTGGTGCCATCTACATACCGGGAGTTGGGCAGATTCAGGTCGGAGGCATGCAGTTGGATCAAGCTCGTACGTTGATCCATAATCGACTGAAGGCTATTTATTCCGGAATGTCCGGAAGCAATCCCAATACATGGGCGGATATTAGTATCCAAAATTTGCGAGCCATCAAGGTGAGTGTATTGGGAGAAGTGATGGTTCCCGGAACGTATACATTGCCTGCTACAGCCTCTGCATTCAATGCCTTGTATTTATCCGGTGGTCCCAATGAAACAGGGTCGTTTCGAAACATTCAGGTCATTCGGGATAATAAAGTGTTGCAGACCATTGACGTCTATGATTATTTGATTCATTCCAATCCAAAGAGCAATGTGGTTTTGAGGGATAACGATATTTTGATGATCCCACCCTATGAGGCTCGTGTGGATATGCAAGGCTCTTTCAAGAGAAAGGGTTTCTTTGAATGGAAGAAAGGTGAGACCCTGTCTCATATGATTGCATTTGCCGGAGGTTTTGATGCGGCAGCATACAAGGCTTCTTTGTCGGTGGTGCGATATACGGATTCACAACGAATGATTCTTGATGTGGATGCCGATATGTTTAGCCGATTTGTTCCTCAGGATGGGGATAGCATCACTGCAGGGCAGGTCCTCCAACGTTACAACAATCGTGTCCATATATCCGGTGCTGTTTTTCGTCCGGGCACGTATTCGTTGGTTGATGGGATGAAGTTGATCGATCTGATCCAGCGGGCACAAGGAGTGACCGAAGACGTATTCAACAATCGAGGGATCGTTTTTCGTTTGGGGAAAGATCTGACGCCGACAACGCTTGCCTTTGATGTTACGGACGTGCTCAATCGGAAGAAAGACATTGTTTTGCAGCGGGAAGATTCGGTCGTGATTCAGGATTTGTTCAGTATGCGCGAAGAACGCTACGTGCGTATTATGGGGGAAGTTCAGGAACAGGGGGTGTATCCTTATAGTGAGGGGATGACGATCAATGATTTGATTTTCCAAGCGGGTGGTCTGAAAGAAGCTGCCAGTGAGTCCTTTATTGAAATATCAAGAAGACATAGTTACGAGCGGGCTGCAAGCCTGAGCAATGACTTGGTCGAACTGTATCAGTTTGACATCAGTAGAAGTTTAAAGTTGGCCGATGACGACGCGCGCTTTGTGATGGAACCCTTTGATTATGTGTACATTCGAAAGGCACCTTCGTATTTTGAGCAAAAGACGGTAACGATTGAAGGAGAAATCCTTTATCCGGGGCAATACAGCATTCAATCCAAAACAGAGCGTATATCGGACTTGATTCGAAGAGCGGGTGGGTTGACTCCCCATGCCTATGTGGATGGGGCGACGTTGTTTCGTAAAGTGGATAAGGCCGATCTGGATACGACGATGTTATCCAATTTGGTTGTGGATACCTTGGTGGAAAAAGCGACAAGGCAGCTGTCTTCCGGACGTGTTGAGATTCAGTTGTCAGAGATTCTAAAGGATACAACGAGTATCTATAATTATCATTTGAAAGAAGGTGATCGCATCCTGATTCCGGAAGTTTCGGAAGAGGTTCATGTGGTCGGTGCCATTCTTAATCCGGTAGGATTGGCGTATGAACGGGGTAAACGTGCCAATTATTACATCAATCGATCCGGGGGATTTAGCGATCAAGCCAATTCGAGAAAGGTCTACGTGATCAATGGTGATGGGACCACGGAGGTGACCAAAACGTTTCTTTTTAGGCGTTATCCCAAGGTGAGTCCGGGTTCTAAAATTATGGTACCGGAAAAACCGGAGAAGGAAGGCGTACCTGTCGCAACATGGTTGGCTATTGCCAGCACCTTTTCATCCTTAGCCATTGCGATCGCTGCAATAATGCCCTAAAAGACATATTATGAGTAATATAGAACAATCGAGCCCTAAGATTCATGCGAACAGCATTGACATAATGGATCTGTTTAAACTGTTGATACGCAACAAGCGAATATGGATCGTTGGCGCCATTGTTGGGTTTTGTTTGGGAGTTGTGTTGGCATTTATCTTGCCTGTACAGTATAAGGTTTCAACCACCATCTTGCCGCAAAGTGAATCGGAGTCCGGATTGGGACAGTTTTCTTCACTGGCTGCAATCGCCGGATTTGATTTGAACTTAAGTAATTCGACAACAGAGATTTCCCCGGTTATGTACCCTATGCTTGCCGAGTCTCCTCGTTTTCTTTCAGCGTTGATGGATTCTTCATATAACTTTGAAGGACATGAAAAGCCCATTCAATTGTATAAGTATTTTACTGAAATAAAAAAGCCAACGTTTTTCGAACAATTGTATGGGTATACAGCGGGTTTGCCTGCGATCCTTCGACGAAAGTTTAAGAAAGAAGAGCCAGTGCTACTGCACGGACCAAACGAAGATCTCTCTTTCCTTGCGTTCTCACAAAAGGAGAAAGATGTTTTGTTGATGCTTGCCGGTATGGTTCGGCTTAGTATTAATAAAAAAGAAGGCTATTTGTCTCTGGATTGCTACGGGCATGAGAAGCTGTTTACTGCACAGTTGGCTCAGGCAGCAATGAATCTTTTGCAAGAACAGATTACGGAGTTTAAAGTTCAAAGTGCAGAACAGCAGTTGATGTTTGTGGAGAATCGTTTTGATGAAAAGAAATCTGAATTTGAGGCGATTCAAAGTCAGTTGGCATATCATATGGATCGAAATCTACACGTAACGACGGAAGCATCTAAAATGGAGCAGATTCAGTTACAAGCTGAATACGACATGGTTTACTCGGTTTACTCCGAATTGGCAAAAACGTTGGAGCAAGCACGAATACAAGTCAAGCGTAAAACTCCCGTGTTTATAGTGATTAAACCGGCAGTATTACCCAACGAAAAATTCAAACCCAGAAGAATGGTTGTGGTTGCCTCTTCTACCATCATCGGGCTAATTTTATCCATTCTTTACGTTGCCTTACACTATGTTTGGCGGTGTTATTCAAAGAAAATATGGTAAAAGATCCGGAATCAAATCAAGTTCGGATGGCTAAAAATACCATATTTCTGTATATTCGGATGTTTCTTATTTTGCTTGTCAATCTCATCTCGGTACGAATCGTTCTGAAGGCAGTAGGAGCGGAGGATTATGGAATTTATCATGTTGTTGCCGGTATTGTGACTTTGTTTTCTTTTCTATCTACTACGATGGCGTCAGGGAGTCAACGTTTTTTTGCTTTTGCGCTCGGTAAAAATGATCACACACTGCTAAGTAGATATTTTAGTTTGAGCATGCTCGGCTACATGGGGATCTCCGTCTTTTTTTTTATTGTGGTTGAGATTGGTGGTTTGTGGGTATTACAGAACTACCTGGTGATTCCTCCAGAGCGAATGCAGGCAGCTTTTTGGGTTTTTCAAATATCGGTTCTTACGTTTTTTGTATCGTTTATCAATATCCCTTATGATGCAATGATTGTGGCGCATGAAAGGATGACTGTTTTTGCCCATATTAGTATATTTGAATCACTTTTAAAATTGGGCTTAGTGACTTCATTGCTCGTTTTGGGAGGTGACACTTTGATTCTGTATGCATTGATGCTTTTTATTTCGACCCTATTTTCCGCTACAGCTTTGGTTCTCTATAGTAGAAGGCATTTTAATGATGCTCGAATGCGCTGGTATTGGAATCGTGACATATTTGTTGAAATAATTGGTTTTAGTGGATGGAATTTGGTTGAGGCGATTTCTGGTGTGCTACGCAATCAAGGTATTAACATTTTGTTGAATGTGTTTTTTGGCCCAATTATTAATGCAGCAAGAGCTATATCTTATCAGGTTGGGAGTGCCATGACACAATTTGTTACCAATCTATTGATGGCGATAAAACCCCAGATATTCAAGAATTACGCCTTAAATTTGCGCAAGGAAATGCTTGATTTAATTTTAATGGCTTCCAAAATAACTTATTTTTTGGTGTTTGTATTAAGTGCCCCGGTCTTATTTGATGCCGAAGTTATTCTGAATCTCTTATTGGGTGAGTATCCGGAGTATTCCATATTGTTTACACAGCTAGTGGTAGTCATGACCCTTGTAGAGTCCTTGGGTAGTCCATTACATATAGCAGTTCAAGCAACTGGACGTGTAAAATGGTATCAGATTATTACGGGCGGGCTGTTGTTGTTGAATTTCCCTTTGTCCTATCTTTTATTAAGTATGGGGCTTTCTGCAGAATCTACGCTTTATCTAGGTATTTTTGTTGCTCTCATAGCTCATTTATCTCGAATATTGTTTGTCAGACACTTGTTAAAGATGTCTTTCTATTTGTATGCAAAGGAAGTCGTTTTACGGTTGATGATTGTAACATTTGTCGCATTTGTTTTGGTGAATTTAGTGCATACATATTTACCAAAGGAATGGTGGCGATTCTTTATAATAACCTTTGTGAATTTGATAATTACTGCACTTATGATGTATCGTGTTGGGTTGAATACAGTAGAACGCCTCAGTCTTAAACGATTTGTTTTGAAAAAATGGACAACAAAGTCATAAGTGCGACGTTTTACTAATCAAAGAGTTTCATGAATGAAGCGGATATAAGTCTTAATTATGGGTGCAACTAGTGTAATATATTCGGTTCCTTACGTCATTTGCATGTTCGCTTTCCTAGGGCTATGCTTGTGGGAATTTCATCTGCTAAAAAACGAGCAGAATACACAATTGGTACGAATACTTACAATTCTTTTGTATCTGTTTTTTTTTGGATTGCGTGGATTTGTACTGACCGATTGGTATCAGTACTATTCCGTGTTTGAAAATTTACCAACCTTGTGGGATGGTGGTGAGATTTGGGACAGTCAAATACTGGAAATGTATGAAACCGACGAAAACCTGGGCGTTTCAGGAATGGAGCCTGTTTTTGTTTATTTTACGATTCTGCTAAAGTCTATTATACCAAATTACTTTGTCTGGATTTTCATAAGTACAGCAATGGATCTTTGGTTTCTTGATGGATTTGTAAGAAAATATTCTTCCTATTATTCATTTAGTTTTTTATTGTTTTTTGTGTTTGGAGGGTTGATTATCCAGATCAACCTAATGCGCAACATTAAAGCGCTTTTGCTCTTTCTTTATTCGTTTCGCTACATTCAAGCACGGCGGTTTCTGCCGTTTTTCCTATTAAATCTGTTGGGTTTTGGTTTTCACAGTTCTGCCTTATTGTTTTTCCCATTATATTTTTTCTTACATCGCGAAATTTCCATTCGATGGTTGTGGGCAATTTTCATCGGGGGACTGGTCGTAATTTTGTTTCAAGTACAGTATATAAAACCCATTTTGTTGAGTTTGGCAGATGTCATTGGAGGTCGATTGTCTGTACAGATAAAAATATACTTTGCCATGGATTTTTTCAGTCAGGCTTACGGATTGAGTTTGGGATTTGTTGAACGTGCTTTTACATATTTGATACTTCTTCTAAATTACAAACGATTGATTGAACAGAAACAGACCAATGTTCTGTTTATTAATGCTTATGTGTTGTATTTTGTTGTGAATTCCTATTTTACCGAGATGTTCATTATCGTTGACCGTGTGTCTATGTTGTTTATTTTTGCCTATTGGGTTCTGTATGCTGAAATCGTATTGATGATTAAAGACAAAATTCTAAAATGGTTTTGGTTCTCTTTGATGATCATTTATGGAGCGATGAAGTTGGTGATCATGAATTCGAATATATTCTCAAAATACGACAATGTTTTGTTTGGAATTGAGAGTTATGAGGAGAGAAGCCAAACGCGTTATCATGAATTTGATAACTTTAGACAAGTGGAAAAACCAAGCAATCAAAAATGAGAAATATGCACATTGTTTTTTTATTGCCTGAGTATTATAATAAACCCATTGGAGGTTATCGGGTAGTTTTTGAATATGCCAATCGAATGGTTTCGAAGGATTTCACTGTCTCAATAGTCTATCCTTCGTTCTTGTTTTTTTGGAAGAGTCCGGTAAGAAGAAAGTTAAAAATGCTCTTTTATTTTTTTTATTACTTGTTCCTTCCAAGAAACGGAAATAATTTTTGGTTTAATCTGGATAAGCGTGTTAATAATATGTATGTCCCCATTTTTCATAAAAAATTCATACCCAAATCGGATGTTTATTTTGCGACAGCAGTAGAAACGGCTTTTGTTCTTAATTCGTGGAAACATATTGAAGATAAAAATAAATATTATTTGGTTCAAGCATTTGAAGACTGGGATTGGGGTCGTGATTTTGTGTTAAAAACTTGGCGCTACCCAATGCATAAGATTGTCATCTCAGAATGGTTGGCAGGAATTGCAAGAAATTTGGGGGAGTCCTATACGTTGATTGAAAACGGCGTTGACCGTGAAGGTCTTTTTTCATACATCCCTTACGAAGAGAAAAAACCAATGCAGGTTGCCATGTTGTATCACAAACAACCGTTAAAAGGGTGTATGGATGGGTTACGAGCCTTGGAACGGGTGCGTGAAAAATACCCGGAACTTCGGTCGGTGTGGTTTGGTAGCGCTCCTAAACCAAAAGAACTGCCTTCATGGGTTTCGTATTACCAGCAACCGAGTATCGAGGAATTGAATCGCATTTACAACGAATCTGCGGTCTATTTGGCACCAAGTCACAGCGAAGGTTTTGGCTTGACGGTAGGGGAGGCTATGGTCTGCGGCTGTGCGGTTGTTTGTACCAATACGGGTGGTTTTTTGACGATGGCTACAGATCAATGGAATGCATTGGTGGTGCCTGTCAAAGATGTGGAGCGGATGTCAGACGCGATCATTAAGTTGATTGAGCAACCGGATGTACGTTTTTTTATTGCTCAGAATGGTCATCGTGCTATACAGCGGTTTACATGGGATGTCGCTTACAACAAGTTTGAAAAAGTATTGTCTAATCATAGTCATAAATAGAATCGATATGGAATTGAAATTTACGTTGTTGATGTCGGTCTATCATAAAGATAATCCTGTTTTTTTAGAACAGGCGCTGGAAAGTATATGGGATAAGCAAACATTGAAGCCCGATCAGATTGTGTTGGTGCAAGACGGACCACTGACGGCTAGTTTGGAAGAAGTGATTGAACGTTTTCTGCCCGGAAAACCCGTTCATTGCATTAAACTACCGAAGAACAGGGGTTTGGGTGAAGCCTTAAACATTGGTTTGCGTTCGTGTGCGTACGAGTTGGTCGCACGCATGGATTCCGATGATATTGCCTTTGCCCATCGCTTCGAAACGCAACTTCCACTGTTTGAGAAATATCCGGATCTGGATGCAATTGGTGCGTGCATTGATGAATTTGAAGGGAGTCCAACGAATGTGGTATCACAACGCAAACCCCCACGTACGCCGGATGAATTGTTGAAATATGCCGGAAAAAGGTGTCCGTTCAACCATCCGACCGTTGTGTTTAAAAAATCATCCTTGTTGAAGTCCGGAGGCTATCTTCATTTCCCTCTATTGGAAGATTACCATCTTTGGGTACGCATGCTTGCCGATGGTGCCCGATTTTATAATGTTCAGGAGAGTTTGCTTTTGTTTCGTCAATCGTCTGATACTTATTTCAAGCGAGGTGGTTTGAAGTATGCTTTGACGGAAGTGCGGTTGGAATGGATGATGCTGCGTTTGGGCATTATGAAGTGGTGGGTGTTTTTGTATTTGGTTCCGGCCAAGTTCCTTACGCGCATAGCGCCTAAATGGTTACGTAGACAGGTATATGCTCGCTTGGTGCGTTCCAATTGAGGTGAGTCGTACTTTTTTCTGTACCTTTGCCGAAAGAAAAAATTGCATATGATTTCGGTAGACGGGTTAACAGTAGCGTTTGGAGGATTTTCGTTGTTTGATGGGGTTTCTTATGTGGTCAATCGCAAAGATCGCATTGCGTTGGTCGGCAAGAATGGAGCCGGAAAATCCACCATGTTAAAAATTTTTGCTGGGATTCAACAGCCGACAAAGGGACGTGTGGTTGTTCCCAAGGATGTGCGTATTGGATATTTACCACAGCACATGATTCACGAAGATGGTCGTACGGTCATTGAGGAAGCTTCCTTGGCCTTTGCACATTTGTTTGAGTTGCAGGCTCAGATTGAAGACATTCAAATACAATTGACGGAGCGTACCGATTACGAATCAGAATCATATCATGCATTAATAGAGGATATTACGCATAAAAGTGAAGTTTTGTCCATGTCCGGAGGAAACAATTATCTGGCAGATGTCGAAAAAACGCTGATGGGTTTGGGTTTCTCTCGCACAGATTTTGATCGATTGACAACTGAGTTCAGCGGAGGTTGGCGCATGCGAATTGAATTGGCAAAACTGCTGCTTCAGCGACCGGATGTTTTATTGCTTGACGAACCGACCAATCACCTGGATATCGAATCCATTCAATGGCTTGAAACCTTTTTGGCCAACCATGCCAATGCGGTCTTGCTTGTATCGCACGATCGTGCCTTTATCAATGCGGTGACAACACGTACAATCGAGATCTCCCTCGGCAAAATTTACGATTATAAGGTACCGTACTATCAATATGTGGAACTTCGTAAAGAACACCGCGAACAACAGCTTCGTGCCTATGAGAATCAACAAAAACTCATCCAGGAAACGGAGGATTTTATCGAACGATTTCGATACAAAGCCACCAAAGCTGTTCAGGTACAATCCCGAATCAAGCAGTTGGATAAAATTGATCGAATCGAAGTGGATGAAGAAGATCGCTCGGCCTTGAATATGAAGTTTGCTCCGGCACCTCGTTCCGGTGCTTATCCGTTGATTGTAGAAGATTTGAAGAAGGCATACGGCGATCATACTGTCATAGAACAGGTCAATTTTACACTTGAGCGTGGAGATAAAGTGGCCTTTGTTGGGCGTAATGGTGAAGGTAAATCGACATTGGTTAAGTGTATTTTGGGCGCTTTGGATTACGAAGGAAAGTTGGAAACGGGACATCAGGTGAAATTTGGTTATTTTGCGCAGAATCAAGCGAGTCTGCTGGATGAAAGCAAAACGGTTTTTGAAACCATCGATCATGTTGCGGTTGGTGACATACGTACCCGAATACGGGATATTCTGGGTGCGTTTATGTTTGGAGGAGAAGCTTCCGACAAAAAAGTCGGCGTCTTATCCGGAGGAGAACGAAGTCGTTTGGCCATGATTCGTTTATTACTCGAACCGGTCAATTTTTTGGTTTTGGACGAACCCACCAATCATTTGGATATGCGATCGAAGGATGTACTGAAATCTGCCATCCGAAATTTTGACGGAACGGTTGTTGTTGTATCCCACGACCGTGATTTTTTGGATGGACTGGTCGACAAAGTTTTTGAATTTGGTGGTGGTAAAGTAAAAGAACATTTGGGCGGGATCCAATATTTTCTGGAGAAAAAGAAAATGGAACAGTTGAATGAACTCGAAGCGGCTGCACGCCAAACGGAGTCTGATCAAACAGATAAAACCGCTTCAGAGGGAAAGTTGAGTTACGAAGCCCGTAAGGAATGGAATCGTCGGTTGAAACGTCTTGAAAAGCAGATAGCCGAGGTTGAATCGACGATCGAACGTCTTGAGGTTGAAGTGGAACAGGCAGAAGGAATGATGGCTTCGCCCAACGACGCATCCAACGCAGCCTTGTTTCAATTGCATTCGAAGTCCAAACGTGAATTGGAGGCAGCCTTAGCCGATTGGGAGTCCTTGATACAGCAATTAGAAAATTGTAGACAAGAGGAGGCGTAATTCTGATCGTTATTTCGTATTATTGTATATAATGTTATTCGTATGCAATATTATCCCTTAAAATTTGAACCCATTCTCAAGGAAGTGATATGGGGAGGTTCTGAAATCGCTCGATTCAAACAGTTGAAACAACCGATGGAGCACATTGGTGAAAGTTGGGAGATCTCTCATCTTCCCAACGATGTCTCTGTTGTTGCCAACGGTCTGTATGCCGGCAAAACGTTGGGTTTTCTGATGCAGAACTTCCGTGATCGTTTTGTTGGGGAGCAGGTTTGGAATCGTTTTGGTGAGACGTTTCCTTTGCTGGTAAAGCTGATTGATGCAAAAAAAGATTTGTCTATTCAAGTACATCCGGATGATGTATTGGGTCGCTTGCGTCACAATTCTCCTGGGAAAACGGAAATGTGGTATGTCATTCGAGCGGAGCCCGGATCTCGTTTGGTTTCCGGATTTCGACGGAAAGTCGATGCGGATGAATACCGATCATTGGTGGCATCCAATCAAATCGAAGAAGTACTTCAGACACATGAGGTGCATGCCGGTGATGTGTTTTTTTTACCGGCCGGCCGTGTGCATGCCATCGGAGGTGGTATTTTGTTGGCCGAGATACAGCAAACATCAGCCATAACGTATCGAATATACGATTACAACCGAACCGATTTGCAAGGAAACAAGCGGGAATTGCACACCGAGCTTGCTCTTGAAGCCCTTGATTTTACTCCACTACTCGGTGCCAAAGTAGACTATCTTTCACGTATGAACGAAGTTGTTCCTTTGGTTTCCTGTAGTTATTTTACGTGCAATCAGATTCACATACAGTCTACGACCAAGCTTACAGCCGAATGCGCGCGCGATTTTCGCGCATTGGATAGTTTCGTTATTTATGTTTGCATGGAGGGCACTGCCCGCGTTTATTGTGGGAACGGATTGTTTGAGACGTTGCAAAGCGGAGAAACCTGCTTGTTGCCTTGTGGAATACAGGAAGTAATGCTCCGTACCGAAACCGACTGCCTTTTATTGGAAACCTACATCCATTGAAACCTTCTCGATCGACCGACTCAATAACAGGATAGAAAAAGTCTATTGGATTATGTGGTTGCATTAGGAATATCGATGGTAAATTTGTGGCATACGTTTTTATTCATGAAATAAATAATATTATGTCAGTATTAGTTGGTAAAAAAGCGCCCAAATTTAGCGCAAAGGCCGTTGTGAACGGATCTGAGATTGTTGATGGATTTTCGTTGGACTCTTTTGTCGGAAAACAATATGTTGTCTTTTTCTTTTATCCGGCAGACTTTACGTTTGTATGTCCAACCGAGTTGGTCGCTTTTCAATCGAAGGCAGCGGAGTTTGCATCGAGAAATACCGTTGTTGTAGGTGTTTCGACCGATTCGGAGTTTGCTCATTGGAAATGGCTTCAAACGCCCCTTAATCAGGGCGGTATCCAATCGGTATCATATCCGTTGGTGTCGGATCAGAATCTTGAAATTTCTCGTGCATACGATGTCCTGGCAGGAGAACATGTTGTCGATGCCAAGGGTGTCGCACGATTTGAGGGAGAAGCAAAGGCCTACAGAGGTTTGTTTTTGATCGACAAACAAGGGGTTGTGCGGCATCAGGTTGTGAACGACATGCCGCTAGGAAGAAGTGTCGATGAAGTGCTGCGTGTTATTGATGCGTTGCAATTTACTGAAGAATTTGGTGAAGTTTGTCCTGCGGATTGGAAGAAAGGAGATAAGGCGCTTGCACCCACACAAGAAGGAATATCGGATTATTTGAGTGGAAAGTGAAAACCTTTTAACCTTGGATTTGTTCAATAACCATATAATGACGTGTGATATGCAAAAACCTCAAAATATGGTCATCGTAATTTTTGGTGCGTCGGGAGATCTGACGCACCGAAAATTAATTCCTTCGTTGTACGCGCTGTACGATCAAAAAATGATGCCCGATCATTTCCTGATATTGGGTGTCGGTCGATCTTCGTATACAGATCAGGCATTTCGTGATCGAATGATGCAGGGTGTACGTAGTTTTTCTGAACTCAACCACCTGAATGAATCGGAGTTGTTGCAATTCCAGCAATCCATAGCCTACCAACAACTGGATCCATCCAAAGCCGAAGACTTTCCCCGGTTAAAAATACGTTTGGATGCATGGACAGAAGAAACCGGTAGTCCGGCGAATTACTTATATTATCTATCCTTGCTACCGAGCGCATTTGCTGAGATTGCCTCCAATTTGGCTGCTGTGGGTTTGAATCATTCTACGGATGGTTTCCGTAGACTGGTTGTGGAGAAGCCCTTCGGTTATGATCTGGAATCCGGTAGAAAGTTGAATGACGATTTACACAAAGCATTCGAGGAAAGTCAAATATTTCGAATCGATCACTATCTGGGCAAAGAAACCGTCCAGAATCTTCTGGTGATGCGTTTCTCAAACGGCATCTTTGAACCGCTATGGAATCGTAACTACATCCATCACGTTGAAATTACTTCTGCTGAAAGCATTGGAGTAGAGGGCAGAGGTGGATACTACGATGGTTCTGGTGCCCTGAGGGATATGCTACAGAATCATTTGTTGCAAGTGGCCTCGTTTGTTGCCATGGAGCCACCTTCATCGATGGATGCAGATGCCATTCGAAACGAAACACTCAAAGTTTTGCAATCGCTCAAGCCTTTGCGTAACGAAGATGTAGCGAATCATGTGATCAGAGGTCAGTATGTTGGTGCACATGTGCGTGGCAATTGGTTGCCTGGCTACCGTGAAGAAGAGGGGGTTCCATCGGATTCCAGAACAGAAACCTATGTGGCACTCAAGTTTTTTATTGACAATTGGCGGTGGGGGGGAGTCCCCTTCTATATTCGTACCGGAAAGCGGCTACCCACCCGGGTTACGGAAGTCGTGATTCATTTTAAGCCGACGCCACATACCTTGTTTCAAAGGGATCACGTTTGTCAGCACTGCAACACCCTGATCATTCGGATACAGCCGGATGAGGGTATTTTGATGCGGTTTGGAATGAAGCAACCTGGTGCAGGGTTTCACGTGAAGCCCGTACACATGGATTTTCATTATACGGAATTATCTGATCAGCATTTACCTTCGGCATACGAACGCTTACTGTATGATGCCATGTTGGGTGATTCAACTTTGTATGCACGTGCCGATGCCGTTGAGGCTGCTTGGCAATTTGTTGCACCCATTCAGCATATGTGGAAGACGGATCCCGGGCAAAAGATTCACGGATACCCTGCCGGGACATGGGGGCCTGAGCATGCAGACGGATTGATTGAAGACAGTTGCATGGGATGGCGATATCCTTGCAAAAATCTGGCGGATGATGGTGATTATTGTGAATTATAAGACATAAAACGATGGAAAAACGAGGTATGTTTACGTTTCCCGATGTCGAAGCTTTGGCCGGATTTGCATCGACGCTGCTTGTGGAGGAATTGTCCAAAGTGCCCGAAGGTCAGTTTTTTAATATCGCTTTGTCCGGTGGTCAAACGCCAAAAAAAATTTTTGAATATCTTTCTCATTTGGATCGGGATGTGATCCCTTGGGAAAAATTGCGTTTTTTTTGGGGAGACGAACGCTGTGTTTCCCCGGAACACGAGGAAAGCAATTATTTGATGACCAAGCGCTACCTTTTTGAGCCGTTGGCGATTGAAGAAAAACAGATGGTACGCATTCGTGGGGAAAATGATCCGGAGCACGAAGCGAATCGTTATGCACGCAAGCTAACCGAATATATCCCCTTTGTGAATGGGTTGCCTTGTTTTGATTTGATCTTGCTGGGTCTTGGTTCCGATGGGCATACCGCGTCGATCTTTCCAGATCAAATTGGTTTGTTTCACAGCAACAAACTCTGTGCGGTAGTAGAACATCCGGATAGTGGGCAGAAACGAGTGACCTTGACTGGACCTGTTATTAATAATGCTCGAACAGTTGTTTTCTTGATTGCCGGTTCAGATAAGGCCAATAGGGTAGAGGATGTTTTTGAACATAAGATTACCGCGTTTCCGGCTACGCTGGTCAATCCTACGCATGGGAAATTATTGGTTCTGTATGCTCTTTAAGGGTCAATCCAGACTCATTTCGCCACAGTAAGATCGGCCAAATTCACTTCTGACAGTTTCTGGTTCGGAATGATGCCCCAGAAGGAACATCAGCTTTGTTACAGCCGCCTCTGTTGTCATATCGTATCCGCTGATGACACCGGCATTTAGCAGATGAACACTTGTTTTGTAGCGCCCCATGTCCACGCTCCCTGTGTTGCATTGTGTGATGTTTACAAATACGATGCCGGATTTACTGGATGATTCAATCGCATTCATTAGCCAGGGATATGCTGGGGCATTCCCGGCTCCAAAGCTTTCCAGTACTACCGCACGCAAGCCGGCTGTTTGAAGAATGGCACGGACGTACGCTTCACTGATGCCGGGAAAAATCTTTAATACAATGATGTTGGTGTCAAGGTAACGGTGCAGCTTTAGGTCTTGTTGCTCTCGATTGTATTGTATGACGGAACGATTGTAACGAATGTGCACTCCGGCAGTTGCAAGGGGTGCATAGTTATATGAACCGAATGCATTGAAGCGTTCGGCATTTTTCTTCGTTGTGCGATTACCACGATACAGGGTGCTTTCAAAAAAGATGCAGACCTCAGGTACCACCGCCGTACCATATTCCTTTGCGGCAGCAATTTCTATGGCTGTAATCAGGTTTTCTTTCCCGTCCGTTCGCACCATGGACATGGGGAGTTGAGAGCCGGTGAAAACGACCGGCTTTTTTAGATGTTCCAACATGAAACTCAAAGCGGAAGCAGCGTAGGCCATCGTGTCCGTTCCATGCAATACGACAAATCCATCATACCGATTGTAGTTTTCGTATACAATTTCAGCCATTTTTATCCATTCTGCAGGTCCAACCTCCGAAGAGTCCAACATGGGTTCAAATGGAATGTAGTCAATCGTATAATCAAACCGTTTTAACTCCGGTAATTGTTTGTACAATTGATCAAAAGGAAATGGAATCAACGCACCGGTGCCCGGATCCATAGACATGGTGATGGTTCCTCCCGTGCAAATGAGTAAGATGGATTTTTTTTCGATTGCCGTCATGGTCTTATTTTGTAACCCGATCTAATTTTTTCATAATGGATACCATGAAGAAAGCTGATAGGATGCAACAAACAACAAAAATCAACCAGAGTGACCACAAAGGAACTTGATCCCAGAAGTGCGAACCAATTTGTATGAGAAAGTTACCAATGGCTGTTGCGGCAAACCAGCCTCCTTGCATGAGCCCTTTGTATTTTGGGGGTGCAACCTTCGATACAAAAGAAATGCCCATAGGACTGATGAATAATTCAGCAATGGTCAAGACAAAGTAGGTCGAAATGAGCCAATAGGGGGTCACCCGAGCATAATCTACGACGTCTCCCCGTTCCATTGGACTCAGCAAACCAACCGAGCCCCAGGTCATGAGAAGGTAAGCTAGTCCAGCGATCAGCATGCCTAAAGCAATTTTTCTTGGAGCGGAAGGCTCCTTGCCTTTACGAGCCAAGTGGTTGAATAAACCAACCGATATAGGGGTAAGTAGTACGATAAAGAATGGATTGAAATGCTGAAATAATTGTGGCGTAAATGGATTGCTATCCGAAAATCCTGCAATGCGGTAATAGGCCCAAGTCGCTGCGATGAGGCAGACAACGGCATATACCCAACGTTGGGTTCCGGAACGTTTTACGGTAAAATACCCGGCAATCAGCGCGATCGCAACCGGAAGGAGTGCAAAAAGATCAAACCAGATGTTGGTAAACCTACTTACAGAGGTTTGTGTGTAATCCCGGGCAAAGTAGGTCAGTGTCAATCCGTTTTGGTGGAATGCCATCCAGAAGAAAATCACAGCAGCAAAAACAAGCAGCAGTGCAACAATGCGTTCGCGGGTTTCTTTTGGACTCAGTGTTTCTTCGATCGTCTCTGAGGGATTCTTCTTATCGGTCTTGGAGGGAACCGCAGGTGTATAGGTGCGTTTTCCCAGGATGAAAATACCAAAGGAGAAAATCAAACTCAAGCAGGCCACTCCAAAACCAAGTTGATACGCACCCCCCAGCGCGTTTACGTATGCTTGTCCAAATTCGGCTATATTCGTAAGTGAAACATCTGCTTGTTGCAGTTGAGCAATGCTGAGAAAATCTTGTTGTGCTGTAGCGCTGAGTCCGTCCGCTCCTACCATTTTATGAAAAAGTTCCGGAATTCTGGAGTCGTAGGTAAAACCACTTCTGCCCAGAACAAAATTGACAACCGCTTGAGCAGCCGTCGGTGCAAACATGGCTCCAATGTTTATAAACATATAAAAAACACTAAAGCCGCTGTCACGCTTGGATTCATAGGTGGGGTTGTCGTACATTCGTCCGACCAAGGCTTGTAGATTGCCTTTAAAAAGACCGGTCCCGACGGCAATCACCCCCAGTGCAGTAAAAATGGCAGTGAGTTCCAACTGTCCGAGCAATGTTGGAAAGGCCAAAAGCAGATACCCAAAAAACATCACAAGCATACCCAACGTGACTGTTTTTTGATGTCCCAGCCAGTGGTCTGCGATCACACCACCTACTAAGGGCATAAAGTAGACAAACAATAAGAACGTTGCGTAGATTTCACCGGCTGCCGCTTCAGAATAGCCGTATTTTGCCTGTAGAAACAGAACAAAGATCGCGATCATGGTATAATACCCAAAACGCTCGCCAAGATTGGCCAGCGCTGTAACAAAGAGTCCTTTCGGTTGTTCCTTAAACATAGTCGTTTTTTTTCTGATGAGCAAACTTACAAATTAATTGCACGCAAACCGCATTTGCTGTTCAAAATAAAAAAAATATGGGCTGAGATCGTTTGAATCCCAGCCCATCAACCACTCCAACGTTAAGGTTGAGCATGGATTTCCATGCCTCCTTTTCACAAAAAAATTCCGACACAAAGCTAACGTAAGTAGTGGGTTTTGGTCGGACAAATTTACAAATTGTAATGTTTCATTCGAATGATTGCTGTGCAAAACGTACAAAAGCTCGTACGATTTGTCGGTTGTGGATGTTTCGTGTGGAATTATTGAGTTCTCATTCTAAATGGAATGCGTACACGTAAATTTTTTGTATCTTTGCAAAGAAGACTTCTAAAAGAAGTTGAATTTGCCCGAGTTGGGCAAATGTTAAAACATGAAATCAGTAAAATGGCGAGATCGCAAGAATCCTTCAACAAAAAAGAAAAAGAAAAAAAGAGACTAAAAAAACGTCAGGACAAGTTGCTAAAGCAAGAAGAGAGAAAAAGCAGCGGGAGCTCAAGCATGGATGATATGATTGCTTACGTGGATGCTTTTGGCAACATTACAGACACGCCTCCAGATCCCAGTCAAAAGGAAAAAATTGATCTGGATAGCATTGAAATTTCGGTAGCAAAAAAAGAAGAAGTAGAAGTAGATCCGATTCGTCGAGGAAAAGTGGATTATTTCAACGACTCAAAAGGTTTCGGTTTTATTCGTGAAACGGAGTCTGGTGAAAAATACTTTGTTCATATAAATGGCTTAATCGATCGCGTCATAGAAGGTGATCGTGTTGAGTTTGAACTGGAGAAAGGCTTGAAGGGCTTGAATGCAGTTCGCGTAAAAAAGGTCTGACCTTCGGGGTCTGACCTTTTTTAATTATAAGCTGGTGAAACGGTATCTGAATCCCACATAAGGCGTCCAATAACTGGATGCCTTAAAGCTTCCGTCTTGCTGTACGGACCAATTCCAGCGATAGTCAACCCCTGCGATCACAAATGGGATGATTTCATATGCAGCTCGAACCGTCAAAAAGGATCGGTCGTCCAGCGTTAACGCATCGCTTAACGTACCGAGTGCTCCCTTGATATAGTATGCGGTGAGAACGGTGTTTTCCAGTAAATCGCTTGCGTCTGCTTCTAAACGCAACAGTGCCGGGTTGGTCGAATCCAGGTTGTCCGGCAACATCAGCGCACCCTTCACGTAAGCTTTTTCCAAGACTTGGATTCCCAGAGAACCGTAAATGCCTTTTTTTTGTTTTGCATCAATCAACGACAAAATTCGAGCATCCTTGTTGAGCTCGTAGGTGTAATCAAAGAAGTGAGGAATGAAATGGTCGGAGTACATCAATCGTTCCATACGAAGATCTGTGCGCAGCATATTCCCCAAGAAGCGAATTTTGAAATCCAAACCAATGCTGGCGCCATATCCGCTGGAATACGTTCTAGCATTATTTGCAAACGATCCATTGGGTTGAGAGGCAATGGAGTCTTGAACGTGCTGGATGAATGCAGGATTCTGGTTTTCCAAAAGTGTAGCCCCTCCCATAAAAGCGGCTAAGTGGACCATTTCCATATCAATGAACGTTATTCCCAAATCAAGACCCAGTCCTGTCATGCTCCCTTGGCGGTTTAAAAACGTGCTCGTGTTTGAGTAGAGATCGGTGGCGGCAATGGGCCCCGTGTTATCCAGATCCGTTACAAAATTGAAACCCACATCCATTGTTTCCAAAATGGGGATGTGCGTAAAGCTTAAGGGACGCACATAGGGGCGTAATCCCAATAAATTGAGTGATTTAAAATTTAAATCGCTGTAAAGCACTTCCATACCAATGAAGCGTTTGTAGCAGTAATCTAATTCCAGACCGACTTTGCGTTTGTCGTAACTGATGGAGTTTTGATAATTGTGAACCAAAAGACCATAACCCAAGGATGCATCACGAATGTTTCCTACTTTAAAATACAGTGGATCGTATTTTTTGCTTCCCCAACTCAGATAGCGCAACATACGTAATGCGCCGATACCATCCTGGTATTCATCCATTTTGAAGGATGCGTCATTTAAGTTTAACATAACGGGTACATCCAATCCGATTCCGATCTTCCAGAAGTGGAGGTGGGGTTGAAACCGAAAGCCCATGTAGGATTGATCTCCAATCTTTGAGTAGCCGAATATGGCTTCCAGTTCGTTTTTTTTCTCAAAATCGTCTGACCAATCGTAGTAATCGGGTTTTCGTGCCATGATGGTCAGCGAAATACCCAAGAATATGCAACAAAATAGAAAGAATTGACGTGTATTCATGTTTGCAAAGTTAATAAGAATGTTCCGATGATTGCATTTCGTCGGCGTCAATGGGTTTTCGATTCAGCGATCTCCAAGCAAAAAAGATATACGTTGCAACAATGGGAATGAGTAAGGATGCGTACGCCATAACCTTTAGCGTGAATGCGCTGGAGGATGCGTTGTAGATGGTTAATGAACTTTGCGGGTCTGATAGAGATGGGTAAAATGCAGTATTGTTAAAACCCGTCATCAAAAACAAGGCCAACGCAGTGAAGATGGTTCCGGCCCCTGTATACCAAATTCCTTTTTTGAAATGTTGCTGAATCAAGCTACGAACACTTCCGTATAATACCAAAGCAACGCCTATCAATAAAACAGCCAACAACCAAATTTGTTCTGTCAGGTTTAACCAATACTTGCCTTTAATCAGAGAAATTTCGCCCGTGTTGACATCCACCGCATACCCTTCAGAGACCAAAACCCAAACCAAAAAAACGATAAAAAAGAGCAAAAAAGGAACGAAATTATACAAGATTTGTCTTCTGGATCGTGCAAGTATGCGTTTGTGATCAATGCTGTTAATGAAATATAAAGCTGCTTGGATGCGTGCAAGAAAAAGTATGGATAGTCCTAGAAGTAGGTTCATCGGTTTAACAATGGTTTCCAGTCCATGAAGCGAATTGCCCCAACTGCTGATCGTCGGTTGCAGCGGATTGGTTAGGTTGTCTCTATTGACGAGGAATTCCGATCCGCTGAAAAAACCTCCGACGGCCACACCGAGCAAGATAATGCCACCAAACCCGTTGATCAAAAGAAAGGCTTCATAGACACGTTTACCCAAGAAATTGCCTTTTTTCATGCGGAATTCATAGGATACTGCCTGAAGGGTAAAACAGAGTAAAATGATCATCCATAACCAGTAAGCGCCGCCAAAACTGGTCGCGTAAAACAGGGGAAAGGCAGCAAAGAATGCACCGCCAAACGTAACCAACGTAGTATAGGTGAATTCCCACTTCCTGCCTAGCGTATTTAAGAGGATCTTTTGTTCCAAGTCGTTTTTACCGACTTGGTATAGCAATGTCTGACCTCCTTGTACAAACAACAGGAAGACCAGTAACGCTCCAAGAAGTGAAATAATAAACCACCAAAAATGCTGTAAGAATAGGTAATCCATAGTCTATTGATTAGTGAACCGGATCCGGTCCTTTCTTAATTTGTTTTAGTAAGATTCCAATTTCGGCAATCAAAAGAATGCCAAACAATACAGCAAACAAAAGGAAGGTCAGTTGTACAGTGGATGTGTTCAGGCGAGAAACGGCTGCAAACGTGGGCATGATGTCTTGAATAACCCAAGGCTGTCTACCCACTTCCGCAACAATCCACCCACATTCTGAACAGATGTAAGCCAGTAAGATGCTGAAGATCGATGCGCGCAGGATAAGGCCATTACGGCGAAACCAGGGTTTTGCCGCAAAATAACCGACAAAGGGAAAAAATGCCAAAAAGAAAAAGCCTAAAATCACCATTAGGTGAAAGGTATAAAACGTCAGAGGAACGTTGGGGATCAGGTGATCTTTGTGAGGAATAAAACCGTATCCAAAATGGGCATAATTAGCTTCCAGTGTATCGCGGTGCAGGCTCGCTTCACTCGTGCGTCCCAGCTCGGTTGCAGCCCTGTATGCTGCCAAGGCTTCTACTGCTTTTTTGCCGCGAAACATGCGTTCATCGGCGCTTAGACCAACGCTGCGTACACTATCATCATCAACGACTTCGTAGCCGTTCATGAGGTCCTTAATTCCGGGCACATATCGGTCTGGATCCCGAAAGGAGAGTAAAGAAAGCATTCCGGGAATTTCGATTTTAAAATGAAAAGGGTCGATGTTGTCGTCCCAATTTGTTTTACTTGGATTCAATACGCCAAAGCCAATCAATCCGGCGTGGGTGCTGCCCTCATACAAGCCTTCCATTGCTGCAAGTTTCATGGGCTGACGCAGTGCTACCTGATGCGCAGACCCGTCACCCGTTATTGCTGTAAGCAAGGCGCCGCTAAAACCGACAACGGCAGCGATGCGAATACTTTGTACTGCGAGTTTCCATTCGCGTTTTTTCAGCATAAACCAGGCGCTGACACCCACACAAAAAGCGGCTCCGACGATCCAACTGGAAAAAACGGTGTGTAAAAATTTATTAATGGCCACAGGCGATAGTAGGACTGCCCAGAAGTCGGCCATTTCGTTTCGCATGGTATCGGGGTTAAAATGCATGCCGTCCGGAAATTGCATCCATGCGTTGGCTACCAGAATCCATAATGCCGAAAGTGAGGCTCCGATGACTGTAAGCCAGGTAGAAGCCAAATGAAAGCCTTTACTCACTTTGTTCCAGCCAAAAAACATGACCGCAATAAACGTCGACTCCATAAAGAAAGCCAGCATTCCTTCAATCGCAAGTGGTGCTCCGAAAATATCACCCACAAACCAACTGTAATTGGACCAGTTTGTTCCAAATTCGAATTCCAAAATCAATCCGGTTGCAACACCAATGGCAAAGTTTACCCCAAATAACTTCATCCAGAATTGTGTGTTCCGTTTCCACTCAACCTTACCTGTTTTGTAATAGATGGTTTCCATGATGGCAATCACCAGGCCAAGTCCCAGCGTCATCGGTACAAAGAGCCAATGATACATGGCTGTCAAGGCAAATTGAGCTCTGGACCAGTTAATCAAACTTAGATCAATGTTTTCCATGAATTATAATTTAAGGTGCTTCCTTCACGTCGGATCGCTGAACGAGTTCTCTGCCTACGTAGGAGGCCTTTTCCTGATCGTTTTCAAATCGGGTGTTGAGGTAGTTTGGAAAAAAAATCAGGCGCATGATGCCAAAAAACACAACGAGTTTAAGAAGGATGATGAGCCACAGCGTCTTGCCAAGCTTCATGCTTTTAAATCCTTCGTAGTAAAAACGACCAACTGCGACGAACCAATTCATAGGTTTAACGTGTATGGATGTA
>JAQVXI010000001.1:42611-397843 GCA_028709215.1 Bacteroidales bacterium
AAACACAACGAGTTTAAGAAGGATGATGAGCCACAGCGTCTTGCCAAGCTTCATGCTTTTAAATCCTTCGTAGTAAAAACGACCAACTGCGACGAACCAATTCATAGGTTTAACGTGTATGGATGTAGTAAGGGTGTGATCATTCGGCTGCAGGTAGACAGAAACGTACCGTTGTGCCTTTTCCTACTTCCGAACGAAGGGTTATTTCGCCTTGGTTTTTTAATAAATACTCTTTGCAAAGAATCAATCCAAGGCCGGTTCCGTCCTCATTTTCTGTTCCGTAGGTTTTGTTGCTTTCGTTGACATGGAATAATTTTTGCATGCGTTCTTCCGGAATACCGACTCCATGGTCAATGATGTCAATGCAAACGCGATTGTTGGAATGCTGTACCAGGATTTCTACCGGATTCCCTTTGTGCGAATATTTGATCGCATTGCCCACAAGGTTCCTGAAAACGGAGGAGATCATTTTATTGTCGGCCACAACCGGCATTGTGTTTGTCTCATCAAAAACCAATTGAATGTCTTTTTTTGACGCTTGGCGTTCCAACCAACTGATCTCATCCAATATAAAGGCGGTCAGGTCGAAGGTGTCCGGGTTGAAGGGTGCATTGCCGATTTGTATATTCGCCCAGCCGAGCAAATTTTGCAACAGTCGATACGTTTGATCCGACACGTGATGAATGCCATCAACAATGGCTTTGGTGTCCGATTCGCACAATTGACTGAAGTCGTTGGATAGCATTTCGGCGAAACCGAGAAGACTGGCCAGTGAGTCTTTTAAGTCGTGTGCAATAATGGAGAAAAATTTATCCTTGGTGGCATTGGCTTCGGATAATTCAGAGGTTCGTTCGGCGACAATGAGTTCCAGGTTCTCGTTGATGCGGGTCAGTTCTTCGTTTTTCTGAAGGATTTCCAGCTCCTGCAAGAAGCTTCTGACGGCTTCCCGAACGGTAAGAATGAGATCGTCACGATCCCATGGTTTTGGAATGTATCGATAGAGATTGGCTTTATTGATGGCGTTGGTGATGCCATCGATGTTGGCATGTCCGGTTAACAAGATTTTTAAGACTTTTGGATTGCGTTTGTGAACCTGTATGAGTAATTCGTCTCCACGCATCCCAGGCATCAGATAATCGGAGATGACCACTGGGACATCATAACCACTTTCAATCAGTTCATCGTATATTTCCAGTGCTTCTTCAGCAGTGGTTGTCGTTTCGATAAGGTACTGATTTTCAAAGAAAGGGCCGAGTTGATCTTTAAGGGCCTCCAGTATGATGTCTTCGTCGTCAACACAAATAATGGCTTGTTTCATGGTTATAGTTGGTTAGGATTGATGAATGGGAATGACTACGATAAAGGTTGTTCCTTCTTCGGGGGTCGATTCAAAGCGGATGTGACCGTTGTGACTTTCGATGATTTGTTTGGAGATATCCAAACCCATTCCCGTTCCCAATCCTTTTGCTTTTGTTGTAAAGTAGGGCTCGAAAATGTGGGGTTGAACGTCCTCGGGGATGCCGGGTCCATTGTCTTTGAAGGTTATTTCAATATGGGAATTGTCTTTGAGATGAATGCCGATTTCCAATTGGCCATTTTCTCCCATGGCTTGGATGGCATTGGTAATGATGTTGGTCCAAACCTGACAGATTTCATCCTGACGACAAAGTATAACCGGTACCGACTCAAAGTTGGTGATGATTTCGGTCTTACTGTGTTTGATTAAATTGGCTGTCAGAATCAGTACCGTATGTATGGTTTCCGGAAGATCCGTTGATTCAAAGGCCCCTGCTGCATTTTTATAGATGTAACTTTTCAGCGCACGTACGACCTTTGCAGCCTTCTCAACCGAAATGAAGATGTTGTTGGCATTCCGTTTTAGAGAGAATAGGACTTTAAGAATTTGCAACAGTCGTTCTGCATTGGGTTGTTGCAAGAAGCGAAGGTATTGATCGGGAGTGTAGCCTAGCTTAAGTGAAACCAGTGTATCGGCAGCAATGGGCGCATTGGGAATGTTATTTTCTTCAAATAAGCAGGCCAGTTCTCGTTTTATCTTACGTTCTTCGCGTGAGAAAACAGAGAGGTCTCGTGTATCTGCTTCGGTCAAAAATTTGAACAACCAGTGAATTTCATCCTGACTGGCATGATTCAGTAACCAAGGTAAATCGATATTAATCTTTTCGACCACCTCGCTGATGTTGGTCGAACTCGCTTTGATGGCACCAAGTGGTGTGTTGATTTCGTGCGCAATTCCACCGATTAGGCTGCCTAAGGCTGCCATTTTTTCAGCAAATACCAATTTGTTTTGGGTGCGCCCCAATTCCTCGATGGTTTGTTTAAGCAGGTTGTTTTTCTGCTCCAATGCTTCGTTGGCCTTCTTGACTTCCTGTTGAGCTTGACGGATGTCTGTAATGTCTTTTGAAAGACCGTACGTGCCAATAATTTCGCGGGTAACGGCATCCCGAAGAGGTGCTTTGGATGTGAGTGAGTAGGTGATGCTTCCATCTTTGTGCCCTTCTTTTTCTTCCTTAACTACCGTCTTCCCGGTCCGTAGGATTTCTTGTTCATCCTCAAAAGCCTGCTGAGCATGCTCGGATTCGAAGAAGTCAAAGTCCGTTTTTCCAATAATGTCCTCTATGTGCTTGCAACCCAGGAACTGAACAAAGGACTGACTCACCATCATAAAACGACTTTTTTTGTCCTTGATGTAGATGTTAACGGGAATTTCATCCAAGATGCTTTTTAATACGGTCAGGCGATTCTGATTGGCTTCGTCCATCTGTACCTTTTCCGTGATGTCCTCGATGCGCTTAAGCACAAACTCCGGGTCACCCCTATGGTCTCGAAATAAAATGGCGGTCACCTCGACTTGAATAACAGTGCCTGCTTTGGTGAGTCGGGAAGACGGATACTTGATGTCTGATTGAGCGCCTCTCAAGAGCGAATCCATAAAACTTAATTCACGTCGATAGGCCTCATCGTCTACATATAACGATCGTGCCTTGTGGCGTATTTCTTCATCCGTATATCCAATCAGATTTCGATACGCTTCGTTGTAGCGGATGATTTTTCCATCCAAATCGACCAGAATGCTGCAGGTGGTTGAATTCTGGATCAGAATTTGAAAAATTAAATCCAAATCGTGTGTGTTCATTCCTTGTTCAGATAAGGTTATTTGCTTGCAAAAATACATTATTATATGTTTGTTCACAAATGGATTATCTTTTTATTTTTCAAGCGGACGCAAATCGAAGACAATGGATGCATCCAGATCATAACGCTCCTGGATCGTGCGTACATCTTCCAATTTTTTTAACTGTAGCAAGAGTTGATGGTATATCTGATTTTTCTCAACCAAAAGATACAGGCTACTTTGATGACCGTTTCCGACTCGACTACAAAGGATGCCTTCCAGATTGTATCCGCGGCGTGCAAACAAACCAGTGATGTGAGACATGACACCGGGGTGGTTGTGTACTGTCAGTTGTAAAATGCGGTATTCAGTTGTTTTCATATTGATTTTGTGTTAAAGGGTATACAATCATTTCGGTATTACTTCCTCCCGGAGAGACCATTGGAAGGACCTGAAATGCACGATTCGTAGGAATGTGAATCAATAATGGTCCTTTCTTTTTGAACCAATCCGACAGGATGTTACTTAGTTCATCCTGTGTTAAGCATTGGATGGCTTGAAGGCCAAATCCATGAGCAATCTGTACAAAATCTGTTTGGATGCTGTAAGTGGATGCACAATACTGAGCATTATAAAATAGCGTTTGTTGTTGATGAACCAGTCCAAGCGTTTGGTTATCAAATAAAAAGATGATTACATTGGCGTCGGTTTCTGCCAATGTCCCCAGTTCTTGTATATTCATCAGCAAGGAACCATCACCTGTAAAGCAATAGACGGTTTTGTCCGGATTTGCCAAGGCCGCCCCGATCGCCGTGGGTAAGCCAAAACCCATTGTGCCCAATCCGCCGGAGGTTAGGAAGTGTTGATGGGCATGAAAGCCAAAGGCCTGAGCGACCCACATCTGGTGCTGACCCACATCGGTTGTTACGATGCAGTCGGAATCGGAACTGTCTGATATTTGTTTGATATACGATAACGGATGATTCATGGGCAGTCTCGAACGCTCTTCCAAATGTGGGTATGCTTGTTTGATCT
This sequence comes from Bacteroidales bacterium, assembly GCA_028709215.1. GTDB lineage: Bacteria > Bacteroidota > Bacteroidia > Bacteroidales > UBA1402 > UBA8389. The sequence goes on from JAQVXI010000001.1 coordinate 46,780, forward strand.
GTTCAATCGTTTGCAACCATTCTGTTCGATTCTGTTGTGTTGAAGCGGAAGCCATGGCAGGAAGAAACAACTTCAGGTCATAATTCAATGGAATGTGAGCCGGTTTTCGTTTATTTAATTCCGACGCATCTTGGTCTATATGAACGATGGTTGCGTGGGGAGCAAATCGCTGGATGTTTCCGGTTGCCCGATCATCAAACCGAATGCCCAAGGCTAGTATTAAATCGGCTGCTTCTACCGCCTGATTGGCACGGTGATGACCGTGCATTCCAATCATCCCAAGATTTTCCGGATGATCGGAGTCGATGATACCATAACCTCTTAAGGTATGAACCAATGGTATCTGTTGTTTGTGCATCAAGCGGAGAATGGCTGCTTTCGATTCCGGATGACGTACACCTCCACCGGCGATGATGATGGGTCGTTTGCTCGAATGAAGTGCTCGTTTCAGGCGTTCTATATCCAAAGGGGCAATGGATGTGTGCGGGTTTGAATCCGATTCAGTATCAAAGCAGGATGGATGCGGAAATTCGTGTAATTCTAGAAAAATGTTTTTTGGAACATCGATCCAAACTGGTCCGGGTCTTCCTTGTCCGGCAATGCAAAATGCATTGGAGAGTTTGTCTGCAAGTTCATCTATGTGATTGATTAAGTAGTTATGTTTTGTTATGGGAAGACTCAATCCGTAGGTGTCAATTTCCTGAAAAGCATCTGTCCCAATTAAATGTGTAGCAACCTGACCGGTGATGGCTACGACAGGGATGGAGTCTAAGTGTGCATCCGCTATTGCTGTAATGAGGTTGGTCGCTCCGGGTCCGGAGGTCGCGAAGCAGACCGCCGTTTTTCCGGTTGTACGGGCAATGCCTTGCGCGATGAAGCCCGCCGCTTGCTCGTGCCTTACCAGAATGTGTCGGATGTTACTTCGGTGGAGTGCATCATACAAAGGAAGATTGGCTCCTCCCGGGATTCCGGCAATCGTTTGAATGCCTTTGTGTTCAAGAAACCGAATGATGTATTCGGCTCCGGTACAAAGTAGTTTTGTTTGTTTTTTGTTTGTTTTCATAATCCTGTGGTTTTAAAACAAAAAGCCCGTCGGTGAATCATCACCGACGGGCTTATGTCTATTGTATATCGTTTTTTGTTCTATACGATTGGAACAGCATCCATCCGGTGAAGCATAGGGCATGCCACGACGACGACCACGACGACCACGACGATAACAGCTAAAACCACCGATGTTAACAATGTCTGCTTCATAATTAGATGGATAGGTTGCAATTATACAGGAGATTTTTCTAAAAAACAAGTATTTGTGATATTTTTTGTATCTTGTAATTCCAACTTTAGATACAAAGTCATGAAGAACGCAGCTGTTTTACGTATTTTACCGCTTGATTTTCAGTGGCCGATTCGCAATCCATTTTTGTTTTGTGCGCATCACAACGACGCCTATCCGCCAGGCAATGGGCGTTTGGGCCCCGATGCCTCACTCCGGGGGCGTTCATTGGGTCAAGATTTTGTGGTAAAAGATGGTTGGAGGATGTATCATGGTAAAGAGGTTCCCGGCTTTCCAGTACATCCACACCGTGGATTTGAGACCGTGACCATTGTTTTGGAGGGTTGGGTGGATCATTGTGATTCGCATGGTCAGGCCGGCAGGTACGGGCAGGGTGATGTTCAGTGGATGACGGCCGGTTCCGGATTGCAACACAGTGAAATGTTCCCACTTCTATACACAAATCAGCCAAATCCGCTTGAGTTGTTTCAGGTTTGGTTGAATCTGCCTAAATCAAAGAAGTTTGCTGAACCTTATTATAAGATGTTGTGGTCTGAAGACATTCCGGTATATCGAACACACGACGATCATGGCAAAAAGATAGCCGTGCGCATCAATGCCGGTTCGATGGAAGGAGTCGAGGCCCTCAAGCCAGCTCCCGATTCGTGGGCATCCGATCCCAAGAATGAAGTCGGTATTTGGAATGTCGATTTGCAATCCGGTGCACGTTGGACGATGCCGGTTGCCTCCCCGGATGTGCACAGAACCTTGTATTTTCATAAGGGATCATCCATAAAAATTGAGGGGCAGCGTATTGATGCAGGGCATGCCGTTGAAGTTTTACCGGAAGTAGCACTGCAGATTGAAGCGGTTGGGGATGATGCGAAAATTTTGGTTTTACAGGGTAGACCCATCGATGAGCCTGTTGTGCAATACGGCCCCTTTGTGATGAATAGCATGGAGGAAATTCGTCAGGCGTTTTATGATTACGAAAAGACCTCGTTTGGTGGTTGGCCCTGGGATCGGGATGATTCGGTTTTTCCATCGGAGGTGCGACGTTTTGCACGTTACAAAGATGGAAAGGAAGAACATCGACTTAGTCCGGATTAACTTGCTTGTTTAATCCGAAGATATACGCATATATTCCACCGACCAGTACGGCTCCGCCGACAATATTTCCCAAGGTTGCCGGTATCAGGTTATCAACAACAAAGGAAGACCATTGAATGTCGGCTCCGGTATAGATGGCCGTGGGAATAAAAAACATATTGGCAATGGAGTGCTCGTAACCAAGTGTGACAAAGAGCATGACGGGTATCCAGATTCCCAGTGCTTTTCCAGATAAGTCTTTTGAGGCAAACCCCATCCAAGTACCCAAGCAGACCAACCAATTTGCTCCGATACCTTTTATGAAGACAGTCCAAAAATCGGATTGCAACTTGTGCTCTGCCAAATTATGTACGTATTTTAATGCACTACTGCCTTCCAATATACCCGTTTGATGGGTCATAAGCCAGGCAACAAATTGTGCCCCGACAAAATTAAAGAAGTAGGACAAGCCCCAAACAATCAGTAGATCTTTCCATGTCAATTGTTTCCGTATCCAGGGCAAAAGCATACCGGCACAATCACTGGTAAACAAATCGGCACCGGCCACTGATACCATGATCAGTCCGACTGGAAACAAAGCGCCTGAAATCCATTTGACCAGACCAGGATTATGGAGTTGCAATTCCGGTAAATTACCGGCAACCACGACCGAGAGCAGTCCGCCAAATGCGATGAAGCAGCCGCCAAGAACGGCCAATAAGATAAATCGGGTATAAGGAAGTCTGGCTTTCTCCAAACTTGCGTTGGAAAAAGCCAGACCAATTTGAGCCGGAGCGATTAATGACATAAATTCTTCTGATTACTTTTTGGGACTTGCTTGAATGTGTACGTTTGCCGGCTCAAACCCTTCTGCTTGAACTTCAAGAAGAATGTCTCCTTGATCAGCAGTCGCCTGAATGATGGCAATGGCTTTGCCTCTGTGTGAGCTGCGTGTGTTGGTTACGTATTTTTCATGCGATTGTACGTAGCCGTTATCGACCGCAACCAGTTTGCCGGGTCCGGAAACCTTGAAGTTGAGCACTGGGTTGTAATTTGGATTTGTGATTCCGTTGGCATCGGTAAGATCCACGTGCACATAGACCAAATCTTCCCAGTCGTTTCGAACGTTGTTTTTTTCTGGGGTTAAGCGTATTTGAATGGCCTCTTCTGCTGTTTGCATGCAGTCTTTTGCCACTTCTTTGCCTTGTTTGTAAGCCACTGCGACCAGAGAGCCCGGTTCAAAGGGAACATTCCAAAACAAGGGACTGGCGTCGTTTGGTACCGTTTGTTTGCCCAAGGAGTTGTCATTTAGAAACAATTCAACTTCTTCGGCATTGCTATAAACGTATACATATCCTTCATCATAGGTGCCAAAATCAACCGGAGTCCAATCGGGAACCAGTTCACCATTGCCTAAATTGAATTCGTTGCGCACCATTTTAACCATAGGCGTGTTGCTCCACCAGCTTTGACGTTGGTAACCCGTCGGTTTGATTTGAGCGTTGCGGTCCAGTAAGGCTGCGCTCCACGAGATGGCAGGCCAATTGGCTTCTCCCAAATAGTCGATGCCCGTCCAAAGGAACTGGCCTGACATAAAGGGATTGTCGCGTAAGATTAGCCAGGTTTCGCGTGTATGGCCGTTTTCCGTTCCAATGACCTTGCGATCTTTTTTTGCATGCCAGGCATCGACCAATTCTTGTTCGCGATAGTTTTGACCAACGATGTCCATCAATTCCGAAAAGCCATTGTCGTAGACCTTCATTTGATTCGGACGGAATAAGGCCAACGTAACAGGACGGGTAGGATCCAGTGAGTGAACCAAATCGCGTTGGTTGATAAAATCCTGACGACCTTCCGGGCGATCCAATCGATCACGAATTTCGTTTCCGACGCTGTATAGGATGATGCTTGGATGGTTGCGATCGCGCATGACCATGGCTCTTGTGTCGGCTTCCCACCATTCACGGAAGTATTTGTTGTATCCTTGTGTTCCATTTGGCTTGGAAGCAGTCCATGTGTCAAAACTTTCGTTCATTACCAAAAAACCCATTTCGTCACATAAGTCGTAGAATTCTGGAGACATTGGATTGTGTGCTGTACGAATTCCATTGACCCCCAGTTTTTTGAGCGTCTCAAATCGACGTCTCCAAGCTTCTTTGGGGACGGCTGCACCCAACGGGCCACCATCGTGGTGAAGGCATACTCCTAGGATCTTTATGTTCTTATCGTTTAGATAGAAGCCGGTTTGTGCATCAAAACGGAATGTACGGATTCCAAAGCTTGTTTGTTGTTCATCCAGTATTTCTTTGCCTTGACGGATGTACGTAGTTGCCTGATACATGTTTGGGGTTTCGATATCCCATCGTTTGGGATTCTGAACCGTTACCTGGATGTTCTGCACCTGGTTTTTGCCGGACTCAAGTTGTAAGGGCATTTCCGGAGAAGTGAATGTTTTTCCATCCGGAGCGGTCACGATTGTTTGAACCGTCAATTTTGCAGTCTTGTTGCTTTGATTCTTTACATTCGCTTCGATGGCTACGATGGCTTTTTTGTCTGTAACCTCAGGCGTGGTCACAAAGTGTCCCCAATGTTCCATGTGAATGGGGTTGACACAAATCAGTCGAACGTGACGGTAAATGCCTGCTCCGGCATACCAGCGGGATGCGGGTTGCTTAGAATTGTCCACACGCACGGTAAGGATGTTTGTTTGGCCTGTTTTGACCAAACGGGTCAGTTCGTACTGAAAAGCAGAGTAGCCGTAGGGACGATGTCCCAAGTGGGTGCCGTTGACCCATACGTCGCTGTTGGCCATGACTCCGTCAAATTCGATGAAAAGGCGTTTGCCTTTGGCCGCATCGGGTACGTGCAGTTGCTTGCGGTACCAACCAATACCGGCCGGTAGGTATCCGCCACCGCGTCCTGTCGGATGTAAGCGGTTGTATTCTCCCTCGATGCTCCAATCGTGTGGGACATCCAGTTTGCGCCAATCGGTGTCGTTAAAGGAGGGTTGAATGGCAGCGGAATCGTCTCCGAGATAAAAACTCCATTCCTTGTCTAAGGACAATTCGATGCGATTGCTTTGAGCATTTAGGGACACGAGTGTGCCGATGCCCATGATAACGGCGATTGTGATGAATAGTCGTTTTTTCATTCTTATCAGGCTTTATGTATATGCGCTTGCGAAGATACAAAAAAAACAATTAGCCCGTTTGTATGCGATTGTGAAGTTCAATAAGGGATCTAACGAAAAAAAAGCGGGCTTTTATTTTTTTGAACAAACTTCTTCTTGTAATGATTCGCGAAAGGTTATTGGGATGAATTCTTCGGGTAAACGTGACCTGATCGATGTGCATGTTTGACTTCAGCAAGTTGGCGGCAAAAATAATCCAGAAATCATGTGCTTCAACGTACGAGGGGATCGGAAGAATGTAGTTTAAGAGGGATCGGTGTAGCACCATGGAACATCCGTAATAACCGCTTTTTCCACGAAAAATGCGTGCAAGATTTTGAACGTATGTTGTTGAGTTTTTTGAGTAAATGGGCTCATCCGAATCCTGCATCCGACCATCCGGGTATAGGAGGTTGAAATTGGAAGACAATACCATTGTTTTTGATTGAGCAAGTGTTTCCTGCATTAATGCAACTCGCCCTGTAATCCAAATATCATCCTGGTCGGATAAGAAGATGTATTCATTGCTTGATAGGGATAAGGCCTTAGCAAATGTGGCTACATGTCCCAGGTTGTCTGCGTTTTTTGTACACTTAATTCGATTGTCCTCAAATTGATGAATGATTTGAACGGTTTGATCGCTGGATGCGTCATCGACGATGATCACTTCGTCCGTTTCGTCGAGTTGCTCTAAGATGGATGTGAGTTGTTCTTTAATGTATTTTTCGCCGTTATACGTGGCCATACAAACACTTATATTCATTGCCGGAAATGTAACTTGGATGAGGATTTATGTGCGAAAGATACAAAAAAATGTTGGTTCGTTTCCTTTTATAGTATAAATGTGTTACATTTGCAGAAATCATCAAAGTAAGCACTATGCTGTATTCTAAATACACGCGAACTACCACGACCCCTTGGGGGGTATGAAACTTCTCTTCCGACAGACAGACATCGGTGCGTGTCCTCTGTATCGTTTTTCCAAATTAATTCCTATTTTGTATTTTAAATTTCGGTCGCATGTGCGCCTTCGCGCTTGGGATAGTTGTACATCCTGCGCCCATAAAAAATAAACATCATGAAAGTAATGAAATTCGGCGGAACATCCGTAGGTTCCGTGAACAGCATTCTCAACATTCAACGCATTGTACGCGAAGAGTCTGAGCCGGTTATTGTCGTTGTATCTGCCGTGGGTGGCGTTACGGATCAACTGTATTCCATCGCCAATTTGGCCGCTTCAGGCAATGCCTCTTATCTTAAGGATTTTAATCGCTTACGCGAACGACACGAAGCGTTGTTGAGTGGTCTTTTTGAAGCGAATGCGTTGGAACATATTTTGTCCGATGTAAATGAACTGCTCGATGAACTTTCCAATATTTTTAAAGGTTTGTTTCTGATCCAGGATTGTTCGCTGAAAACTTCAGACGCCATAGTGAGTTACGGAGAGCGCATTTCTTCTTTGTTTGTGTCGCGTTTGTTGGAAGCTCAACATGTTGATTCACGTGACTTGATTAAGACGGACGAGCAATTTGGCAAACATATTGTGAATTTTGCACGTACTTCTGAAGCCATTCGGCAGCATATCCCCAATCTTCCCAACGTACTTGTTGTAGGAGGTTTTATTTCAAGCAATGTCTTGACGGGTGAAACAACCAATTTGGGTCGCGGCGGATCCGATTATACGGCATCGATACTTGCCGCTGAGTTTCATGCTTCCATTTTGGAGATTTGGACCGACGTCGATGGCTTTATGACGGCCGATCCGCGCGTAATCAATAATGCCTACGTCATCGAACGTTTGAGTTATGTAGAAGCCATGGAACTATCCAATTTTGGAGCCAAGGTGATCTATCCACCCACAATTTTCCCGGCTTTTCATAAGAATATTCCCATTCGAATAAAGAATACATTCAATCCCGAAGCACCGGGCACATTTATATCCAAGGAAAAATCGGGGAACGGCGAAAGCAAAGCCATCAAAGGTATTTCCTCGATTAGTGATACAAGTCTGATTACGGTCGAAGGCTTGGGTATGGTTGGAGTGATCGGAGTGAATTACCGAATTTTTAAAGCGCTAGCCAAAGCGGGCATCAGTGTCTTCCTGGTTTCACAGGCTTCGTCCGAAAACTCCACATCCATTGGAGTACGGATGGCGGATGCGCAATCAGCCGTACAGGTATTACAACAGGAATTCCGTTTGGAAATTGAAATGGGTGAGATTAATACCATTTTTGCCGAAAATAATTTGGCAACCGTTGCCATTGTCGGTGAAAACATGAAGCGCATACCCGGGATTGCCGGTAAACTGTTTGGGACGTTGGGCCGGAACGGCATCAATGTGATTGCCTGTGCACAGGGAGCTTCGGAAACCAATATTTCCTTTGTGATTCATGTGGATTCCCTTCGTAAAACACTCAATGTGATTCACGATTCATTCTTTTTGTCTGAATATCAGGTGTTGAACATTTTCCTGACAGGTATAGGAACCGTCGGTGGCAGTTTGTTGGAGCAAATTCATCAGCAACAACGTTTATTGATGGATCAAAACGGTTTGAAGTTGAATGTGGTCGGGATTGCTGACGTGCAACGTGCCGTGTTTGATCGTGAAGGGATCGATCTAGAGAATTATAAAAAAATCCTGGAAGAACAGGGTGTTCCCAATTCACCTTCGTTGATGCGGGATGAGATTCTAAAGATGAATATTTTCAATTCGGTTTTCGTCGACTGTACCGCCTCACCTCAGATTGCTGACTTGTACGAGAGCATGTTGGAGCACAATATATCGGTTGTTGCAGCCAATAAAATAGCCGCTTCATCGGCCTACGATCGCTACGATTATTTGAAATCACTGGCTCGCCGTAAGGGGATTAAGTATTTGTTTGAAACCAATGTAGGGGCTGGTTTGCCCATTATCAATACGATGAACAACCTCATAAACTCCGGTGACCGGATATTGAAGTTGGAAGCGGTTTTGTCGGGTACACTCAATTTTATTTTCAATACGATCTCTTCCGATATCTCTTTATCAGCCTCCATTAAAATGGCTCAGGAAGCCCGTTACTCCGAACCCGATCCCCGCATTGACTTGAGCGGAAAAGACGTGATTCGTAAGTTGGTCATTTTAGCGCGTGAGGCAGGATATCGAGTTGAGCAAGAAGATGTAGTGAAGAATCTTTTTGTGCCGGATGCGTACTTTGAGGGTGGTTTGGATGATTTCTGGAATCGCATTGGCGAACTGGATACTCCGTTTGAAGAAAAGCGTAAGGTGTTGGAGAGCCAATCCAAACGTTGGCGTTTTGTTGCAAAACTGGATCAAGGTGCCTGTTCGGTGGGATTGCAGGAAGTCGCATCGTCTCATCCGTTTTATGATTTGGAGGGCAGCAACAACATCATCATGATTACGACGGAACGGTACAACCAGTATCCTATGATTATCAAAGGGTACGGTGCCGGTGCAGACGTGACCGCTGCGGGTGTATTTGCAGACATCATGAGTATTGCCAACATTCGATAAGTCTGTGTTATGAAATACATTGTGATCTTAGGTGATGGCATGGCCGATGAAGCCATGCCTGCCTTGAACGGAAAAACACCGATGGAAGCTGCTGAGACACCCTATATGGATGCGTTGGCCCGATTAGGCTCCAGCGGATTGTTGTCAACGATACCGGAGGGTTTTGCGCCGGGTAGTGAAATCGCCAACATGAGTTTGTTGGGCTATGATGTGCGTCGTGATTTTGAAGGCAGAGGCTCGTTGGAGGCGGCGAGCATGGGTGTACCACTTCAATCCGGTGAGATGGCTATGCGTTGTAATTTGATCTGTGTGCAGGAGGGTAAGATAAAAAATCATTCTGCCGGACATATTTCAAATGAGGAGGCTGCTGAACTGATCCATTTTTTGGAGAAAGAGCTGGGTGATGAAAGCATCCGCTTCCATGTGGGTGTTTCGTATCGGCATTTGTTGGTCTTTAAAGGTGGGAACAAACAGCTGGCCTGTACACCGCCACATGATGTGCCCGGGACACCCTTTCAGAAGGTGTTGATACGCCCCTTGGTCGATGAGGCTCAACAAACAGCCGATCGATTGAATGCCTTGATTATTCGTTCTCAGGAACTATTGGCACAGCATCCGGTCAATTTGAAACGCATTGCTGCCGGTAAAGATCCTGCCAACAGCATTTGGCCTTGGTCACCCGGTTACAAGCCATCGATGAAAACGTTGATGGAAAAATATCCGCATATCGAAAGTGGTTCGGTAATTTCTGCCGTTGATTTGATCAAGGGTATCGGTATTTATGCGGGACTGGAATCGATAGAGGTAGAAGGTGCCACGGGTTTGTATGATACAAACTACGAAGGTAAGGCTCAAGCTGCAATTGAGGCATTAAGAAAGAAAGACTTTGTTTTTTTGCATCTTGAGGCTTCGGATGAGGCTGGGCACGAAGGGGATGTGGATCTTAAAATACGGACGATTGAATATTTGGACGCACGCATCGTGGCTCCTATTTATAAGGAAGTGTGTACGTGGGATGAACCCGTACGGATTGCGGTGTTGCCCGATCATCCTACGTATTGCAGAACAAAAACCCACGTCAACGAACCGGTGCCTTTTTTGATTTATGATGCAAACATGCAGCCCGATGAAGTACAAACCTATGACGAACGTTCAGCCGGTAAAGGTCGTTACGGTCTTTTAAAAGCAGATGCGTTTATTCATACTTTTTTGAACAACCAATGAAATATTACAGTACACAAAAACAGGTGAGCCCTGTTGGTTTGCAGCAAGCGGTTGTGGATGGCTTGGCTGCCGATCGAGGCTTGTTTATGCCGGAACAGATTCCGGTTTTGCCTGCCGATTTCTTTGAGAACATCGATCGAATGAGTTTTCAGGAGATGTCTTATCAGGTAGCCCATGCTTTTTTTGGAGCGGATGTAGAAGCCGACGTGTTGAAGGATTTGGTCTACGAAACGCTATGCTTTGAGACGCCCTTGGTTCGTGTCGTCGATTCGATTTATAGCTTGGAATTGTTTCACGGACCAACCGCCGCATTCAAGGATGTCGGTGCCCGATTTATGGCACGTCTTTTGGCTTACTTTATTCAAAAACAAGGTCAGTCGGATGTGCACGTATTGGTCGCTACTTCCGGTGATACCGGAAGTGCAGTAGCCAATGGTTTTCTCGGAGTAGACGGTATTCGTGTACATGTATTGTATCCTAAGGGACTGGTAAGCGATATACAGGAAAAGCAATTCACCACGCTTGGGCAAAACATTCGTTCTTTGGAGGTCGATGGTACGTTTGATGACTGTCAGGCCTTGGTTAAGTCTGCATTTATGGATTCGGAATTGAAGGCCCATATGAATTTGACCTCTGCCAATTCCATCAATGTGGCTCGCTTTCTACCGCAAGCCTTTTATTATTTCAATGCTTATGCACAACTGAAGCGTGCGGGGCTACAGGGCCCATTGGTTGTAAGTGTACCCAGTGGTAATTTTGGGAACCTTACAGCAGGCTTGTTTGCCAAAAAAATGGGTTTGCCAATCGAACACTTTATTGCAGCCAATAACCGCAACGATATCTTCTTTGAATACTTAAAAACGGGGACATACCATCCTAGGCCTTCGGTTGCCACGTTGGCCAACGCCATGGATGTGGGAGATCCCAGCAATTTTGCCCGCATTTTGGATTTATACAAACACAGTCATGCCGACATTGCTTCCGAAATCAGCGGGGCTCGGTACGACGATCGACAAATTGCGGACTGTATGCTCGAAACCATGCGAAATACGGGCTACCAACTGGATCCACACGGTGCTTGTGGTTACCGGGCATTGCGTGAGCAGTTGAAAGAGGGGCAAGTCGGGGTATTTTTGGAAACGGCACATCCGGCAAAATTTAAGGATACGGTAGAACCCATCATCGGTCAAAAGCTGGAGATTCCTGAAACCTTGCAACAATTCATGAACGGCGTTAAGCAAAGCATAGCGATGTCCACGCGCTTTGAGGACTTTAAACGTTATCTGCTGGATTTATGATGTCGTTGGCACACATCGATTGTGTGCCGGTGGGCGGCCTTTGCAATCGACTGCGAGCCATGGCCTCTGTGGTTCAACTGGCAGACGATTGTAGAGCCGACGTGCGGTTTTTGTGGCAGATTCATCCCGAGTGTGCAGCCCCTTTTGATGCGCTTTTTGAAGCGCTTCCACGGCATAATGTTGCGGTGATTTCATCAAAACGCCTTTCGTTGATCCATCATCCTTCACGTAAACGCAACGGATTCCTTCCGGCTGTGTTGCGTCGTTTTCGTTACGATGTGCAACAGCAGGTGGAGCAGGAATGTACGGATGAACGTCTGCTTGAGGAGATTTGCGGTGCAAAAAAGGCCTTTTTTTTGTCCGGATTTTCTGTGTATAAACATGCACCAGTGCGTGCGTTGTTTGTTCCTGTACCGGAAATTCAACGTCTGATTGATTCCGTTCGAGTGGACTTTGCACCGACAACCATTGGTTTGCATATTCGACGTACCGATCACGATAAGTCCATCGCACACAATACAATACAGGACTATGTGGATTTTATTCAATCCACACTGGAGCGGGATGCAGCGGTCCGCTTTTTTCTTGCTTCGGACGATTATTCGGTAAAGAATTATTTGACCACGTTGTTTCCGGGATGCATCCTTCAAACGGGTGCTGTGTTGGAGCGATCCAGTTTGAAGGGTATGCAAGCGGCAGTCGTGGACCTGTTTTCTCTGGCAGCCTGTAGTCAGGTCGTTGGAAGCTATCAATCTTCCTATACCGATATGGCTGCCGAATTGGGGGGGATACCCCTGCAGATCCTTTCTTGATTATTCGATATTTTTGCGCACAGACGTTAAGAATGCCTGCATTTTAGTTGCATCCTTGGTCTGGATGATTTCCAGCAATTCACCCAGCTTTTCCCGGATTTTCTCAATTTGTTCCGGAGCAAACGGGTTGAACAGAATTTCCTGCAGAAGATAGTCTTCTTCGGACATCAAGCCCTTCGCGATAGCCATGTGTTTCTTGAATGTAGTACCCGGCGCTTCTTGATGCCGCATGACCGATCCGAAGACCAAGGTTGAAGCAAAAGGAATGGATAGGGAGTAGGCCGTCGTTTGATCGTGTTTCTCAAACGTGTATTCAAAAATATTCAGTTTTAGAGATTGGTAGAAATCTTTAAAAAAGGCCTTTCCCAGGTGGTCGCTTTCTTTGATGATGATGGCGCTTTGTGTGCTCAAGTCGTTGAGACTTGCAAAGGTAGGTCCAAACATGGGATGTGTGGATACAAAACGGAATCCGCTGGCTTCGTAGAAGGGTTTTAATCCGGTTTTGACCGAGGCGATGTCCGATAGAATACATGTTTTGGGCAAGTATGGCATAATGTATTCAAACGCCGAAAGGGTATGTTTGATGGTTACTGCATTGATCATGAGTTCCGGTGCAAACGCACGTACTTCTTCCGGGTCGGTACACCGGATAGCGTTGTAGACAAACCTCAGTTGTTTTGGGTCGATGTCCAACAAGCAAACCTCGTGGTTAAAGCTGAGTGCATCGGCAAGAAATCGACCCATCTTGCCGGCACCCATAATTAGAATTTTCATATTATTCGTTCATGATGGCCATTTGTTGGCGCACCGATTCTTCGTGAATGGCTTCCAGTATTTTTTGCATGCAGTCTGCATCGATTCCAAACTTAACCGCTTGATTGATGCGTCCTTCCAGGATTTCGCTGTAACGGGCAGTCTGTAGGATCTGCATGTTGTGCTCCTTCTTGTAGGTCCCGATTTCTCTGGATACACGCATGCGCTTGGCAAGAATTTCCAGCAATCCATCATCCAGTTCATCGATTTGCTTGCGCAATTCACTCAAACTTTCGGTGGTTTGTTTGCCTTCCCGAATGACCAGAAGATTTAAAATATAATCCAAAATATCCGGAGTCACTTGTTGATCTTTATCGCTCCATGCGCAATCCGGATCGCAATGTGATTCGATCATTAGTCCATCGAAGTTCAAATCCATGGCTTGTTGACTGATGGATGCGATGAGTTCCCGTTTGCCTCCAATATGACTGGGATCACAGAACATGGGTAAATTGGGGTAACGTCTTCTCAACTCGATGGGGATGTGCCACTGAGGAAGATTTCGGTAGATCTTTTTGTCTCCCGAACTAAAACCGCGATGAATCACTCCCAGTTTTCGAATGCCTGCGTTGTACAAACGTTCGATGCCACCAATCCAAAGTTCAAGGTCCGGGTTGACCGGATTTTTGATAAGAATGGGCATGTCGGTGCCAGCCAGCGCATCGGCAATTTCTTGCATCGCAAACGGATTTACAGAAGTACGAGCTCCAATCCAAAGCAAGTCGACGCCGTACTTGATGGCTTCTGAGACGTGTTTGGCCGTTGCGACCTCGGTTGCTGTATACATACCCAGTTCGTTCTTGACACGTTTTAACCAGGTTAGTCCAACGGTTCCGATTCCTTCGAAGGCGCCCGGACGTGTGCGGGGTTTCCAGATGCCGGCGCGAAAGATTTTGACGCCTCTATCTTTGAGTTGTTTGGCTGTCGTCATTACTTGTTCTTCGGTTTCAGCAGAACAAGGACCTGCGATGACAATGGGGCGTTTTGCCTCGATGCCGGGCAGCAAGATGGATTCAAATTGCATGGTTTCCATAAAAATGTTGTATTATAATGTTTGTATTCGTTGTAGTGCTTCGCGTAGTTTTTCTTCTGTACAGCACAGCGAAAGGCGTACGTACCGATTGCCGTTGCTGCCAAAAATAAAGCCGGGTGTGATAAAGACATTGGCGTCATAAAGAACCCGATCGGCCAACGTTCCTGCGTCCTTCATGTTGTCGGGGATGCGTCCCCATAAGAAAAGTCCGCTTTGTTTGGGATCCCAGCTGCAGTTGAGTTGATTCAAGATTTTTTCAGCGACAGTTCTGCGTTTGCTGTACACCTGATTCATGTGTGTATACCAGTCTTCGTTGGCCTGCAACGCTTTGATGGCTGCTTTCAGCATCGGTTTAAACTGACCCGAATCGACGTTGCTTTTGACATTGATGATCCATTGAAGGAAGGCTGGATTGGTAGCCAGCATTCCAATGCGCCATCCCGGCATGTTGTGCGATTTGCTCATTGAGTTGAGCTCAATGCAAATGTCTTTTGCTCCATCGACTTGCAGAATACTGACGTATTCTGTACTGAGAATGAAGCTATAGGGATTGTCGTTGCATACGACGATGTTGTGCTTCTTTCCAAAAGCCACCAATCGTTCAAATAGATCCCTTGCCGGTCTGGCACCGGTTGGCATGTTGGGGTAATTGACCCACATGAGTTTTACTCCTGAGAGATCCTGCTTTTCCAACGCCTCCAAATCGGGTTGCCACCCATTGTCTTCGGTTAGATCGTATTCGATCACGTTTGCTTGCACCAATTTGCTTACGGAAGCATAGGTGGGGTATCCCGGATTGGGCACCAATACACGGTCACCCGGATTGAGGAAAGCCATGGATATGTGCATGATGCCTTCTTTCGATCCTATCAGAGGTAGGATTTCGTTTTGTGGGTTGAGGGAAACTCCATACCATCGCTGATACCAATTTGAAAAGGCTTCCCGCAATTCCGGTATTCCATTGTACGATTGATATCCATGTGTATCCGTCTGTTTTGCCTGCGCACACAATTCAGTAATGGTTGCTTCGGAGGGGGGCAAATCCGGGCTTCCGATTCCCAAGCTGATGATGTTTTTGCCTGCAGCATTCAGTGCGGCAATTTCTTTCAACTTGGTGGAGAAATAATATTCGCTGACATTTTTTAGCCGATCGGCTGGCTGTATGTGACTGTTCATGCTTAAATTTTTTGTTTGCCTTGTTTGTATTCACCCAAAATCTTTAGATTTTTGGTTAGCGGACGGATGGCATCGAGGCTTTGCTTGTATTTCATATAATCCTCGAACGTCAGGTCTATGTAAAACAGATATTCCCATTCGTGCCCCATGATGGGCATGGACTGAATTTTGCTCAGGTTGTTTTGGAAGTAGGATAAAACCGATAGAACCTGCGCCAAGGCGCCTGAGGTATGCTGAGTGGTTAAGACAATGGATGCCTTGTTGATTTCTGAGGTTGTGTTGTACTGCTCTGCATTCCAACGATCGGATAAAATCAAAAAGCGGGTAAAATTTCGTTTATTGGTTTCGATGCCCGGAGACAAAACGTCGAGGTTGTACACTTCTGCCGCTAAACTGCTACAGATGGCAGCGCGACCCATGATTTTGCCTTCTTGAATATCTTTCGCACTCCATGCCGTGTCTTCGCTTTCAACCACTTTCCAATCCGGGTGTTCCGCAAGAAAATCTTCGCACTGCATCAGGGCGATCGGATGGGAGTGCACCTCCCGAATGTCTTCTAATTTTTGACCGGGCATTGCAGCCAGATTGTGGCTGATGCGCAATTTGTATTCACCGATGATGCTTGTATCACTTTCACGCAACAAATTGTGGTTTTGCAGCAAGCTACCTGCAATGGTGTTCTCAATGGCAATAATGCCCAGTGTATTGTTGTCCTTGCGTAGGGTTGCAAAGACTTCTTTGAACGAATGGCAACCGATAATCTCAATGTCTTCTCCTTCGAAAAATGAACGGGCGGCAATGTCGTGGTAAGCTCCTGCGATTCCCTGAATGGCTACGTGTTTCATAAGTTTGCGTTTGAGTAAAAAAAAGGTCCCGACTATTTCTAGCGGGACCCTTCTATTTTATTTTGTTCGATTAAGCACACAAAATCCCGCTCTTACTTGTGTTAAAGTAAAAGTAAAAATAAAAGTATGCAAAACCTCTTTGGTTCATAATTGTTTCTATTTGCTGCAAAAATACAACATTTTTTTATAAATGAAGCCGGATTGAGAAAAAAAACGTACAATTCATAAAAATTGTGCTACCTTCAACCGGAATTGAAAAACAAAGACCATGCATGCATTGATCATTGGAGCGACTGGGGCGACAGGCCGAGCGCTATTGGAACAACTGTTGGATGATGCTTCCGTAGAACGTGTAACGGTTTTTATACGCAACAAATGGGTGCTGTATCACAAAAAATTAACGGCTCATGTCGTTGATTTTAATCAGCTGGATTCTTGGAAGCATTTAATCGTCGGGGATGTTTTGTTTTCCTGTTTGGGAACAACACGCAAGGCTGCCGGCAGTAAAGCCGGTCAGTGGTTGGTTGATTATACCTATCAAGCTGAATGTGCACGGATTGCCTCTGAGAATCAGGTCTCGGCTTATGTTTTGGTTTCTTCGGTGAATGCCTCGGAAGCGTCTTCCTTTTTTTATTCCAGAATGAAGGGACAGTTGGAAACATACATACAAACCCTGTCCTTTGCCAAAGTCCTTGTTTTTAGACCGCCCATTCTCATTCGAAAGAACAGTGATCGAAGACTGGAAGTTTTGAGTGTATCGCTTTTAAAAACACTGAACTCTATTGGCTTGTTACGCACTCAAGCTCCACTGGCAACCGAATCGCTGGCTACTGCAATGATTCGGTCGCTTCAAGCGCATTCGGTGGGTTTTTATCTTTTCAATCCGACGGATATTCAAAAAATCATTTCGCCGATTGAGGAATGAAATCCAACGCTTGTTGGAGGTCGCTAAGGATGTCGTCAATGTGTTCGATCCCAACAGAAAAGCGAATTAGGTCGGGTTGCACACCCGCTTCAACCAGTTGTTTGTCGGTCAGTTGTCGATGGGTATGGCTCGCCGGGTGCAGTACGCTGGTGCGCGCATCTGCTACATGGGTGACAATGGCGGCAAGCTTGAGTCGATCCATCAATTGAATAGAGGCTTCTCGTCCTCCCTTAAGACCAAACGTTACGACACCACAGGATCCCATCGGTAAATATTTTTGTGCCAGTGCATAATACGGATCGTTCTTCAAGCCGGAATAATGCACCCAAGCGACTTTTGGTTGCGCCTGAAGGTAGTTGGCCACGTGTAGGGCATTTTGGCTGTGACGTTCCATGCGAAGGTGTAACGTTTCCAGACCGAGATTGATGAGAAACGCGTTCTGTGGGGACTGTGTTGCACCCAAATCCCGCATCAATTGTACCGTAGCCTTGGTTAGATAGGCCGTATTTCCAAATTTTTGAGTGTACACAATGCCATGATAGGAGGGGTCTGGGCTTGTGAGGCCGGGATATCGATCACTGTGTTTGTCCCAGTCAAAACGACCACCATCTACGATCACTCCGCCGACGCTGCTGGCGTGACCATCCATGTATTTTGTAGTGGAATGAATCACAATGTCGGCACCCCATTCCAACGGTCGACACAAAAGAGGTGTTGCAAAGGTGTTATCGACGATGAGCGGGACTCCATGTTTGTGCGCAATGCGCGCAATTCGCTCAATGTCAAGTACTGCCAGGCTTGGATTGGCGATGGTTTCGGCAAAAAACGCTTTTGTATTGGGTTTGAAGGCTAAATCAATGCATTCTTCGGATGCCTCTTGATCAATAAAACTGACTTCAATGCCAAGCCGAGCCAGTGTAATGGAGAAGAGGTTAAAGGTGCCTCCATAGATGGCAGATGTACTGATGACGTGATCTCCTGCTGAACAAATGTTGAATATAGAATAAAAGGTGGCGGCTTGACCGGAAGCCGTGAGCATGGCCGCTGTCCCTCCTTCGAGTTCGGCGATTTTTGAGGCTACGGCATCGTTTGTCGGATTTTGAAGCCGGGTGTAAAAATACCCATTGTCCTCAAGGTCAAAAAGCTTGCCCATCTGTTCACTGGTATCGTATTTGAATGTAGTACTTTGATAGATGGGTAAAACCCTGGGTGCCCCGTTGCCGGGTTTCCAGCCCGCCTGAATGCACGTTGTTTCTAGTTTCATTGTTTTTATTGAATGATGGTTTCAGTATAATTGACTAGACAAAGTTCGCATAAAAAGAAATAACATATTGTTGGTATGGAGTATAATAGAAAATATAACTATATTTGGCCGATGTGCATGATTAAAGATCTTTTTTGAACTAGGAATGGATCGAATAAACGAAAAATAAACTGAAATGCATTTGGATGACATTGATCGAACCTTGTTAAAATTGCTTCAGGAGGATGCTTCAAGAACAACCAAGGAATTGGCTGCTTTGGTAAATTTGTCCGTCACACCGGTATTTGAACGTGTGAAGCGACTCGAAAAAAATGGTGTAATCAAGAAGTATACGGCAATCGTCGATTCTGAGCAAATCAGTAAAGGTTTTGTTGTGTTTTGTCACATTCGCTTAAAACAACATTCCCGTATGTTGGGGCAGGCGTTTAGGGATTCGATTCTGGAGTTTGAAGAAATTACAGAATGCTATAGCATCTCAGGATCGTATGATTTTATTGCAAAAATATATGTAAAAAGCATGCGGCATTATCAAGACTTTGTATTGAATAAGTTGGGCGTATTGGAAAGTATTGGGCAGATACAAAGTGATTTTGTCATGGGCGTTTTAAAAGAAACCCATGCACTTCCGATATCGGACGACTAATTTTTTTTTGAAAGGACAAAAAGTTGTTTTTCGGCATCAAAACGAATCCTATTCGTGTCGCATAGGTGCCGTAGGATTTCCAAGGCAACACGTTCAGGCAAATCAATATTTTGCAGCAACTCTTCATGACTGCAATCTTTTTCAGACAAGCATTGCAAAAAGTGTTCTTTGCATGCGGTGTATTGGTGGTGTCGAATGCCCTGACTCGTTTTGGAAAGACAGACATCGCAATGACCGCAAGGGTCGCTTTTTTTCTCGCCAAAGTAGGCTAAAAGCAATCGACTTCGACAAATCGTGGTCGATTGAGCATATTGTAGCATGGATTGAATGCGTTTTACACTTCGTTCCAGTCGATCTTCCCATACCGAACGAGGGAGTGCTACCCGTTCTGTTTCCACGCGATCGATGCGATAGATTACATACGGTGTTTTTTTTCTAGGCACATATTGAAGTACGCCTGCCTTTGAAAGATGAAGGAGCATTTGATAGATCTCCTGTTGACTGCAGCGGAGTTGTTCGGCCAGTTCCGATTCCTGGATGGGGATATAATCGGCAAACAACCCGGTATACCGACGCAAAATAAGTTGTATTAGCTGCTCTTGTTTGGGGTTGGATGTCTGAATTCGATACAATTGCTCACGAAGGAGCGTAAATTTTATCCGTGACGGATTGTCCAATTCTTCCGTGAGCTCAATGTAGCCGGCTTGTTCCAGAATTTTTAATGCGTAATAGGCTTGGTTGTAATTGTATTTGAAGCGGTGGCAGAAATCCATCAACTCAAAGGGTAACATGCTGTTGCAGCCCATTCCTACCCCTATTTGATAGTAGTAGGCCAAGGATGCATATACCGTACGAATGGATTCTTTGGAAGGAAAGCGATCGGAGTTGTTTTTCTTGAGACGGCTTGCGTCGGATGGATGGTACAGCAGCACAGCGTAGGCTTTTTTGCCATCCCGGCCTGCTCGACCGGCTTCCTGAAAATAGGCTTCCATGGAGTCCGGGACATCCATGTGGATGACGACACGTACGTCGGCTTTATCGATGCCCATCCCAAATGCATTGGTTGCAACAATGATGCGTGTCTCATCGTTTTGCCACGCACGTTGCTTTTTTGTCTTGATTTCGTGACTGAGTCCGGCATGGAAATGGTCGGCCGATAGCCCGTTTTTTGTGAGAAAATCGGCCGTTTCCTTTACCCCTTTCCGGCTTCGTGCATAAACGACTGCGGTTCCGGGTGTTTTGTTCAGGATGTTCAGCAGAGCTTTGTTTTTATCCTCCGTTGCCCGTACTACGTAAGCCAGATTCTTTCGCTCAAAACTCATGCGAAAGACGTTGCTTTGTTTGAACCGAAGGTTGCGTTGAATGTCCTCAACCACTTCGGGTGTAGCCGTTGCCGTCAAGGCCAAAACAGGCACTTCAGGCAAGATGTCACGGATCTCCGCAATATTTAAGTAGGAGGGTCTAAAGTCGTATCCCCACTGTGAAATGCAATGCGCCTCGTCCACGGCAATCATGCTGATCTGCATCTGTACCAGACGTTGCCGAAACAAATCGGTACCCAGACGCTCGGGAGAAATGTATAAAAACTTAAAATCTCCGTAGTGGCAGTTATCCAAGGTAAGAATGATCTCGGCGCGCGTCATGCCTGCGTGCAGCGATGCCGCTCGAATGCCACGCTTTTTTAGATTGTCCACCTGATCCTTCATCAAGGCAATCAGCGGGGTTACAACAATACACGTGCCCTCTTTTGCCAATGCCGGCACCTGAAAGGTGAGTGATTTTCCACCACCCGTCGGCATCAGCGCCAGTGTGTCCCGACCCTCAGCAATCGATTGTATAATGTCTTCCTGAAGCGGTCGAAAGGCATCGTACCCCCAGTATTGTTTCAGTATGGCATGAAAAGGACTCATTCATTCTCTACTTGAATGTCTTTGATCAACAACTGTGTATTGGATGTTCCGTTGTAATTATTCTCCTCAATTGAGTACGCGATATCAAACGTCTGCTGTGATTTTACGTGGTTGTTGAACGCCGCTTGTCCAAACGCAATCCCATTCATGATGCATCTGGAGGTGGTGTCGACCAACTCCAGTTTGATGTGCTCCTGGTCTCTGCCGACCAAGCGACTGGTCCCGTAATCCTTCACGTTTCGGGTACAAAAAAACGGTTTGTAATTTTCGGGGCCGAAAGGATTGAACTGTTTCAGTACTTTAACAAACTTGGGCGTGATGTCTTGAAAACACAATTCGGCATCGATGTCGATGGTTGGGATCAACTGTTCCGGTCGGATGTTGTCCGCCACATAGGCTTCAAACTTTTTGATAAACGCATCCACGTTTTCAACCTTCATGGAGAGCCCTGCAGCATAGGTGTGTCCGCCAAAGTTTTCCAGCAAATCCCGACAATGGTCAATCGCTTTGTAAATATCAAATCCGGGAACAGATCGAGCCGAGCCGGTAGCCATATCATCCGTTCGGGTCAAAACAATGGCCGGTCGATAGTATTCTTCGGTCAAACGTGAGGCAACAATTCCGATGACCCCTTTGTGCCAGTTTTCATCGTAGACCACAATGCCTTTTTTATCCGCCAGATCACTAAATTTCTGAATGGCGGAGTTGGCTTCTTCCGTCATGTTCTTGTCCAGATCTTTGCGGGTTTGATTGTACTGATTGATTTCGTCGCTTTTGCGTCTGGCATCCTCCCTATCTTTGGTCGTGAGCAATTCGACCGATTCGTTGCCCGATTGGATGCGTCCCGATGCATTGATGCGCGGGCCGATTTTGAATACAATGTCGCTGATGGTGATGTCCTTGCCCGTCAATCCACAGGTGTCAATGATGGCCTGCAGTCCTACACTTGGGTTGGCGTTGAGCTGTTTCAAACCGTGATACGCTAGAATGCGATTTTCACCGCTGATGGGCACGATGTCTGAAGCGATGCTGACAGCGACCAGATCCAAGTAGGGGATCAGGCTTGAAAACTCAATCTTATTACTTTGTGCAAAGGCCTGCATAAATTTAAACCCGACACCGCATCCGGACAATTGGTCGTACGGATAGGTTGAATCCCCCCGTTTGGCATCCAGCACAGCGACCGCATCCGGCAGCACATCATCCGGGACGTGGTGGTCACAAATGATGAAGTCGATGCCCAGACTTTTGGCATAGCGTACTTTTTCTACCGCTTTAATGCCGCAATCCAGTGCGATAATCAGGCTGCACCCACTTTTTTTTGCCGCATCTATTCCGGTAACGGATATGCCGTAACCTTCCTTGTACCGATCCGGAATGTAATATTCGATGTTTGATGTATATCCGGAAAGTAAGAACTTGTAGACCAAAGCAACGGCGGTTGTTCCGTCTACATCGTAATCTCCGTATACCATGATGCGCTCTTTATCACCCACAGCCTTCTCGAGTCGGGCTACGGCCTTATCCATATCCTTCATCAGGAATGGGTCGTGTAGGTCTTTTAATTGTGGTCTGAAAAATTTCTTAGCGCTGTCAAAGTTTGTGATTCCCCTCTGAACCAGAAGCTGTGACAAGATGGGATGGATGCCCAGCTGGTCCGCCAAATCCTCCTTCTGTTTTTCTTGCTCCGGTGTTAAGGTGAGTAAATTCCATTTGTTTGTCATTTATAGTGTTTTTTCTTATATGCGATCCAGTGAGGCCTCAGGGCCCTGTGTTTCTCTTACTCCGCTCAGGCGGAGCCGATATGAATGGGTAAAGGTAGCTGTTTTTTTTTGATATTTTTGATGCGAATTCTGCTGTTTTTGTGATGTGAATTGGAAAGTCTATTTTTGTAATCGAAAAGCCAAAAACTATGAAAGAAGATCTTGAAAAGGCAATCGAAGTTTTGAATCGGGGTGGATTGATTTTGTATCCTACCGATACGATTTGGGGAATTGGTTGTGATGCAACCAATCCGGAGGCGGTAAAGCGTGTGTATGCGTTAAAAAATCGCGTGGATAACAAAGCCTTGCTGTTGCTGGTCGACAGCCCGGTAAAGATCTCCTTCTATGTGGATCCTGTGCCCGAAGTCGCCTGGGATTTGATTGAGCTCAGCGAGAAGCCGCTCACCATTATTTACAGCGGGGCCCGAAACCTTGCAGCCAATCTGCTGGCCGAGGACGGAAGTGTGGGCATTCGAGTGACCCGCGAATCATTCTCACATCAACTGTGTCAACGTTTTCGAAAAGCACTTGTATCCACTTCGGCCAATGTGAGCGGAAAACCCGCTCCAACCTGCTTTGCGGACATTGATCCTGAAATCATTGAAGGCGTGGATTATGTCGTGAAATACCGTCAGGAAGACATTCAGCCGTCAAAACCGTCTTCAATCATCAAGTTGGAATCGAGCGGAATCGTACAGGTTATCCGACCCTAAGTATACGAAATGAGAGATTTTGACGTTTTGATGGTATGATGTTGGAAAAAGATCATCGGAAAGCCGATCGTATGCAATTGCTCCGGTATGCCGCAGTAGACAGCTTGTCTGCATGGGGAAGCTGGCAGTTGTTTAACGTGGTGCGTTTTTATGCGTTTAAAAGCACCACCGGATTTCAGCAGTTAAATCGTTTTTTGTGGAACGAAAAAGCGTTGACTGTCTCCGCATTGGTGGTCGTTTTCTGGTTAATTCTCTATACCCTTTCCGGTTATTACCACCAACCGCGTCGTAAAACCAATTTGGGTGATCTCCTTCAAACCTTTTTTACCACCCTTATTGGGAGTCTTTGCCTGTTTTTTCTCGTTTTAATCGATGATTATCCGGAGTCTCCTGAATTGTATTATTCAATCCTATTGAGCATCGCCGGCATTCACTTCGGTGTCACCTGGTTTTTCCGTCTCCTTCAAACCGCACCCATGGTTGTGCGACAGTCCAAAGGCTATTGCAACGTACCCGTGATGGTGATTGGTGCAGGTGCGGAGGCGGCGCGTTTAAAAGCCGATTTCAATCCAAATCAGAGCAACTCCATTTATAAACTGATCGGATTTATTCACCTCGAAGAAATCGAAACGACCTTGCCTGCCCATGAAGTATTGGGAGGACTGGACGATTTGCCGAGTCTGATCAAAAAACATCAGATAGAGGAACTGATACTAGCGACCGATCGAAGCCAACTTGCTTTAAACCAAACGCTGTTGAATCGTTTGTACCCGTTGAGACTTCCCGTAAAAGCCGTTGCTTCGACTCAGGATTTGCTCTCCGGAAAGGTCTCCTTGTTTTCACTTTTTGGTATACCGCTGGTTGGGTTGACGCCGGATCGTATGCCTTTCTGGCAGCAGCAGGTGAAACACTTACTGGACCGCATCTTGTCCGGATTTGCCCTCCTTTTGTTGTCTCCTTTGTTTGTGTATTTGATTGTACGCGTTCGCTTTGACTCCCCGGGTAGTGTTTGGTATTGTCAGCAGCGGTTGGGCCGGGATGGCAAACCGTTTAATATGTATAAATTTCGAACCATGCGGGAACAGGCAGAAGCGTTGGGACCTCAGCTTTCGTTTGTCAACGATCCGAGGGTGACGTCGTATGGACGATTTATGCGAAGGTATCGACTCGATGAATTGCCCCAGTTTTGGAATGTTCTTAAGGGTGATATGTCCTTGGTTGGACCCCGTCCCGAACGTCAATATTTTGTCGATCAGATCGTTAAGACCGCACCTCATTATTATTTGTTGCAGCAAGTAAAGCCCGGAATAACTTCTTGGGGTATGGTCAAGTATGGGTATGCCGGAACGGTTGAAGCGATGGTGCGGCGTTTGCAATACGATGTTTTGTACTTGGAAAACCAAAGTTTGCTGATTGATTTGAAGATACTGGCATTTACTTTAAAACCACTTTTGACCGGTAAAGGGGTTTAAAGGGGGTTTTTCATTTGGAACAAAGTAAAAAAATGTTGTTCTTTGCCGACAGCTAATTATTGTAGGTGTTATGAATAGAGAAGATCGCTATCTGGCTTTGATCCATTGGCGAGAAAAGCATATCAAAGAATCCAATTTTGTACTGATCCTAAGTTTTGTTGTAGGTATTCTTACATCATTGGCTGCGTTGCTGCTAAAAAAACTGATTCATTTGGTCGAGCACGTTCTGACATCCACTTTTTCTGTAAGTGAAGCGAATTATTTGTATTTGGTGTATCCGGCGATCGGTATTTTTCTAACGTTGTTGTATGTACGATATGTTGTGAAAGACGACATTGGACACGGTGTGACAAAAATTCTATACGCCATATCCAGAAGACAGGGCCGAATCAAACGGCATAATACTTGGACTTCGTTGATTGCCAGTTCGTTGACGATAGGTATGGGCGGTTCGGTTGGAGCAGAGGCACCCATCGTTCTGACCGGTTCTGCCATTGGCTCCAATCTGGGCAGTTTTTTTAAGATGAACCACAAAACACTGATGCTACTCATTGGTTGTGGTGCTGCCGGTGCCATTTCGGGCATTTTTAAAGCGCCCATTGCAGGCATGTTGTTTACGATTGAGGTGTTGATGCTGGATTTGACTGCGGCATCGGTTATGCCGCTACTGATTGCTTCTGTTACAGCGGCATCGTTGTCTTATTTTATTACCGGAAGTGATGCGATGTTCCATTTTGCCATGGAGGGAGCATTTGATATGCACCGAATCCCTTGGGTGATCGTGCTTGGCGTTGCCTGTGGATTGGTGTCACTCTACCTTGTACGAGGGATGAATCTGGTGGAAGGTTGGTATAAGCGCATGAAAAATGTGTGGATTAAGTGGGGCAGCGGGGCGGTCATTCTGGGTTTGTTGATTTTTCTTTTTCCTCCTTTATACGGCGAAGGCTACACGTCTATAACCGCATTGATCAACGGAAGTCCCGAGCAACTGGCGCAGGGTAGTATTTTCTATATGTTTAAGGATAATCTTTGGTTGATGATTCTGTACGTCTCCCTCATTGTCCTGTTTAAAATTGTAGCCACCGCTTCGACCAATGGTTCGGGTGGCGTTGGGGGAGTCTTTGCTCCCAGCTTGTTTGTGGGAAGTTTGACCGGTTTTGTCGTTGCCACGTTGATCAATATGACGGGCATTTATCCCGTTTCAGCGGAAAATTTTGCCTTGATGGGCATGGCCGGACTGATGTCAGCCGTGATGCATGCACCACTTACGGGCGTCTTTCTCATTGCCGAATTGACGGGAGGCTACGAATTGTTTTTGCCTTTGTTGATTGTTTCGGGAATGTCGTATCTGACGATTTATTTGTTTGAAGAGCACAGTATTTATTCCATGCGACTCGCACAGAAAGGGGAGCTTCTGACACATCACAAGGATAAGGCTGTTTTGACGTTGATGAAAGTGGAGAATGTAATCGAGAAGGATTTTGATGTGGTCCGTCCGGAAATGCCCTTGGGTGAACTGGTGAAGGTGATTTCTACTGCCAAACGGAATATTTTTCCGGTGGTAGACGAGCAAGGTGTCATGCAGGGCATCGTCTTATTGGATGATATCCGAAACATTATGTTCCGAACCGAGTTGTATACTCGATTCCGGGTTGCAAAGCTTATGATCTCTCCGCCGGCCATGATCTCTGTTCAGGATACCATGGAAAAAGTAATGAAGGTGTTTGATGATACAAATGCATGGAACTTACCGGTGGTGGACGAATCCAATCGTTACATCGGTTTTGTTTCCAAGTCCAAGATTTTTAATACCTACCGACAGGTGTTGGTGCACTTTTCGGATGAATAGTTAGTCAACCATGTTTACGTTGATTTGACCAATGCCTCCATTGATGTCGATATACAAGGTTGAGGCCGTTTTTCCATACAAATCATTGGTATACGTGCGTCCGTTGCGATTAAAAAACGGAATGTTGATTTCTCCCAGCAGACCGGAAACCGTAATGCGTACCCCGGTTTCGTACGGTACCAATACATTGAGCTCACCCACACCTCCTTTGATGGTCGCGTGTAAATCATTGTCCCATTTGCCTGATACGTCAAGATGAGCGGATCCTGTCATTAGTTGCATGTTTATTTCGGGAATGGATGAGTTGCTTAAATTGACGTGGGCTTCCCCGGCCATCATTCGGAATGCAAAGTGTTTTAATTGAGAGGAAGCCAGATCCAAACGTGCCGTTCCGGCTTTTAGGTTGACAGACAGTTGATGGGTCTGCTTGCCATTTAAGGATATATACCATTTATTATCTTTCCCCAGGCGATCCAATTCCTTGTTGCGTATCGATTCGGATTGGATGCTTGCGTAGCCCGTTTCTCCTTGTTCGTGGTAAGTCATGATGGGCTTGATGTAATCGGCCTTATATCCGTAATGGCAAACGGCAACCGCTTCTTCTTCCGTTGCATTCACAAACAATTCACCGGCAAAAAAATCCAAGTCGGTTTTGTACGAATGGGCCTTTTCTGACTGAATGGTTTGTTTCAGGTAGCTTTTCGTCTGTGCCATGGAGTGTTGCAAAGACTGTACACTTATGAATAGGAGGATGAGCGCACCGAGTAGAATTTGTTTCATGTGGTCTTTGATGTAATGTGTTTCTTATTGAGAAGACGAATGCCGAGCTTAATTGTTACAGACTCGGTAAGTTTTTTGTACTTTAGCAGTCTTTTTAACGTTTAGTCTATGGAACAAGCAGCGATTCGAATTGTGTATATGGGGACCCCTGAGTTTGCGGTTGAGCCGCTGAAGGCCTTGGTGCAAGGTGGCTTCAGGGTTGTGGCCGTGGTTACCATGCCGGATAAGCCGGCAGGCCGAGGCATGAAAATGCAGGCTTCTCCTGTCAAAAATTTCGCCTTAGAACATTCCATACCGGTTTTGCAACCGGAAAAACTGAAGGATCCCGCCTTTATAATGAATCTGCGCGCTTATCAGGCAGATTTGCAGATTGTTGTTGCGTTTCGGATGTTGCCCGAGGTCGTCTGGAATATGCCGCCAATGGGCACATTCAATTTGCATGCATCACTACTGCCGGCTTATCGTGGGGCAGCGCCCATTCATTGGGCAGTGATCAACGGTGAACGAAGGACGGGGGCAACCACTTTTTTTCTACAGCACGAGATCGATACGGGCGATGTGCTTTTGCAGCGTTCCATTGAGATCGCTCCGCAAGAATCTACGGGGGAGGTGCACAATCGACTCATGCAGTTGGGTGCCGATTTGGTCGTAGAAACGGTCACGGGATTGATTCAAGGAAGTCTAAAACCGACACCACAAAGAGAATTGCATGATGGGGTTGTCACTTTTGCCCCAAAGCTGTTTCGCGAAAATACGAGAATCGATTGGCAAAAACCGGTTTCTGCGATCTTTAATTTTGTCCGTGGTTTGTGTCCGTATCCCGCTGCATGGACCGAGTGGCACGTCTCAGACGGCAAGGTTCTTTTTGTGAAAATCCTTGAAGTTGAAGTGGTAGAGGCGGTCTGTACCCAATCCATTGGACGCATTCAGACGGATGGCAAGCAATTTTTTCGCATCGCCTGCGCTGATGGTTGGGTTTATTTAAAACGCATTCAAGTACCGGGAAAGAAAGTGATGTCGATTGAAGATTATCTTCGTGGAAACAGTCCGGATACGAACGGACTGTTTTGTTGAGTCGTCCTTTTTTGATGAAATGTTTGGTAATTACAAGAAAATACGTTTAATTTGCGACGTAACCCCTAAATCTATTTGCCTATCGATTGAGATCTACGCTGAGCCTAAACACAAAAGCAATGGACAAATTGAAATCGATGACGGACGAAGTTCTCATCCGTACGTTTGCAAATGGAGACAATCAAGCATTTGATATTTTATTGAACCGACACAAAAATCGGGTCTTTACGTATATATTGTTGGTGGTACGCAACCGCGATCTGGCAGAGGATATCTTTCAGGAAGCTTTCATGAAGGTGATTGTAACCCTCAAGGAGGGCCGTTATACCGAAAATGGAAAGTTTTATGCCTTTGTGACGCGCATCGCGCACAATCTGATTATTGATCACTATCGACGGGAACGCAACGAAAATACCATAAGCAACGATGCTTTTACGGATGTCGATCTGTTTAATAACGCGAAATTGAGTGATGAGACCATCGTGGACCACATGGTGCGTAATCAGGTACACATGGATGTGCGCAATTTGATGCAGCACTTGCCTGAGAACCAATTGGAGGTTGTTCGTATGCGGTTTTACGAGGATCTAAGTTTTAAGGAAATCGCCGATCGTACCGGCGTAAGCATCAATACCGCTTTGGGCCGTATGCGTTATGCCTTACTGAACATGCGACGCATGGCTCAGGAGAATCATTTGTCACTTGTGTACTAACTCTTTGAATAAAAGGCATTTTTTTTAAAAAAATAATCACTTGTTTGCATACGATAAAACGGAGTTTTTCGTTTTATCTATGAACGCAAGAAAAAATAATGCCTATGCCTCAAGATTCTACTCCATCCAATTCGTCTCCTCGAACCGTTAAGAAGTTTATGGCTCGGCCCTCTGAGGATACGGTCGCTTTTCTTATGCAGTTTGCACGCGCGTACGTCCCCAAAAAACAAACAAGGATCGACAAAGAGAAAACTCATTTAAATTAGCCTTTTTTTGTTACCTTTGTGTGTAAACAACATAGGTTATGAAACGAGTTGCTCCTTCTTTGCTGGCTGCAGATTTTTGTCACCTGCATCGTGATCTGGTCATGATTAATGAGAGTCAGGCCGACTGGTTGCATCTGGATGTAATGGACGGTGTTTTTGTCCCAAATATATCGTTTGGTTTCCCCGTTTTGGAGCACGTTGCGAAGGTGTGTACCAAACCCTTGGATGTGCATTTGATGATTGTTGAACCACAGAAGTTTATTCCGGAAGTAAAGGCCTTGGGAGCGCATGTAATGAATGTACACTACGAAGCCTGTATGCATCTGGATCGTACGGTTCACGCCATTAAACAGCAGGATATGTTGGCTGGTGTAACGCTCAATCCACATACCTCCGTTTCGTTTTTGGATGACATTCTTCCGGAGTTGGATCTGGTTCTGTTGATGTCTGTCAATCCGGGTTTTGGTGGACAGACGTTTATTGAGAATACGTATCGTCGCATTGATCAACTACGCAATTTGATTGAAAAGCGCAACAGCAAAGCCTTGATTCAGGTCGATGGAGGTGTTACGGATGAGAATGCTGCGAAACTGTATGCGACCGGCGCCGATGTTTTAGTCGCTGGAAGTTACGTGTTTAAGTCGTCTGACCCCAAAAATGCAATCCTTCGATTGAAAACAATATCGTAATCATAAGAAAACAAAATAAAAAGGGTATATTTGCATAAAAAGCATATATGTCCTTTTCGTCGTTGCGTACAATTCTTATTCCATTGACGGCCTACGTTGCGGGATATGTTCTATCTCCGGCTACGTTGCATGTTGTCCTGTCCTTCGTGGGTTTGGCGGTAGGTGGTGTGGTGTATTGGCTTTTTTTTGTGAAGCATTTATCAAATGTTTGGTCGGTTCGTTTTTTGCCTGGTTTTTCCTTTTTCCTTTTTTGGGTTGCCATGGGAATGGCTGCCTCCATCGTAGATGGTCTGCGATTAAAGCGTCCAGTGGGTGATCAGGTGTCTGATGTCACGGTTGAAATATTGGATCAGCCCCAACGCAAAACGAAGTCCATGCAGACTCGCCTGATTATACGGAGTGAGTCTTCCGGAAAATGGAATGGAAAAAAGGTGATGTCGTATTGGCCGGTTGCCTATGAAAAAGATGCGTCCTTTAAGATGGGAACACGCTGGACGATTTCATTTTCTTGTCTGAGTGATGCTCCTATGGACTGGTTGCATCGGGAGTCTTGTTGTGCTACTGTCTGGGTCGATGCCCGAACGTCGAAGTGTGTTCGATTGCCCTCGTGTTGGAATATTCGTGCACGCGCAGCGTCAATTCAAGCGGATTTGCTGGATCGTTATCAGTCGATGGGGTTGGAGGATTTATCCGTTGATTTGGTTGCTGCGATGTGTTTGGGCGATAAGAAAACATTGGATGTGGAAACAAGGCAGCATTTTTCCGCTACCGGTCTGGCGCATCTCCTGGCGGTTAGTGGTATGCATGTGGGTTTGTTGTTTGCCTTGCTTCAGTTTTTTATGCGTCCGTTTGCCGTAGGAAGTATCTATTGGAAAGCAGGAATCGTGCTTTCAATCTTATTGTTGCTGATGTATGCACTGGTTACCGGATTGAGTGCTTCGGTATGCCGATCGGTGCTTATGTTTGTTCTTGTCCTGTTTGGCCAATTGTATCGGCATCGGAATGCGTCTGTTTATACCGTTTTGTTATCGGCATTTATTCTGCTTCTGTGGCATCCGGGGTTTTTATACGATTTGGGTTTTCAATTGAGCTATATTGCCGTACTGGGTATTTTGTTGGGGCAAAAAAGACTACTGGAGCTTTTTGAACAACGATTTCATATTCCATCCCCCATTGCATCCGTTCTTTGTATTTCTTTGTTGGCCCAATTGGCTACATCACCGTTGACCGTTTACTATTTTCACCAGTTTCCCCGCTGGTTTCTATTGAGTAATCTATTGATGGCCCCACTTGCTGCATTGTTGTTGTATTCGGGCGTTTTTGCCTTGCTTTTGGCCGATATTCCTTTTTTGAGTGTATTCAGCGCTTATCTGTTAAATCTCATCTGTAAAAGTATGCTGGGACTGACTGCATGGATGTCCGACTGGCCGGGAGCCTTGTTGATTCTGAAACCCTTTTCACAGGGATGGATCTATTTATTTTATGTATTGTTTGGATTGATGCTCAATTTGTGGTATCGAAAACGTTGGACGGGACTCTTGCTCGTCTTACTGACCCTTGTTTTGATGCAAATTATCTATTTAATGGATAAATTTCAAATTTCTAACATTTTTACGGCCTTGTGAGATGCTATGAAAACAGTATCTTTGCAAAAAAACATACGTATGCTAAGCAAGGTCATTGACGAAGCGTTGGTACAAAAGGCAAAACACATACTGAATCATGCCAAACACCCTGTGCTGATTTCCCATATGGGTCCTGATGGAGATGCGATGGGATCCAGTCTGGGCTTGGCTGACTTTTTGAGGGAGCAGGGCAAGCAGGTTCAGGTCTTATATCCGGATGCACCTCCGGCTTTTTTGAATTGGATGCCCGGAGTGGAGTCAGCCATTCATTTTACCCATTCACCGGAAGCTTGTATTGCTGCCATTGAAGCAGCGGATGCCTTGGTTTTATTGGATTTTAATACCTCCAAACGTATGGCCGGATTGGCCCCGTATGTGTTGGAGTCTCGTGCCAAAAAGATCTTGATCGATCACCATCCGGGTCCGGATGATTTTGCCGATGTCATCCTATCTTACCCCAACATCTCGTCAACCAGTGAATTGGTGTTTCGTTATATCTGCAGAGCCGGTTGTTTTGATGAAATGTCTTTGTCTACAGCAGAATGTTTGTATACGGGAATGATGACCGACACAGGGGCGTTTACGTATAACTCCAACGGTGAAGAAATTTACTTTATTATTTCACAGTTGATTCGTAAAGGGGTTAAAAAAGATAGGATTTACGATCGGGTCTTCAATACCTATTCTGCGGATCGTATGCGTTTGATGGGATTTGTATTGCACAGTCGCATGCGCATTTTGGATGCTTGTCATTCAGCCATCATCCACCTATCGACGGATGATCTGAAGGGTTTTGACTACCAGGTAGGCGATACCGAGGGCTTTGTAAACTTACCGTTGAGTATTTCAGGCATCTATATATCGATTTTTGCCCGTCAGGAAGAAAACCGCATTCGTCTATCCTTTCGTTCAAAAGGTTCGTATCCGGTCAATCAATTGGCTGCCGAACTTTTTGGTGGTGGTGGACACGTCAATGCAGCCGGAGCAGAGTTCTCTGGATCGATGGAAGAGGCCATTGCACGCATTGAAGCGGCTTTGCCGGATTATCTTGTTTAGAAATTAATGATTCGAAGAATATGAAATGTATTAAACCGCTGGGTTTGTTTTTATGTATGCTGATGGTTGGACTTTCGGCATGTGATGATACCAAAACGTATGCCGAACAGTTGGCCGATGAAAAAGAATCCATTCAGGTTTTTATGGAAAACCGTGGCTATACGGTAAGCCGGGACGAACCCGAAACGGTACCCTATCCCGAAGGTGTTTTCTATTTAACGGAATCGGGCTTGTACATCCACGTGTTAGATACAGGTGCGTTGGTTGAGACCCCTCTGGAAACCAATCGAGAATTTACCGTACGATTTTACGAAGTCAGCATGGATGGAGATACCATTTATCAGGACATGGCGGGTTCGAGCCAACCGTATAAATTATACTATAATACCGTGCAGTCAGCCAGAAGTCACGGAGACTGTCTCGCTTGGCACGAGCCTTTGTCGTACGTAGGAGATGGTGGACATGTGTACATCATTGCGCCCACAAAGTTGGGGATGAGTAGGTATACCTCGTCGTCTACGGTTCTGACACCTCGATTCTATGAATTGCGCTATACGTTTGTACCTTAACCATACAAGTAAATGAGTTTAATTAAATCGATTTCCGGCATTCGTGGCACCATTGGTGGCCCGGTCGGAGAAGGACTGACCCCGTTGGATCTGGTTCGCTTTACTTCAGCCTATGCCCATTGGGTTGAACAACACGCAACGCGTAAGTCGAAAAAAATAGTTGTGGGTCGTGATGCCCGAATTTCCGGGGATATGGTCTTTCAATTGGTTTCCGGCACGTTGATGGGAATGGGTTTTGATGTCGTTGATTTGGGCTTGGCTACAACGCCTACCACAGAACTATCGGTTGTACAATTAAAAGCCGATGGTGGGATTATTTTAACGGCAAGCCACAATCCAAAACAATGGAACGCCCTTAAGTTGCTGAATGAACAGGGAGAGTTCTTGAATGCAAAAGAAGGTCAATACGTCTTGGACTTGGCTGCTTCCGATGAGTTTTCGTATGCAGAGGTTGATTGCTTGGGGTCTATGCATCACGATGCATTGGCCTTGAAGCGGCACATTGAAGCCGTTCTTGCGTTGAATCTCGTGGATGTTCAAGCCATTCGTGATGCGCAGTTTCGTGTCGTTCTGGATACGGTCAACTCCGTTGGAGGAATTGTTTTGCCCGAATTGTTGAAAGCCTTGGGGGTAACCGATATCCTGGTGTTGAATGGGGAAGCAAACGGCCGGTTTGCACATAACCCGGAACCATTGCCGGAACATTTGACTGAAATTGCGGCCAAGGTTGCCGAGGAAAAAGCACATGTAGGTTTTGTTGTTGATCCGGATGTCGATCGTCTGGCCATCGTTTGTGAAGACGGCCGTCTTTTTGGAGAAGAATATACATTGGTTGCCGTTGCAGATTATGTCTTATCCAAAACGGTCGGAAATACGGTGTCCAACTTGAGTTCTACGCGTGCCTTGCGTGATGTGACCCAAAAATATGGAGCAAACTACACCGCAGCTGCCGTGGGAGAAGTCAACGTTGTTGCGGCAATGAAAGCCAGTAATGCTGTGATTGGAGGAGAAGGTAACGGAGGGGTGATTTATCCGGAAAGTCATTACGGACGGGATGCGTTGGTTGGAATTGCCTTGTTTCTGACGCTGATGGCCAAGTCCGGTAAAACAGTCTCCGAGATCAAGGCGCAGTATCCTGCGTATTATATTGACAAGCAGAAGATGGAACTCAGTCCGAGCATGGATGTGGACGCTGTATTAAAAGCCGTCCAAGAGGCGTTTGCCACCGAAGAAGTGTCAACCATTGATGGCGTAAAAATCGACTTTTCAGATAAATGGGTGCACTTGCGTAAATCCAATACCGAGCCGATCATTCGCATCTACGCAGAGGCGATCAACCAAGAAGCGGCCGAGGCGTTGTCCAATCAAATTCGTACGGTTATCCAACGTGTGATTCAGACGATATAAACCATAAGGAAATAGACATGTGGGTTTAGAACATAAAGTTCAAACCCACATGTCCGTTAAAGTATGCATTGTTGATGGGGAGACCTTGAGGCGTGATGCTTGCTGGGATGTAATCGGCTGCAGCAAAAATATTGAGAAATAAGAGCTTCATGTTGACGGCCGCTCCAAATGAACTGAGTTCACCGTGCAATAACGAATAGGTAAATGCCGTTTGGATCAAGCTTCCGGGCTTGAAATTGGCCGACAGCATCAAATCTTGAAAGTCCCCATAGTCGGTAAACGTAGTCTGTGAAAGTACACCCAAACTCATTTTGTTCTCAATAATTCCCGCTTCTGCACCCAAGTTTAATTTGCTGTTGAGTCTGCTACGATAGGATCGATAATCCTGGACTTTTTCAAATCGAAGCAGGTCTTTTACTTCTTCTTGAATGGAATTCTCCTCCGTTTCGGACGCATTCAGATTCATTCCATCATAGGTGAAATGTCCATCCGAGGCCGCCTTTTGTATGTGTTTGCTGTTCCAACGGATGGATCCGATATCGGTCAGGGATGCCGATAACTTCAGAAAGGAGACCGGTTTAATCAAAACACCCAAATCAAAGGAAAAACCGGATCCGGCATTTGGCAATGCGTTTACAATCGAGGAGAGATTTTGTCCTACCGAGTTGCTGTATTTTTGTTCGAATCCGTCCAAATACCCGTCTTCGTCGTAACGAAAATCAATTTGATCCGGACCGGCCATTTGTAGATAGCCTTTACTGTAGACATCCCATTGTTCTTCTGAAGCATCGATTCGTAACTCGTCAAAGCCCATACGAATATCGGATAGGCCTCTTAAATAATTGATGTTTGCCCCGACAATCACTTTCTCACCAAAATTGCTGGAAAAACCCATTCCACTGATGGAGTAGGCACTGATATCAAATTGCGTTTGAGTCAAATCAAACGAGGTCACGGAAGCGTTTGCATCCATTCCATCGATGATCATTCGAAACAAGTCTTTGGGGATTCCCGCATTGGTTTCTATCGACAAACCGCTGTGAAATCGAAGATACCCTTTATCACCCAATTTGATCCCGAGACTAAAGTAATCGATGTGCATTCCGGATCGAAACTGTGTTTGGGATTCGATGGATTCCAAGAAAACGTTGCGATCTGCATCCGGATTTAAAAACCAACGTGTTTGTCCATCAGGCCCAACTTGTATCAGTTGATTTAAAGCCAAATCCGATTGAACATAAATGGAGAGACTACTGATTCCGATCCCAAAACCGGAATATGATGGATTTATGGCCGGATTGGATCGGGCTATTCCGGGTGATTGTTCCAGAAAATACAGAGAATTCGCTTTTTGAGCCTGTAGCGTGCCGAATGAGACAGCAACCGCACACAGGATGCAAAGACGATGAATGATTCTTTTCATGTTTAATGGGGTCATGTCTGTTTCAAGGGTTTAAATCCAATCGAACGCCACCAGATAGCTTGGCCGTAATGCTCAAGTGGAGGTAATCTTCGGGTTGTATGCTGACAAAGGCATGATCTCGATGGTTGTCTACGATAAAGCAAACCTTAAAATGCTGTGTGTATCGAAGTAAATCGATTTGCTCCTTACTTAATTCAATGTTTGTCACGGTTTCGGTTGCACCCAAAGCAAATCCGGTGAGCGGATCAATGGGGCTGGCGGCTTCTATGTTGCCCGACGTTACCGTAAATAGATCCAGACTATCGGAGTCCAATGCGGTAAGCTGAACACGCAATCGGAGTGGAATACGGTTTGAAAGAGACAAATGCAAACTCGCGTCCAAGTCTTCTTGTTCAGTCAGGGCTTTTAAATCGCCCAATGGGCTGTCCAACACCTTATTCATATGCAGAAGAAGATCGGATTTGAACTGGAGAGGGATGTCTATGCCGTACTGAATGTGTAGCTGATTCTCTTTTCTCAGTACGTGTGGGATGCTCGGTGTGGTTTGGCTGCTTATATCATAAGCGAGTGTGAGCTGATCCGGGTTGATGCGAAAGAGTCGGTCCGTTCCCTGTGTACGATTCAGTTCGTGGCGCGTCGTTTCAGGAGCGGTTGAAGCCGCTGCCGGAAAAATTAGTTGTTGCGTTTCCAATTGAGCCGTAGCATGGGTTTGCTGGTTGATGCTGTTCAATTGCAAATTCATCCGGAAAGGGATCCCCACATTACTTGTCGTTTGAACGTAGATTTTTGGGTCGTACAAACTGAGTGTATCCGATGCCTGGATAAATGAATGCAGGGCATCCAGTGAGATGGAAGCGTACTGACTTTGTTGGCTAAACGTAGATTGGCCCCATATCATACGATAATCCACCGCTTCCGGATATGAAACCAGAAGTTGCACATACGTTTGTTGCGCATCGGTGATGAGGATGTCACCGGAGGACGTAACATCCACAAAAATATCCACGTCAAAGGCAATTCGATTGAGACCATCGTTTAGCCGAAGGCGTTCGCACAGTACGTCGGTTGGGGTCGCAGGAAGTACGTTCCAAGAATGAATGGTCTGACCGGATTGTGTAAAAAGTGCCTTGTCGTTTTGAGGCTGTACGTGTACTCGGATGTTTGTGTTGTGTTTGGGTCCCCCCAATCCAATGGTGTTGACTTCAAAACGCAACAGCGAATGCGTCAATTGAACGCTATCTACATCAAAACGATTCGAATCAAAATCGGGTAAATTCATGTAAACGGTTCCTGAATATCGATATTGGTTGATGGGAAGTGCATAAGGAAGGTTGGTTTCTCCTGTTGCATTGTAAACAGGAATGCTGCTTTGAAAGGGGTCTAAATGAGGGAAGTCGTAGCCATTCAATGAGTCAAGTAAACCTTCCGGTTCAATTTCTCCCGTGTAACGTAGGGTATACACTCCATTTTCAACGACCAACAGTCCACTATCCAGATCCAGCCCTTTCATGAGGCTATCCATGCGAATGGTGGCCGTGCCAATGGGTGCACGTAAGCCCGCTTGAAACAGCTCGATCTCGCTGGATAGCTTGCCGGTATCGTATGCATCGTTGATGCAAGCCGTAAATAGAAGAATGATGGAAAGAATCAGAATATGGCGTTTCATATTTTTCTACGTTTGAAGGGGCAATAATACGAATTTATCCCCGAATCTCATAAAAAGAGGCCGTCCATTTTGTGTTGGACGGCCTCTGTAGTGGATTGAGAAGAATTACTCGTTGTCCTGAAGTAATATTTCCATAATGGTACAGGCTGCTTTGGAGACCGAGGTACCCGGTCCGAAAATACCGGCTACACCTGCTTTGTACAGGTAATCGTAATCCTGTGCAGGAATAACCCCACCTGCAATGACCAAAATATCTTCACGACCCAGTTGCTTGAGTTCTTCGATGACCTGAGGTACGAGCGTTTTGTGCCCGGCGGCCAACGAGGATACACCTAGGATATTCACATCGTTTTCGACTGCTTGTTTTGCCGCTTCTGCCGGAGTCTGAAATAAGGGACCCATGTCGACATCAAAGCCACAATCGGCATATCCGGTAGCGACTACTTTTGCACCGCGATCGTGACCATCCTGGCCCATCTTTGCGATCATAATACGGGGTTGACGACCTTCCTTTTGAGCAAATGTCTCAACCAGCGAGCAGGCTTTCTGAAAGTCTGCATCCCCTTTGGTTTCGGATGAATACACGCCTGAAATGGTTCTGATTACTGCTTTATAACGTCCAACGATCTTTTCACAGGCATAGGAGATTTCTCCCAGGCTTGCACGAACACGAGCGGCCTCTACAGCCAACTCCAATAGGTTGCCCTGCTTGGTTTCAACACAGCGTGTAATTGCATCCAATGCCTCTTGCACGGCTTTTTCGTCTCGATTGGCTTTTAATTGATTCAGTCGATCGATTTGTTGCAAGCGCACGGCTGTGTTGTCGATTTCCAAGATGTCAATCGGATCTTCTTTTTCCAAACGGTACTTGTTGACGCCTACAATCACTTGATTACTGGAATCAATGCGTGCTTGTGCACGAGCTGCAGCCTCTTCAATACGCATTTTCGGAATGCCGGTTTCGATGGCTTTGGCCATCCCTCCAAGGCTTTCCACTTCCTCGATCAAGGCCCATGCCTTTTCAGCCAATTCTTTTGTTAAATTTTCTACATAATAAGAACCGGCCCATGGATCCACTTCCCGACAGATATGAGTCTCCTCCTGGATGTAAATTTGCGTATTTCTGGCAATGCGCGCAGAAAAATCGGTCGGCAAGGCGATGGCTTCATCCAACGCATTGGTATGCAGTGATTGAGTGTGCCCCAGTGCAGCGCCCATGGCTTCAATACACGTACGTCCGATGTTGTTGAAGGGATCTTGTTCGGTCAACGACCAACCGGAGGTTTGACTATGCGTGCGCAAAGCCAGTGATTTTGGATTTTTGGGATTGAATTTTTTAACAATCTTTGCCCACAACATACGTGCTGCACGCATCTTGGCAATTTCCATAAAATGGTTCATTCCGATGGCCCAGAAGAACGAAAGACGTGGTGCAAACGAGTCGATATCCATGCCTGCATTGACACCTGCTCTCAAATATTCCAGTCCATCTGCCAAGGTATATGCCAATTCAATATCCGCTGTAGCACCAGCCTCTTGCATGTGATAACCGGATATGGATATGGAATTAAACTTCGGCATTTTTTTGGAAGTGTATTCAAAAATATCGGCAATGATTTTCATCGAAAATTCGGGTGGGTAGATGTAGGTATTCCGCACCATGAATTCTTTCAAAATATCGTTTTGAATGGTACCTGCCATTTCCTCCAAATTGGCTCCCTGTTCGAGTCCTGCATTGATGTAAAAGGCCAGGATGGGAAGCACTGCACCATTCATGGTCATTGAAACAGACATTTTATTCAACGGGATGCCGTCAAACAAGACCTTCATATCTTCGACGGAACAGATGGAAACGCCGGCTTTACCCACGTCGCCTACAACGCGTTCGTGGTCTGCATCGTAACCGCGATGGGTTGCTAAATCAAACGCAACGGAAAGCCCTTTTTGACCTGCGGCCAGATTACGACGGTAGAAGGCATTGGATTCTTCGGCCGTAGAGAAACCGGCATATTGTCGAACGGTCCAAGGACGCATCGCATACATTACACTATACGGTCCTCTCAAAAACGGTGCCACGCCGGCTGCATAATTTAGGTGCTCCATGCCCGCTAGATCGGCCATGCTGTATACGGATTTTACCTCAATGTGCTCCGGCGTTTTCCAGTCGGAAACGGGTCCCATCGCAGTCTCTTCGCCTTTTGGAGTAGAAACGAGGTTGTTTAGTTCTATTTTTTTGAAATCTGGTTTCATACGAATTCGCTTATTGGATTCCTACTAATTGGTTGAACTGTTGCAAGGTTTGCAACACGTTTGAACGAACGTTGATAAAGTGTTTTATGCCTTGCTCTTGCAATTCGGCCTGACAAGCGGGTGCGCCTGCGATGACCAGAATCTCTTTTCCCGAACCAATCGCTTGTAGGGCTTCTGGGCCAAAGGTTGCATATTCCTCGTCTCCGGAGCAGAGCACAACGATGTCGGCATTTGCACGTCTGGCTGCATGAATCCCTTCTTCTATGGTTTTGAAACCAAGATTGTCAACAATTTCATATCCGGCACAAGCGAAGAAATTGCTGGAGAATTGAGCTCTTGCCAAGCGCATGTTTAATGGCCCAATGGTCAACATAAATGCAGTAGGACGCTTCGCTGCTTTTTCTGTGGACAAACGCAGTGCTTCAAATTCGGTAGCGGCTCGTTTTGTCTCCAATGTGTGCACCTGAGTCGAGTTGTCTGCTTGTACGGGTGTTTGGATTTTTGCGGAAGCGGTTTCGTTGAAATTCGGATACTGGTTGGTACCGAGTAGCACTTCCTTGCGGGACGAAACAGCAAAGCGTCGCTTGCTCCCTGTTTCATTGATGTCCTGTTGGATGCTGCCTTGTTCAACGGCAGCAGCAAAGCCACCTTGATCATCGGTTGTAAGGAATATTTTCCAAGCGGCTTCTGCCAGCATTTGAGTCAGATTCTCGATATAATAGGAACCTCCGGCTGCATCCGCTACCTTGTCAAAATGTGCTTCTTCTTTTAGGAGTAATTGTTGATTGCGTGCAATGCGTTCTGAGAATGCATCCGATGCTTTGTAGGGTTGATCAAAGGGAAGTACTGTGATGGAATCAACGCTTGCGATGGACGCAGACATGGCTTCGGTTTGTGTCCTCAGTAAATTTACGTGTGCATCGTAAACGGTCAAATTCCATTCGCTGGTAAACGCATGCTGACGCATCTTTGCGGCATCTGTATGAATGGCCTCCGGTGCCCAGGCTTGTACAATTTTAGCCCAAAGTAGTCGTGCGGCTCTAAATTTTGCGATTTCCATAAAGTAGTTGGAACCGATGCCAAAATTAAATTTGATCATCCCTGCCGATTGAGCGGGTGTGAGGCCGGCATTGACTCCCTGCTGGATGTACTCATTTCCCCATGCCAGTGCGTAGCCCAATTCTTGGCTTGCTGTTGCGCCTGCATTGTTGAAGATTTGGGCGTTCACACCCAGCACTCGTAGTTTAGGGAGTATTTTGCATACATCCAATAAGCCTTTGAGGGTCGCCTCCATCTCGATGTTTGGCTTTTTACCCGATGTCAATTGTGATTTATACGGATCAAAATTGATGGATGCCTCGATGCGACCAGCATCCAAGTTGTTTGATTGAACGAAGTCTGCGAGTATGCGGGCTGTGTTTAATGCATAGGAATAGCAGGTACGAAAATTTAACTCGATGCATTCCAAACAAATTCCATTCAACAAGACTTTCAGAAAATCGGTGTCGATTTCATTTCCGGACAAAACGAAGCAAATCGAATCGGCTCCCTTGTTGAGGATGTCCAATGCTTTTGTATTGGCAACACGCGCGTCATTTGCGTCAATTTCTTGACGTACATACCAGTGATTTTGAGTCTTGCATCCTCGAACGTATGGAAATTGTCCGGGTAAGGATGCAACGTTTTGGTTGCCTTGCAGATCCTCTGCTCGGTAAAAAGGCTTCACGGAAAATCCCTCCAGGGTTTTCCACATGAGTTTCTTTTCGAAATCGGCTCCCTTCAGGTCGGCGACGATTTTGTCCATCCATTCTCCGGTACTGACCGGAGGGAATTCCGAAAATAACTGTTCTTTACTATCTGCCATA
The DNA here is from genome assembly GCA_028709215.1 of Bacteroidales bacterium. Taxonomy (GTDB): domain Bacteria; phylum Bacteroidota; class Bacteroidia; order Bacteroidales; family UBA1402; genus UBA8389. The sequence continues at coordinate 88,951 of JAQVXI010000001.1, forward strand.
GTGTAAGCGTTATGGGTTGATTTAACGGTTGAGAGTAACATTGCCGGCTTGCGCCAAAAGCAGTCACAAAGATACCTTTTTCATTAGTATCCGGCAAAACAAGTTGAGAATTAAATAAATGTGTATCTTTGAAAAAAGACGATCCATATGCATTTCTGTACCGTATTATTGGGGTCGAATGTACCCGATGCCACCGATTTGATTGATGCTGTCAGTGTACAGATTTTGGGCAAGCTCTTGCAAGAAGCCAAGTGTTCGGACATTCTCAAAAGTGCCGATCAATCACAAGGCGTACCACCGGATGCACCCCTATACAGCAATCGTATCATTCAGGGGCGTACAAAGCATACACGTGCCTACCTAGAATCACAATTAAAAGCCATTGAAGACCAGTGTGGTCGACGACGTGGCCCCGAAGCCAATGGGTGGGTTGCGATGGATTTGGACTTAGTTGAATGGGATGGGTTGCTCTTGAGACCGAAAGACGCTTCGAGAAGCTACTTCATCGAGTGCATGAAATCGTTGCAATCCAATCGTTAGTTCGTTTTGTTTGTATTCTTCTCAAGCGCATTTGTTAAATTCTGAAGTTCGTTGCGATTGGCGGTGCTTGTTTTCAGATAAATGCTTTTGGCATGGCTTTTGACCGTATTGAGGGATATGTATAAGTGTTCGGCGATGTTCAGATAGCGCTCGCCTTGAATCAACCAATCGAGTGCTTCTGTTTCACGCGTTGTCAATCCGTACAGTTGTTGTATGCGATGGGCAACGGATTGTTCGTTTCGAATCGGGTACAACATGATCAAGAAATAGACCACATGCAAGTGTGCATTCTTTAACGGATGTAGGTTGATACGGATGTCTACACTGCTTTTTGACGGGGTGCATGCCTGCACGATTAAGTTGCTGGTTTCTTCCTGACCGGCAGAAAGCAGGAGCATGTGTTGTCTGATGTCTGAGCTGGAAAGGAAAAGGGCCTCCAGCGTGTGCTGTTCCATATCGGAACGGGTCAGGCCATTGCATAAAAATCGATGTTTGTTTACAGAAATAATCATGCCGTCGGTCGAAAGAAGCATGCTTTCTGTTGGTACAAAGTGAGTAATGTGGCTGAGTAGTCGATGGGTATTCATCCGTTCCGGTTGATATTTTAAAACGGATACAACAATGCCAGCCAATGCCAGTGAACCCAGATTGTTGAGGTCCATTTCCATGGGGATCGTCCAAATGCCACCGGCAATCCAGAGAAGTACAAGAAGCAAACCTCCTAGAGAATACAGACAGAATATGGCACCCGTTCAGATGGAACGGTATCGACTTGTATCGGAAGGATTCTCGATGGATGTATTGTCGAAAAGCGATCAATCCTGGCATACGCTCGTGTTTGTACGCCTTTAAATGGGATCATTCAATCCCCAGAGGTACGAATACACGGCATCGAAATCGCTTGGATGGAACCAGTGGTATTCCGGATCTTTTCGAAACCAAGTGAGTTGTTTACGAGCATATTTGTGGCTGTTGAACTGAATGCGTTGAACAGCCTCGTCCAAGGATAGTGCTCCATCAAAATAGGCAAACATTTCCTTGAATCCAACGGTGTTTAATGCGTTGAGATGCCGGTATGGGTACACTGCTTTTGCCTCAGCTTCCAGTCCATCCTCAAGCATTTGGGCTACGCGCAGATCGATGCGTTGGTAGAGTTCGGTACGATCTCGATTGAGCGCAATTTTACAGATGCGAAAAGGACGTTTTTTGGGCGTTTTGTTACGAAACGAGGAAAAGGGCTTGCCCGTCTGAATGCAAATTTCCAATCCGTGGATCACTCGTTTTGGATTTTGACGATCGACCTCTTCGTAATAGGTCGGATCCAGTTTTTTCAATAAATGCAGCTGTTCTTCAAACCGTCCCGATGCAAACTGATGCTGAAGTTCGCTGCGAATCGCAGGTTCTACATCCGGCATATCGTCAATGCCTTTGCAAACGGCATCGATGTAGAGCATGGATCCCCCAGTCATCAAGACATACTCCCGATGGGCAAAATGCACATCCAAACGCTTTAAAACATCCAGCTCATATTTTGCTGCACTGTAGTTTTCGTGTATCGAGTGTGTTCCGATAAATTCATGGGGCACTCGGGCGAGTTGAGTCGAATCGGGGGCAGCCGTCCCGATGGGAATCTCTCTGTAAAGCTGTCTTGAGTCACAGGATAAAATGGGAGAACTCAGTTCTTCGGCAAGCCGAAGACTGAGTTCTGTTTTTCCTACACCGGTCGGTCCGGTTAAGATCACCAGTGTTTTCATTGTATTTAAAATTCTCGATCGGAAGAAGGGTCGGGGATATCATCCAAACCAGAGAATCCCTCAGCGTCCAATTCATTGATGTCGAAATCCTGATCATCCGAAAAAATATCGTCTATGTTTGTTTTTAATGCAGTATCCAAACCAACGTCGTTTAGGTCGCTTTGTTGAATGGGTGGTTCCCCTTCAGAAAGTAGACATTTTGCATTTTTTAGTTCCCGATTGGGGATCAATTGAAACAATTCGATAAATAAAGCACGTTCTGTTAAATAGTCAAAAACATACAGCAACTTTTGTCCTTCGTCATCAACCAATTCGCTCAAACGGGTTTCGGACATGATCCAACTGTCTACTTCGGGGTTGTTGTCCATTTCAATGAGCGTCACTTCGGTTTCTTTTTCCCAATCGTCGTTGCAAATGAAAAAAGAACACATTTGGTCAGCAGAAAACTGTGTACAGTCCAGAATGGCTTGATGCAGATCCAGAAAGAGCGCATCCGAATCAATAGCGATCTCTCGTACAAAATTGTCGACTTCGTCGGATAAGATGCGAAACTTGTATACCATGAGTTTTTAGGCAAATGAATTAAAAATATCCTTTGATGATGCCACGAGGAGAATTCTTTACAAACAGAATAATCTCATCGCGTTCTTTTGTTGCAGGAAGCTCAGCCTCAATGCGTTCGACGGCGTCACTGTTGTTGAGTCCCGATTGATAAAGGTAACGATAAATTTCTTGAATATCACGAATCTGTTCGTTGGAAAAACTTCTTCTTCTCAAACCAATGGAGTTGATTCCGCAGTATGCGATGGGTTCGCGTGCCGCTTTGATGAAGGGTGGGACATCTTTGTTGATTTTTGAACCACCCTGAATCATCACGTGTGAACCGATGTGTGAGAATTGATGAATCAACGTACCGCCTCCGATGATGGCGTGATCGTCAACAACCACTTCACCGGCCAATTGAACCGAGTTTGACATGATTACGTTGTTTCCAACAATACAATCGTGGGCGACGTGACAGTAGGCCATGATTAGGCAGTTGTTGCCAACGGCCGTTTTGTTTCGTGCAGCCGTACCTCGGTTGATGGTTACGTACTCTCGTATCGTGGTATTGTCTCCAATTTCAACGGTGGTATCTTCTCCCGAAAATTTTAAATCCTGGGGCACGGCACCAATGACAGCACCCGGAAAGATTACACAATTTTTACCGATTCGGGTTCCTTCGAGTATCGTCACATTCGATCCGATGCGCGTTCCTTCACCAATCACAACGTTTCGATCAATGGTCACAAATGGCTCTATGACAACACTGGGTGCAATCTTTGCATCCGGATGAACGTAGGCTAGGGGTTGTCTCATATAGGTTTGATTACTTGTTTTTTACGACTTGAGCCATAAATTCGGCTTCTGTCACGATTTTATCTGCTACAAATGCATATCCCTTCATGCTGACAATGCCTCGGCGAATCTCTGAAATCAAATCCAAACGGAAAATGAGTGTATCTCCGGGAACCACTTTTTGTCGGAATTTTACATTATCAATCTTAAGAAAATAAGTTGAATATCGTTCGGGCTCGTCCACGTTGTTGAGAACCAGTAACCCTCCGGTTTGAGCCATTGCTTCGATTTGGAGCACACCGGGCATGACGGGTTCGTCCGGAAAGTGTCCCATAAAAATTTCCTCGTTGCCTGTTACATTTTTTAAACCGACAATATGTCTGTCGCTCAGTTCGATGATTTTGTCAACCATCTGAATGGGCCAACGGTGTGGCAGCAATTGCTTGATGCGCACGTTGTCCATAATGGGAGGGACCTCGGGATTGTAGTTGGGTGCCTGAACCTCCTGGCGTTTGAGTTCTTTACGAATCAGTTTGGCCATTTTGTTGTTGATGCCGTGTCCGGGGCGGGTGGCAATGATGTGTCCCTTGATGGGCTTTCCAATCAATGCGATGTCACCGATCAAATCCATCAATTTATGACGTGCAGGCTCGTTGTCAAAGAGTAGGGGGCGATTGTTGATGTATCCCAGTTCGTTCACCGGTTTGTGGGCGATGCCCATCATATCGGCCAACGTATTCAATCGGTCTTGTGTAAGTACCTGGTCGTAAATAACCAGTGCATTATCCAAATCACCTCCTTTAATCAGGTTGTGTTCCAAGAGTTGTTCCACTTCCCGCACAAAAACAAAAGTCCTGCTGGGGGCAATCTCCGTTTCAAAATCGGCCATGCTGTTCAGGCGGGCAAATTGATTGTTCAGGATGGGGGAGTCGTAACTCACCAAGGTGGTGATGCTAAATCCATCGTAGGGAAGAATGATGATGGATGAGCCGGTTTGCGGATCTTCCACTTCAATTCGATTGCGTACGATGTAGTATTGACGATCAAAAGGCTGTGTTTCTGTGCCTGCCTCTTTGATTTTTTGTACGAATTCAATGGCACTTCCATCAAGAATGGGCATTTCCGGTCCGGCAATTTCAATCCGGCAATTGTCTATGCGGGCAGCATAGAGTGCGGCCATTGCGTGTTCAATGGTGCTGATTACAACCCCGTTTTTATTTAATACCGTTCCTCGTTCGGTCTGTTTGACGTATTCTGCAAGTGCTTCGATTTCCGGTTTGCCTTCCAGGTCGGTACGAACAAAACGGTAGCCGGTATTTGCCTCGGCGGGTTGAAAGGTTGCAGTAATCTTGAGTCCGGTGTGAAGTCCTTTCCCTTGTACGGAAAACGGTTTCTTTAGCGTGAGTTGATTTGACATATCGTTCTTCTTATACGGATTTATTTGTTTCGTTCTCTAATCAGGTGGCTGATTTCCGGATACAACTCCGGTAGTTTCTTAAATACGGTATAGGCTTTTGCGTATTGTTTGGCTTCTATGGCCGGTGTACCCATGTAGGCGGATTTGGACGATTTCAGATTGTTGGCCACCCCGGTCTGAGCTGCAATGTGCACTCCATCCGCTATTTGAATGTGACCGGCGATGCCCACTTGTCCTCCGATCATGCAATTGGCGCCAATTTTCGTGGATCCGGCGATGCCGACTTGAGCAGCCATCACGGTATTTTCACCGATGACAACGTTGTGTGCCACCTGAATCAAATTATCCAGTTTCACTCCTTTGTGTAGGATGGTCGATCCCATGGTTGCCCGATCAATGGTGGTGTTGGCTCCCAATTCAACGTCTGATTCCAGAATGACGTTTCCGATTTGTGGGATTTTTTGGTAGTCACCTGCCGCTTGTGGGGCAAAACCAAAACCATCCCCACCGATGACACAGCCGGCCTGTAAGACGCAGCGGTCTCCGATGATGCAGTCATCCAGGATTTTAACTCCAGGATAGAGGACGCAGTCCTCTCCAATGTTGACTCGGTTTCCTATATACACTTGAGGATAGATGCGAGAACGGTCTCCAACGCTACTATTTTCTCCAATATAACTGAAAGCTCCCAAATAGATGTCCGATCCTAAGGACGCCGAGTCCGCAACCGAAACCGGCGATTCGATGCCTGTTTTGTTGGGGCGGGTGGAGGCAACCAGTTGAAGGAGTTTTGCCAGACATTCGTACGCATTCTCGACACGAATCAACGTTGCCTGAACGGGTTGCTCCAACGCGTAGTCTTTGTTTAATAAAACAATGCTTGCGTTCGTGGTGTACAAGAAGGGTGCGTACTTTGGGTTTGACAAAAAGGTCAACGTGCCCGGAACACCTTCTTCTATTTTTGATACGTTGTCAACTTCTACCTGTGCATCGCCCTCGACGATGCCGGATAAATAGGCTGCTATTTGGGAGGCCGTAAATTTCATTCCAGAAAAATTTGGGCAAAAATACAAAATAATCGGGAAAAACCCGCAGTTTGTGCTTTGCAGATGATTAAGCGTGTTTGTAGCGATTCAAACGAATGTAGCAATAGGCATGTTTCTGAACTTGCTTCGATAAAACATCCATGTTGAGCATGACCGATGCCGATGTGATTGGACAGGTGCTTCCATCGTTGTACAAGATGTCGATGCTGTCGTCCGTCGGAGAATACATGTTGGTTGAGACGCAGCTTAAGGCCGTAAAATAGGCGGCTTCCTCCTCCGGTATGGAAAAGTGAGCAGCAATTTGCCGTATGTCCTCATGGATACGGGTTTCCAACGGAGCTTTCGGAGACATTTCTGTTTTGAACAGGATGCGTTCAACCAACGCGGTACTCAGGGTCGACAGAACAAAGTCTTCGTGCTGTTGCCAGGTTTTGATGGCTGACCAGACATCGTTGTCATCCAGCATTTGGAAATGATCGAGTGAAACATCATCCATGACGCCATGCACTTGTTTGCCGGATAAAAAATGATAAAAGGCTTCTGTTGCCGGCAAGTGTATGCCGGATTGGCACAGTTGTTTCGCACGTTTCAATAGATTTTGAAGCATATTCTCCGCAGCCATCGAAGTTTTGTGCAGGTAAACCTGCCAATACATCAGGGTACGTGACATTAAGTAATTCTCAATGGAATAGATGCCTTTGGCTTCAACGACCAAACGATCATCCTGAACATTCAACATTTTTATGATGCGAGCCGATCCAATGTTGCCTTCCGTAACTCCGGTAAAAAAACTGTCCCGACGCAAGTAATCCAAGCGATCCATATCCAGGTTGCCGGAGACCAATTGGTGTAAAAATTTTTTTGGGTACTCGTCTTTAAAAATACGAATGGCCGTTTCCAATCTTCCTCCAAAGTCACGATTCATGCGCTCCATGAGTAAGATAGATATGGATTCGTGGTGCACACCTTGTATGATGCTGTGTTCAAGCACGTGCGAAAAGGGACCGTGTCCGATGTCGTGCAAAAGAATCGCGGCGATAACACCTTCTGACTCCTCCTCGGTGATGTCGTGCCCTTTCATTCGAAGATGTTGAACGGCTTCCATCATCAGATACATGGCTCCAACCGTGTGCTGGAATCGGGTATGCTGTGCGCCCGGGTATACAAAGGAGGACATCCCCAATTGCTTGATGCGTGTCAAGCGGTGCAAGTAAGGATGTTGAAATACATCAAATAAGAAACCTGTTGGCAAATTGATAAAGCCAAATACAGGATCGTTTATGATTTTTCGTTTTTCCACGGCGCAATGTTTGGTTTAAAGATAGGAAGCCATTTCTTCGTGAAGTTTCTGCGCTTCTTTTTGGGCGGCCAGGGCAAAATCCATGCCCTTGGATGCGTAAAGTATTTGTCTGGACGAATTGACCAAAAGTCCGCAATCCGGAGTCATTCCGTAACGAACCACCTCCGCCAGGCTGCCTCCTTGCGCACCTACCCCCGGGACCAATAGGAAATGATTGGGGGCAATTTTTCGGATGTCTGCAAACATGGATCCTTGTGTTGCTCCCACCACAAACATCATGCGTTCTTCATCCGCCCAGGTTTTTGCCGTGCGGATAACTTTTTCAAACAGGCGTTCCCCGTTCGCATCCTGAGTCAATTGAAAATCGGCAGAACCTTTGTTGGATGTCAGTGCAAGCAGAACCACCCATTTGTCCGGATAGGTAAGGAACGGTTTTACACTATCTTCGCCCATATAGGGTGCGACGGTGACTGCATCAAAGGGCAAATCTTCAAAGAAACTTTGTGCATACATTTCAGAGGTATTTCCTATGTCTCCCCGTTTGGCATCGGCCAGAATAAACTGTTCCGGGTAATGACGACGTATGTACTGAACCGTTTTTTCCAACGCCATCCAGCCTTTGAGGCCGGCACATTCGTAAAAAGCCAAATTGGGCTTGTAGCAAACGCAGTGCGCAGCAGTTGCGTCGATGATGGCTTTGTTGAACGCAAACATCGGATCTTCTTCCTCCAACAAGTGCGCGGGGATTTTTTTTAGATCGGTGTCAAGTCCGACACACAAAAAACTCTTTTTTTGACGAATCTGCTGGATAAGTGCTTCTCTTTTCATATTGAATTGCTTATAGACTGGCCTCTTTCAAACGTTCGGCATTTTCAGCGACAATCAGTTGATCGATGACCGGTTGGATGTCTCCATTCATAAAGAAGGAGAGGTTATATAGGGTTAGATTGATGCGATGGTCTGTAACACGCCCTTGAGGAAAATTGTACGTTCGAATCTTTGCCGATCGATCTCCGGTCGAAACCATGGTTTTGCGGTGTGCGGCGATTTCATCGATGTATTTTTGATATTCCATATTGTAAATACGCGTACGCAATTCAATCATGGCTTTGGCCTTGTTTTTGAGCTGAGACTTCTCGTCTTGGCATTGTACCGTGATTCCGGTGGGTAAATGAACCAGTCGAATCGCTGAATAGGTCGTGTTGACCGACTGACCTCCGTGACCGGAAGCACAGAAAGTATCGACCCGTATGTCGGAATCTTTTAATTCGATGTCAAATTCTTCTGCTTCGGGTAATACGGCTACCGTTGCTGCCGAGGTATGTACCCTTCCTTGTGTTTCGGTTGCCGGGATTCGTTGTACCCGATGTACCCCCGATTCGTATTTTAGAATGCCATAGACGTTGTCTCCGCTGACGGCGAAGATGATTTCCTTGTAGCCGCCAGAACTACCTTCGTTGACCGAGGTTACTTCTACTTTCCATCCCTTATTTTCACAAAAACGCGTGTACATCCGAAACAGATCTCCTGCAAAAATGGCCGCTTCGTCACCACCGGTTCCGCCACGAATTTCAACAATGGCATTTTTGGAATCTTCCGGGTCTGCCGGGACAAGCAGCAGTTTGATGTTTTCTTCCAATTGAGGCAGTTGACGCTGGCTGTCATCCAATTCCTGTCTTGCCATGTCTCGGATTTCCGCATCCGATTCGGTTTCCAGCAATTCTTTGGCATCGCGTATGTTTTGCAGGATGACCTCGTATTTTTTACGAGCCTGTAAGAGCTTCTCGAGTTCCCGATACTCTTTGCTAAGCTTTACATAGCGTTTCATATCGGACATGACCGCCGGATCTGTAATCAAAACGCTGATTTCCTCAAATCGGTGGGTTAATCCGTCCAAACGTTGTAATAAGACGTTTTCGGTCATATTATTCGTACAAAAAGGTTCCAAATGGGCTGACCAAAGTCAGTTTCTTTTGAGCAGCGGCTTCGGTGCGACCGATGATTTGAGCATCCAAGCCCAGATCCTGGGCCAGCTGTATTACCTTCTGAGCTTCCGATGCCTCCAGGTAAACTTCCAGACGATGTCCCATATTAAAGACTTTATACATTTCTTTCCAATCGGTACCGGAGGCTTCCTGAATTAAGTTGAACAGTGGCGGGATTGGGAAAAGTTGATCTTTGATGATGTGCAGGTCGTCAACAAAATGCAGTATTTTGGTTTGAGCGCCTCCCGAACAATGCACCATGCCGTGCACCGATGCACGCATTTGATCCAACAAGCGTTTTACAAACGGTGCGTAGGTACGAGTCGGGGATAATACCAGCTTTCCGGCATCCAACGGGCTGTTTTCTACGGCATCTGTGAGTTTTTTGTATCCGGAGTAGACTAAGTCGTCCGGAATGTTTGGGTCAAAGCTTTCCGGGTATTTTTCAGCCAGGTAGTGCGCAAAAACATCGTGTCGGGCGGAGGTTAAGCCGTTGCTTCCCATGCCTCCGTTGTATGTTGTTTCGTAGTTGGATTGACCGTACGAAGCAATGCCTACGATGACGTCTCCCGGTCGAATGTTTCCGTTGTCAATGACTTCACTGCGTTTCATACGACAGGTAACGGTGCTGTCAACGATGATGGTGCGTACCAAGTCTCCGACGTCAGCGGTTTCTCCTCCAGTGGCATAGACGCCAATGCCCATCGCACGCAATTCAGCAAGCAATTCATCCGTACCGTTTATGATGGCAGAAATGACTTCGCCGGGAATAAGGTGTTTGTTGCGACCAATCGTTGAGGATACAAGGATGTTGTCCGTGGCACCCACACAAATCAAATCATCGATGTTCATGATCAGCGCATCTTGAGCAATGCCTTTCCATACACTGACGTCGCCGGTTTCTTTCCAATACAGGTAGGCCAGTGCCGATTTTGTACCGGCTCCATCGGCATGCATGATGTTGCAATACTCAGGGTCACCTCCCAGGATGTCGGGTATTATTTTACAAAAGGCTTTTGGAAAGATACCTTTGTCGATGTTTTTTAATGCGTTGTGCACGTCTTCTTTAGAGGCTGAGACACCTCTTCTCATGTATCGTTGGTCGCTCATGTGATGAAATTAATAATGCGCCAAAGATAAGCATTAAAAATGACTGTAAGGGTCAAAAAAATCCCCGAACTCGTGCAAAGTCCGGGGATAAAGTATGGGGCGGAAACTCAGCGTTTCAACAAATATTGAGTGACATTTGCTTCGATTCGAGCTTCTAATTGCTTCAAATCCGCCTTTACAAAAGGCTCTCCAACGATCTTTTCGTACAGCTCAATGTAGCGTTCGGATACACTTAGGCAGTATGCTTCGCTCATGTATGGAACGGTTTGTCCGTCTTTGCCTTGAAATCCGTTTTCGATCAACCATTGGCGGACAAATTCTTTCGAGAGTTGTCTTTGTGGCAGACCTTTGGCCAGATTTTCCTCGTACCCTTCTTTGTAAAAATAACGGGACGAATCGGGCGTATGAATTTCATCCATAAGAAGAATTTTTCCGTCGCGTTTGCCAAATTCATACTTCGTGTCAACCAGAATCAAACCCATTTGGTCGGCTATCTCTGTGCCCCGTTTGAAAATGGCCTGTGTATAGGCTTCCAATTGTTCGTATTCTTCACGACTGACCAGGCCTTGCGCAATGATTTCTTCTTTTGAGATGTCTTCGTCGTGTCCTTCCTTGGCTTTGGTGGTCGGTGTGATGATGGGTGTTTCAAACTTTTGATTTTCAACCATACCTTCCGGTAAAGCAACGCCACAGAGCATGCGCTTTCCTGCTTTGTATTCGCGCCAGGCGTGTCCGGTAAGGTAACCGCGAATAACCATTTCTACTTCATACGGTTCGCATCGGATGCCAACAGTGACCATGGGATCCGGAGTGGCTAATTTCCAGTTCGGAACGATGTCCCGGGTTGCGTCCAGAAACTTCGCCGCAATTTGATTGAGTACTTGGCCTTTGTAAGGAATTCCTTCGGGTAAAATGACGTCGAATGCAGAAATGCGATCACTTACAATCATGACCAGCAAATCATCGTTGATGTTGTAAACATCACGCACTTTTCCGTGATAGACCGATTTTTGACCCGGAAAACTGAAGTTGGTTTTTGTCAGAGATTGGCTCATACAGTTAATTATTTGAATTGTTTTCGTCTCGTTCTTTTTGTTGGTGTTTTTCGTAGGCATCTACAATTCGTTTGACCAGTTTGTGTCGTACAATATCCTCGCGGGCAAACTCGATGCGTGCGATCCCTTTGACATCCTCCAGGATCGACATGGCGTGAATCAGTCCGGATTGGGTTTTTGACGGCAAATCAATTTGTGTTCGATCGCCTGTAACAATCATTTTGGCATGGATGCCCAATCGGGTCAAAAACATCTTGATTTGTTGTGTGGTCGTGTTTTGCGCTTCGTCAAGTATAATGACTGCATCGTTGAGTGTTCTTCCACGCATAAACGCAAGGGGGGCAATTTGGATGATCTTATGTTCAATGTATTCCTTCAGTTTTGCTGCAGGAATCATGTCTTCAAGCGCATCGTACAGGGGTTGCAGGTACGGATCAATTTTTTCTTTCATGTCACCGGGTAAGAAACCCAGCTTTTCACCGGCTTCGACGGCGGGACGACAGAGGATGATCTTTTTAACTTCTCGGTTTTTGAGCGCGCGCACCGCCAAGGCAATGGCTGTATAGGTTTTGCCAGAGCCGGCAGGCCCGATGGCAAACATCAGATCGTTTTCATCGTATGCTTTTACCAGTCGTTGTTGGTTTTTGGTACGCGCCATGATGGTTTTGCCGTTCATCCCGTGGAGGATGAGGTGTTCCTGTCGTACGATCAAGGGCTGCATTCCTTTGGCAATATCGCGAATCATGGCTTCGTTGAGTTCGTTAAATTCCGTACAGTATTTTTCCATGGCCTCAAATGCGCCTGCAAATCGATTCAGGTCATCTGCTTCACCAAGTACCTTCAACGTGTTGCCTCTGGATGTAAAACGCAGGGTAGGGTATAAAACCTTTATCAATTGTATGTTGGTGCTGTTGACTCCATTGAAAACGATGGGGTCGGCTTGTTCAATGACAAAAAGGCGTTCGTTCATGCAGGATCATTTTACCTACAAAAATAGTCATTTTGACGTAATTCAGCGGATTTTTTTGTACTATTGCAGGATAAAATACCCTTGTAATGCAAATGATGAAACCATGGATGAAGGCTGGAGCCGGTCTTGGGCTGTTAACGCTTCATCCGACTCAATCGGTTGAGGCCAAAAAGATTCAACAAGAAGTGTCTCCCAATATCGTCTTCATATTAGCCGATGATATGGGTTACGGTGACTTGGGTTGTTACGGGAATCAAGTGATTCAAACACCGGTTATCGACGGATTGGCAGAAGAAGGGCTGCGATTTACACAATTCTATGCCGGTGCCAGCGTTTCGTCTCCTTCAAGAGCTTGCTTAATGACCGGTTTGCATACCGGGCACGCACGTATTCGCGGCAATATGTGTCGGGCGGGTGGTATTGAAGGAACACGGGAGGGGATGGTAGGAACGGTTCGTCGAACCAGTCTACAGCCCGAGGATGTAACCATCGCTGCTGCACTGAAAGAAAAGGATTACTATAGTTGTTTGGTGAATAAGTGGCATCTGGATGGCTTTGATACAACCGCCGGGCCGTTGGATCGCGGATTTGACGAGTTTTACGGTTGGACGATTCACGAACCCAGAAGTCATAATTTTTATCCGGATGTACGTTGGCGCAACCGCGAGCGATATGAAATTCCTCTCAACCAGGATGGATCCCGTGCCGATCACAACACCGATCGTTCTACTGCCGAAGCCCTAGACTTTTTACGACGTGCCGCTCAAAAAGAGCAACCTTTTTATTTGTATCTGGCGTATAATGCACCGCATGTTCCGTTGGATGCCAAAGAAACGCATTTATACGATGATTCCGGTTTGCCGGATACCGATCGACGTTATGCCGCATTGATTTCTCATATGGATGCCTGTATTGGACAGGTTCTCTCCACCTTAGACTCTTTGGGCTTGACTCAGGAAACGATCGTGGTGTTTGCCTCCGACAACGGAGGAGCCAAAGCGGCTGCCGTAGAGCAGTTGGATTTGAACGGAGGCCTGAGGGGTTGGAAAGGAGAGTTGTATGAAGGAGGCATTCGTGTTCCGGTTATTGTACGTTGGCCGGGTTTTGTCGAAGCGGGAACGACTTCACACGTTCCAGCCTATTTTCCGGATTTTTTTAATACGTTTTTGGATGTAGCTGATTTGGAGCATGCCTATACCGAAGATGGCGTCAGTTTGCTTCCTGTTTTACTCAAGGGGAAAAAGTCGTTGGGGAATCGATTCCTGTACTGGGAGCAATTTCCTCGTACGGGAATCAGTCAAGCGGTCCGGTACGGGAAGTGGAAGGCGATTCGCATGCAAAGAGATCAAGATTGGGTTTTGTATGATCTGGAATCGGATCCGACGGAACTTCATAATGTTGCGGAGAAGCATCCGCGCATTTTAAAACGGATCGAACGTTTTATTGCTTCCAATCGGACGGAATCAGAAAACTGGCCCATCGAATAACGATCTTATGCCACGATATTTCTTGAAATTTTCGTATGACGGTACGGCTTATCACGGTTGGCAAATCCAGCCCAATCAGGTGTCGGTTCAGGAATCGATGACAAAGGTGCTGGCTCGTTTGTTTGGTTCGGAGGTCGAATTGACTGGAGCAGGACGTACGGATGCCGGCGTGCATGCCCGCTGTATGTTTGCGCATTTTGACAGTCCTTTTGCCCTCATTGATTGTATGGCGATGGCACGTAAGCTCAATCACATGATGCCGTTTGACATCGCTGTGCATGCGTTGTATTTGGTTGGTCCAAAAGCACATGCTCGATTTGATGCCCATTCAAGAACCTACGAGTATCACCTATGTGCGTCAAAGGATCCGTTTCGACGGGCGTACAGTATGTACATGAACTTTCCGCTGGATGTGGCTGCGATGAATCGTGCTGCGGCTTGTCTATTTGATTATCAGGATTTTACCAGTTTTAGTAAATTGCATACCGATGTGAAAACCAACCATTGCCGCATACGGCAAGCGTATTGGGCGTATCGGGATGGGGTGCTGGTATTTACCATTCAGGCCGATCGCTTTCTGAGAAATATGGTGCGCGCCATTGTGGGTACACTGCTGTTGGTGGGACGAGGCAAATTGGATGAGGCTGGTTTTCGGGCTGTGATTGAAGCGAGAGATCGCTGTAAGGCGGGTGGCTCTGTTGAAGCAAAGGGATTATTTTTGGTGGATGTAGAATATCCGTATTATTTTAATACCGAACGATATGTGGTTGATTAGTGCGTTTGCATCGGCGTTGTTTTTGGGGCTGTATGATGTGAACAAAAAGTTGGGCTTGCGTGAGAATGCAGTACTGCCTGTTCTATTTCTTAATACAGTTTTCTGTTCTTTGTTTTTTCTCCCTACCTTATTGATATCCAGATGGGCGCCTCAATGGTTGGAAGGTGGGCTTTTTTATGTCGCTCCGGTTGATTTGCGTACCCATGGTTTTATTTTACTGAAATCGTTGATTGTACTGATTTCGTGGGGCTCTGCCTATGTTGCCATCAAACATCTGCCCATAACGCTGGTTGGTCCCATCAAGGCGCTTCAACCTTCTTTGGTCTTATTTGGTGCGTTGCTTATTTTTGGAGAACGTTTGAACCTTTGGCAGTGGTTAGGGATTCTGGTGGCACTCATCTGTTTTTTTCTTTACGCCATGGTGGGCAAAAAGGAGGGGGTTTCGTTTTTAAAAAACAAGTGGGTCTGGTTTTTATTTCTTGCGGTCGTAACGGGAGCGATGAGTGGCTTATACGATAAGTTTTTAATGCGTTCGTTTGACCGAATGGCCGTACAGGTTTGGTATACCATTTATCAAATTTTTATGATGCTGCCCGTTCTCTTGATTTTTTGGTTGCCTCGCAGACATACTTCGGCCGCTTTCGAATTTCGTTGGTCCATTGTGGGGATTGCTTTTTTTCTTTGTTTGTCTGATTTTCTGTACTTTTATGCGTTGAGTTTGCCCGACTCCATGATATCGGTGGTATCGGTGGTACGGCGATCCGGCATCGTCATTTCGTTTCTGGCTGGAGCCTTCTTTTTCAAAGAACGTTACATTCGTTCCAAGGCACTCATACTGATCGGTGTTTTGTTGGGTATGTTCTTATTATATTTGGGGTCTGTTTAAATAACCGAAGAAATGGTAAAAAGAGTCTGTTTGTCTGTTCTGTGTTGCTTGATGGCTGTTCCATTTATGGCTGCGGGTATGGATTCTTGTTTTTTTCAGATGCCTCAGGCACTGTTGCCGGGTATATCGGTCAATACCCGAAAAGATATGGTCGATTTTTTTACACACAACCGGCCGGCTGTAGGAAGAACGGCATTTGCCGCAGAAACCGAACTCACGGCTTTTTCAGCCGATCTTTTAACCCTGAAAACGTCGGCTTCTTCGCAGATTCAGGTGAAGCGTCTTACGATCGGAACAAAGGAAGTCTTTGCATGGATTCACACGGTTTTTGGCCCCTATCCCAACAGTGTTCTCTCTTTTTATCATACGGATTGGACACCATGTACGGACGTTGAAATGCAGAAGCCAACCTGTCTGGACTTTTTTGATGAACAGGCTGCCGGTGAGATATTAGCCAAGCGGTTTGAAGCAGAATGCACCCGGTTGTTTGTTGAAATGTGGTTTGAATCGGGGCAAAAGGTATTGCATCTGCGAAGTAATATGCTCTCCGACTTACCGGATGAATGGTTAAGCCCTTTTTTACCCTTTATTAAGACCGAAATCACCAAGGAATTCTAAGCCCCTTTTAGTATGGAAAACACGGTTCATGAAATGTTTGCTTTGATGGTCGATTTTTTACGCAGTTTTTTATTTTGGGACCCGTTTGCCGCTGTTGGTCTTTCGTTGGGGGTAGAAGTGCCGTTTATCGTGGTTTGGTTATTGATCGGTGCCTTGTTTTTTACGGTTTATTTTCGGTTTATCAATGTAAGAGGTTTTAAGCATGCCTTACAATTGGTATCCGGAAGACATACGCGTCATAAAGGAAAGGGAGAAACGTCCCCTTTTCAGGCAGTAGCCACTGCATTGTCCTCGACGGTTGGTTTAGGAAATATTGCAGGGGTAGCCATTGCCATTTCGATGGGAGGGCCTGGGGCTACGTTTTGGATGATTCTAGCGGGTTTTCTGGGTATGTCCAGCAAATTCGCCGAATGTACATTGGGCGTAAAATACCGAACCATCGATGCAAACGGGATGGTCTCCGGTGGCCCGATGTATTATTTAAAACGCGGATTGGCCAAACGGGGCATGCCGGTGTTGGGTAAATTTTTGGCCGGTACGTTTGCTTTAATAATCGCTTTCTCCACCTTTGGGATCGGAAATATGTTTCAGGCCAATCAGATACAGGCTCAACTTTCTTTGGTTTTTCCGATGCTTGAACCTTATGCGGTTTGGGTAGGACTTGTATTGGCCGGTATGACCGGTTTGGTCATCTTGGGTGGAATTAAACGCATTGCTTCTACGTGTTCGAGGTTGTTCCCTTTTATGGCATTGTTGTACGTCGGCTTGTGTTTGTTGATTGTTCTGATGAATATTTCACACGTTGGGCGTGCCTTTATTCTAATTTGGGATGGAGCCTTCCATGCCGATGCCGTGCACGGAGGTTTTGTTGGAGTGATGATTATGGGCTTGCGTCGGGCTGTTTTTTCAAACGAGGCAGGGATTGGATCGTCGGCCATTGCCCATGCGACGGTCAAAACGAAACAGGCGATTACGGAAGGATACGTCGCCTTGCTTGAGCCGTTTATTGATACCGTAGTGATTTGTACGCTAACGGCATTGACGTTGATTGTTACGGGCTTGTATCAAAACCCGGATCAGCTGGAAGGTGCACAGCTTACATCGGCTGCATTTGCAACGTTGGGAAGTTGGGCGCCTTATGTCTTGTTGTTGTGTATGCTGTTATTTGTCTATTCTACGCTCATCGGTTGGTCTTACTATGGGGTGAAAGGTTTCGATTACCTTTTTGGAGGTTTGTCAGAACGGCTGACCGGAAGCCGAAAAACAGCCGAAAAGTTTTATCAGGTTGTCTTTTTGATGGTGATCGTGTTGGGTACGACCACGCCATTGGCACTTATCATCGATTTTTCCGACATGTTGGTTCTGGCCATGTCTTTACCCAATTTGATTGGTTTGTATCTGATGGCTCCTGAGATCAAACGCGATTTGTTGCGTTACAAACCCTAATTCTTGTTATGACATTTGTTGATTTCAAAAAATCGATTACCTTTGCATCCGCTTTCGAGCTGTTAGCTCAGTTGGTTTAGAGCACTACCTTGACAGGGTAGGGGTCACTGGTTCGAATCCAGTACAGCTCACAAAAAAAAGACGGTTTTTGACCGTCTTTTTTTTATTCGTAGGCTGCCTGAATCAGTTGACCGGTTTCTGTACACAATTGGACCGTTTTGCTCATGGATTCAGGCAAACTACGCACCTGTCCAAATTGTGGTATTTCAAATGTTTTCTCAAACCAGACCTGTTGATTGGCATCGGTCAGTTGAACGAAGGTAGAGGCCGGTTTGCGGTAATAGATGCCTACCGGTTCGGGTTTGGATTTACTTTCATACGTAGTCGGTAATTGGGTAGGAGTGATGTCCATCTGTAAGTAATAGGGTTGACCGCTCAGGTCGGCTTTATCCACGAGGCCTTGTTGAGGAGAAAAGCGGAATAAGATGGGATCTTTGATGGTTTCAGGATCGATACGGATCTGCTTTTGTTCGTGATATAGGACTTTTTTGCCCAAAAAAAGCTCCATGTACGCCATTTCCATGGCGTTCAGTTCTTCCAGTACAATGCGATAGGATGTGCCGTCCTGTGGGGTTTGTTCGGAATCCTGTGCCAGCAAATGCATGCGTGCGTTTCGGATGTTAAAGATCTCGGTGGCGGCAAGTTCTGCCATTCGAGCGGTCGAGCTGGCTTGCTGCATGTCGCGCGTAATTAAGTCTGCTTCTGTGTACCGTTTTGCTGTTTGTTTCTTGATCCTTTTTCTGCCGGAATCTTTGATTGGGACACTTGTTACCGTTGATAAAGTCGTTCCGATGGATTGCAAACAGCCCTTTGCATCCAGCTGAATCGCTTGCCTTGTTTTGGATTTTCCACTCGGATGTAGTGCGAATTGTTGTTCCGGATCGGCGATGGATTGGGCTTGTATTCGGACGCTTTTCAATGCATAGCTGGTGTGAGCCGTTTTTGCCACTTCATGAATGCCCAGAAAGCGCTCCGCATACAGATAATACGGACCGGGGGTGATTTCGGTTTTGATGGCCTCAATGTGTACAAGGAACTGAGTCTTTGGCAGATTGTACACAATCCCTTCGCTTGGATTGGGACTCTCGTTGACCGGATACGAACGGTGTTGTGCTCCCGATGAGAAGGCGAAGAGTACGAGGGCACCGATAATGAAAATGCGTTTCATAGATGGAACGGTTAATGATTGCTGCGTAAATAGTGAAAGGCGCTTCCAAGCATGGACGGGATGTCTCCCGCCAACAGGCTTTCAACCGATTGTGTTTCCAATGCCAGATCGGCAGCCAATCCGTGAAGGTAGCAGCCCAATTGGCAAGCCTCGGTTTGAGAATACCCTTGTCCCAGCAAAGATACAATTATTCCGCTTAAAACATCACCACTTCCCCCTGTTGCCATGCCTGGATTTCCGGTAGAATTGAAATGTACGTTGCCGTCGGGCAAAATGCATGCCGTATAAGCGCCTTTAAGCACCACATACACTTGATATTTTGCAGCAAAGGCCCGTGCCGTTTGAAGGCGTTCGTATCCGCTGGTGGGTTTGGACTGACTGAGTCGGTCGAATTCACCCGGGTGTGGCGTAAGGATGCTGCCGTGTGGCAGCAATTGCAGCAATACGGGATCTTCTGCCAACATATTGAGTGCGTCGGCATCCAGTAAAAGTCGCTGCGGCTTATGTTTGAGCAATTGAGCAAATGCCTTTTTCTTCGTTGGTGTACAACCCAGTCCGGGTCCGATTCCAACGGCTGTAAACGCATGCATCATTTCATCGCTAACAAAAGATTCGGCTTGAAAGGTTTTACACATGGCTTCGGCTACGGCCGATTGAATGCTTGGCAAGCAAACGGATTCGGTCGCAACCGTAAGTAGGCCACAACCGCTTCGTAAGGCGCCCCGTGCGGATAAGATGGCTGCACCAGCCATGCCTTCACTTCCGGCAATCATCAGAATACGACCCATTTGACCCTTGTGTACAAAGGTTGAACGTTGTTTTAATAGGGTCTGAATGTCTTCCTTTTCGGTCAGGTGATACGGTGATTCGGTCGTTTCCAGTACCTGTTTGCTGAGTCCGATGGATACCGCATCCCAGGATCGAACGTACGTTTCGTTTTCAGGCAATAGGCATGCGATTCGAGGCATTTCCAGGCAGATGCAATGGCTGTTGCGTACGATGCTATCGGCATCGTTTGATGCATTATTCTCACCAAAAAGGCCACTGGGTACATCGATGGAATAGATCGGTTTGTTTTGTAGATTGATCCACTGTACCACCTCGGCAAATTGTCCGGTAAGCGGTCGGTTGAGTCCGGATCCGAACAGACCATCCACCATAAGGTCAAAGGATGATTGATCGGGAGGTTCTGATGCCCATATCTTGATCGTAGGAGCAGCCAAAACGCGCAGTCGATCCAGTTGAATGCGTGCATCGGCAGACATCGGTTTGCCAAAAGTGCATAGCAGTACAGTCACCGGCTGGCCCCTTTTAATGAGCCGTATGGCAACGGCCAACGCGTCTCCTCCATTGTTGCCCGGTCCGGCAAGGATTAGGCAACGTAGAGAAGGCGTGAGGTGCTTGAATAGGTGCGATGTAAGGGCGTCTGCTGCCCGATCCATCAGTTCAACGGAGGCGATGTGCTCCTCCTCAAGGGTGGCCCGATCCAGGTCGCGGATTTGCCCGGTCAAAAACAATTTCATTCCGATTCGGTTTCAAAGATGAGCTTTGCGTCTTTTATAATGGGTTTGCATCCGGGAAAGCCCTGATCGATTAGGGCATTGAGTTCGCCCGGTTCAAATTCAAATCGGGCTCTTGGCCCACAGTCCCAGAGCTCAATAAATGGATCACAATCTAAGATGTGCTTTCTTAACGTCGCTGTATCCGGTGCTTGCTCCAATGCTGCATATTCTTCGTAGCTGTAATCGGTAAATGCGATGTTGGGTCCGATGCCTCGATTGTCCAGCCAATACTCCTTGCGCAATGGGGTTGGACAGGCCAGTTTCCCTCTAAAAAACAAATCTTTTGGATGCGGGTACGATAGAATGCCCGATCGATCGGCTCGCATTAGAATGGGGACGTTTTTTGAATAATCTTTTTTGGTTTTGTAGACAAGTGCCGAAGGCAGTTCGGCCATTTGCTGCGTACTTCTGGCCGGATCCAACAATACGGGTTTTGTATTGGAGTCGGGGACGGATGTAGAACCGGTCGTAGCGCTTGAAGAAGCGCAAGCGGTCAGTCCGAGTGCGAGCACGAAAGACAATAGATAAGGAAATAGACGATTTGTACTCATGGCTCTGAAGGTTAAGGTTTATAAAATTTGGATGTTTGTTCTCCTTTAATGGTACGGGTTCGCAATAGGTAAAAGCCGGTAGGAAGGCGGTCAATGCGCAAGTGTTCCGGATCAGAAGCCTGCAAAAGCCTTTTTCCCGTTAGGTCGTACACTTCTGCCTGAGTGGGTCTTGTGTTTTGTGTTATGGTAGTCAACTGCGTTAGGGAGTCGTTTGATGAAGTCGGTGTTTCGATGGTTGCTGTGTTGCCTAGAAAGGTGACCATTAAATGATTGTTGAGGCTGTCCCGGGTGTAAAACGGTGTTTTTATGCCGTTCTCTTCAAAATACAGACGCATTTCGTAGCTGCCATCTGCAAGGCCTTTGTTTAATGAGATCGTTTTTGAATAGCGTTGATAGCCGTATCCCGGCAATAGACTACCTACGGATTGTGCAAAGAGGGAAGTAACGAGCAGATTATCCTTAAATAGTCCCAAACCCAACGAACCGCCAAAGGTATGCAGACCGTAATTAAGAAATCCATACTGAACCGTTATGTATCCTTCTTTTCGGAGGTTGCTGATGTAATTGGTATCACTGCGAATCCCCTCATTATACATCCCGATGTAGTATTCCGGGTGCACGGGGCTGTTGTCCGGTTGTTGAATGCCAATAAGGGCCGTGTGGTTGTAGTAATAGCCGCCATCGCCTCCACCCACTCCGGTTGCTGTTGGATCCAAGGCATTCATTTGGTAATATCCATTGGCGTAACCACCCCAACCCCAATTGATGTGAAGGAATCCGTTTGAATCGAACCCGTCCATAACAAAAGCATGTCCAACGCCTGAATCCGCAATTCCCGAATAGAGAATTGGACGTTTGTTTCTTAATTCCTGCAGGATGCGTTCGGTCCAATCGTCGGAATCAAAATGCATCCGGTGTATTAGATGTAGAGCATCGTCGTAGTTGAAGTGATTCAATAGTCCCAAACCGGCGTTGCGTACCGATGCCCCGCTTCCGCCTTGCGATGCGATGCCGTAGTTCATTTCGGCAGCGACGCCACAATGGTACATCAATTTGGCCACTGCAGCCTGTTGGATTGCGGTTTGAGTACCGTTGTAATGGTTCTGCATGTTTGCCCAATCGTAAAAAGTTCCGTCAAAGATTTCCGATATCGTTGTATCGGTTTCGGTAATGGTTAGGGAATACGATTTTTGACCGACGCCCTCGGGAGGCCATTCGTAATACTTCATGATTTGTGCCATAGCGGTGGCGACACAGCCGGTTGCACAACGTTCCTGATACGTGCTGCTGATCGGGCAATCGTTGTTGTAGGGTGCAAGCTGGTTCCATTGAATGGCTTCCATGACCGGAAGAATTGAATCGCTTGCATTCCAAGTGAAGGCCTCGGACGCGTGGTCACCGGCTCGGTAACCGAGTAGCCAGTGGCTGAGATTTTCCGGCAGTGCTTCCTCCGGAATACGACCGTTTGTGCTATATCCAAGAATTTCAGGAAGGGCGTCATCCGAACGAACCAATACAAAGCCGTCTGAGTCACCGAAATTGTACGCATAACAAACCTCAACGGCATCGATGGTGTCGTTCGTTCGGGTGATGAGTTTGGGGAAGGTCTGCTTTAATGCGCTTGCACTCCTGCGTGCATCCGGACGCAATTGTGAATAAAAGCGCTGTGCAATCGCTTGAGCGATATCTGAAGACCTGTTGGCAGGTTGGGCCGCAGTGGGGATCAGAGCCAGAAGAAAGAGGATGTGTTTTATCTTCATTTGTAATGGTATTCTCTTGTGTAGAACAATTGAAAACTATGCTTCGTTCATCAGGTAATCCCGAAAAAAAAACCTACCTTTGCGCACTCATTTCAGTAGGAACAAAAAAAGAGTACGGATATGGAAAGCGTCCGGGTCAAAGATAAGGATTTTGGCATCTTATTGTCAAAAGAAAGAATTAAAGAAGCCGTCAATCGTGTGGCAGCAAGCATTAATCAGGAATTGAAGGATGAGAATCCAATGTTCCTGGCCGTATTGAACGGTTCGTTCATGTTTGCAGCCGACTTGATGAAGGCCATCACCATTCCCTGTGAAATCAGTTTTGTGAAATTGGCTTCCTATGAAGGAATGCAGAGTGGTGGTAAAGTAAAAGAGGTTTTTGGTTTGTCGGAACGCATTGACGGACGAACGGTGATTATTTTGGAAGATATCGTCGACTCAGGACGTACCATGCAGCAGTTGCTGGATTCGTTGTCTTCACGCAATCCCAAAGAAATTCGTATCGCTACCTTTTTGTTTAAGCCGGAGGCGTTGATTTGCCCCATTAAGCTGGATTACGTTGCGTTTGAGATTCCGAATGATTTTGTCGTAGGTTACGGTTTGGATTACGATGGTTACGGACGCAATCTGGATGCCGTGTATTCGTTGATCGAATCGAATTAATTTCAATAGGTAAAAGGTATAGGTAATGTCGTTAAATGTAGTAATTTTCGGTGCTCCCGGATCCGGTAAAGGAACGCAGAGCATCATGATTGCCGAAAAATTCGGCTTAAAACACTTGTCAACAGGTGATTTGCTTCGTGCGGAACAAGAAAAAGGAAGTGAACTGGGTCAGAAAATAGCCGGTTTTACCAGTCAGGGTAATTTGGTTCCCGATGCGTTGATCATCGATATGTTGGCCAATGTATTGGATGAACAACCGGCGGATACGGGCTTTATTTTTGATGGATTTCCTCGTACGGTCGCTCAGGCACAAGCATTGAAAGAAATGTTGGCCAAACGCAACAAAGGTGTTTCCATTATGCTGGATTTGATGGTAGACGAAAAAGAATTGGTGGAGCGTTTGCTCAATCGTGGCTTGACTTCCGGTAGAGCCGATGATAACGAAGAAACCATTCAACGTCGCATACAGGTCTATCACAGCAAAACAGCACCGGTTAAAGATTTTTACAAACAGGAAGGATTGTCTACGGACATCGCTGGTTCGGGAGCCATTGACGAGATCTTTGCGCGCATTTGCGCTGCCATCGAGACCGTTTAATCGCAAACAATCAACGTCTTCCACAAATACCAAACTACATGGCAGAAAGTAATTTTGTCGATTATGTCAAGATTTATTGCCGGTCGGGTAATGGAGGACGAGGTTCCACACATTACCACCGGGAAAAATATATTCCCAAAGGCGGCCCGGATGGAGGCGACGGAGGTCACGGCGGACACGTTATTTTACGTGCCGATCCCAACTATTGGACACTGATTCACCTTCGGTATGCACGTCACGTGTTTGCGGAACATGGTGAAAGTGGGAGTGGCGCACGCAAAACCGGAAGATCCGGTTCGGATGTCTATATTGATGTGCCTGTAGGAACGGTGGTTTACGATGCAGAAACCGGTGAGTTTTTGTGTGATGTTAGTGAACCCGGTCAAGAGGTGATCTTGTTGAAAGGTGGTAGAGGCGGTCTTGGGAATTGGAACTTCCGTACGGCAACCAATCAAACACCCCGTTTTTCACAACCGGGTGAACCGCTCGAGGAGCGTACCATCATCATGGAGTTGAAACTTCTGGCCGATGTAGGTTTGGTTGGTTTTCCCAATGCAGGCAAATCGACGCTGTTGTCGGTTGTCTCTGCGGCAAAACCCAAAATCGCCGATTATGCCTTTACAACACTCGAACCCAATTTGGGTATTGTCTCGTATCGTGACGGGCGTTCGTTTGTAATGGCAGACATTCCCGGCATCATTGAGGGTGCTTCTCAGGGTAAAGGTCTGGGTTTGCGTTTTCTGCGTCATATTGAACGCAATGCGGTGTTATTATTTATGGTGCCGGCCGATAGTGACGATATTCACAACGAATACAAGGTGCTGCTCCATGAATTGGCTGAATACAATCCGGAGCTGCTGGATAAACAGCGTATTCTCGCGATCAGCAAATCCGATATGCTGGATGAGGAGTTGATGGCAGAGATTCGACTCGATTTGCCGGAGATTCCGGTTGTGTTCATCTCTTCGGTGGTCGGTACGGGTTTGACGGAATTAAAGGATCGATTGTGGGAGGTATTGAACGATGCTTCCAACCAACCGACAGCCATCACACATCGGGATATGATTATCCCGGTTCGCACGATTCCGGAAGATGAATTGAACGATGATGAGGACTTGATGCCCAAAACGGAGGAATACATGGATGAGGAAGAGGTTGTGGATCCGTTTGATTACGAAGGAGACTTGGAAGATTTTCAAGAATAGTCTAAATTACATATAGGACGTTTGGCGTCCAATGGGTGGATTTGCTTCTTTTTAGGGAGTAAATCCATTTTTTTTATAATAACTTTGTGGTATCGAAAAATCAGATTTCAATAGATGTCAGTGAGGAACGATCGTTGAATAAATGTGAGTAATGTAAAAACATGAATTCTAATTAGTAAATTGATGAGAAAGATTTTAATGATTTTCTTTTGTGTCCCATTTATGTTTTCATGTGTTGAGGTCGATTTGTTGGATTCATCTGAGCTAAATCCCGCTATTGAAGCTGTGGATACAGTAACAACTGTTCATTCGAGTTCAGATGGAGCAGGTTTTTATAGTTTTCTTGGATTCGGGTATGATGCAACAAAAACTTATTTTAATGGATCAAAAAACACGAGGCGAATGGTTGTTGATGTGAATCGTATTGCATGCTCAAATCCATGTCGAATTACAATCAATAAATCTCAAGGTCAATTTTCAAATTATGAAGTTGGGACAACGTGTACTGATCTGCTTAAATCATTATCTTCTGATTTTGATGTTCATGTAAATTATAGAGATGCTTCGTATGGATGTAAGTTCGAAGGTGAGATAGAATCTTCATATGGTTCTTCAAAACTTATCTCTACCAGGAATTCTTATGCTTTTTATGAAAGGCTTTTTTTAAAGAAGTCGATTACACTGAATTATACTGTAGACTCATTAGTAAACTATCTGACGACGAACTTTAAAGAGGATATTGCCGTTTTGACTGGTGATCAAATAGTATCATTATATGGTACACATGTGCTAACTAGTATTAAGATAGGAGGGAAAGTTAAGATTAATTACAAGTCTACTGTCTTATCATCAAATAAGACTGAGACTGTAACAGCGGGTCTTTCAGCAAGTATTGCGAAAGTGATATCAGGTATTTCAGCGAATATTATTAGCTCTTCATCACTAGCAGAAAATAATTCAAAAGAGTATTTGCATTTTAAATTAATCGGAGGAGATAGTCTGTTGCATGTTGAGGAGGCATATGATATGTCTAAGATTTCTAATCCTATGATTAATCTATCTTCTTGGATATCAACTATTGATGAGAATCCAGTATTGATTGGATCTGGGGAAATTTTAATTCCAATTTATGAATTCATAACTGATCCACAAAAAAAAATAGAAGTAAGAAATTCGTTCAATTCTTATTTCGAAACTAGTAGAATTTATGATGTAGATCCTCTTTACCATTATCACAAAACGAATGGTCATCATTTTTTTACAACTGATTGGACAGAGCTAGGCAATGGTATGTCGGGTTGGAATTACGAAGGTGTTTCCTGTTTTGTGTTGCCTGTTGAATCTACATTTGGCACTTCTGGCATTCCTTTATATAGATATTATAAGCCTAATACAGGAGATCATTATTTGACAACCAATTGGGGTGAATTAGGAAATGGGGCCTCTGGGTATCGATTTGAAAAAGTACAATGCAATGTATTGCCTAATCAATTGCAAGGATCAGTTCCTTTATATAGATATTGGTCAAATAATAAACACGATCATTTTTATACCCTTTCGAAAAGAGATTATAACGATTATGCTTATGAGTGTATTGTAGGCTATGTTTTTGATCCTTCTGGAGTGAACTAGGTAGACTCGAATAATAATATGAATTGGGGGTTCAATCGTTCTACGAATTGAACCCCCGTTTGTTTTAGAATTCCTGCCAGCTTCTGATCTGAATATCTTCCAGGCTCATGTTGCAGAATGCCTCAATAAAAGCACTGGCTAGGCGTGAGTTGGTAATCAATGGGATGTTGTAGTCGATGGCTGCACGGCGTATTTTGTACCCGTTGGTCAATTCCCGTTTGGACATATTCTTAGGAATGTTTACGATGAGATCAAATGCGTGATTGGCAATCAAATCCAGGATGTTGTTTTCATCCTCGTTTTCATCCGGCCAGCTGACCTTTTTGGCTTGAACGCCATTTTCTTCCAGGAATTTGCAGGTACCACCGGTTGCATATACGGTATATCCCTTATCCTGCAAAAGGCGGGCGCTGTCCAATAAGTCCACTTTTGATTTGACGGGTCCCGAAGAAAGCATGATGCCTTTTTCTTTGGAGGGAATGTCAAATCCGGTTGAAATCATGGCCGAAAGAAGGGCTTCGTTAAAATCGCTTCCGATGCAACCCACTTCACCGGTCGATGACATGTCTACACCCAATACCGGATCTGCCTTGTGAAGGCGGGAAAATGAAAATTGTGAGGCTTTTACACCGATGCGTTCCAAATCGTCAATGGAATTGTCCGGTTTTTCAAACGGTGCGTCCAGCATGATGCGGGTTGCGGTATCGATGAAGTTTTGTTTGAGCACCTTGGATACAAACGGGAAACTTCTGGATGCCCGTAGGTTGCATTCAATAACTTTGACTTCGTTGTTTCGTGCCAAAAATTGAATGTTGAACGGTCCGCTGATGTTGAGTTCTTTTGCGATTTTGTAACTGATCTTTTTGATGCGTCTTGCCGTCTCAAAATAGATCTTCTGTACGGGAAAGACCAACGTTGCGTCACCGGAGTGCACCCCGGCAAATTCGATGTGTTCCGAAAGTGCGTATTGAACCACTTCACCGTTTTGAGCCACCGCATCAAACTCGATTTCCTTGGCGTTTTGCAAAAAGCGGGATACAACTACCGGATATTCCTTGGAAACTTTGCTGGCTTTTTCCAAGAATTCTTTCAATTCTTCGTCGTTGTAACAGACATTCATTGCTGCACCGGAGAGTACGTAAGAAGGACGAACCAGAACGGGGAAACCGACTTGTTCAATGAAACGGTCGATGTCCTCCAAGCTGCTTAATTCCTTCCACTCCGGTTGGTCTATGCCCAGTTGATCCAACATGCTTGAGAATTTATGTCGGTTCTCTGCACGGTCAATGGAAATGGGAGAGGTTCCCAAAATGGGTATGCTTTGACGATGCAATTTCATGGCCAAATTGTTGGGGATTTGTCCGCCCACGGATACAATTACGCCTCTGGCTTGTTCCAGGTCTTCAACATCCAACACGCGTTCAAAGGTGAGCTCATCAAAGTACAAGCGGTCACACATGTCGTAGTCTGTTGACACGGTTTCCGGATTGTAATTGATCATGATGGATTTGTACCCCAGCTTGCGAGCCGTTTGAATGGCATTTACGCTGCACCAGTCGAATTCGACGGAACTTCCGATGCGGTAGGCTCCCGATCCGAGAACGATTACGGATTTTTCGTTTTTGTAATAGGGTACATCGTGTTCGCTGCCGTCGTAGGTCATGTACAGGTAATTGGTCAGTTCCGGATGTTCCGAAGCAACGGTATGGATGCGTTTGACGCTGGGAAGAACCTGAAGACGTTTGCGTTTACTGCGTACGCGCAACAATTCTTTTTCCATGTTGGTTTTTGGATCTTCAACCAAACGTGCAATCTGAAAATCGGAAAAGCCCAATCTTTTTGCTTCCCAAAGCGTATCCGAATCCAGATCTTCAATGCTTGAAAAACCTTTTAGTTGGAGCGAGAAGTCATAGATGTTTTTGAGTTTGCCCAGGAACCACGGGTCGATTTTGGTCAAATCATGAATGCGTTCGATCGTATATTCTTGTTCAAACGCTTTGGCGATGGCATACATACGCAGGTCGGTCGGTTTGGAGAGTTCCTGATCCAGGTTCTCAAAAACGAGTCCGTCGTTGGCTACAAAACCGTGCATGCCCTGACCGATCATGCGTAAACCCTTTTGAATGATTTCTTCAAACGTTTTACCGATCGACATGATTTCTCCCACCGATTTCATGGAAGAGCCAATTTCACGCGATACACCAAAGAATTTGGTTAAATCCCAACGGGGGATTTTACAAATCATGTAATCCAATTGGGGTGCCTTGTAAGCTGAATTGGTGGTTCCCATCTCGCCAATTTCATCCAGTCCGTAACCCAAAGCCAATTTGGCTGCCACAAAGGCAAGGGGGTAACCGGTTGCTTTGGATGCCAATGCGGAGGAACGGCTTAATCGAGCATTGACTTCGATGACACGATAGTCGTCGGTTTCAGAGTTGAACGCAAACTGAATGTTACACTCTCCTACAATGCCCAAATGGCGTACACACGTGGTGGATACATTGACCAATAAGTCGATTTCGGTTTGATCGAGCGAACAGGTTGGTGCTACGACGATGGATTCACCGGTGTGGATGCCTAGCGGGTCGAAGTTTTCCATGTTTGCCACCGTAAAGCAATGGTCATTTTTGTCGCGGATGACTTCAAACTCAATTTCCTTCCATCCTTTCAGCGATTCTTCAACCAGAACTTGAGGTGCGTAAGCAAATGAATTCTTGACTAAAACCAAAAATTCGTCCATGTTTTCTGCAATGCCGCTACCCATTCCGCCCAAGACGTAAGCGGAGCGAACCATTACCGGGAATCCGATGGTTTCAGCTGCTTGAATGGCTTCTTTTAGGTTGTTGCAGGCCTGGCTTACCGGGGTTTTAATGTCTTTTTCGGATAGTTTTTTAACAAACAGATCCCGGTCTTCTGTGTACATGATGGCCTCGACGGATGTGCCCAAAACACGTACGCCGTACTTTTCTAACGTACCCGCCTGGTATAGTTCTGTACCGCAGTTCAGTGCGGTTTGACCACCAAAAGCAAGAAAGATACCGTCCGGTTTTTCTTTTTTGATGACTTCTTCCACGAAGTAAGCAGAAATCGGGAGGAAATACACAACATCGGCAATGCCTTCGGATGTTTGAATGGTTGCGATGTTGGGGTTGATCAGAACGGATTGAATGCCTTCTTCACGGAGCGCTTTTAGTGCTTGTGAACCGGAATAGTCGAATTCACCGGCTTGTCCGATTTTTAATGCACCCGATCCTAAGACCAGGACTTTTTTAATGTCAGTCTGCATAAATATAGATGGTTTTTTGAGGTCAGAATTCAGAACGCAAAGTAACCATATTTTTGTGTCATTTCAAAGTGAACAATCGCTCTTGTCCGCTGTTTTTTAGGTTCTAATCACAGGTTAAATGGAGTTTACAAAAGAGCTACTGGATGAATGGGTGGAAAAAATAAATGTTCCGGAATACGTAGAATCGGATCCGGTGCAGTTTCCACGTCGGTTTTCCCGTCAGGAAGATGTTGAAATTGTGGCCTTTTTGGCAGCGATCCTTGCATGGGGCAAGCGATCCCTTATACTCAAATCAGCGGAAGGGATGTTTGAACGCATGGGGGACAGTCCATATGAATATATTTTGTCGGAGGGCTATTTGAATTTGGGTACAAAGAATATCCATCGCACTTTTTTTGAGCGGGACCTGCTGTATTTTTGTAAGGGTTTTGCGTATATTTATCAGAAATATGGCCATTTGGAACTTCTTTTTGCCAATCGTGCAACGGTGTGGGAGGGGATGGATCTGTTTCGAGACGAAATGGCAAAGGCCAACGAGGGATTGTATAGTAAACACATCAGTCATGCCGGTGCCGGGTCCGCTTGTAAGCGCCTGAATTTGGCCTTGAAATGGTTGGTTCGCAGCAAGGGGCCGGTGGATCTGGGTGTCTGGACTCGATTGGATACAGCACAGCTCATGATTCCCTTGGATGTACACGTCGGGCGGGTATCCAGAGCGCTGGGTTTGCTACAACGCAGGCAAAATGATCGAAAAGCGGTTGAAGAGCTGACTGCGAAATTGCGGGGTTTTGACCCGTCTGATCCGGTTCGCTATGATTTTGCGTTGTTTGGGTTGGGGCTGGCTGGGATTACGGGGGGTAAAAAATAAAAGCCACCTTGCGGTGGCCTTAAAAAAAAGAAGGTTGTCTCACGACAACCAATCTTCCTTAACCTTAAATCTAATACCATGAAAAACACAGTGCAAATATACGGGCGGTTTTTGGAATAAAAAAATATATGAACCAAAAAATATGTTTTTTAACATGTTTTTGCAGAAAAATGGAATATGAAACAGGTTTTGACCTTTTTAAACGAATTGCAGAAGAATAATAGTAAGGAGTGGTTTGATGCGCATCGGTCTCATTATGAGTCTGTTCGGCTGACGTTTTCAAGCTTTGTGCAGCAACTGATTGACGGACTTTCCGTGTTGGATCCATCCGTTCGGGGATTGCGTGTGCAAGATTGTATGTTTCGCTTGAATCGGGATCTTCGATTTTCTCCGGATAAGCGACCGTATAAAACGCATATGAGTGCTTTTATCGCTCCCTTTGGACGAAAGTCCGGCTATGCAGGCTATTATTTTCATTTAGAGGCAAGTGACGGTCGTTATTTGATGGGACATCAGTTGGATTCAGGAATATACGGACCGGATCCAGCGATTTTGAAAAGTGTTCGAGAAGCCATTTTGATGGATGGGGCGGGTTTTGAAGCGGTTGTTCACAAGGCTGGCGGATTCCAATTAGAAACCGAAGCTTCGTTAAAGCGCGTGCCGAGAGGTTTTCCGGTCGATAGTCCATGGGCGGAATACCTAAAAATGCGTCACTTTATTCTAAATAAGCCGTTGAGGGAGGAAGCGGTGTTGGCGGATGATTTGTTGGAGCAGACGATGACTTCCTTTGCAAAAACGGTGGAATTCAACAACTGGTTAAATAAAGCAGTGGCGTATGCACGATGAAGTGAATAAAAAAAATCCCATGGATGCGTAGCGCAATCCATGGGATTCGGTGGAGATGGAGGGAGTCGAACCCTCGTCCAAACAGTAAACCAATACGCTTTCTACATGCTTATCTTCGCCTAAATTTTCGAGTCGAAACCGGACCGAAGCCACCTATTGCGACCTTATTCCATTTATTTCAGAAACAACCCTGGACCTGCTGCTTCCTATTCCCGATATTACTGCACCACCGATTCCATTCAGCTTCAGGACGTGAGCTTGGGGTGATGTGACGTCCCCGCAACTGTTGCAGGGATTAAGCTTAAATCTACTGTGATTCGATTAAGCAGCGAGAGCGTAATTGTTTTCGCCAGTTATGGTTCTGGTTCTGATATTAAAGTGCGTATAACCAAAGCACTGCATGCTTACATACCTGTTCTAACCGCTGTCAAAACCAAACATCCCCTAAAATAAAGATGCCGTTGAACGCTGAAGGCGAACAACGGCACAAATATACGAAAAATTCGTGTTATTTCGCGTAACTTACGGCTCTAGTTTCACGGATTACCGTAATTTTTACTTGACCGGGATACGTCATCTCGTCTTGGATTTTTTTCGCAATGTCGTTAGACAAGCGTTCGGTATCTTTGTCGTCAATCTTATCCGCTCCTACAATGACACGCAGTTCGCGTCCGGCTTGAATGGCGTAGGTTTTTAATACGCCGGGATAAGACATGGCCATTTGCTCCAAGTCATTCAAACGTTTGATGTAGGCTTCAACGATTTCGCGACGAGCGCCGGGGCGAGCGCCGGATATGGCGTCACATACCTGCACAATGGGAGCCAGAAGCGAAGTCATTTCGCATTCGTCGTGGTGCGCACCGATGGCGTTGCAAATCTCGGGTTTTTCCTTGTATTTTTCTGCCAGCTTCATGCCGAGCAGTGCGTGGGGCAATTCCGGTTCGTCGTCGGGCACTTTGCCGATGTCGTGTAGCAGCCCTGCACGTCGTGCTTTCTTGGGATTCAGTCCCAGTTCTGAGGCCATGGTTGCACACAGATTGGCTGTTTCTCTGGCATGCTGAAGGAGGTTTTGACCGTAGCTGGAGCGGTATTTCATACGTCCAATCATACGAATGAGTTCCGGGTGTAAGCCGTGGATACCCAAATCAATGGTGGTTCGTTTTCCGGTTTCGAGGATTTCTTCTTCTACTTGCTTGCGCACTTTGGTGACGACTTCTTCGATGCGGGCAGGGTGAATGCGTCCGTCGGTGACCAATTGGTGTAAGGCCAGGCGGGCAATCTCACGGCGTACAGGGTCGAATCCGGAAAGAACGATGGCTTCCGGAGTATCGTCAACAATGATTTCAATCCCGGTTGCTGCTTCAAGGGCACGGATGTTTCTGCCTTCCCGTCCGATGATGCGTCCTTTGATTTCATCGGAGTCGATGTGGAACACCGTAACGGCATTTTCGATGGCCGTTTCAGTCGCAACACGTTGTATGGTTTGAACCACAATGCGTTTGGCTTCTTTGTTGGCCTGCATTTTGGCATCGTCCATGATCTCGTTGATGTAGGAGGCTGCTTGCGTTTTGGCTTCTTCTTTGAGTGATTCAACCAAACGCTCCTTGGCTTCGTCTGCCGAAAGCCCGGATAGTATCTCCAGTTTTTCAACAGCCTGTTTGTGGATTTTGTCCAGCTCTGCCTGACGTTTTTCAAGCATTTCCTTTTGACTATCCAGATTGTCGCGCAACGAAGTAAGTTCATTCTTTTTGCGTTGAATCTCGTCGTTGCGTTGATTCAACTGCATCTCGCGTTGTTTTAATTTGGACTCGGTTGCCTGAATTTTTGCATTGCGTTGATTTACTTGTTTCTCAAGATCGGCTTTGAGTGAAAGGAATTTTTCTTTCACCTCCAGCATTTTGTTTTTCTTGATTACTTCAGATTCAGCTTCGGCTTCCTTTATCCGGTTGCGGTAGTGGGCATTGAAAACAAAGCGTGTACCGATCCAGGTCAAAAGACCTCCCAGTACAAACAGCCCTACGTACAGTATCCATTGCATGTTGTTACGTTTTAATTGTATATATAAAAAAAGAACACACGTATCATTCAATTGGAATGACCCAATTGGATTTTGTGCGTTCTGATTCCTCTTTTACAAGACTATCGTCTCAAAAAAGCTTCCAATTCTTCATCCAGCCGTTCTACACATTCCTGGTAGGGACTGCTGTCAGACACATCCTCGGCTTTTAGAGCCATAAGGGCTATCTGGCATGCTGCCATGGCTAGTAGGTCCTTGGTCTCCAATCCGGAGGTTTCCATGTTGAAACGGTTCCGGTATTGAGCTATTCTGTCGTTGATCAATCGTGCAGCTTTGCGTACCAATTCCTCTTCCGATCGTTTGATCTTCAAAGGGTAATACTTGTCTGCTATCAGTAGATTGATCGTAAATGTATGATCCATTGTCCTTAATTTTTCATAAGTTCAATGCATTTGTCTATCTCCCGCACTAATCCCGAAAGCCTGCGCTGAGCCGTTTGTACATCTGTCCTTTCAAAGGAGAGCATTTTGGCTAGTTTTAGACTTTCGAATTTGGCGCTCGCTTCCTGAATCTGCCTTTCAGCATCAAGCAATGCACGTCTGTTTGCTTCCAATTCCTTGGTAAGCAACTGGTTGTCTTTTTTTAAATCCTCACACAGCAACATTAATTGCCGTACGCGGGTTTCAAACTTTGACAATGATTTGCGTTGCTCCTCCGTCATTTTGCGCCAATTTGTAGACAAAAATACATTTTTGTTTTGCTAAAAACAAATGAAATCCATCAAAAACTAGGATTCTGTCGGAGTCTCAAGTTTTCGTACCAAAACTTTGTCAATACGGGCTGCATCCATATCCATGATTTCCATCTCGAAGTTTTGCCATTGCAACTTCTCTGTTTCAACGGGGATATGCTCTAGGATGTCCAGAATGAGTCCGCTTAGGGTGTTGAAGTCATGTTCCGGATAGTATTCTTCCATATCGAAGTAGGCCAGAAAATCGTAGAACGAATACTGCCCGTCTACCAGCCAGGTTCCGTCTTCGCGTTCGAGGATTTGTTCGTCGTGTTCGTCGGGTTCAACGATGGTACCCAGCAGGGCTTCCATAAGGTCGTTGATGGTGATGATGCCCTGGACGCTGCCGAATTCATCGGTTACAATGGCGTAAAAAAGCTGTGTTCTACGAAACAAATCCAACGCATTGTAGGCACTCATGGATTCGGGAACAAATTGAGCCGGTTTTACGTAATTGCGTATATTGAAGTCTGGTTGATTGAAATCTGCAAAAAAATCTTTGAGAAAAACAACGCCGTTGATTTCATCAATCTGCTCCATTGCCACCGGGTATACGATGTGCACATGTTCGGTGATGATCTTTCGGATTTCGTCGATGGAGTCTTCCAAATCCAACCAAACCAAATCGTTGCGATGGGTCATCAGGGAATTGACATCCCGATCGCCCAGATTGAAGACGCGTTCTACTATATCGTGTTCAACAATTTGTATTTCGCCGTCGTTGGTTCCATCTTGCAGCAGGGCCTTAATCTCTTCTTCCGTGACTTTGGACGGTATTTTCCCATCGATGCCAAAGAGTTTCATGACGCCTTGGGTGCTGGTAGAAAGCAACCAGACAAATGGTGTTGCAATCCAACTGATGGCATTCATCGGTCCGGCAGCCCATTTGGCCATGACTTCAGGATTGTTGAGCGCAATGCGTTTGGGTACCAACTCTCCAAAAATCAGACTGAGAAACGTAACGAGGACGACGATAAAGGTGACGGATATGGAATACGAGTAGGGTTCCAGGAAGGGTATCTTTGATAACAGAATTGTGAACCATTCGGCTACGCTGGATCCACTGAATAAACCGGTTAAGATGCCGATACTGGTGATGCCTATCTGGATGGTTGATAGAAACTTGTCCGGTTTATCAGCCAGTTGCAGGGCTCGCTCTGCTCGTTTGTCGCCTTTTTTGGCCTCGGTTTCCAATCGAACCTTCTTCATGGAAATTAATGCCATTTCTGAAAGTGCAAAGGCACCGTTTAGTAAAATGAGCCCTAAAATTATAAACGCCTCCATATATTGAATTAAGGAATAACAGCTAGCTACAAATTTCGCAATATATTTGATATAAAACAAACAAATGCATGGAATTCATCAAAAGAGAAAAATGTCTTTTTACATGAACAAATGATCCGTCTGTGTTGTTCTATCAAAAACAAACAACATACCCGTATGAGTGAATTGATAAACAACAGCGAGCAGCGCAAAGAAATGCTCAAACACCTGATTCTTCAGATACACCAAGGCACCGCAGCCGAGACCTTACGAAGTCAATTGGTTGGGCTATTGCAAAAAATCCCCTACAACGATGTGGTTGAAGTAGAGCAAGAATTGATCGCAGAAGGATTGCCTGCAGAAGAAGTACTCCAATTTTGTGACATCCATTCGATGGTTTTGGACGGAAGTATCGATACTTCCGGTGCACAAGCGATCCCTTTGGGGCATCCCTTACATACGTTTAAAATGGAGAATGAGGCGCTGCAAACGGTTTTGTCTGAGATTCGAAACATCCTGTTGGATTACCGTGATCTAAAAAAGGACGAAGTCACTGCCTTCTTGATTCGTTTGAAGGCACAGTTTAATCTTGTCTCAGACGTTGATAAACACTATTTACGAAAGGAGTATCTGTTGTTTACTCCACTCGAGAAGAAGGGCATCACCGGACCGCCTACCGTGATGTGGGGCAAGCATGATGAGATACGGGAGCAACTGAAAAACGTACACGAAGCCTTGGACAGCAAGGGGGTAGACCATGCCGAATTGGGTACACTGATTGATTTTCTCATCAAACCGGCCATTGAGGCAGTTGAAAGTATGATTATGAAGGAAGAAGAGATACTATTCCCCATGTCAATGGATGCATTGAGTGAGACGGAGTGGTATCGCATTCTGGTTGAAACACCTCAGTTTGGCTATTGTTTATACGATCCGGAACACAGCTGGAAACCGGAATCGGTGGATGTTTCCGACATTCAATACAAACCCTCCAGTGGAATCATGATCGGTACGGGTAGTTTTGAAAACAACGAACTGGAAGCCATGTTTGAAGCCATCCCCATAGAATTGACGGTGGTTGACAAACACGATAAAGTCAAATTTTTCTCACACGGAACCAAACGGGTTTTTCCAAGGAGTCGTGCCGTATTGGGACGGGACGTGCGTTTGTGTCATCCTCCGGGAAGCGTACACATTGTCCAACAGATCATGGATGATTTTAAAAGTGGAAAAGAAAACAAGGCCGTTTTTTGGATTTCCAATTTCCGGGGAAGGTTTATCTACATCGAATACGTAGCCCTGCGCAGTCCCGAGGGTGAATATTTGGGCATTGTCGAATTTACGCAGGATGCAACCGAGATACGCCAACTTCAGGGAGATCAGCGACTGCTCTCGTATGTGAGCGAGAAGAACAACTGATCCATGGGTACGCTTGAACCGATTCACCTACAAACACGCATCAGTGACCTGTTGCGCGATTACCCTGCGTTGGAGGAGGTCTTTTTTGGGCTTTCTCCTCAGTTTGAGAAACTAAAGAACCCCATACTCAGACGTACCGTAACCAAAGTGACTTCCGTACAGCAAGCAGCAAGCATAGCCGGTCTCGAACCCGACTATGTCTTGCGGATGTTGAGAAAAGCAGCGGATTTACCCCTGGATGAAAACGCTGTAGAGCGAGTGGCGGCATCTTTGGAAGCAAAACCCGGCTGGGTCTCAGCCGACATCCGTTGGATCGAACTGGATGTCCGTACCGATTTGTCTGCCGGAAGATCACCGATGAAACGCATTTTGGAACAGGCTGCTCAATTGAAAACCGGAGAAGGTTTGTGCCTTCTCAATGAATTTGTACCCGCTCCAATACTGGATCAGTTAAAACGTCAAGGATGCAGGGTTTGGGTTGAACAGCGTGAAACGGTTTGTTGCGCATATATAATCGCCTCATCCTAAGACCCGTTCGGCTGTAACCTCGTTTTCCTTTTGAATGCTGCCGGCGCAAAAATCATCGATGTTTTTGCAGGTTGTTTTTGCAATCTGATCAAGTGCATTGTCGGTAAAATAGGCCTGATGAGCCGTAATCAGCACGTTATGAAAGGTCATTAAGCGGGCTATTTTATCGTCTCGAATGATGATTTCCGAGAGGTCCTTAAAAAAGAGGGCCTCTTCCTGTTCGTAGACATCCAGTCCCATATAGCCCAAATGTCCGTCTTTTAGTGATTGAATGGCGGCGTTGGTGTCAATCAGTTTGCCTCTACTGGTATTGATCAACATAACTCCTTTTTTCATTTTTAACAAACTCTCTGCATTGATCATATGGTGCGTTTCTGGGGTCAATGGGCAGTGAAGCGAGAGGATGTCGGATTGTTTGAACACCGTTTCCATATCCATATATTGAACACCCTGTTTTTCTAGATCGGCGTTGATGTAGGCATCGTGTGCGATGATCTGACAACCAAATCCGCGCATGATTTCTGCAAAGATCTTACCGATACGCCCGGTTCCGATTACACCAACGGTTTTGCCACTGAGTTCGAAGCCGGTTAGGCGTTCGATGGAAAAGTTTCCTTCACGAACACGGTTGTATGCTTTATGCGTTTTGCGGTTAAGGGTCATAATCAGGGCAACGGCATGTTCTGCTACCGCATGTGGAGAGTAGGCAGGGACACGAAGAACGCGCATGCCGTATTCGCGGGCGGCTTCCAGGTCAACGTTGTTGAAGCCGGCGCATCGCAAGACAATCAGGCGGACTCCGTTTTCGGATATTCGTTTGATGACCTCTGCATCCAAGGTGTCGTTGACAAACACACAAACGGCATCAAAACCGTTGGTCAGTCCAACCGTACGCTGCTTGAGAGCGGATTCGAAATACTCAACGGTATGTTTTTCTTGGAGATACTTATCCAAGTATTCGCGATCATAGGATTTTGTGCTAAAAACGGCAACTTTCATACGGTATGCGTCTATTATTTTGTATATTTGGCTATTTAGATACGTTAACAGATAGGATATGAAAATAGTTCGTCGAAGCCTGCTGATTCTGGCAGCAATGTTCCTGTTGCTGATTTTTTTGATGCCCTTGGTGCTCAAAGGAAAGGTTTATCCGTTTATACAAAAGAAAATCGATGAGCAAGTGCACGCAACGGTTCAATTTGATCCCGTAAAAGTCAGTCTGCTTAAGAGCTTTCCGGATCTTCGTGTCGATTTACCCAATCTTTGTGTCGTCGGGCTGGATTCGTTTGCCCTGGATACACTTGTACAGGCGAAAAATATCGGTTTGACGTTGGATTTATTCAGTGTATTGGGTGAGGATGGAATCCGGCTAAAGGGTATTTTATTGGATGCACCTCGGATGCATGCAAAAGTATTGGCGGATGGAACGCCCAATTGGGATATTATGAAAGCGGAAACGGTTGAGTCGGAAGCCGATTCCGAATCAAGTGAGATGCGCATTCAATTAACCTCGTTGCGTATTCGCGATGGAAGCTTGCGATACGAGGATGCAGCATCCAACATCGATGTCCGGGTGCGCGATTGGAGTGGAAAATTGACGGGTGATTTCTCCGCATCTACCTCGGATGTGCTGTTGGAAACCCTATTGGGTCAACTGAGTGTTGCGATGGATGGGATGTCCTTGTTGCAGGATGCCCGATTGGAGGCAGACATGAATTTGTCAGCAAATTTGGATGATATGTCGTTTGTGTTCAAGGACAATCGGTTCATTCTTAATGAAATGCATTTGGCGTTGGATGGCGGCTTTTCCATGCCGGATACTTTCCATATGTTGTTTGATTTGAATCTATTGACGCAGGATATCACCTTCAAACAATTGCTTTCGCTGGTTCCCGTGTTGTATCAAAAAGAATTCGCGGATTTACAGGCCGATGGTGTGGTTCAGCTAACAGCAACGGTCAAGGGTACGATGACGGATCGTCTTTATCCTGCGTTTGATCTACGATTGAATGTGGAAAATGGCTCCTTCCGATATCCGTCTCTTCCCGCATCGGTGGATCAAATTGGTATTGCAGCGCATGTATTCAGTCCGGGTGGCGACTTGGATGCTACTCAAGTGAATGTTTCGCGTTTCCATTTGGAAATGGCCGGTCAGCCCATGGATCTGACTTTGCAATTGAAAACACCGATATCCGATCCCGATTTGAGTGCGGCCGCTCAAGGGAGGATGAATTTGAGTAAAGTGAAGGACGTCTATCCGCTGGAGGAGGGGATGCGATTGAGTGGTACGACGGATATGGATGTCTCTGTAGCCGGAAAAATGTCTTATTTGGAGAACGAACAGTACGATTTGTTTGAAGCGACCGGACGATTCAGTGCGGAACAATTTCAGATACAAGTGCCGGATATGCCGGATGTGTGGATCAATCACGCAGCCATGCGTTTGAGTCCTCAGTCGGTTTGGTTGGATGCTTTGGATGTAAAAATAGGAGACAACGACCTGAATGCCACCGGAAATCTTCAGAACGTTTTGCCTTGGTTGATGAAAGATCAAACCCTCAGGGGCGTATTGACGGTTCAGTCCGATTACTTGAATTTGAATGATTTTATGTCGGATTCAACGGTTGTTGAGGAGTCCGATACCGCACAGTTGCAGGCGATAAAAATACCTCGCAATCTGGATTTGACACTAAATGCCCGTGGAGGAGAGGTCTGGTTTGATCAATTGCAAATGAAGCAGGCTGTGGCCAACATGCTCATCAAGGATGGAAAATTGCAGATAGAGGATTTGTCGGCAAAGGCATTGGGGGGTAGAATGGGGCTCACGGGCAGTTACGAGTGGCCAGAGGGTGCACAACCCGACATGAAGATGCACGTGGATTTGACCAATGTGCAATTTTCGGAAGTGTTCAAAACCTTTGTGAGCATTCGGACGTTGGTGCCGATTTTTGAACGGACACAGGGTGAATTTTCGATGAAAGGGGATTTTGCCAGCCTGTTTGATGCGCAGTTCAATCCCGATTTGTCCAGCCTGTTGGGTGCGGGAAGTTTGAATGCTTCAAACGTTCAAATAAGTGGCGTAAAGGCCTTTGAAGTTTTGGCCGAAGTGTTTAAAAATGAGGCATTGAATGTCTTGTCGTTGAAGGATATACGTTTGCCTTTCCATATTGAGAACGGCCGATTGAACACGCCGGGCATCAAACTACCATTGGGCAAGTCCAGCCTGCTTTTATCCGGCTCTGCCGGTCTGGATCAACAGCTGTCGTACGATTTGACCTTTCAGTTGCCCGATGGCAACAATGCATTTGGTTTGAGCCAATTGAAGGGCCAGTTGTTGGGTTCGTTCCGGAAACCTGAAGTTAAACTGGATACCAGGGCGATGGCACAATCTGCCGTAAGCAGTCTGATCGAAAAATCTGTTGGCGTTCCAGTGGATAGCATTAAAGCTAAAGCACAAGCGGAATTGGAGCTGCAGGCAAAAAAACTTAGGGAGCAAGCACGATTGTCCGGTGAAAGATTGATCGAACAGGCGGAAAAGGAAGGTCAATCCTTGGTTGATAAAGCAAAGAACCCAATTGTTAAGGCCGCTGCCCAAAAGTCTGCCGATCTGTTGATACAGGAAGCTCGAAAGAAAGCGGACGAATTACAGGAGGAAGCAGAAAACAAAATAAAGGAACAAGCCAAGCAACTTAAATAAGAGTCTATGTACATTGATAATCACAACGGCGCCTTTGCAAAAGACGATGCGATTTTTAAAAAGCTCGCTGTATTAATGACGTTGATTACTGTATTGATCATTCCAATCAATTTGATCAATGCACTATATAATTTGGCTACTATCTTAATCCTTTTTTTATTCGCAATGTGGTCGTTGTTTTTTTATTACAAACGAACCAAAGATTTCAGACGTTCTTCAGCGGGAGTCTTGTTAATTGCTGCCGTTGACTTTGTATACATGTATTATTCGGGTGGCACCCAAGGAGCCGGCGTCCTTTGGACGTTGACGTTTCCGTTTTTAGTGTTTTATTTTCGATCCTATCGTGATACTTGGCACTATCTCTTGCCCTATTATCTCGTGTTGGGGCTGGTGAGCGTTTTGGGCTATCTCGGCTTGTATGTGATGCAACAGCCGATGTATTTTACGATCATCTTTTTTCTGGTTCATTTTGTCCTGTGTGTCTATTTGTACATTATTTTTCAGAATCGTGCGAAATTGGATGAACGCTTGTATCGTTCGGATTTGTTCTACAAACACTCACTGGATCTGCACTGCGTAACCAACCAGAATGAAACGTTACTGAGCATCAACCCTGCCTGGGAGAAGGTGTTGGGTTGGTCTGAATCGGAATTGCTGGGTACGCGCTTTGTTGAGTTGTTGCATCTGGAGGATGTAGGCAGAACTGAGGATGTGCACGATCAGATTGTACACGGAGCCGTGGTCTACGAGTTCGAGAACCGGTACCGATGCAAGGATGGTTCGTATCGTCGTTTGTCCTGGCGATCTTTTCCCGGCATGCAAAAGGGGAATGTCTATGCCGTAGCAAGAGATGTTACCGATGATCGGAAAATGATGGCACGTGTTACTCGTAGCGAATCCCGTTTTCGATTATTGATTGATTCGGCGACTGTGGGCATTTATGAAATGGTCAATCGGCGGATACGGGTTGTAAACGATACCCTCTTGTTGTGGACGGGGAGTGAGCGTGGTGACTGGAAGCAGTTGTGTTTGGAGTATTTTATTCATCCGGATCATTTTGTCCGTTTGGAAAAATACGTAGATGAGGTGCGTAGGAATCAGAATTCCGGAACTTCCTGTGAATTACAACTGAGGCGTTTCG
The DNA here is from genome assembly GCA_028709215.1 of Bacteroidales bacterium. Classification (GTDB taxonomy): domain Bacteria; phylum Bacteroidota; class Bacteroidia; order Bacteroidales; family UBA1402; genus UBA8389. The sequence continues at coordinate 131,732 of JAQVXI010000001.1, forward strand.
ATGGGAGTTATATCTGGGTGGAACACAGTTGTCAGGTGGTTTATGAACAAGGTGAAGAGGTCTTAATTGGAACGCTGCACAATGTTGATGAACGGAAGAAGTTGGAGAAAGATGCGAACTATACATCTCAGCTTCATCGCCTGCTCGCTGAAACAGCATTTAAATTTATTCAATCTGATGCAAAGACTTTTGATTCAAAGATAGATGTGATGTTATTAACTTTAGGGAGAGTCCTAAATATGGATAGATCCTTTGTTTTCAGATTAGGAGATGACGGGGATGAACTAACAATGACTCATGAATGGAAGCAGAGTGATTCTATTTCAGTTATGAAGAGATTTCAGCAACTACGTTTACAAGACTTTTCTGATTTTAAACGTTTAGTTTTTAATGAGTCAATAATCATTGTTGAAGATGTGGACACGTTCGTCGGATCTGATAGTCTAAAAAAATGGATGAACGATGATCAATCAAAATCACTACTGATGGTTCCCATATTAGGACATTATAAGATTCTGGGTTTTATAGGGCTAAGTATAAGCCGTAATACACGGATTTTTAATGATGCAGAAAAGGATTTGTTACAAGTGCTTGGTTTGATGATGGCAGACTCGATTGAGAGAATAAAAATGGAGAAAGATCTTAAAAATAAAGCGGATGGACTTAGAGAAATAAATAGAACAAAAGATAAACTCTTCTCTGTTATTGCTCATGATTTACGTAGCCCGTTTAATACATTTATTGGATTCACTGATATTATGTGTGATCCAGAAATGTCGTTGTCTTCGGATGAACTTCGAACCTATGCACATGTGCTCAATCAACAAGCGAAAAGTACATTAGAGTTGTTGCAGAATTTGTTAGACTGGTCTAGACTTCAACGAGGTGTAATTATTCCAAGACCGATGGATGTAAGCTTTGAGTATTTCATTGGTCAACAGCTATTCCTATTTGAAGATAAATTAAAAAATAAGAGCATAGTTGTTGAGTCTACAATTGAAATCAAAGAGACGATTTCTATCGATGTACGTATATTGGAAACGCTGTTTCGAAATCTTTTTAGCAATGCGGTAAAGTTTACTCCTCAGGGTGGGATAATTCGTATTCGTATTTCAGAGGAGCATTCTTCTTTGTTGCTTTTGTCAATCGAAGATACGGGTATTGGTATACCTTCAGAAATTATGTCAAAGTTATTTATCTTTGATGAACACAAGGGCCGAAACGGAACGGAAGGAGAATCGAGTTCCGGATTGGGGTTGATGATTTGTCAGGAGTTTGTTGAGATACTGAGTGGGAGAATTTGGGCTGAGTCGGTTGTAGGAAAAGGCAGTACATTCTTTGTAGAGTTACCGTTTCGTAAATAAAGATTATCATCTTAATAATTTTCTTACTATTGAAATGAAAGGGTAAGGGGGATACTTGGTCGGCAGATCCCATTTTGTACTTGAATGGACGACGGCTTTTTGGTGACTGAACGTTTGAAAACTGGTGTATCCATGGTATTTGCCCATTCCACTAGGACCTACGCCTCCGAAGGGCAAATCTTTGTTGACGACGTGCATCAGACAATCGTTGACGCATGCACCACCGGAAGAGGTGTTCTTTAAGATGGTTTCTGCATCGGACTTGCTACCAAAGAAGTAGAGAGCCAAGGGTTTTGGACGCTGATGGACGAAATCGAGAACTTCTTCCAATTGATCATAGTAAAGAATGGGAAGAATGGGGCCGAAGATTTCTTCTCTCATGAGTCGACTGTTCAAATCGGGATGTTCAATCAGCGTAAGTTCCATGAATCGTTCACTTGCATCATACCGTCCTCCGTGCAGTATGTTTCCACCCGATTCTTTCAATCGTTCGGCGAGGTCTAGCGTTGTTTTTTCGGAGATGATCTTGCCCCAAAAAGGGCTTTGTCTGGCATCCGATCCGTACAGGATCTTTATTCGTTTTTTCAATCCATCAATCAGTGCCTCTTTGCAGTCACGGTGCACCAATAGATAGTCCGGTGCAATACAGGTTTGTCCGCAGTTGATGGCCTTTCCAAACAGAATCCGTTTGACGGCAGTGTCTATGTTGCAGGATTTGTGTACGATGCAAGGGCTTTTGCCCCCCAACTCCAGGGTGACCGGTGTCAGGTGTTGGCTCGCTTTTTTTAGTATGTGTTTGCCGGCCGCGTATCCACCGGTAAAAAAGATGTAATCAAAGGGTAGATCCAGTACGGCATTCATTTCCTCACGCGTGTATTGGATGCAGGTCACATGACTTGGTTGAAACGCTGTTGTTAGGATTTCGTTCAGAACGTGGGCAACGTTGGGTGTCTGACTGGAGGGTTTTGCTACGACGCAATTACCGGCCGAAACGGCGCCAATCAGTGGATCCAATAAGAGTTGGACCGGATAATTCCAGGGAGCAATGATGAGAACAACACCGTAGGGTTCCGAACGCAGGGTGCTTTTGGATGGGAACAAGAGCAAACCGCTTGGACGTTTTTGAGGTTTGCTCCATTTTTTAAGCATTCGAATGTGATGGTTTAATTCTTCGTAGACAATGGCCACTTCACTCAACCAGGCTTCTTCGGGCGATTTGCCCAAATCAATGGCCAAGGCGTCCAACAAACGTCCTTCGTGTGTTTTTAGGGTCGATTTTAACGATTTCAGCGCTTGAATGCGTGTTTTGACCGATTGGTTCTGTGCGGATTGAAAAAAAGAGTTGAGCGCATCCATTTGAATGGTATTTAATTGTAAATTTGAAAAGAACGCCTAAATATACAACAATGAACATCGAAACACAAAAAGAAGCCTTTTATACGGCGATTACGAATGGGAAACGAATGGAAGCCTCCCGGTTGGCAAACGAGTTGTTGTCGGAGTTGGGGGATCTGAAAGCGTTGTATGAAGAAGTGTTTAAAAGTAGCTTGTATCGGGTTGGGCAGGAATGGGAACAGGGCCGGGTGAGCGTTGCTACCGAGCATATGGCCTCCATGTTGACCGAAGTGTTGTTAAATGATTTGTATCCGTTGATTCAAGCCATGGAGCAAGAAGGGAAAACCGTAGTGGTGGCCTGTGTGCCTGGAGAACAGCATGAAATCGGCTGTAAAATGGTTTCGGATGTGTTTGAAATGAATCAATGGAACACGCTGATGGTGGGGGCAAATACGCCGGCCAGTGATTTGCTTGATTTTTTACAGAATCATCAACCGGATGTGTTGGCCTTGTCGGCAGCCTTGTCCAAGAATGTACCAGCGATGCAGGCCACCATTACTCAGGTTCGAACCGTTTTCTCCGATCTTCCTATTTTGATCGGAGGGCAGGCTTTGAGTCGTGTAGGTGCTCGGGAACTTTTGCTGGACAATCGTGTTATGTATTTAAAGGACCTGGTGATGTTGGATGATTTAATCAAAAACAGCTTATGAAGCACGTCTTTCACGAATGGACGGACGAGATTATTGGAACACTGGATGCCGGAAATTACGTGTATGCCGGTTTGTTTTCTCAGGATGGAGATTTAATTCGCGCCAATCCGGCTTTACTCAAACTCTTGGTTTGTGAACAGCCGAAGGATTGTTTTGTCAATCCGAATTTTGAAACGTTGAAGCGTTTGAAGGGCAAAGGCAGTTATGTCTATGGCGGATTTATGACGATTGGCAAAGGAACCAACGAAGATGTGTCCATTCTGGTAAACGTCTTTCGTAAGAATCAACAATTGCTTATTTTGGGCGGTGCCGATGTGCAGCAATTGGAGCAGCAAAACGATGCGATGCGTCACATGAATCAGGAGATCATTCATCTGCAGCGCGATGTCCTAAAGGAAAAGAAAGAGCTGGAACGAACCCTAAGTGTTTTAAAGGAAGCCAATGCGACCAAAGATAAGTTTCTTTCGGTGATTGCGCACGATTTGAAGAATCCGTTTCAGATACTGATGGGTTTTTCTGACATTCTTTTGGAAAGTTATAAGGAGTTGAATGAGGAACAGGTGAACGAGCAGTTGACCATCATTCATAAGACGGTGCACAAGACCTACGACTTGTTGGAGGATTTGCTGACCTGGTCCCGTGTTCAGTTGGGGCGCATTCGTTATCAGCCGGATCATTTGCCATTGGAACAGTTGGTTTCTGAGAGTTTGTTTGTGCTGACGGCACAGGCAAACAAAAAGCAGATTAAACTGATGCGTGAGATACCTTCCGATTTGGAAGTGTATGCCGACGAGCAAATGGTCAATATGATTCTGCGCAATTTGATTACCAACGCGATCAAGTTCTCACATCGGGGAGGTCAAATTTTTATCCGTGCGCAGGCCAGACCGGATGGGGTATTGCTTTCTGTACAGGACGAGGGGGTGGGCATCAGTCGGGAGAATCAGCAGAAACTCTGGATTCTTTCGGAGCAGTTTACCACACGAGGCACCGACGATGAAGAAGGCTCCGGCTTGGGCTTGCTCTTATGCAAGGAATTTGCCGAACGACACGGGGGTAGCATAACGGTCGAAAGCGAATTGGGCAAAGGAACAGCCTTTCACATTTTATTTCCCGGCATTCCAAAAGGCTAACGATCGCTTGGCCATGCAATGTTTTGCATTTGCTTTAAAATCTGACCTTGACGCTTTATAATGTAGGCCGACGGGTGTTTGGAGCTGAATCGTATGGGGTTGGGGAGTGTGGCTGCGATGCGTGCGGACTGGACTCGTGTCAGTTTTGAGGCGGATGTTTTAAAATGTGCGTTTGCTACTGCTTCGGCGCCGTAGATACCGGGGCCTGTTTCGATTACATTTAGATACACTTCCAGAATGCGGTCTTTGCTCCAAAAGAGTTCGATTAAGGCTGTAAAGTACACCTCCAAGCCTTTGCGAAACCAAGATGAGGCAGGCCAGAGAAATACATTTTTGGCGGTTTGCTGGCTGATGGTACTGGCTCCCCTGGGCTTTTTTCTGCGTTCGTTTTCTTTGGTGGCTTTTTTGATTTCGTGTAGGTCGAAGCCCCAATGCTCAAAGAATCGCTGGTCCTCAGAAGCCACAACGGCACGTTTGAGGTGTTTGGAAATGTGTTTGTCGGAAACCCAGTCGTATTTCCAGGTGGGCTTTTCCCCATCCAACAGGGATTGAATGCTGCGCATCACCATTAAGGGTGTAAATGGAACGGGTATAAATCGAAATGCTACGACACTGAGTATGCTCATAGCGAACAGCCCCACAAGGAGGCGTTTAATCAATCGAAGCATGAAGCGAACCATACAGATAATTGTATATGAAAGGATGGTACAGGCGTATCCCATACCATCCCAATCTTATTTTTTGTTTATTTTCTACAACTACCATCTCTTTTGCGAAGGCCGGCTTGGTTACCTTTGCCATCGCGGTTGCCCTGACGCAAACCTTGACCTTTGTTTGCTGTAGCATTTTTCCCTTTGCCGTCTCGGTTGCCTTGACGCAAACCTTGACCTTCGGCATTGAGGTTGTCACAAACTCCGTCCTTGTTTGCATCCACGTATGTGCTGCTACGTTTGCTTGTTTGTGTGCTTACTGTGTTTTCAGTCTGAGCAGATGTATACGCCGATAACGTAAATGCTGCGATTCCGATGAATATCCATTTTGCTTTCATACTTGTTTTTTTTTAATGATTGTTACGCTCAACCAACTCCGGTCCTTTTCGCTCAAACGACAATCCTCCTGTGGTCTCTTTGGTGAATAATGCACGAAAGATATCCTTGAGTTTTGCCTGTTGTTCGTCGTTGCAGATGGACTGCATTTCAAGGTAATACCTGTAGGTTGAATGTTTTAATTCAGCATGCAGATGACCGATTGAATCCGACAACAAATCTAGGCGAATGGTATCACTTTTCTTCTTGCTCATTTCTTCCAACATACTCGTTCGAAGTTGTTCCAATTGCAGGCTAATGCGTTTGGCGTCGTAACGAAAACTGCGGTTGATGCTTCTGAAAAGCTCCATTTGCTGATCGTCCAAGTTTAGATGTGTACGATAGAAACGTCCATTTAAGTTGGTGGATGCAGTATCCGATGACCGAAAGACAACTGCCGATTGTTCCTGCGCCGATGTTTGAGTATGATAAAAAATACTCAAAAGTGTCGCAACGTTCATTACCGCCAGTAGCACAATGGCCCAAATCATTCCCGATTGATGTCCCGATTTTTGCATAGTTTTATTCTTGCGTCAATAGATAAATGGATTCCATTTTTGCGTCGTTGAGCAAGGAAAGTTCTATAGGAATCGGAACCTCACCGGTCGATACGTCGGTTTGCATCAAACTCCCCAAATAGATGCCTGTAAACATCACAAAGACTAGGGATACGCCCATCAAGACGGGGCGCAAGCTTTTTTGGCCAAAAAAGCTCGAACGACGATCTTCTTCCATTCGTTGAATTCGTGACCATACCCGGGTGGAAAGAAACGGCTCCGGCCGAAGCGTTTTTTCCCAATCGATCACGCGATCCAATTCGTTTAAAAGATCATTTTCTTGTTGAAACGTATCCATTCTCGTTGGTTTTATTGGTTAGATGCTTGTTGCGATGGAAATCCTACGCTCAAAGTTGTATTTTTTTTAAATTCTTTTTTGCCCGTTGCAAAAGCGCTTCAACCGCCCCTTCACTGATTTTCATAATTCGGGCAATTTCCTTTTGACTCAGTGACTCGTATTGTTTTAGAATGAATGCGGTGCGTTGATTGATTGGGAGGCGGTTTAATATGCTTTTAACGCGTTTCTGGGCTTCTTTGTTTAGTAAATCTTTTTCTGGATCCTCATTGGAAACCAGATCCGCTCCTTCTTCTTCTTTGCCTAAGAATCGTAAAAAAAGAGTGCGTCTTTTTATTTTGCGAAGGTGTTGAAGTGTGGTGTTGATGGAAACCCGATACAACCACGTTGAAAAAGCGGCTTCTCCTTTATATTGGTGGAGGGATTGATACACCACGATAAAGATTTCCTGACTTAGGTCTTCTGCTTCTTCTTGGTTGTGCAGATAGCCCATGGCAATTCGAAAGACCTTGTCCTGGTATCGGTGGACCAACTCGGTAAATGCCGTGGAGTCTCCCTGTAGAAACGCGTTTATAAGTGTTGCATCATCCATGTTGTCGAATGTCCTGCAAGCGATCGAATGCGCGTATTCGAATGTCTTTGTCGTCTAATTCAATCAAACCTTCCCGTTCAAAGGATTTAAGCAATTTGATCGTTCCTTCGGTGGAACTGCCAATGAATTCTCCCAAATCTTTGCGGGTCAGTAACTGAAAGATGCCGGGTTCACGTTCCCGAAAATCTTCCAAGTATAACAGTGTTTGAGCGAGTTTCCCAGGCATTTGATGAAACAATTGCTGTTTTAACAACGCGGTCAGTTGTTCCGATTGCGTGCTGTATCGAATGAAAAGATGGTTGGCAAAACGAACATTCTGTTGGAGTATTTCTTCAAATGTTTGTTTGTCAATCAAAAAGGCCTGGCATTCGGATAGCGCCATGGTCGAAAAGGCAAACGTCGCCTGTGTATTATATAAGGTATCCAAACCCAGAAATTCACCGGGGCCTGTCAGATTGATGTTGAAGCTGCGATTGTCCGCTCCCTCAAGATAGACTTTACAAATCCCTTTGAGCAGGAATAAAATGTACGAAGAAAACGCTGCCTGTTTGGTCAACATATCTCCCTTTCGAAACAATACTTGTGTTTTACCGGCCCGGATGCGTTCGCCTTCTTCTGGAGACAGCAATTGGAAGCAGTCGGCCTGAATCTCACAAATAAACTGTTGGTCGGTTTCTATAATCGGCTTCATACGTTGGATTTTGACTCGACAAATATACGAATTATCATCACACGTGTTGAGCTGATATACATCATCTCAAAAACGGATTTGGTTCAGTTGTTTTCTTTTGGAAAATATATCCATTGGAATCTATCTTTGCCATACAAAATAAACGAAACAAACAACAGCGATGAAATATACAACGGAAACAATCTGGCAGGGAAATATGCAGTTTGAAACAGCCATTGGCAATCACAAAATCGTCATGGATGCTGGTAAGGAATTTGGAGGTGAGGATAACGGGCCTTCTCCCAAGTCGCTGGTGCCGGCTGCGCTCGCAGGATGTACCGGGATGGATGTGGTTGTGATTCTAAAAAAGATGCGCGTGGACATTGAGGGACTACGCATTCAAGTGGAATCCGTGATTCAGGAGGAACACCCAAAACGCTACACGTCCATGACGGTTCATTATTACTTTAAAGGAAAGAATTTGGATGAAAGTAAGTTGAGAAAAGCGGTAGAGATGTCTGAGAAAACCTATTGTGGTGTTTCTGCCACGTTGTCAGCGGGCGTTGCCTTGTCTTTTGAAATTCATATAGAAGAATAATTATACACTAAAAAAACGAACATTATGTTGTACACAAATTTGAAACACATTGAATCGGCTGCTCAGCATGCCAACGTATTGAAAGAGAACGAAAATGTAATGGTGATTTGCGGTCGTATGGGTCCGATGTGCATTCCTGTTTATGGAATTGCTGAAGAATTGGAATCGACCTATCCAAACGTTGCCTTTTTTGATATGGAGTTTGACAATCCGGAAGCACACGTCATCCGTAATCTTCCCGAAGTACGTGGGTTTATGGGCATTCCTTTTACCATTTATTATAAGAATGGGAAAGTCGTAAAAGCAACTTCCAGCATACAAAGCAAAGCGCAAGTTACAGCCATTTTGGATGAACAGTTTGGAAAATAACGTCATGAATAAAAAGTATGATGTCGTAGTTCTTGGAGCAGGTCCGGCGGGTTTGACCGCCGGCATCTACTTGTCTCGGGCTCGACAAAAAACGTTGATTTTGAGTGATGGGCCTGTTGGGGGGCAGATGATCTTGACCCATGAGATTGCCAATTATCCCGGTGTGGAAAGCATCAGTGGATACCAATTGGCCAATATTATGAAGAAACAAGCCCAGTCGTTTGGTTGTGAGATCATCGCCAATGCGAGCATTCAAAAAATGGAACTGATGCCTTTGAACAAATCCTTTGTTTTGGACGATGGTACGCGGATTGAATCCGATGCCGTGATTCTTGCGACGGGTGGTCGATCACGTACGCTGGGTGTGCCCGGAGAGGCTCAGTTTAAAGGGAGAGGGATCTCCTATTGTGCTACTTGTGACGGGGATTTTTTTACAGATAAAGAAATCGTTGTGGTCGGTGGAGGAAATTCGGCGTTGGATGAAGCGGTTTCTTTGACGAAGTATGCCAGTAAGGTCACGATTGTGCATATGTTGGATGCCTTCCAAGCCAGTCAGCATGCGATTGAGGAAGCGGTAAATCATCCGAAAATTGATATTCGAATGGAAACGGTTATCACCGCGTTTCACGGGGAAGAAAGCCTTCAATCCGTTGACCTTAAACAGTTGAAAACGGGCGAGACAGAGGTGTTTAAAACCGATGGCGTGTTTATCTTTATTGGTTATGTTCCGAACACGGAAGGCTTTGATTGTTGTTTGGATCTGAATGAGCGCCAGGAAATTGTGGTTCGTACGGATTTATCGACCAATGTGCCCGGTGTTTTTTCAGCAGGAGATAATATTGATAAATTGTACCGTCAGGTTACAACCGCTGTAGGAGATGGAACAGTGGCTGCTTTGACTGCAATTCGTTATCTAACAGAACAAAAAAAATAAGACAATCGATGAAAGCAAGTTTTGATCAGATCATTCAAGATCCCCGACCCGTGGTGGTCGATTTCTTTGCAACCTGGTGCGGCCCCTGCAAGGCTCAGGCGCCTATTTTACAGTCTTTTGCCAGTGAGATGGGCGATGCGGTACGCGTAATAAAAATTGACGTGGATCAAAATCCGGAAGTCGCACAGCGTTATGGGATTCAGAGTATTCCTACAATGATGATTTTTCAAGCCGGAAACGTACGCTATCGTCAACCCGGAGTGCATCAAAAGGAGCAGCTGAAACAGTTGGTTCGTCCGTATTTGGCTTAAATGAACAATGCGGTTGGCTCGTTGTTGTATGGAAAACCCTTGACTAATACGACTATGAGACGCATTTTATGGATTTTCTTGCTGCTTTCACCCTTTTTCTCATCGTGTGCAAAAAGCTCAAAAATGGAAGTAAACAACACGCCTGTAGCATCGGTCGATTTGGATCGGTACCTTGGAACATGGTATGAAATCGCACGCATTGACCATCGTTTTGAAAAAGACTTGGTTGCGGTTCAAGCGCAGTACCGGTTGAAAGAAAACGGCAAGATCGAAGTGCGCAACAGCGGACATAAATTTACGGTTGACGGTGAATATAAGGAGGCTATAGGAAAAGCGTATCAACCCGATCTCAATCAGCCGGGTTTGTTACGCGTTTCCTTTTTCCTTTGGTTTTATTCCGATTATCGCATTTTGGAATTGGATGCAGATTATCGCTATGTGCTGGTAGGGGGATCCAACGAAGATTATTTGTGGATATTAAGCCGCACGCCCACGCTTTCTGAAGCGGTTATTCAAGATCTTTATCGAAAAGCTCAGGCTCGCGGTTACTCAACAGACCGATTGATGCGTGTGCCTCAGGTCTTATAACGTTTCAACGTTGAATTGATAATCCTGAAGCATCTCTTCGTGGATTTTTATCCACTCCTTCATGAGTTTTACCTGCTTCGCAACGAGTTTTTCGTTGCGAACTTTTTTGTGAATGAATGTTCGCTCGTCGATTTTTTCCATTCCACTTCTGAGCAAACGTCCGATGGCGTTTTTCTCCCATTCGGCATCCCTTTCGAACCATTGCAACGCTGGCCCGGTTTCGGCATCGTAGCATTCGATGATTTTATCCGTGCCGGGGCCATCGCAGATTTCGTTTCCGTTGTAACGTAGGCTTAAACGAAGCATGGGGCGCTTTTCTTCATCCAAATCAATCTCCAGATGTGCTTGCTTCTCCGCCTCGATCCGTTGAACATTCATCCCGTCGGTGCTGACGACGTGTTGCTCCAGACAGTTGCGAACAAAGGTATTTAAATAGGTTTTTTCGTAGGAGAGCGGGACTTCGATTTGATTTTTACTAAAAAAGGGAGTGAATCGCTTCATCTCTACTCCAGGTAAATGAAATAGTTTGTGATCCAAGATGAAAATGGCCGGACTGTGGCTCAGTATGATGGGGGTTTGATGAATCAGTTCAATGGCTTCTTCATCCCATGTTATTTGAAGGGTGTATCGAATGTAGGATTCCTCTTCCGGTTTTGCAAAATGACAGTAAACCGTTGGTGTTTTTGTGGGTATTAAAATTTGATCGGATGCATACAAATGCCGTACCGTTACTTTTTCACGTAGGTAAATAGGCATATCGGAGGCTTCAATCAACTGAATCATCGCCTCTTGCTTGGTCTCAATGTAGGGTTTGATGCTTTTTTCTACAATCTCAGGTTTAACCTTTTTATGGAAAGCTGCAATATTTTTCTCTTTGGAATATAATAGCATTAATTGGGCATCCGAAATGGATTCAGCCAGAAGGATCAATTGCTTCCCGGCTTCGTTCAAATCGCCGTATTGAGCGGTATGGCTGTCAGCAAACTCCAATATGGCGTTCATGCCATATTCGTTTTCTGAGACCAACAAGGGTTGGATAACATAACCCCACATGGGGTGTTTGGATAGACTTATAACTATTTTTTCAATCATATACATTACTGCGATGCCGGACAAAAAAAACTCATCAGAAAAGCGGCATTTTTCTTTTCTGCAAGTCGATCGTTTTCAGGCATAAGGTTTCAGAAGAGCAACCAACAGAAAAAGTTGGTGCAAATGAGCCATGCAAAGGTAGCCTTTTTTCCCTAAAAATGACCGGATTTTACGGGCATTTTGTTTGACAACCTTGTAATATTGCAAAGACAAAAATCTTTTGATTCATGAAACACATAAGTCTTCTAATTATTCTATTTTCGGCCCTGTTCTTGCAGGTCCAGGCTGTTCCTTCCTTGCTGTCCAGTGTGCCTTCAAACAATCAACAGCAAGTATCCGTTCAGTCCCGCTTGGTTTTAACCCTATCCGAATCCGTTCAACTGGGCGAAGGGAACGCAACGTTGAATGGGAATGTGGTAGAACCGCTGACACAGACACAGCAATATCTGATTTTTGCGCCCGTTTTGGATTATTTTTGCACGTATGAGCTCCACCTGCCTGCCGGCTATCTAAAATCGACTTCAGGCGAATCGGAGGAAATCCGCCTGCGATTTACAACGGCTCCGGAACCCATGCCGAACGGCTGCAACGTCGGTGTTGCTCAGAATGGATCCAGGCAATATGTAAGTATACAGGAAGCCATTGATGCTGCTCCTTCCTACTCGGATCAACGGTTCGTGATTTTTGTAGATTCCGGTTCGTACGCTTCCGTTCATATCCCGGAAGACAAGCCCAACATTACGTTGTGGGGTAAGGATCGTCATCGAGTGCATATTCGGCAGGAAGCAATGGACAAACCGGCCGTGCAAATCGATGCAGAAGGAAGCTATTTGTTTCAATTGGGACTGGAAGCTCCTAATGGTGCTGGTTTAGAATACCGTTCGGATAAGAACGTCTTGCGTTTTTGTCGCATTGAGGCCGGACGTGCAGCGATAAAACAATACGAAGGACGGCTGCATGTGGCAGAGAGTGTATTGAAGAGTGGGGGGGCGATTGTCTCATCCTTGGGGAAAATGTATGTAGAAACCAGTACCTTACAGGCGGTGGGTGCGGCAACGGTTTTGGAATCCGGATCCGCTGAACATCAGCCCTACGGATTGGTTCTGAATGCTTCTTGGGTACAGGCGGGTCAGGACAGTATTCGGTTGGTCAATGCACTGTCAGATGGCGCGATGATCCATGTACAGCAAACCGCATTGCCTTCTTTGTTGCGTACGGATGCCTGGAACGACCATGATTTCACCTCCGTTGCATTCAGTGAATATATGAATTATGGTTTAGGGGCGAGACGATATCCGGTCGTTTACATGACAGAGACCATGGCTGAGACGGTGCTTCTGTCTATGTTTGAAGGTTGGGATCCGTACGATGTTTTGCGCAATACCGGAAAACAGTTTGACACCTGGATTGAAGGAGCGGGGTATGGAGCCAATCGGGGCGGTAACGGAGGACAGACGGTGACCGTCTCAACAGAGGCGGATCTAAGGAGTTTTGCTGCATCCAACCATCCGACCATTATACGGGTTCAGGGTACAATACACTTGAGCCAGGCGGTTGGCGTCGGGTCAAATACGACCATTACCGGAGTGGATGAGTCCAGCACAATTGTTGGCAATCTATATGTGGGGTCTGAAGCCCGAAATGTAATCATTCAATATTTGAATATTACACATCCGGGGGAACTGAAAGCCAACGATGGTATTTCCATTGAAGGGGCAAAGCGTGTGCTGGTACGACATGTTTCATTGTTTGATTGCAGTGACGGGACTTGTGATACGCGAAACGGAGCAGACAGTATTACGGTAGCTTGGAATAAGATTTACTACGTGAATCAGTTGGACGGGCACCGATATACCATGATCGCGGATGGTGTGCTGATACGCAATGATATGGGGGAGGTGATTGATTATGGAAATCCGTTGCACATCACGTTTCATCACAATTGGTGGAGTACGCTCTGCGATCAACGCATGCCTTCCAGTACCAATGCACATGCACATTTGTATAACAATTATTGGGCTGCTACCAATAATTACTATTGCAGTTTGGCGCGTACCAATAGCGAATTTTACAGCGAGCAGAATTTCTATCAAACGGTTCGCAACCCAATCTATAACGATGGCTTTGTGAGCAAAATATATACTTCCGGCAATGTGTATCGTGCTTGTTTTGGATCCATCCACAGCGGTCGTGATGCCGTTGCTGCGCCAGCCTACGATTATGTTCCGGGTTCGGCTGCCGATGTTCCATCCCTGGCTACTGCCCGTTCGGGAAATGTGCGCGTAGATCCCTCGTATGTACCCACGCATGTGAAACCACTGGATGCGACCGGTCTTTCTCCCAAAATGTGGTTTGATTCGAATGGATTGCGGGTGAGCTACCAAGCGTATGTACCGGGAACCGAACTGGTGGTTTATACACTGCAGGGTTTATGTGTGGCGCGGGTTACCATGAAACAGGCTGAAATGGATGTTGATTTGCCGGATGGAAACCAGGTGTATGTGGTTCGTTTGGGTGGGTATAGTCGTTGTATGGTCCGAATTTGAGCAACGAAAAACGGTCAGAGGCATGCATGCTTCTGACCGTTTTATTGTTGCCAACGTAAGATTACTTTGTTTGTATGTGGACGTTTTTGACGACCAAATTCTCGATGAGAGCGGCGTCGTAGCTGCCGTTTTTGGCACGGATGTTTAGGTTTTCAAAGTGGAAATCCTTCAAGGCGTATTGATCCGATTTACGAACGTTGAAGAATGTGTTGCATTCCAGCTGAATGTTGCGCATGGTAATGTTGTTGGCATGTGACATGGGCATGTCTTCGCGGTCTTTTAAATCAAAAAATTGAGACCATGGATGGATAAATAAGAAGTTGCTTGCGTTGCCCTTTATGTCTTCGACGGTAATGTATTCGTAGTGTTGCGGGGTGTCCGGACGCATTTTTAACCAAAGCAGACGGGTGGCCTCTTGTACGTCGATGCGACGGAGGATGATGTTGCGGTTGTGGATGGACTCACTCCCGCAGGTCAACGCGCTGTGGCAATACCCGTACGTACAGTCTTCGATAATGATGTTGAAGTTGCCTCCGTTGTTGGGGTCTTTGTCAGCCCATGGGCCTTTGCCCCCTTTGAGTGCTACGGCATCGTCATTGACAGACATGTAGCAATTTTTGACCAGTACATCGGAACAAACATCGATGTCGATGGCATCCGAGCTGGGAGCCTTGACCGGTTTTGCCGGGGCAAAGATGTGCAGACCAAGCAATTTAACCCGGTTGCATTTGTATAGATGGGTGGTCCAGAAGGGAGAGTTGATCAGACTTACACCGGAGAGTTGTACATCGTTGCTGTTGGAAATAAAGACCAAGCGGGGTCTGAGTTCATCCATATTGGTGCACTTTGGAATGACGGAACGACGCAGCCAAAACGATTGCCAATAGCGGTGTCCGTTGCCGTTGATGGTGCCTTTGCCGGAAATCGTGAAGCCATCCACACCATCGGCGTTGACCAAAGCAGAAAAATATTTCAGCGTTTGACCCTCTATTCGTGTCATTCGAATCTCAAAGTTGCTGATGTCGTCACTACCCTTGAGCGTACCGCCGGATTCGATGTGTAAGTGTGTTTTGGGCTTAAAAAAAATGGAGCCACTCAGGAATGTTCCTTTTGGGATGACGACGACGCCACCGCCGTTTTGGGCTGCCAAATCAATGACTGCTTGAATTTCTTTGGTTTGAATACGGTTACTGTCTTGTGCTACACCGTAATCGGTGATTCGGTATGCTTTGCCCAAGGACGATAGGGAGGCAATACGGGTATCACGGAACCAGTCCGGAATGGGTGTGCCATCCGGAAATAAGTCGGCAGCAAATAGATTAAAGCCGGTCAAAAGGGCCAGCACAAGTGTGGATAACTTTTTTAGTCGAATCATGATTTGTTTCTTATGGTTACTGTACAAAGATACACTTCGTTCGCACTCAAAGCAAAAGAAAATAGTGGGGTATATTGCTGCAAAAGGTGGCATTTTTTTTGTAAATTGCGGGAAGTTATTAACCCTATAAAGGAATATTACCATGGGAAAACAAGCGATTAATGTATCCTCCGTAGATGTACGTAAACTATTGGACATGCTCAATGCAGCACTGTCTGAAGAATGGCTGGCCTATTATCAGTATTGGATTGGCGCACGCTTAATGGAAGGTCCAATGCGCAGTGAAGTGGAACCGGAATTGCTCGTTCATGCCACTGAAGAATTGGCTCATGCCGAATTGGTGGCCAATCGCATCATCCAGTTGGGAGGCACTCCCGTTATTAATCCAAGTCAATGGACACAGTTGGCACGTTGCCCCTACGACGAACCTTCTGATCCGTATATCGAAGTCATTTTGGAGCAAAACTTAAAAGGTGAGCGATGCGCCATTCAGCGGTATCAGGAAATCGCCGATTTTTGCAACGGCAAAGATCATTCAACCCATCAGATGGCAGTGCAAATTCTTAACGACGAATTGGAACACGAAAACGACATTGAAGATTGGTTGACTGATTTGAATCGCATGAAAGAAGAGTGGAAGAAGATTCGACTCTAAATTGCCACATTTTTTCTACCTTTGCGGCATCAATTCAATCGACATATGGCAAGAATTCTTAATGAAGTTTCCAGAACGTTTAATGAGTTTCTCATTATTCCCGGTCTGACGACCAAAAAGCATACCATGGATAATGTGTCCCTGGTGACTCCTTTGGTGCGATACAAAAAGGGTGAGCAACCCAAAATTGCCTTGAATGTGCCATTCGTATCGGCGATAATGCAATCAGTTTCTGACAGTGGACTCGCCATAGCCTTGGCAAAAGAAGGTGGACTTTCTTTTATATATGGTTCACAAAGCATCGAGAGTCAGGCTCGTATGGTACACGAGGTGAAAAACCACAAAGCAGGTTTTGTGGAAAGTCGTGCCAACCTGACGCCCGAGCATACTCTGTTGGATGTATTGGAACTCAAGGAAACAACCGGTTTTTCAACCATTGGTATCACCGATGACGGTAGTCCCATGGGTGTGTTGATGGGCATTGTTACCAGTCGGGATTATCGTGCTACGCAGACCAATCTCAACCGAAAGGTTAAGGAATTTATGACTCCGTTTTCGGATCTGGTTACCGGTCGATTGGGAGTGAGCCTGACGGAGGCCAACGATATCATTTGGGAGCATAAGCTCAATACGTTGCCCATTATTGATGCGGAGCAACGTTTGCAGTATTTTGTCTTCCGCAAGGATTACGAGAGTCACAAAGAATATCCCAATGAATTGTCTGATGCCGATAAACGTCTTCTGGTAGGAGCAGGGATCAATTCGCGTGATTTTTCGGAACGTGTCCCGGCATTGGTAGAAGCAGGTGTGGATGTATTGTGCATCGATTCTTCGGATGGATTTTCGGAATGGCAGAAGGATACCATCGAGTATATCAAAAAAGAGTACAACGGCAAGGTTTTCGTTGGTGCCGGCAACGTGGTTGATCGCGATGGTTTCATGTATTTGGCTGAGGCCGGAGCCGATTTTATTAAGGTCGGAGTTGGTGGTGGAAGTATTTGCATCACACGTGAACAAAAAGGCATCGGCAGAGGACAGGCTACCGCGTTGATTGAAGTCGCGCAGGCGCGTGATGAATATTTTGAGAAAACGGGTATGTATGTGCCCATTTGTTCCGATGGAGGCATTGTTCAGGATTATCACATGACGCTGGCATTGGCGATGGGCGCAGACTTTTTGATGATGGGACGTTATTTTGCCCGTTTTGATGAAAGTCCGACACGCAAGCTTTTGGTCGGTGGCAACTATGTGAAAGAATATTGGGGGGAAGGTTCCAATCGAGCCCGCAACTGGCAACGTTACGATATGGGTGGTAACAGCAACCTTAAGTTTGAAGAGGGTGTTGATAGTTATGTTCCCTATGCCGGTAAACTCAAGGATAATTTGGATCAGACTTTGGGAAAAATGAAAGCAACCATGTGCAGTTGCGGCGTTCTATCCATCAAAGAATTGCAAACCGATGCCAAAATAACCATGGTCTCTTCAACGAGTATCATTGAAGGGGGTGCCCACGATGTCATCGTAAAGGATAACAAAAATAGTTGAATTCGAATCCTTTCATCATAAAAAAAGCCTCACGAGTAATCGTTGAGGCTTTTTTTATGGCAAAGGAGAGGCTATTCTTCGGATACTTCAGAAGGTGTGCAAGACATCAATTCCGTTTCATGCTCATCGTATAGAAACAATTGATCTTTTTCAATTTTTACGGTGTATGCTTGCGCAAGCGTCTGAAGCAGTAAGTCTTCCACCTGAATGTTGGGACAAAACATTTTTGTTGCACCCATGTGGTCAAATTGAATGCGATTCGGTTCTGTCAGAACATAATTTCCAAAAAAACGGTTGCATCCCGCAAAGCCGTTGATGCGTTTTTCGGAAGGCTCTAATTGGAACGATGGCTGCTCGGTCCACGTCGAGTCGATTTCGATCGTTTGTTGCCCAATGGTTTGAACAATCCACCGTGTGCCCTCAATTTCTTGTTGCTTGGTATTACAGGCTGTCAAGCCTATGATGAGGCAGCATAAGCCTAAGAACCATGTTGGTGTCTTCATTTTCGTTGTTTTTTTAATTTCGATAAAGATACACCAAAGATCGTTTCGAAAGACGATTTTATTCAAGTTAAGGTTTAAAACGGATTTGAAAAGTGCTTCACATTGTGTATATTTGACACTTGAAACAATATTTATGAAATATACATTTGAACGTTTAATCAATCGGTTTATCGGTTTGGTGGAACGAGGCGGTAATGCCTTGCCACATCCTGCAGTTTTATTTGGTTTGTTTGGTCTGATTACCCTCGTTGTATCGGGTATTGGGAGTGCCCTTGGATGGAGTGGATTGCATCCGGCCACCGGGGAGCAAGTGGATGTGGTTAATTTGTTTTCAATCGAAGGTTTGCACCGTATTCTGTTGGGTATGGTCGATAATTATACCGGTTTTGCACCTTTGGGTATCGTGATGGTTGCCATATTGGGTATTGGAGTGGCTGAGAGTAGCGGTCTGATCCGGGCGATGATCAATGCATTGATTATAAAGGCCCCACCTAGAATGATTACGTTTATTGTCGTATTTGCAGCCATCGTTTCCAATATTGCTTCCGATTTGGGCTATATTCTAATCATTCCGTTATCCGGGGTGATCTTTCATACATTGGGAAGACATCCCATTGCCGGAATGTCGGCCGCTTTTGCCGGAGTCAGCGGTGGATTTAGTGCCAATTTATTGATTGGAACCATTGACCCCTTACTGGCCGGATTATCAACAGAAGCCGCGCGCATCATTGATCCAAGCTATTATGTAATGCCAACGGCCAATTTCTATTTCATGGTTGTTTCCACGTTTGTCATTGCTTTTGTGGGTACTTGGCTTACCGATAAATGGGTAGAACCCCGTTTGGGTAAATATACGGGATCGGTCGAAGTAGAACCGCTCAGTCCACCGACTGCCCTGGAACGTAAAGGAATGAAGTGGACGCTGATTACCTTTCTGGCATGGATGGTGCTTTTCTTACTGGGACTGATTCCCGAAAATGGATTCCTGAGGGGAGCAGATCATTCCATTTTACATTCGCCTTTGTTGAAAGGATTTATATCCGTTCTTTTTATTGTATCCGCCAGCCTTGGCTTGGTTTATGGATACGTAGCGGGAACATTTAAGCGTCAGGAAGATGTGGTCAAAGGGATGAGTGATGGTTTTAAGGGAATGGTTTCTTTTTTGGTCTTAGTCTTTTTTGCCGCCCAGTTCGTCGCATGGTTCAAATGGAGTAACTTGGGTTTTGTTTTGGCCATCAATGGTGCTGAAATTTTGCAAAACATGAATATTGGCCTGATTCCCCTGATTCTCCTCTTTATCGTTTTTTCGGGCTTCATCAATTTGTTTATGGGAAGTGCTTCTGCCAAATGGGCCATTATGGGACCTGTATTTATTCCGATGTTTATGCTGATGGGCTATACCCCGGAACTCTCGCAGGTGGTTTATCGAATCGGGGACAGTGTGACCAATATCATATCGCCCATGATGAGCTATTTTGCACTGATCATCGTATATTATCAGAAATACGATATTCGTTACGGTTTGGGGACATTGATTGGAACCATGTTGCCTTATTCGGTTGTGTTTTTTATTGCATGGTCACTTCTTTTGATTGTCTGGGTCCTTTTGGGCATACCCTTGGGGCCTGAAGCAGGCATTTATTTACCCTAAGTACGATGAAACAAATTGGTTTTCTTGCTGTGTTCCTGTTGGTCTTAGCGACGTCTTGTCGCAACAAAACGTCGGTGTCAGAACAATCGAATGCCCTCTTTTATGCTGTTTCCAGCGTTGTTGACGGAGATACCTTTTGGTTGGATGATGGGAGTGAGAAGGGTTTGAAAGTTCGTTTGATTGGTGTAAATGCGCCCGAATCACGTGCCACCGGTCGGAAAGTGAAGGAAGACTTTGGTATGGAAGCCAAGCATTTTTTAACGGGCTTGTTGCACAAAAAGTGGGTTCGTTTGGAGTACGATGTTGACAAAACAGACCCATACGGACGTGCACTGGCCTATGTATACCTAGAAGATGGTACGTTTTTGAACGCTTATTTGGTTGAGCAAGGCTATGCGCACGTAGCAACGTATCCCCCCAACGTGCGTTACGTAGAGGTGTTTAAGAAAATGGAGCAAACGGCGAGAAAAAAGAAGCGCGGTTTGTGGAAGGCAAGATAGCCGGATATACCTAGAAAAAGGTATTGATGGAAGGTTGTTTCTTCTCGTACTTTGCTGTATGAACCAATGAGTTATTATATGAAATCAATCGCAGTAATTTACGGTACGTCCGGCGACAATACCAAATCAGTCGCCACGAAAATAGTCCAGCATCTGGGACATGCAACCTTATTGGACGTCGCACAGCTAAAGCCTGAAGCGTTTTTAAACTATGATGTCTTGATTTTAGGAACGTCAACCTGGGGGGTAGGAGATATCCTGGATGAATGGGAAAGTTTGCTTCCGAGCGTTAAGACATTGTCGTTGAGTGGAAAAACGTTGGCTTTTTTTGGTCTCGGAGATTCTGCTTCTTATTCGGATACGTTTGTGGATGGAATGGGGCATCTGTACGAAGCCTTCCAGTCATCCGGTGCACGCCTGGTTGGATCGGTGGATACATCCGGTTATGACTTTGAAGCCTCCAGAGCCGTTGTTGACGGACGTTTTGTCGGTTTGGCACTGGACGAGGACAACGAATATGATCAAACCGATGCGCGCATCGCCGCTTGGATGGATGAGCTGTTGCCAATTTTCGAATAACCATTTTACAATGGAATGTGGCCGCCTTGATTTAGTCAAGACGGTTTTTTTTGTATCTTGCAGACCGTAAAATCAATAGCCATGGACACGTTTCGTACATTATTAGAGATGAAGTTTCTTTGGATTTTGTCGATCCTAATCATGATGCAGAGTTTGGGTATTCGACTCAACGTTATTCTGGCCAGTTCTGCGGCACTATTGGTTGGAGTCGGTCTTGGATTGCAACACACGTTTAACAATTTCGTGTCGGGTATAATTCTGTTGTTCGAAGGAAGTATCAAGGTGGGGGATGTGTTGGAGCTGGATGGAGAAGTCGTAGAAATGCTTCGAATCGGCTTGCGTACGTCAACAGCCCGTAATCGGGATGATATTGACATCATCATACCCAACTCCATCATTACCTCCAATAAGGTTGTAAATTGGAGCCATCAATCGGAGACGACTCGTTTCCGGATTCGAGTAGGTGTATCTTATGGCTCTGACGTCGATTTGGTCTTAAACGTTTTACGGTCCTGTGCGCAGTCCCATCCAAAAGTCAAAGACAAAGATGCCATCCGTGTTCGTTTTTTGGATTTCGGCCATTCTTCGTTGGATTTTGAGTTGTTGTTTTTTAGTGACGATATTTTTCGCGTAGAAAACATTAAATCCGAATTGAGGGAAATCATTTACCGGAGATTTAGAGAAAATGGCATTCAAATCCCGTTTCCACAAGTGGACGTACATTTTAAGTCGGATGAAACCGGTATCCTAAAACAAAAATAATCGACGCTATGTTGTCGCGAACTGCTCAATCCTTGCAAGAACGTCTGCTTGCTTTGTCCGGGGCAAACTCGACTCAGTTTCTTACCTGGATTGATGCCTTGAGTCGAGACGATGAAGCCATCTATGGTTTGATCGAATTGATGGGTTTAGAAAAAGAACCACGATGCGCACAATATGCCTCTCATCTGATGTTACACATCGCCAGACGGGTTCCCCGGCGTGTACAGCCAAACTACAATTTGCTACTGGATCATGTTTTGATTTCCAAAAACATATCCGTTCAACGCAACGGTTTGGGCGCTTTGATTTGTATGCCCTTACTTGATTACCGTTTGAGTGAATTGTTGGATTGGTTGCTTGCCATTTTACAGCAGCCTAAAAGTACTGCGGGTCTGGTCCTTTATGCCGTGAATAAACTGGCTCAATTCCATCAAAATTACCCGGATTTACGCAATGAACTCGAGCAATCCATCGAATTACGCGCAACGCTTACCGGGAGTAAACGTGATTTAGACTATTTCACACAGGTTCTTCGTGGGAAAAAGAGGATAAAAGGATAAAAATATCCGAATATGCGAACTTTTTTTAGAATTCAGACGTTATGGGCACGGTTGGGCGTGTTGCCCTTCGATTTGGAACACTTAAAAAAGTATGTATGTTTTGTAATCAATGTCAAGAAGCAGCCAAAAATGTGGGCTGTACCGTGCAGGGTGTTTGTGGAAAAACAGAAGAGACCTCAAACATCCAGGATTTATTAATTTATGCGTGCCAAGGACTCTCATTTGTGAGTATCGCTGCGCGCGAACAGGGTGTAGATACCAATAAGGAAAGTAAGCACATCACCAATTGCTTATTTATGACCATCACCAATGCCAACTTTGATGAAAGCCGCCTGCTGGAGGCAGTCAAGGAAACCATACAAATGCGTGATCGATTGAAGAAAAAAATTAGAATTTCAAACGAGCACAGCTCCATTCATTGGTATGCGTTGGTGGATGCCGAATACCATCAAAAAGCCCTCGAGGTCAGTCCGGAAAGTTACGACACGGACGTGGATCTTCGAGGTTTGAAACAATACATACTCTATGGTCTGAAAGGGATGGCTGCGTATGCCGAACATGCCTTCAATTTAGGGTATGAATCCAATGAAATCTATGATTTTATGGAGAAAACACTGGTGCGCATTACTCAACCGGCATCGGCCGAAGCATTGCTGGATGTCTTAATGCAGACCGGAAAGTATGGAGTTGATGTGATGGCGTTGTTGGATCAGGCAAATACAACGACCTATGGAAATCCGGAAATTACACACGTAAACATTGGGGTTGGGAGCCGACCCGGTATTTTGATCAGTGGGCATGATTTGAAGGATTTGGAAGAATTACTGATTCAAACCGAAGGGCAAGGCATTGATGTATATACACATTCAGAGATGCTTCCCGCCAACGCTTACCCGAGGTTTAAACAATACAAACATTTGGTTGGAAATTATGGAAACGCTTGGCACGATCAGTTGAAAGAGTTTGAGACTTTTAACGGCCCCATTCTCTTCACGACGAACTGTTTGGTGCCACCCAAAACATCGACTACGTACAATGATCGTGTCTTTACAACCGGAGCTTCTGCCATGCCCGGATGGAAACACATTGATGCGTATTTGCCCAACGGTCAGAAGGATTTTTCCGAGTTGATCGCTTTGGCAAAGACGTGCGCTCCTCCGCAGGAAATAGAAAAGGGGCAAATCACCATTGGTTTTGCCCACAATCAGGTACTGGCTGTTGCCGATCAGATTCTGAATGCCGTTCAATCAGGAGACTTGCGTAAAATGGTGGTGATGTCCGGTTGTGATGCACGTCAAAGCGCACGCAGCTATTACACGGATTTTGCCAAGCAATTGCCCAAAGATACCGTGATTTTGACTTCCGGATGTGCCAAATATCGGTACAATAAGCTGGAACTGGGCGATATCAACGGAATTCCCCGTGTGTTGGATGCTGGACAATGCAACGATAGCTACTCCTGGGCCATTGTTGCACTTAAATTGAAGGAAGTATTGAAATTGGATGACATCAATCAACTTCCGATCGTATTCAACATTGCTTGGTATGAGCAGAAGGCCATTATTGTGCATTTGGCCTTGTTGTATTTGGGTGTTAAGAATACGCACATCGGCCCCACGCTGCCCGCATTTCTCACCCCCAATCTTTTAAAGGCCGTAGAGGAAAAATTTGGTGTTCAAACCATTCAGACTGTAGAAGCCGACTTAGCACGGTTTGATGTGGCATAAATAGTAATAATAAAGGGTGTATCCAGCCTTTTATTGTGGATACACCCTTGCTTCGTTGCCCAAGGAGATGTCGATCACGAGCAAAGCGAGCGACGCTTGATTACCGTTGAATCAGCATCGTTTTACTCTGTTTGCGGTCGTTTGTCTGTAGGGTATAGATGTAAAGACCGTCGGGTAATTCCCGTGTATTTAAATCGACCAGGTGACGTCCGTTGTTGAACTCTCTTCCAGCCAATTCCATCAGATCTTGTCCGTAAAGATTGCGTAATTTCAACGAGACATACTGACTTGCCGGGATCTCAAATTCGATAAAAGCTTGTTCCGTGGCAGGGTTGGGGTAACTGCTTAAATGCAGCGGATTGTTTTGAATACCGGTGTTTTTATTGGAAAGTATGGGGTCAGAAAAACCCATACCCATTGGAGCATAGTTGCTGGTCGTGATGCATATCTTATCCAAAGCGGCCCCATCTTCCCGGTACGTAATGGAGAATACGTGCTGTCCTTTTGTAAGGGGATAACTTCCGATCAACTTCCATTCCCAACCACCGGTAACTAAGCCGTTCTGCATAACAAAAGACTCATTGTCCATACGAAAATAAAAGGAATCGTCGTCGTAATTCGGACAGTTCAAACGTGCGTACACGTTGTAGGTGGAATCTTTGGATGCGGTAAAAGGGATGTTGATCAGGCTGGCTGCCGTAATCGTTGCCGCTGCCGTTGACTGAGTACCCGAAGGCGTACGGATCGCTTTTTCGTTGGATGCCGTCAGATCTTCAAAGACTTCAAAGTCATGTCCTTCGGTATCGGTAACAAAACGCTCCGCTTCAAACCATAAATAATCTTCTCCGGTTTTTGTATCCGAAAAAATCGTATCGGAACCCAAAAATAGATCCAACGGAACCGCGTCACCCATGCGTTTGTGGCCGGCTGCATTGGGATGCAAGTAGTCGTCCTGAAAAGCATCCAACATTTTGGCCGGGTCCTGAGGGTCTCTCATGGCCGCATCAAAATCGATGACTCCGTCAAAATAGCCGCTGGTGCGAATCCATTCGTTTACCAGATTTCGACACACATCTCTGTATTCTGAATAGTATCCGGCGTTTTTAAAGGGCATAATGGTAGCGCCATACACGCGAATATTTTTGACGTGTGCGTAGGCAATCATTTGTTTGTATGCGTTAATGAGTTCGTTTGCTTTTTGTGTGGCAGCAGCTTCTGTGTTGGGTAACCCGCCGATGTCGTTGACACCTTCGTAAATGACAATCCAGCGAATACCGGCTTGGTTGACGGCATCCCGTTCGTAGCGGCTGATGGCAGAAGGACCCAAGCAATTGGCTAGGACGCAGTTGCCTCCAATGCCTGAATTGAGCACTCCGATGTGTTCGGTGCTTCCTTGAGCCAGTAAATTTTCTGAAAAAATGTCGGTCCAACGGTTTTGTTGATTGGTGATGGAACCCCTTCCGTCGGTGATGGAATTTCCCACGATGGCAACCGAAGCGTGGGTTTCGGGGACGAGCACATCGATGCCGTTGATGATGTACCAATGGTCGGTGGTCAGCGTTTGACTGCCAGTATTTAAATAGGAGGTGGTCCGGGATCCGGGATGCCCACTGATGTTGGACGGGGTTTGTCCAAAGTCGATGGTGATGGCCAAATCCATTCTGGATTGCAGTGCAAAGTCAATGGGGTCAGAAACGATCACTTCACCGGCCTGCATGGTAAAGGCGGTGTTTCCGTCAAAGGTCAAGGCCTTTTCGGTCGACGTATGAATGCTGCCACTGCCGGCTGAGGCTGCGATGCGAACGGCTTTAATCTCTGTGTCTCCACCGCTGAATTCATTGGATAAGCGCAATCGAAGCTGCTCTCCGGCGATGGATATGCGCACAATCTGGCGCAGACTGTTGTTTGTAAGACCGGGAGCGGGTGGCATATTATGCGGCTCAACGAGTTGGGGTGCGGTGTACCAAGTGCCGACCCATTTTTGATTGATCGCGCAAACTTCATGAATGAAGCCCAGAAAGAAAGTGAAAAGTGCAATACGCACAAAATGACGTGTTTTTTGATGATTCATGGAATATCGGTTTATTAAAACGCTGCAAAGATACACCAGCATCCATGGACACAACCTAGAGATGTAACAAATGCTGTCAATCTGGATACAAGTGGCTTTGTGAGGAGACAGAGCAATGGTATAATGCATATCTTTGGCCATCTAAAAATCCCGTACTATGAATCTTTGTAAAACACTCATCGTTGGTTTGATGCTCAGTTGCATCGGACCATCAACCCTACAAGCAAGTGCATTGGCCAATCCAAAAGTGGTTTGGACTGGAACTTGGGCCACCGCCCCCCAGTCTGTAGAACCACACAACATGCCACCTGCGCCCGGTTTGTCCAACAATACGTTTCGACAGGTTGTACGAACATCCTTGGGTGGCAGTCACATTCGATTGCATTTGACCAACCTTTTCAGTACTTCTCCACTTCAAATCCAATCGGCATGGGTGGCTGTTTCAACGGGCGATAGTGCCATTGATGTGCAGACAAAAAAACAGCTACGGTTTCAACAGCAAACATCGGTTGAAATTGCAGCAAGCGGTGCTGCCGTATCAGACCCCTTGGCCTTTAATCTGCCTGCAGGCAGCAAGTTGGCCATAACCCTGTGCTATGGATCGGTCCCTTCTGATTTGACCGGACATCCCGCTTCTCGAACGTATTCGTATCTGATTACAGGGAATGATCCGGAGTCGGATTTTTCAAACGCCAAACGTTTTGATCGCTGGTATACCATTCATCGACTTGAGGTGATCAACAAACAATCCAAGGGGAGTATTGTGGTCCTAGGCAATTCCATTGCAGACGGTCGAGGATCCGGAACCAGCAAACACAACCGTTGGACCGACGTGCTCTCTGAACGCTTGAATCAAAACAAAGCGACGCGGCACTTGGGTGTCTTAAATGTAGGTATCGGAGGGAATTGCATCCTGCGAGGCGGATTGGGACAGACGGCTTTGACCCGTTTTGACCGAGATGTGCTCATGCAGGAAAATGCAAAATGGTTAATTATTAGCATTGGCATCAACGATATTGGAGGAGTAAGAAGTCCCGAAGCGGCGCAGGAGGTCGTAAAAAAACTGATAGAGGCCTACCAGATGATGATCGATAAAGCGCATGCCCAAGGCATGAACGTATATGGTGCCACCATTCTGCCTTTTGCCAAGTCTTTTTACGATGCCGGTCATCGTCAGGAGATGCGGGATGCGTTGAATGCATGGATTCGTACCAGTAAAGCCTTTGATGCTGTCATTGATTTGGATCAAGCTATCAAAGATCCGAACAATCCGCGTTGTATGCAGGCAGATGCACACGATCACGATTGGTTGCATCCCAACGAAACGGGCTACCAACGTTTGGGACAAAGCATCGATTTGAGCCTGTTTGAGTGATTTAAACGCCGTTTGATTCTATTACGTATCAAGATTGACAGCATTTCTTACATCGTGTGCAGGATGTATGAGGCTGTCATTCTATTTTTGTAGCGAATCAAACAGGGAAACACCATGAAAAAAGTACGAGTCGCATTGTTCTGTATTATTAGCCTTGCCACATGCTTCTTTGCTACGGCACAAACGGAAAAACCCGCCGCCGGTTTTGATCAGGTTCAAGCAGGCATCCCCAGCGGTCGTCTGGATACGATTCGCTATGCATCCAAGACAGTAGGAGCCGAACGGCGTGCCTTGGTTTATACACCTCCCGGTTTTTCCAGCGAGCAAATGTATCCGGTTTTGTATTTATTGCACGGCATTGGCGGTGACGAGTTTGAATGGCTCAATCAGGGCAATCCGCATATTATATTGGACAATCTTTATGCCGAAAACAAGCTTAAACCCATGATCGTCGTTTTGCCCAACGGACGTGCGATGAAAGACGATCGTCCCATTGGGAATATTTACGACCGTGCACGCGTTCAGGCTTTTGCTGATTTTGAAAAGGATTTACTTTTGGATTTGATCCCCTATGTAGAGCAGCATTATCCTGTCTTGAAAGACCGTTCCCAGCGAGCAATTGCCGGTTTGTCTATGGGCGGCGGTCAGTCGCTCAATTTTGGCTTGGGCAACCTTGACCGATTTGCTTGGGTCGGCGGTTTTTCATCGGCTCCCAATACCCAAGTTCCCTCCGTACTTGTTCCGGATCCGGATCGTGCCAAAACGGCCTTAAAACTACTTTGGATTTCCTGTGGAGACCAAGATGGATTGATGGGGGTCAGTGAGCGTACACATGCGTATCTAACCGAACATCAAGTGCCCCACATTTTCCGTGTCATTGAGGGCGGACACCATGACTTCAAGGTATGGAAGGAAAATTTATATCATTTCTCACAACTTCTTTTTAACTAATTAAGCGATGCGAATTCTATTCATTTTATCGTGCATCCTGGTATGTTCCTGCACGAACAAAGCAAGTAAGTCAGAAGGGGTGCGCAACTTATTTCTGGAATATGGGTATCAACAGGATTCCATTGATGCAAAGCTGAGCAAGGCCTATGCGGATTTGTTTGAGGGTCCCCATCGTATTTATTTTGAGGTCGGAGATTCGATGGCTTATGTTTCGGATATTAAAAACAACGATGCGCGCAGCGAAGGTTTGTCGTATGGTATGATGGTTGCCGTACAACTGAATAAGAAAGATGCTTTTGATCGCATTTGGCGGTGGACAAAGACGTATACACAGCATCAGGAAGGGCCAAGGAAAGGCTACTTTTCCTGGAGTATACACCCGGAAAGTCAACGTAAAAATGCAGAAAATTCTGCTTCCGACGGTGAATTGTATTTTGTAACGGCTTTGTTGTTTGCTTCCAACCAATGGGGCAACGATACCGGTATTGACTACTATGCCGAGGCACGGAATATTTTGGATGCCATGTGGGAAAAGGATGGAACCGGCAACGTCTTTCATTTGATCAATTTGGATGCTAAGCAGATTTCGTTTGTCCCCGAGGGCAATGCCTATACATGGACCGATCCTTCGTATCACATTCCCGCTTTTTATGAAATATGGGCGAAATATGCCAACGACGGTCACGAGGATTTTTACCGAGCGTGTGCCGATACCTCGCGTGCGTTTCTGCACCGCGCCTGCCATCCTGTAACCGGTTTGAATGCCGATTATACCGATTTCAGCGGGGAGCCCCGATCCAGTCGGTGGATGCCCGCCGCTTTCCGATACGATTCCTGGCGTGTTCCAATGAACATAGCCTTGGATTATACGTGGTCTGGAGCCGATGCCGCGTGGCAGAAGGAGTATGCCCAACGCATTCAATCTTTTTTTTATGCACAAGGGGTGGATCGTTTTGTCGATCAATACAATTTGGATGGAACGGAGCCGGAGTTTATTTTGCAGGCGGGTGGTTTCCGTACATTGAGGCATTCGCTCGGTTTGGTGTCGACGACCGCTACGACCGCCTTAATCCATAGGGATGCGCAAAGCGAGGCGTTTGTGCGAGCACTGTGGAATGCGGAATTGAAACCCTACGAAGATGGCTATTTTGATCCCTACTACGATGGATTGTTGTATTTGTTCTCTCTGATGCATTTGAGTGGAAACTATCGTGATATTACTCCCCAGAAGTAAAAAACGCATTCAATAAAATTTGTACAATAAAGAAGCGCCATGAAAAAAATGCATTGGAATACACATTTGCTTGTTTTGTTACTATTCATATTGGCTACTTTCAAGGGAGTAGCCCGTCCGGGTGAGCCGTGGACGTTGTGGTACGACAAGCCTGCCACGGTTTGGAACGAGGCTTTGCCGGTTGGAAATGGCCGAATTGCAGCAATGGTCTTTGGCGATCCTACCGCCGAACACCTGCAACTCAACGAAGAGACGTTTTGGTCCGGTGGACCTTCCAACAACAACAATCCCGAGGCCATCCATGCCTTGGACGATGTGCGGGCAGCCATTTTTGCCGGTGATTACCGCAAAGCCGACCAACTGGCCAATGCGCATATGAAGGCAAAAGAGTTGCACGGTTCCAAGTATCAAACCTTGGGCGATTTGCATTTGGTTTTTGAAGGCCATGAGCACTATACGAAGTATTATCGTGGATTAAATATTGATCGCGCAGTGCATACCAGTCAATACGAAGTAGATGGGGTGACCTATACCCGCGAAACCTACGCTTCGTTTCCCGACCAGGTTCTTGTTGTGCGATTGACGGCCAGCCAACCGGGTAAATTAAACTTTCGTGCTTTTTTAAACAGTCCGTTGCAGACGTCGGCGCAAGCCATCGATGCAACGACCTATGAATTGACGTGTTTGTCCGGTTCACACGAAGGCGTAGAAGGACAGGTTCGTGCGCATACACAAACGAAGCTACTTTTGCAGGGTGGTCGTTCCTTTGTCGAAGACAAGCAGATTCGTGTTCAGGATGCAACCGAAGTGGTGCTGTTGACGTCGATGGCCACCAATTTTGTCCGTTGGAACGATCTATCGGGAGATGCCAAGCAACGTTGTTTGGATTATGCATCCAAAGCCGTGAAGCGGACACAGCAGGCAATGATGGACGAACACGTCGCAGCGTATCAAGCATTGTATCGTCGTGTTTCATTCGATTTAGGAAGTACAGAAGCCATCCTGCAGCCCACCGATGTTCGAATTCGTGATTTCTCAAAACAAAACGATCCGGCCCTGGTCAGTCTCTACTTCCAGTTCGGCCGCTACCTATTGATCAGCAGTTCACAACCCGGAGGTCAGCCCGCCAACCTGCAAGGTGTGTGGAATGGTAGTACAAACCCTGCTTGGGATAGCAAGTATACCATCAACATCAATACCGAAATGAATTATTGGCCGGCAGAAAAATGCAATCTGACTGAAATGCACGAACCCTTGGTGCAAATGATTCAGGAACTGTCGGAAGCCGGACAGGTTACGGCAAAAGAAATGTACGGTGCACGGGGATGGGTTGCACACCACAATACAGATATTTGGCGCATCAGCGGATTGGTGGATTTTGCCAATGCGGGCTTGTGGCCTATGGGAAGCGCCTGGTTGTCCCAACATCTTTGGGAAAAATACCTATATAGCGGGGATCGGAACTATTTGAAGCAGGTGTATCCCATTCTCAAATCGGCCTGTACGTTTTATGAAGATTTTTTGATTGAAGAACCGGTCAACAAATGGCTGGTCGTATCACCGTCCATTTCACCGGAAAACACACCCTCCGGACACGCTTCTGCGTTGACTGCGGGCACAACCATGGACAATCAGTTACTCTTTGATTTGTTTACCAAAACCATTCGGGCTGCAAAAACGCTTGACATCGATGCCGCAGATGTGAAACGATACGAAGTCATTTTGGATCGCCTGCCGCCGATGCAGATTGGAAAACATGGTCAATTGCAGGAATGGATGGGTGATTGGGACAATCCAAACGACAAACATCGCCACGTTTCGCACTTGTACGGTATGCATCCGGGTGATCAAATTTCTCCGTACCGCAATCCGGAACTATTTGATGCGGTACGTACTTCCATGATTCATCGTGGAGACGTCTCAACCGGTTGGTCCATGGGCTGGAAAGTCAATCTTTGGGCTCGATTGTTGGATGGCAACCATGCACGCAAAATGATTACGGATCAGTTGACGCTGGTTGATCCGGTACGTGCCGGATACAGCAGTGGGGGAACCTATCCGAATATGTTTGATGCCCATCCGCCGTTCCAAATCGATGGAAACTTCGGATGTACAGCGGGTATCGCCGAAATGCTCATGCAATGCCACGATGGAGCGATCCATCTTTTACCGGCCTTGCCCGACGATTGGACGAGTGGTTCGATGAAAGGTCTGCGTGCCCAAGGCGGCTTTGATGTGGACTTTGAATGGGAAAATGGCTTGCTGACGCAGCTGCGGGTACGATCCAATTTGGGAGGCAATCTGCGTTTGCGCGTACCCAACGAAATCAAAGGTAAAAAACTGAAACAGGCTAAGGGTGCGAATACCAACCCGTTTTATGCTGTACCCGCGATTAAAAAACCGTTGATTTCAGAACAGGCACGCTTGAATCCGGTGATGTTGCCGAAGACACAGGTGTACGATGTACAGACAAAAGCCGGTAAAACCTATACGTTTATCTTAAAGAATTAATCCTATGAAACGTGTTTCTTTCGTATTGTCTCTTTTGTTGATTCTATTTTGTATGCCTGCAAAGGCAGAAGCAACCAATGCACAAAACCCGGTCATTTTTGCGGATGTACCCGATTTGTCCATGATACGGGTGGGCGATACCTACTACATGAGTAGTACCACCATGCACATGATTCCCGGTGTCCCCATTATGAAATCTACGGATTTAATCAATTGGACGCTTATTAGTTATGCCAATCCATTTTTGTCCGACTCGGATGATATGAATTTAGAAAACGGTCAAAATGCCTACGGAAGAGGCACCTGGGCCAGCAGTATGCGTTACCATAAGGGTATTTTTTACGTATCCACGTTTTCAAACAACACCGGGAAATCCTATTTGTTTCGAACCAAGGATCCAGAAAACGAAGCCTGGGAAACCATCATCTTGCCTCGTTCGTTGCACGATCATAGTTTGTTTTTTGACGACGACGGCAAAATCTACATGGTATGGGGTGGGGGACGCATCCGCATCATCGAACTCAACTCGGATTTTACCGATTTTGTTCCCGGATCTGAACGTGTGTTGATTGAAAATGCATCCGAACCGGGTGGTAGGGGTGGTTTGCCCGCTGAAGGATCTCAGTTGTTTAAGATAAACGGACAGTATTACCTGATCAACATCAGCTGGCCGGCAGGCGGAATGCGCACGGTGTTGGTACATCGAGCCAAAAGTCTGCAGGGACCCTGGGAAGGACGTGTCGGTCTTCGTGATTTGGGTGTAGCACAAGGTGGTTTGATTGATACGCCGGAGGGTCGTTGGTTTGCTTATCTATTCCGTGATTTTGGTGCAGTTGGTCGAATACCGTATACCGTACCGGTCGAGTGGAAAGACGGATGGCCGGTATTTGGTGTTGAGGGAAAGGTCCCTATGACGCTTGACCTCCCTGCCAGCAAAGGCTTGATACCGGGCGTTGTTGCTTCCGATGAGTTTAAACGGAAAAAAGGTGAGCCGGCTCTACCGTTGGTCTGGCAATGGAATCACAACCCCAACAACGATTATTGGTCGGTAACCGATCGAAAAGGTTATTTGAGACTGAAAACCTTTCGTTTGGACAAGACGTTTCTGGATGCACGCAACAGTTTGACTCAACGAGCTTTTGGTCCGGTCAGTACGGCAAGCATCTGTATGGATGTTCGAAAAATGAATGTCGGAGACGTTGCCGGTTTGGGACTCTTGCAAAAGCAGTACGGTCAATTGGCGGTCAAATGCGAATCGGACGGCAACTATCTGGTGATGATCAACGGTCGATCCGGCGAACCGACGGAAGTGGAACGGATCGCACTCACCAAACGTAAGGTCTATCTTCGTGCCTCCTGTGATTTTACCGAACGAAAAGATGTAGCCCGTTTTGCCTACAGCTTGGATGGAAAAAAATGGACCGTCATTGGAAATGAATTGAAGATGTCGTACACCATGCCTCATTTCATGGGCTATCGTTTTGCCTTATTTAATTATGCAACACAGGAGACCGGGGGATATGTCGATTTCGACTATTTTCGAATTTCCGATGCGTATTTAGTAAGTAAGCCATGATGCATCGAATCTTCACATTCATTGCGGTCTTATTTCTTCTTTCCGTAAATGCCTTTGCCCAGGGAAGATCCGTTTGTTTGGAGGCGGAAGCTGCAACCGATATCGGTTCTGAATATGTAACCAAACAAGAGGGGGATGTTGTGTATCTTACACCAACCACCAATACCGTACACGCCGATTATCCCGGCAACGACAACCGGGTACTGACTTATACCGTATCTTTTCCCGAACCCGGTTCGTATCATTTATACATCAAACTGCGTGTTGGTTCGGATACATACAACGATGACAGTTTCTTTTATGGTAATGGATTCGGACAAAAAACATCTACGCTTTCAACCGATTGGGTTCGACTGAATGGTATTGGTAACGGTTCCGTCGATCCGGGCTCGTTTGTGTTGTCCTCCGATAAAAACCCCGTGTCAGCCCGTGTCTTTAAGTGGATCAACGTCTCTCTGGAAACTGGCGCACGCATTTTTTTGGTCGAAGCCGGGAGTCTGACCAGGACGATCCAAATCGGTGCCAGAGAGGATGGACTGGATATGGACAAGATTGCTTTTGCGCATTCGCATCTCCACTATACAGTAGAAGATCTGGAATCGGGTGGAGTTGGATTGGCAGAGATCCCTGACCCGACCAAAACGCTGATGGTTGATGTGGCTCGTCCACTCAGACCGACAACGCAATGTGCCATTGGTTCTTTGTATGGGATGACAGAAACACTGCCAGCAAATATTGATCAGGATGTATTGGCTTTAAATCCCTATGTCTTTGTGCAACCGGCCATGAGTGGAGTGGGATACCAACAACCGTTTGGTGATGCCTTTGCCGTATCAGAACGACTGGAAGGCAGCAACGCGAAGGTGATGATTCGCTTGCCAGACGTCTGTCCGTATTGGCCGTATCGCTGGCCTGGTACGGAAACTTGGATGTCGTTGATGCGAAAAATCATAGAGAAAAAACAGACTTCCGGTCGTTCGAATTATTACGGTTATGAAATATGGAACGAGCGTCACGGCACTTGGATCACCGAAACAAACGGTGACTTTTATACCGTCTTATGGAAACCGACATACGACTTGATTCGATCGCTTGACCCCGAGGCTCTCATTGTAGGTCCCAGTGATTCCTATTATCGCAGGGATCGAATCCAGGAATTTTTGGAGTTTTGCATTGCGAACCATTGCGTACCCGATGTCATGTGTTGGCATGAATTGATCGGTGCCGCCAATATTACCAATAACATTCAGGATTATCGTTCGCTGGAACGAAGTTTGGGATTGGATCCTTTGCCCCTGAGTATCAACGAGTATTGTCATCCCACGCATGAAAACGAAGGTTGTCCCGGTACTTCTGCCCCCTTTATTGCTAAATTTGAGCGCAATTTGGTCGATAATGCATCCATCTCCTGGTGGTTTACCAATTTGCCCGGGCGACTGGGGAGTTTGCTGACAAGCCAGAATCAGCGTGGGGGAGGTTGGTTGTTCTACAAGTGGTATGGAGCGATGACCGGTAATATGTTGCTCGTCACCCCACCCAATGAGGCCAGTGATGGGCTGGATGGATTTGCTTGTTACGACGATACCGCCTCTTATGTGAGTCTTTGTTTTGGTGGAAATAGTACCGGGTCATTCAACGTCTTGGTTCGCAACTTGCCCGATCATTTTGGTTCGAACATCCGTGTTCGATTGGAGCGCGTCGTTTGGGAAAACAAAGATACGCCTGTATCGGGTATAGATGAACTATGGAGCAAAACGATGGAGGTCGTTTCCGGTACGGTTTCAATTCCGATCGAGTTGGAAAATGTATATTATGGTTATCGCTTGATGATAGAGCCGGAACCTACCGGATTAGAATCGATGCCGAATCGTTCCGAACGGTCGATCTGGTCAATCGCTTCGTACGATGTTTCTACTGGTTTACTAGCTTTGAAGCGCAGCGAACCATGTGCTCAAACGAGTACATTATCCATACATACCGCATCCGGAACGATGTTATTGCAGAAAGCAACGACAGCATCTTCGCTTCAATTGGATGTGTCTTTATTTGAGAAAGGCATTTATTTGTTGCGGATTCAGACACAGAATCAAACCCAACGTTTAAAGTTTATAAAAAACTAATCACATGAAAAAAATTATTGCTGTTTTACTCGTCACAACGATGACATCGCTTTTATCCTTACGGGCACAAGATCCAAATTTCTGGATATTTTTATGCATTGGTCAGTCCAATATGGAAGGCCATGCCAGACCTCAGAGTTTTGACTCCTTTGTCAACGCACGTTTTCAAGTCATGTCCGGAGTCGATTGCCCCGAACTCGGCCGTACAAAAGGACACTGGTATACAGCCACTCCGCCCTTGTGCCGATGCAATACCGGTTTGACGCCTGCCGACTATTTCGGACGCGTGATGGTGGAGCGCTTGCCTGCCAACATACGCATCGGGGTCATTCATGTTGCCATTGGCGGATGCAAAATAGAATTGTTTGATAAAGATCGAAATCAGGCCTACATCGCAACCGCTCCCGACTGGATGAAAGGCATGATCCGTGCCTATGATGGAGATCCATATGCCCGATTGATCGAATTGGCTAAATCCGCTCAAAAGGATGGCGTGATCAAAGGGATTTTGATGCATCAGGGAGAATCCAATACCGGAGATCAAACCTGGCCGGAACAAGTAAAAGTTGTTTACGACAACATTCATGACGATTTGAACCTGTCCTACCAAATACTCCCCTTGCTGGCCGGTGAAGTCGTGCACGCTGAACAGGGAGGTGTGTGTGCCAGTATGAACGAAATTATAGCGAAATTGCCCGAAGTGTTACCCAATGCGCACGTTGTTTCGTCGCGCGGATGTACGGACGGGCCGGATAATTTGCATTTTGATGCAGCGGGTTATCGCACCTTAGGGATGCGATATGCTGAAAAAATGCTCACGATACTTCAGCCGTAACAGGCTGGATGTTTAGGTTGTATATGTAAATAGAGCCCCTCGTGAGAGTCGCTCTATTTTTTTTTATCCTTTGATCGTGTGTGTATAAATTTCCCATACCTTTGCATAAATATTTTACCGATAAACACCCGTATTCTGTTGCATTTGATTTGTTTTTGGTCAAATGAATGCCGTTCGGATGCAAAAATTGGTTAAAAACAAACTATACGTCCAATCAATCTTGCCAAACTAAGATAAAATGCTATTTTTGTCCTGACCTTTAATATTAAACCATTACTTATCATGAACGAAGCCATCTCCATTATGATCGTCGGGATGTTTACCGTTTTTATGATCTTGTTTCTTATACTGATCATAGGAAATGTTCTCATTCGACTGACCAATCGCTATGTTCCCGAAACGATTGTGGAATCAAAGAAAAAAAATCCCAGCCTGGACGATACCCATGCAGCCATTTCGGCAGCCATCGAGTTGGTCAGCAAGGGTAAAGGGACTGCCGTAAAAATTGAACACATACAATAAAACCAGTTGGAAGGATGAAGGAAATTAAATTTTCGTTGGTCTATCGCGACATGTGGCAAAGTGCAGGCAAATACATGCCACGCGTAGATCAATTGGTACAAATTGCACCGGAGATTATCAAGATGGGCTGTTTTGCCCGAGTGGAAACCAACGGAGGAGGCTTTGAACAAATCAATTTGTTGTTTGGAGAAAACCCCAACATCGCTGTGCGCGAATGGTGTCGGCCTTTCAACGAAGCCGGCATTCAAACACACATGTTGGATCGATCTCTGAACGGGCTGCGCATGAGCCCGGTGCCCGCCGATGTTCGGCGTTTGTTTTATAAAGTAAAGAAGGCGCAAGGTACGGACATAACCCGTAGCTTCTGTGGTTTGAATGACCCCCGCAACATCATCGCCTCCATTCAATACGCCAAAGAAGCAGGCATGATTGCTCAGGCAACGTTGTCTATTACGGTTTCGGAGGTGCATACCGTAGAATATTATTGCACGTTGGCAGACGAGTTGATTGCCAATGGTGCCGATGAAATCTGCCTAAAAGATATGGCTGGAATCGGTCGTCCGGTTTCGCTGGGGAAAATAGTGGGTTACATCAAGCAAAAGTATCCAAACATATTGGTTCAATACCATGGACAAACCGGCCCGGGCTTTACTCCGGCATCCATTCTGGAAGTTTGTCGAAACGGTTGTGACATCATTGATGTGGGTATGGAGCCGCTTTCGTGGGGTACAGGCCATGCAGATGTGATCATGGTTCGTGAGATGCTGAACGATGCCGGTTATAAGGTTCCCGAGATTGACATGAACGCCTATATGCGGGCACGTGCACTGACTCAATCTTTTATGGACGATTTTCTGGGCTACTTCATTCCTGAATCCAACCGACGGTTGCAGTCCTTGCTGATCAGTTCCGGTTTGCCGGGTGGCATGATGGGCAGTTTGATGAACGACTTGAAAGACAATTTAACCAGTGTGAATAAATCGCGTGTCAAAAATGGACTGAACGAATTGACCATCGATGAATTGCTCATCCAATTGTTTGATGAAGTGGCCTACGTATGGCCAAGAGTGGGTTATCCACCCTTGGTTACGCCCTTCTCTCAATACGTGAAAAATTTGTCCATGTTCAACTTAATGCAATTGAATAAGGGTAAAGAGCGATGGAGCATGATTGCCGATAATATCTGGGATATGATTTTGGGTAAAGCCGGAAAGTTGCCCGGTAAGGTGGATCCCATCCTGATTAAAATGGCAGAAGAACAGGGAAGAACGTTTTACACAGGAGACCCTCAGGCCTTGTACCCCGATAAACTCGATGAGTTCCGTGCCGAAATGAAAGAAAAAGGCTGGGATGTCGGTCAGGACGAGGAAGAACTCTTTGAACTGGCGATGCATCCGGAACAGTACCGTGCTTATCGCTCCGGTAAGGCAAAGGCTGATTTTGAAACCGAATTGGCAGAGGTCAAAGCTAAGAAAGCAGCACCTGCGTCGACCACCGTCTTTGAACCACAACAGGTACAGGTAGAAGTAAACGGACAGAAATTTCTGGTGGACATTCAATACGGACAGGCGGTGGACAAACCGACAGCACGCACGAGTTCCGCTCCCGTTGGCGAATCTCATTTTGTCATTGCCCCCCTTGAAGGCAAATTCTATTTGACCAAGAATCCATCGGATACCGCGGTCAAAGTGGGCGATGTCGTAAAGAAAGGCGATCTCTTGTGTTTTATTGAGTCGATGAAAACGTACAATGCCATATCCTCGGATCAGGACGGTAAAATCGTCGAAATATGTTTTGCAAACGGTGAGGCTGTGCAGGAAGATGACATCCTCTTCAAAATCCAATAAACGATATGCAGGAAATAACAACCAAATTATACGAGATGACTGCGTTTGGTGGATTCAACTACCAGGTTGTCATTATGTGGCTGATTGCGTTTGTCTTGCTCTATCTGGGCATACGCAAACAATACGAGCCTCTTTTGCTGGTACCCATCGCTTTTGGGGTATTGCTGGCAAACTTTCCGGGTGGAGGCATGGGGATTGTTCCGGCCGAAGAAATAGCCTTGGAGGGACATCGGTATAAGAACTTGTTTGAGATTGCCAGTGAATATGGCATCATGAACTACCTTTATTACAGTTTGATCAAAACCGGTTTTTTACCACCCCTCATCTTTATGGGGGTAGGAGCGTTGACCGACTTTGGTCCCATGCTGCGTAATCTAAAACTGGCACTCTTTGGAGCCGCGGCTCAAATTGGTATTTTCACCGTCCTTGTGTCGGCCATTCTGATGGGCTTTACGCTGGAAGAAGCGGCTTCGTTGGGCATCATCGGTGGTGCAGACGGACCCACTGCCATCTATACGACCATCAAACTGGCTCCGCACCTGCTGGGTCCCATTGCCATTGCAGCGTATTCGTACATGGCCCTAGTCCCAATTATCATACCGTTGGTGGCCAATCTGCTGATCACGAAAAAAGAGTTTAAGATCAACATGCGTGAGATGGATAAGCGCTATCCGCCCAAGCATCCGATTAAAAATCTCAAGGTGGTTAAAATTGTTTTCCCAATCGTACTCGGTTGCGTCACCGCAGTGTTTGTTCCCTCTTCTGTACCCCTGCTGGGAATGCTTTTGTTTGGAAACTTAATCAAAGAAATCGGAACGTCCACGGCTCGTCTGGCGGATGCTGCCACCGGACCGATCATGAACACGGCGACCATCTTTTTGGGGCTGACCGTTGGAGCAACCATGACCTCCGAGGTCTTTTTGACCACGAAAACGTTGGGCATTGTGGCCGGTGGATTTATCGCATTTGCCATTTCGATTGCCGGAGGGATCCTGGCGGTAAAAGTATACAATTTGTTTGCGAAGAAAAAAATCAATCCATTGGTGGGTGCAACCGGTCTGAGTGCGGTGCCCATGGCTTCCCGTGTTGCCAATGAGCTCGCTCTAAAACATGATTCGGGCAACCATATTTTGCAGTACTGTATGGCCAGCAATATTTCCGGCGTCATTGGCTCGGCCGTTGCTGCCGGTGTGTTGATTACATTCTTATCCTAAACAGGGACTTCTCAAAAAAATCTCAAAAAAAGACAGGCTTCGGCTTGTCTTTTTTCGTTTTATTGCTTTATCTTTGTTCGGTATATTACGAACAAGGAGAAAGCATGGAGCATCCGGAGAGTGAACAGTTGAAGCAGGATAAGTTGGCACGGTATGCCAAAGCGATGGGGCACCCCGTTCGCTTGTACGTGTTGAAGGTGCTTTCCAGGCAGTCGTGCTGTTACAGCGGTGACTTGAGCGACGAATTGCCCATCGCCAAATCGACGCTATCTCAGCATTTGAAGGAATTGAAAGACGCAGGCTTGATACAAGGTGAAATTGAAGCACCAAAGATTAAATACTGTTTGAATCGAGCCAATTGGGAAGAGGCAAAGTCACTTTTTAAATCGTTAATGGAGCCTTGAATTTTTTTGAATCAATGGTTCGTTGTTTTGCGAACTACGAAATTAATACACAAACCGATCAATTATGGAAATTAAAGTACTCGGGACAGGTTGTCCAAAATGCAAAACGTTGGAAAAAAATACCCGTGATGCCGTCGCTGAATTGGGTTTGGATGCGCAAATCTCGAAGGTAGAAGACATCGTGGAGATCATGAATCACGGCGTCATGATGACTCCTGCACTTGTCGTAGATGGTGCCATCGTGGCCAAAGGTAAGTTGCTTTCTGTTGCTGAAATCAAAACGATTTTAACCAAATAAACCCTTTGACGATGAAAACAATCCAACAACTGTTTTTTTTCGCCCTTCTCCTTGCGGTAGGACTTCAATGGCAAGCCTGTGGTCAAAAAGCGAAAACAGAAGATGCAGCAACGGCACTAGCCGTCCAGGTTCAAGAACCCACCTCGGACGAACTTCAGGCGTACTATTTTCACTTCAGTCGTCGCTGCGTCACGTGTGAAGCCGTAGAATCGGTTTCTTCCAACGCACTCAAAGCCATGCTGGGGAGCGATTTTCAATTGAAGTCCCTCAATTTGGATGAAGCAACGACTGCGGCTTTAGCCAACAAACTGGGGGTTACCGGACAAACGTTGTTGCTGGTTAAGGGCGAAAAGCAAATCGATTTGACCAACGAAGCATTCATGAATGCCCGTAGCAATCCCGATAAATTGACAGAAGCCCTTGTATCGGCCGTAGAAGTGTTGCAATAATCGGATGGAATTGCTTCAACAATTGCTGGAGAATTCGCAGTTCCCTATTTGGTCTGCGTTTCTGTTGGGTTTGATGACCGCCGTTAGCCCCTGTCCGTTGGCGACAAACATTACTGCCGTCGGTTACCTGAGTAAGGATATTGAATCTCGGCGAAGGGTGTTTATCAATGGGCTCCTGTATACCTTGGGGCGCGCCATCACCTACACGGGCATCGGATTGATTTTCTATGTTGGCATCGGTGAATGGAACGTGTCCGGAATGCTTCAGCAGTGGGGAGAGAAATTGCTTGGCCCTCTAATGATACTCATTGGTTTGTTTATGATCGGTGCCTTCAATTTTGTTCGCATTCCGGGTATCTCTTCGCTCACCGATAAAATGGGCGATCGGGCAGGGAAGGGCTACTTGGGCGCTCTGTTGTTGGGACTTGTTTTTGCATTGGCCTTCTGTCCGTACAGTGGCGTGCTCTATTTTGGAATGCTCATTCCTATGACGGTCAGCAGTGCTTCCGGTTTGTATCTTCCGCTTGTATTTGCTTTGGCAACCGGAATTCCAGTCATTCTGTTTTCTTGGTTGATCGCCTATTCGGTAGGTTCCATTGGGGGTGTGTACCATAAAATGCATCGCTTCGAAACGTGGTTTCGGCGCATTGTTGCTGTGCTCTTCCTGTTGGTGGGCGTCTACTATTCCTGGATCATGTATTTATAACACAAACGCGTGTGGAAACGAAAAAAGAATTTAAAATCCTAGCCTGGATCCTTGCGGTTTTTGCGATCGCATTTTTCTTGCCTATCGAAAGTGTCCGTTTCAATACGGCCATTGCTGCAACCTTGGATTTGGTCAAATGGTATGCTCGTGAGCATGTCATTCTCTGTCTGTTGCCTGCCTTTTTTATTGCAGGTGTCATTGCGATATTTGTGAGCCAGGGTTCTGTACTGAAATACTTTGGAGCCAACGCAAAAAAATGGTTGGCCTACACCATAGCCTCGGTTTCCGGAACGGTTTTAGCCGTCTGTTCCTGCACCATTCTGCCGCTGTTCTCCAGCATTCACAAACGGGGTGCCGGCTTGGGCCCTGCCGTGGCCTTTTTGTATTCCGGTCCGGCCATCAACATTCTTGCCATCATATTGACTGCTCGAATATTGGGTTTTGAAATGGGGCTGGCCCGTACCATTGGTGCGGTTCTATTCAGTGTGCTGATTGGCCTAAGCATGTCCTTTATCTATCGAAAAGAGGAA
The DNA here is from genome assembly GCA_028709215.1 of Bacteroidales bacterium. Classification (GTDB taxonomy): domain Bacteria; phylum Bacteroidota; class Bacteroidia; order Bacteroidales; family UBA1402; genus UBA8389. The sequence goes on from JAQVXI010000001.1 coordinate 174,411, forward strand.
AAGTTAAAAAAGGAGCAGCAAATGAACATTGTGCCTGAGCCTGAAAAACGGCCCATGTGGCAGACCTCTTTTCACTTTTTTACTTTGGTACTCATTCTGGTCTTTGCCAATTGGGGAGCACCCTCCGGTGGAGATGATGCCAGCATCTGGTTCCATCTATGGAACTTCAAATGGTACATCACAGGCTTTTTTGGCCTTTTTCTTGCCTGGTCCCTCATTTATATTCTGAAAATCAATTGGAAATGGGTCTTGACAGCGCTATTGGTTACTGCGGCCTCTGCCTTTTTGGCCACATTCTATATCGAAAACGCCAAGCTTAGTCCACTGATTCCCATGCTGGTTGCCATTGCTGCACTGAGTATACTTACGCTTTTTGATGCAAAGGACGAAGACAATCGGGAGTGGGCTTTATCGGCATGGGGTTTTGCCAAACAAATCCTTCCGCTGCTTGCCGTGGGTGTTGTAACAGCCGGTTTCTTATTGGGATCCACCCACGATGGGATTTCCATACCTGGCGTCATTCCCAACGAATGGATCTCCGCTCTGGTGGGTGGCAATTCCTTCTTCTCAAATTTCTTTGCTTCCATCGTTGGAGCATTTATGTACTTTGCAACCTTGACTGAAGTCCCCATTCTGCAAGGATTGCTGGCGTCGGGCATGGGGCAGGGGCCGGCTTTGGCGCTACTGTTGGCAGGGCCATCCTTGTCTTTGCCCAATATGCTGGTGATTCGGGGTGTTATGGGCACTCAAAAAACCATTGTTTATGTTTTGTTGGTCATTGTGCTCTCTACGGGCGCAGGAATTATTTATGGTTCTATTTAAAATTCAATCGTATGAAAATCCTCATTTTATGTACCGGAAATAGTTGTCGTAGCCAGATGGCACACGGCTTTTTACAATCGTTTGATTCCAATTTGACGGTTTGTTCGGCAGGAACCGAAGCCTCGGGTAAGTTAAATCCAAAGGCCGTTGAAGCGATGATGGAAATTGGAATCGACATCCGTCATCACACGTCCGATTCGGTTGAGCTGTATTTGGATCAGGAATGGGATTATGTGATCACTGTATGTGGCGGAGCAAATGAAAACTGTCCCGCTTTTTTGGGTAAGGTCAAGCATCGCTTGCACATTGGGTTTGATGATCCCAGTCATGCCGTTGGAACCGATGATTTTATTTGGAGTGAATTTCGTCGGGTACGTGATGAAATCAAAGACGGTTTTTGGCACTTTTATACAGAACATATCAAGCAGCAGCCATGAAAAAGCTGCAAGGAATATCGTTTTTTGATCGCTATTTGAGTGTTTGGGTCGCGATCTGCATTGTCGTAGGACTTGCGATTGGCAGATGGTTGCCCGTTGTTCCGGGGGCGTTGGGGCAACTGGAATATGCAAACGTATCCATTCCGATCGCCCTGTTGATTTGGATCATGATTTTCCCCATGATGCTAAAAATCGATTTCGGCAGCATTGCTCATGCCTTCAAAAACCCCAAAGGTTTGACCGTAACTTTGACAGTCAATTGGTTGATCAAGCCGTTCACCATGTTTGCCCTTGCCTGGTTTTTCTTCTTTGTGGTTTTTAAATCACTTATTCCAGCAGATTTGGCAAAAGAATATCTGGCCGGTGCCGTTTTGTTGGGAGCCGCTCCCTGTACCGCCATGGTTTTTGTGTGGAGCCATTTAACCAAAGGCAATCCGGCATACACCTTGGTTCAGGTTGCCATCAACGATTTGATTATTCTTGTGGCATTCATTCCAATTGTAAGTCTGTTGTTGGGTGTGAGTGGCATTGTTATCCCCTGGAACACGTTGCTGATGTCGGTCCTGCTTTTTGTGGTCTTGCCACTTGTGTCGGCGATACTCGTACGAAAGCTGTATGTGAAGCGAAAGGGTTTGTTTGCGTTTGAAAACGTTTTTCTCAAGAAATTTACGGGCACAACCATTACCGGTTTGCTGCTCACGTTGATTCTGATTTTCTCTTTTCAGGGGGAAGTGATTCTTAACAATCCCGTAAGCATATTTTTGATTGCCATTCCCTTGATTCTGCAAACGTTCCTGATCTTTTTTACGGCATATGGATGGTCTTATGCTTGGAAATTGCCCCACGACGTCGCTGCTCCTGCATCGATGATCGGAGCCAGCAATTTCTTTGAGTTGTCTGTAGCCGTTGCCATTGTACTCTTTGGGATGGATTCCGGTGCCACACTCGTAACCGTGGTGGGTGTTTTGGTGGAAGTTCCGGTGATGTTGACTTTGGTACGGATCGCTAACAGAACACGTGCGAAATTTGTCTAACGGTCTACAGTAAGCCGGATCAATTCTGCTTGTTATGATACAATAAGTGTATATAAGAAGATAAAATTGAAAACTTCACGTTAAACGTTTGGCTCATCGGAACGTCTAAGGATAAATCTAAACCATTGAACGATGAGTAAAACAATCTATGTAACGCTGCTTGCAGCATTTGTTGGTGGCAGTAGTCTGGCGCAGACGCAAACCACAGCGGTAGCCGAAGACTTCAGACCCACTGCTACGACCCAGGAAGGCCGCCAATCCCCCCTTGTCAATTCCGAACGACGTGTGCGTGTGCGCATCGAAGCCCCCGAAGCCAAAAAGGTGCAGTTGGATATTGGTGCGGTCAAGTACGATCTGATGAAAGATGCACAAGGTGTTTGGACGGGTGAATCGGCTCCCCAGGACGAAGGCTTTCATTATTATCAACTCAACATCGACGGCGCTTCTGTACCCGATCCGGGCAGTATGTACTACTATGGCGCAAGTCGATGGGGTAGTGGTGTGGAAATCCCGGCGTCCGATTCTTCCTTTTATCAGTTGAAAGATGTACCGCATGGCTTGCTTTGTGAAACATTTTACCCTTCCAAGACCACAAAAAACAATCGACGGGTATACATTTACCTTCCGCCCGGATACGACAAGAACCCCGCAGTGAACTATCCGGTTTTATACTTGCAACACGGCATGGGTGAGAACGAAACGGGCTGGGGCAACCAGGGCTATACCGCCATGATTATGGATAATTTGATTGCCGAAGGTAAGGCCAAACCGTTTATTATTGTAATGGAAAACAGTAGCATTGATTTGTCGGCCATGCGTCGCAACAGTCCTCCACAAGCAGGACAGGGCGGCCAAGGCAGGCGCACCGGTGGCCCGATGGGTGGAATGAACTTTGCAGCGCAATTTGAACGCGTGCTCATCGACGATCTCATCCCGTACATTGAATCAAACTACCGTGTGATTCCCGATCGTGCACACCGCGCAATGGCCGGTCTCTCGATGGGAGGCATGCAGACGCGCTCCATTGTCATCGCCAATCCGGAAAAATTTTCCCACGTGGGCATGTTTAGCAGTGGTACATTTACGCCCGCTGAACTTTCGGATGTAGAGGCGTTCAAGAATGGAGCAAAATTGGTGTTTATGAGTTTTGGCGGTCGTGAAGGGGGTGCATCTCGTATTGCTGATGCTGCAGAGGAATGGAACAAGATCGGTGTCACCGGTGTATCGTATGTTTCTCCGGAAACGGCACACGAATGGCATTCTTGGAGACGCAGCCTGTATCAATTTGCCCCGTTGTTGTTTAAATAAGATTTTTTTGAGGCACGTATGCTTGCGTGCCTCAAAAAAAACTATCTTTAAGCCCATGAAAACACGAGAACTTATTGCACTTATTTTGAAGATTGCAGGCGGTGTCCTAATCTTTAAATCCGTATGGTCCGGCGGCTTTTTGCTGGGTGGTTTCGGTTTGGCTCAGGGCATCTTCCACCAGGAGTTTCCATTCAGTTTTTTTACCCTTGGTTTGTCTGCTTTGTCCATGGTCTTTCGGGTGATCCTTCCACTGGGTATCGGCTTGTTTTTGTTGTTTCGTACCGAAACGATTTTACGTTTGATGAAGGTGGAAGAGATTGAAACCACTTCATCCACGACAATCACTGAACCCGTTGAGCAGTCCGGAGAGGTTCAAGCCGGCGCATCAGAAACCAAACCAAAACCGTATCGGTTGATTGTGCTGGCGTTTGGTTTGATGGTATTTCTTCATGGCGCATCCAATGTCTATACCTATGAAATTCATACCGATACGCGCATCGAACAACCCGATTATCGATTTGATCCTCAGGGACAAACATTTAATGATGTGAACAAGACGGTTCATCGCTCCACTTCATCCAATTTTAATCTCATTGCCTTGTTGGAAATGTTGGTGGGTCTGTATTTGCTGGTTCAATCGTCCAACGTTTCACAGCGCGTTCAAAAGCACCTTGAACCGAAAAGCCACGAATAAGACTTAGGCTTTTTTCTTTTTGGGTTTGGGTTCGGGCAAAGCCTCTGCTGTAATGGCAATCAATTGGCTCAGCCAATCCCGATCCTCCAAGCCTTCCTCGATCAGAAAACTGTTTTTTGCACCCGGATAAGCAGGTGCCTCCTGCAAGGCTGCGCCGATAAACGATCGACCTTCCGGGGTTTGCTTGATGTATAGTTTGTTGTCACAGATCAGTGCGACAACCTTTCCATCCGCATAAAGGGCATATTCACCAAACATCTTACGATGGTCCAAAAGGCCATTGAATGAAATCTGTTCCAGAATAAAATCCACAAAGGCCTTGCTGCTCGCCATAGACGTAATTTTGTCGTTAAAGTTAGCGAATTTTTCCCATATCCAATTGAAACGGTAGATTTCTGGATACCCGATTGCCCCACCAGTAATCGTACCCCCAGTTTGCCCCAAGGTAGTTGTATTGAACTTCCAAAAGGAAGTTTAGCGGCACCACGTCCTTGATGACTCGATCTGTTTTCCAGGTCGTTACAAGGTCAAAATACGTCGTTTGTTTCGATAAATTGGGTAGGGGTTTTATGTCGTTGCTGACACATTCAAACGCGCTGGTCGGTAGCGACCAACAGTCGCCCTTGGAGGGAAATCCCTGCCGGAACAACCAGTGCGTAAAGGATTTCTGAATGCAATCCCAGTCGTTGTAGGTGAGATTGACGGTTTCTGATATGCCGACCGTGGCCTCGCCTTTGCCTTCAGAATCTACGGAGATATCAAACGAGGTGGTTTCGCTGATTGTGTGGCTGTTGTTGCTATTTTTGGGGATGCTGTCGTTGTAAAACAATTGGGGACAGTCTTGATGGAGGTCATTCATTTGTAATTCGACTTTTCCGATGTACCAGCCTCGTTCGTCCTTCTTGTCGTAATTCATTTTGTGTTTGGAGGAGGACGTTTCCCAAGAACCTTTAACCCGACAGACCAGCCATTGCTGGGGGTTTGTCTCGTGCTGATCGTAGTAACCGTCTACGGTAATGTTGATGACGCCTCTGGGGTCTTGTTTTCGAGGCACAAATTTGGATTTCTTTTTGGCTTGTTCGATGTCCCAGTTAAAATAGGCATCCAACAATCGAAACTCGACCGCATAGGTTTTTCCATCACGCGTCACCACGGGTGAAGCCTCCATGATGTCTTCTAGCTCTTGAAAAAAGAAGGCATGTAAGGCTTCCGAGCACACTTCGGATCCGGGTAAACTGTTTTCGGGATTGGCCTCCGGCTGACGGATCGATAGATCCTCTTTTTGAATGGAATCAAATCCCATTTCGGACGTTGCCTGATTGGAGCAGGGCAGATCGATGATTTTATAGGAGTGCACCCCTTTTTCCAGCGAGTAATGCAGATAAAAGAGGTCTGAGGGCATGGTGTTGTACAATCCAACTTCCTTGAGCAGCTCTTTTTTTTGTGCTGCGTTTAGGTTGCGAATGATCAATCGGCAACCCGCTTCGATCTGGATGCTGGAGACATCTTCCCCCTTTAGAATTGTAATTCCTTTGGCTTCTTTCATGGCAAATTGTTTGTTTTGTGTTGCATTATATTACATATGTTGCGGATGGAATGCATATTTGAAAGGATTTTCTGTGCAATTTTTATTAACTTTGTCCATACATTTTCTCTTGTACATTTTCATGAAACGTGTTTCCACCCCATCTCAAGTGACCAATCAGGAAGTACTGGACCTTTTGAGTCTGGTACGTAAGGTTGTGTGGCACTACGTACGACGGGGATCGATCCCACAACGGGAATCGGATGATGTGGTGATGAGTATTGCCGAAAAGTTTTTGGATCGTAAAAATCTCATCGATGCCCGCTTCAAGGGAGAAGCCAAAAAAACGACCTATTATATCGCCGTGATGCATCGCATGTGTTGTGAGGTGATTCGTGCGCAGCATCGCAATTGGCAGCTGGTGGATGATTCCGTCGATACCCGGATGGAATGCATGGCCTCTGACGATTATGAGACTGAAAAACAAATGATGCTCGATCAGGAAGTAAACCGACTCAAACACCTTTTGGCCTTTACACAAGACGATCGCGCCAAACTCATCCTTTTTTTTAAAGTGTATTTTGATTTGCAACTACACGAACAAGATGTTCAATTGTATGCAAAAAACAGAACAAAAGAGGTCATGCTTTTGTTACTAGATCGTACCGATCGCTCCAAGGATTCCATCTTTGATCGTTTATCCAAAACCGTCAATGTGGTGGAGAAAAAGCAAATCAAGAAGGATGCGGTCCGTATGTGGTTTAACAGTCAATTGGAACGTTTACTGACTCGTATGAATATGCATGACGGATCGCGTCATACCAAAGAAAGTCTTTCGGTCCTGTTGGAAATGATGTTTCGCCCATGATACACTTAACGGAAGAAGAAATCGCCCAATGTTCAGACGCGCTACAGGATGGAACGTTTGATCGCTTGCCAAAAGCCATTCGAACGCATTTGGCCGAATGTGATGCCTGTGCTTCTGAGGTATCCGTCCTCACAGAACTGATGGCGGTGCCTGCAGCAAAGACCAAACATGTCCGGCCTTTACACCATTATGCGATGGCTGGAGCGGCTGCATTGCTGGCTGCGGTACTGCTCTTTTTCTGGCAAAAGTCGACCACACAGCATGAGGCCGTGCAATGGGCTGAAATGGATCCAACGGTTCAAACACCAACCGAACCCATTCCTGTGCTCGATACCGTTCAACCTCCCAAAGAGAAGCCGGTCAAACGATATGCTCAAAACGTTGAATTGGAAAAACTGCGTCGCAATTTCGAGGGCAGTTATCGAAGCAGTGTGATTGACGTGCTAACCCCTTCCATCGATACCCTACGATCCAAGGATCGATTGGTATGGAACAATCCCAACGGGTTGCCCCTATATGTGGAAATACTGGACCATACCAATCATCAAGTTCAATGGATTGAAACCTCTGCATCCTATGTCGATATCAACTGCCTGCCCAGCGGATTGTATTATTGGAAACTGTTCAATGTAGAATATGATTTGCTGTATTGTGGCAAAATCATTGTTCAACCGTCCAATCATTGACCAATCAACACAAAACCCAACCAATCCATGGGTAGAAAGCCTTTCTGAATGCATTCCAATTTTGCTAGACGCAGGGCTTCTGCATAACTGTTTTTCCCGCTAAGTAGGTGACGGTAAAACGACGTCATCAGTATTTTGGTTTTTTCATCGTGTACTTTCCAAAGACTGGCCAGTACATTGTGCGCACCGGCGCCGATAAACCCATTGGGTAACGCCAGTACACCCTCTCCATCGATGATTTGTCCCGAAGCCGATTTACACGCAGACAAAACGACCAGATCGACGTTCAACTTTAAATCAAACAACTCATTCATAATTAAGGTATGGTTGTTTGAAAAGAATAAACTGGAACGCAAGGGTTGTTCTTGTAGGCTGATACCATGCGTTGCTATGTGTAAGATGCTGCTGTTGGGTGCCTCCAACAAAACGCGCTCCTTGCTCGCCGCCTCAGCAGTGAGCACGGTGTGCTTTACCTGATGTTGGGCAAATAAAGCACCGATCTCATTGACTTCTTCCATGGCGAAAGGCAATTCGACCAATCGATCGTTTCGAAAAACCGAAGCGTCCGGTTCAACCGACTGCAGCAGCGCCAGTGTGTTTGTAAGGGGTGTTTTTTTGTCTTCGAACGAGGGGGCTGCCAAGACAATGTGGTCAACCTCCGATCGAGTGCTTTGTTTTGAGGCCAAGTAAAGGGATGGAGCGTAATGATACGATACGGAAACCCGCTCGATGAGTGCTTGATCATCCAGTGTCAGGCATTCAAACGGAATGTTGTACAAATAATGATCGGGCAAGATGCTGACATGGGTACGTTTTGCGAGTTCCTGCTTGAACGGCTCCATCAAAATCTGGGAAATGTCAGCAACGTCCGGATGTGCATTTCCGGATTTGATGCTGCGATACAAGGCTTGACAGCTGCGCTGAAACCCATTCGGTAGACTGCACTTATGCCACTGATATCCATCCTTGCTGATGCCTATGGCATACAAAACACTGTCGTCCACATAGTAATCAATGACGTAATCGTTTGTATCCATGTGTGCACGGATTTGATCTCCAATCCCGGTCAAATACACAGGACTGAAGCCACCCTGTAGGTAATCCGCATCAAAACGTTGATGAAAATCCTCAATCATCGCATGTATCTTCCGTTGCTGAAGCTGTTTGCGTACCGAATCGTTTGCTGAATTTAATACATCCGTTTTTAAACGGTTGATGTAAAGCCCCATCGTGTCGGTCTGTGGCAATACGGTCGGGTGGTCGCTGTGCAGGTGTGTACGGATAATTCGGGCTTTGTTGTTGCTCTGCATGTCGATCAGACTGGCCAGAAACGTCGGATCCTTTGTCTGTTCGTACTGCTTAAGCTGGATTTCGTAAACATTGGGAATGGCTTTTTTGATGCGATTCGATACATAGGCCAAGGATTGTTTGTCGTACAGCGTTGCACTCAAACTGTTGGCCATTTGAAACCCCAACGTATACAGCTCCATCGATTTCTGATGATCCTCCGAGCGACCCTCTGCCAAAAACAGTCTGGCATACAGATTGGCCAGTTTAAACACATTCCCCAACGATAGATCCTGGTTCAAACTGTTCAACTGCAGATTCTTGACAAGCCCGATCTGTTCGTATTGGGATAGAATGTCTTTGAGTAGGCTCCTGGATGCTTCGTAAGCCTCTTGGTACAGATGGATGTCAGCTTTTCGCAGCAAATAATCCATATAGGTCGCTCGATCCGATACGCGATCGGTGTAAGCAATCGCTTGATCGATGCAACGTTCGGCTTCCGATAATTGATCTTCGGTCATGTGTACATACGTCAGTGCATTGTAACCGTCTGCGCGGTCGAAGGAATCGGTCGAAGTAAGCAGACTCTGCTCCAGAATCATCTTAGCGGTATCCGTGCGACCGATTTGAGCATACAATTGAGCCATAAAATGCGCGTTGGTTGCAAGACTTTGGCCGCCGGTTGTAATGATTTCCCGGGTGTCCTCCTTATCTTCCTCTGCAAGCAACGCATTGGCTTTATGCAACTGTTGGATGGCTTCCTTCGGCTGTTCAATGGCCTGATAATAGGAGGCCAGATGCTCGTGCAAAAGGTGTCGATCCTTGGGTATAATCCAGTCCCGCGTGTCTTCCAAAAATTCAACCGCCTCAATGGGATACAACATCGCAAATAAGAGCCCGTATTTTGAGATAAGTTCCGGCAGTACCGTTTGGACCGATTCGTGTGTACAATAGTCCCAAGCCAGTCGAGCCGATTCGACGGCCTTTTTCAAGTGTTCCGGCTGTAAGGTTTTTTCGTATTGGGTTTGATGTACCACCAGTAGGGTCATGTAGTTCTTGGCCAAATGATGGTCGACCAGCGCCTTATTTTTTTGATAGTAATTAGGGTTGATCGCACGTAAACGTTCCAAGTGTTGACTCATGCAGTCGTAGTGAACGATGGCTTGCTCGTTTTCTCCTCTTGAATAGTGGATGAAGCCAATTCCCCCAAACGTATATCCATAGTTAAAATTGAGCGCACTGTCGTTTTGAAGTTTATAGACAGACTGCGCCTTTTTCAACACAGTCAAGGCTTCTTCTGATGCCTCTTGAATAAATAAGAACCTTGATTTCTCATTGGCATACCATAGATACATATTCCAGGAGGAATCCATCTGCGCATGCATCAGTGCCTGATCCAAATAATAGACGGCGCTGTCTACTTCGTACGTTTGTTGGAATGGAACGGATTGTTGATAATTTTTCCAATGATTGCTGGATTTATAATCCTGTGCATGAGTGAATTGGGAAAGAATAAGCAAAAAGAGTACGATTCGAACAGACATTTTTTTATGTTTTGTTTTCAAAATGGACCCGACCCTGCAACCAATGTAATGTGGACGTTTTGATATGACGGTCTGGAGTGGAAACAGCCCGGGAATCTCACTTGTTGAGACCCGGGCTGTTTGTTTTTACGCAGAATACTTCGTGAATCGATACCGTTCACGAATGTTTTGTTGATCGTCGGGACTTAGCGATTTGAAATACGCTTTCCAACCCGGACAGAAATTGATGTGCCAACGCCAAAACCTGGCTGCAAACGTTTTGGCATTTTGGTCGTACTTGGACCGTAAAGGACAGTTGCCGCAATTGTGTTCCATGATGCGAGGATTGTTTCCTGCAAAGATAGAATTATTTGAGCAATTCGAGACCTTCTCGTATCGAAACGTTATTGGGTGACCAAAGCAACGCCTTGTTAAATAATACCTTTGCTTCTCGTGTCTTTCCAAGCCGGAGGTTGGTCCATGCCAACATATGTAAGCCGTCAAAATCAAACGGGTATAAATCCACCACTTTTTGAAAAAATCGAGCGGCCTGTGTCCATTCTCTTCGCTCGTAATGGATCAATCCCAGGTGATACAGGGCACGCGTGTTGCCCGGGCTGTTTGCAAGAACCTCCCGATACAGTTGAGCCACTTCATCCCATTCTCCTCTGGCAGACAACGGCAAGATCAAACCAAATCGGGCTTCTTCTGAGTAGGGAAGCAAATGGAGTGCCTTTCGATAGTACCCGATGGATTTTTGAAACCGACCAATGTTGTACTCCAACCAGCCCAAGCGGATGTTGAATTCATATGAATCAGCCTGGTATACGGCTGATAAATAAGCGCTTGCTTGTTCAAAATCACGTTCTTTCTCGAACGCATAACTTTTTTCAAACGCACGTAAAACAGCATCACTGTATTGAGCGCGAACAAAGCCCACGTTGAGTAAAAGCAGGATCAACAGTTGTTTTTTTATCATAGATTCCATAGCAAACGAATTAAAAAATGTGCCTCTGTAAACGAAAAAGGCTGCGTTGAATAATCGGTCGGATTCGTATAGTGAAACGACTCCCCGGTTTTTTCCGTCCATTGATAACGAGTCGTAAGAAACATTTTGTAGTTGAACAAGGAAGTACTGATCGACAGTCCCATCATTTTCCGGATTTCTTCCGGCATATTATAAACAGCATCGCTGTCGTAAAAACTGTAGTTGCGTATGGGACCAAGGCTCACGTCTGCAGACAGCCATGCCGGACCCAGATTGGAGGCAATGCTTTGATGAAATACCTGTTTGACCCCGTTTTCACTTTCGTCCCAATGGAGTGCCCATTCGGATTTGGAAACCAACTTGTTATTGGCAAACGGATACAAACGGATGCTGGGATTGAGTTGAAATTGTGCATATTCCCGTATGGAACCGAGGGAGGTAGACAGACGGATTTGAAGTAGACTAAAATCCTTCGAAAGCCCTACGCTGTAATACGAATCCCGTATCGCATCGTTATACTCTGTGACAATGGGCGTCGGATTGGTTTGAAAGGTAACCCAATGGTTTGAAGTCTGTCCCCATAATCGGGCATAGGACGTCGAAACCATCCATGCGTTCTTAAGAGGAAAACGCGCTTGTAGATAATAGGTATATTGCCTGGTTGTTGCGCCTTGTGTCCGATCCAAACGGGGATATTCGGATTCAAATTGTTGACTTCGCTCGATGTTGAGTTGACTCAAGTTGTGCATGACGTGTACCTGTCTACCCAGCGTATGCTCCAATCCTACAGCGGTATACTGTTGTGTTTTGGGTATGGAACGATAGTTTATGTAGCTCCCCTCTGTTTGTATGCTTTCCTCCATTTGTTTTTTGTACGCGTGGTTTGTACTCCATTGATAGGTTGCGAAAACGGACTTTACACGCTTGGGGGGAGTGAGTTGGTTGCGGGCTAAAAAGTCTTCGGAAAACCCGGAGGCCAGCGTGTGGGCTTCATCCAAACGGCCGGAAAGAAGTAAGGACCAATAATACCAATACAGAACAAACTCATCGTGCTTGTTCCATTGATGGGCTTTGGAAAAATGCTGACTGGCCAAGCGGTACTTTTTCTGTTCGTATGCGGCTTTTCCTGCACGCAGTCTCAAGTAGTAAAAATCAACTCCCTGGGCAAGACTTTGTTGGGTGGCCAAAAGCACACTGTCCCATTCGGACCGCATATACTGTCCGTAGGTGAGCGAATCAATTTCAGCCCAAGCGGTTTGTGCCGTCAGGTAAAAATGCGATGCCAACAGCCAGCAGCCAAAAACGATCAATCGTTTGTACATATTGCTGTAAATTTCGTATGGTTGTATGTTGCATAAAAATGTGTAATCCCCGTTTGATCCAACTGTAGACGAAACGTTGTATCGCTGCCTTTTTGCCGTGTTACAACCGATATCAATTCGGCAGAAGGATCCAGAAAATCATCACTAAAATGTCCATATTTCATGCGGTAATCAGCGTTCAAAAAAAGATGGAACGGAGCGATAAAATCCTGTAGAAAGCGTTGAATGCCGCCAAACATTTGGTTGGCTGGTAATCGATCGTGCAAGGTCAGTTTGGGTTCGTAAGCCAGAACAACCCGGTAGCAGGCTACATAAAAGAAATAAAGCAACGATTTATGTGTGCCCAGAAAATTCACAAAGGAGTGTACTTCACCGTTGTTGTAAAACCAAGCGGTTGCACCGGTACGACTGCATTCTAGATAACTGTTGTTGTATTCATCTGTTTTGACCAACCATTCATGACGCCCGTCCAGCCATGCCAGACCACTGTCGTGTACCTCGAAGGTCATCGTACGACCGGGCAAGAGGTGAAAGGCTGCATCCAAAATGGGGTGTTTTTGTATGGCTGTAACGTGCTCATCCAAACGTGGTATGGCGTGTGTGTTTAATTCGACCCCGGATGCCTTTCGAACCAGGTAATTGGATAATGGGTACGCTTTGGTTTTGCTTCCGATATGGGGTGTTTCCTGTAGCTGAAAATGAAGGTGCGGATAGGGAGATCGGCCGGAGTTACCACACAAAGCGAGCACATCCCCTTTTTTGACAACATCGCCCTTTTTAATTTTGATGGACCCGGGTTTGAGGTGGCTCAGTTGAGCGTATAAATCATCTTGAAGCTTGATCACAACGGTATTGCCCCAGTTCTGTTGTGTGTTTGCATCGCCAATAAGATTGTCTGGAATGCCATCCAGCACATCTGCAACGATACCATCCGCCGGAGCGGTAATGGGTTTCTCGTAACAATAATAGTCGCGAACGTCCAAGCCTTTGCCTTTGAACTGCTGAGCATTTTGACCGTAAACGATCAGATCCAATGCATGTGCCCATTCGCCTTTGTGGGTGTGTTCGCCGTGGTAGGCCTGACTGATCGTCCACTCGCCCAAGACGGGCAAACCCACCGGAATGAACTCCGAGTTTAAGAACCGAGCGGAGTTGCTGCGTTCCTGGTAGACGTTTTTTTCCGGACTGAATAATTGGATGGGTGTTTCCTTCAGGCCTTTTCCTGGGTTTTCTCGAATCTTTAATATGTATAAAAAAGTCAAAACCAATAGGTTAAAAGGAAGCGAGTACATGCCCAGACCCAACGAAATAAAAAATGACTGCATCCCTAAGGTGATCACAATGACCATTGGCAACAACAGTATAAGCCATAGATAAGATTTGTATGAAGGTATAATGAAAAATCCGCCCAAGGCAATGCTGGTCAAAATGTAATTAAACCCAATGTAACTGTAACCCAACGCAGTCAGATCGGCACCGGTGAGTTGATAAAACATCCAAGCCAAGGTAAATCCGAAGATGGAAAGTGAAAAGGCAATCCTTGAATACATTAAAAGCCCCAAGGCAATGACAAAACCTGCCAGTAAGTTGTACTGAAAAAAGATGGCACCCAATGAAAAAAGGTACGTACGTAGAGCCTGACCGGTAATCAATGCATCAAACCATTGGAACCATTCGATCAATTGAAGTCCCCCCAATGCGTACAGCTCGTTGTTGATGTAAATACCACGGATGCTGAGCCCCAGCAGGCTGAATTCAGCCGAAGCTTTCATGATCAACCAAATGCCCAGCAAAAACGGAATGCTCAGATAGGGTAGCGCATATTTGTACAAAAAACCCTGTATTCCTATGGTGAAAAATAAGGTTAAAAGTGCGGAAACGACAACGAGTAGATAAAAGGCCGCACTGGGCTGAAACGTGAGGCCAAAACCCAGACCCACCAGCAATGCATTGTATCCGTAAAAACCCTTTTCAATAAACCAGCGGTTGTATCCCATCCGGGATGCAGCTGTGTTGGCTACAAGTACCGATAAGGCTCCGGCAATACCGGCCAATGGGTCAAAAAAACTGACGATGACCAAAAGCCAGGCCAACCAACGGTGATCGGAAAAAAAGACTTGTGCATAACTGTTTAGAAAAGCGTTCATGGGCCGTTATTTCAAGTAATCGGGGACAAGCTCGTTCTGTTGGAAGGTTTCAAGTGATTCCTTTTTACGTATGATATACGGATTGCCGTCATCGGCCAAAAGGACAACGTTGGGACGATACGCAATGAATTGCATCCATTGGGTCATGTTGTAGGCTCCAATTCGTTCAATGACCACCGGATCACCCGGTTGCAAGAGTGGGAATCGAATGGCTTGACGTATGACGTCTATATTCATGCACAAAGGGCCGCATATTTGTGTATCCTCCGCATCCGCATTGACCGGGATCCCCGGCATGATGCTGTGTTCGTACCAAAAGGATGTAAACAGATTGTTGACACCGATATCGATGATCATGCCTCTTCTTCCCGACGCCATGCGTTTGTTTGCAATCACTGTGCCTAGAAGGTATCCGGCATCATCGATGAGCGCTCGTCCTGTCTCTAAGATGAGCAGGGGCATGTCTTCCGGACGAATCTCTGAATGAAACAATGCCCCGGTAATGGCGTCGGCGTATTCGTCAAACGTCGGACAGGTATCGGATCCGGGTAGGTAGGCGCCTTTAAGGGTGTTTCGAGTGGCAAAACCACCACCCATATCGATGTATTTCAGTTTATGGGCAAATTTGCGATCGGTACGTACTGCGAGTTCGGCCAGCTTGGATGCAGCAACCGCATAACCCGACGGGCTCATGATGTATGTCCCAATGTGTGTATGTAGGCCTACCAACTCCATGCCTTCACTGGCCATGATGCGATTGATGGCGTTCCATGCCTCACCGTTTTCGTAATTAAAACCGAATCGTTCCCATTGAGGATAAATCCCGGTGTCCATATTGATGCGAATGGCGACCTTGGCTTTTGTTCCATCGTGTTGGGTCATCTGAATAATTTGATACAGCTCGTCAAAATGATCAATGTGGATGAGTGAGCCGTTTTGTATGGCTGCTTTCAGTTCCTCTTGGCTTTTGTGTGGGCCGTTGAAGATGATTTTTTTTGGGTCGACCCCATTGTGCACCGCTTTCTCGTATTCAAACCAGGAAACCACTTCGGCCCAAGATCCTTCTTGATGATAAATGCGACAGACTGCATCCAAGTAGTTTGTTTTGTACGACCAGGCCATCTGTACTTTTGGGTAGCGCGTAGTAAATGCCTGAATCAGTTCTCGATAGGTACTTCGTATGGTATTTTCGGACAGGACGTATAGTGGGCTTCCGAACGTATTCAGTAGTTCGGTCACAGAATGACCTTCGATGTCTGTCTTGGATTCCAATACAAATTTGGCTCCGAATTTGTCGGGCAGACCGCTTTGAATTTTGTTGATAACCGGTCGTTCGTAGCGTATTTTTTCCATGGTATTATGGTTTGACGATAAATTTTTTGGGTTCGATGGTTTTGGCGCTTCCTACAATGCGGTACGTATAAACCCCGGGGGTCCATTCACTTGTATGGAGATGTATTTGTTCCTGTTGTTGAATGTCCTGTTCACATTTGAGCTGTCCGGAAGCAGTATATACGAGTAATTTGCCCGATTCGATTTTTTCGGGAAGGGGTATGTTGATTCCGGAAACTGCAGGGTTGGGATAAGGATCGAGTGTGCCGAGGTAGGTTTGTGCCAGTATTGTGGCCGATCCCGGTAAGGCATAAACGTAGGTTTTGACCGATCCCGGATAAAAGGAGTTGTCGTATGCGTAGATGTTGAGTTTGTATACGTCTGTACCTGCTTGTTGTATGTAGGCATAAGTGCCACCGGTAATGGTGGCCAGTGTCGTTCCGGTTTCACTGATGATTTTTGACAAATGCTGGTAGTAACCGTCGGTGGTTGTTGCAATCCATTTGTAGGCAGAATACCATAATTCAATGTTTGAATCACTGTTGAATAGGGTCTGTGTTACAAATTTGATGTCGTACAGGTAATAGTCAACCGGTAGGCTGATGGGGATGGTTTTCCACAGGCTGTGATCCAGATTGTATAGTCGGCATTCGCTTTTTGCTACATCCATCAGAAAGTATTTGTATTCGTTGTCGTTGATGCGTGTAACCGTAAGGGAATGGCTGTATGTCTGCTCCAATGCAAACTGAGCTTGCAGAGGCTTGCTGGCGAAGAGCAGCAGTATGAAGAGGCTTATATAGGTTTTCATCGTTGTTTGATTTAGAGTACGCCGTCCATTGAAATTTTTTCAAATTGACTGATGTCTCCCAGCATATCCCAGGAATATCGGATAAACATTTTTCCAACCTGGTAGGGGGGATACGAGGGGACTTCCCTTTGCATGGCCAACTTGACCAGCGCTTCCGGAATGTTCTGGCCGGCTCCAACGGCCAGATAAACCCAGGCCGGAATTCTTGGATTAATCTCAATTAAGTAATACCCACCCGACGTGGTTTTGATCATTTCAAGTTCCATGCCACCTCTCCAGTTGGTACGGGCAATGAGGTTGTGTGTAATTTCCATCATTTTCGGATCATTGATGGTAATGCCGCCCCAAGCTTTGCCTTTGTCGGTGATGTATTGCTTGCGCATGGATACAGCGGCAACCGTTCGTCCGCTGCCGTCTCCCAAAGCGACGACGTTGACCTCTGTCCCTTTGATAAATTCTTGTACAATAACCGGTAGCCCCCATTTGGCGGCGATTTTGTTGAAATGGTTGATGACCTGTTCGGAATTGTAGGCCAGATAGGCGTCGTAAAATTTTCCTTTGACCAGAACCGGATAATCAAACTCTTCTCTCAGGGAAGGGATGTCGTTGAGGCTGGTAAGCTCTTTTGAACGGGGCACTTGTACCTCATATTTCTTGCCGTAGGCCGGTAGGTTGATTTTGCTGCGTTCGTCCAATTGTTCCAGGGTGGGCAGGTAGGTACGAATGCCGTGTTCGGCCAAAAGTTTTTCGGATTTGATGAAGGTATACAACTCTGCATCAAAATTGGGAATGATCAGGTCGATGCGTTCAATCCGATGAATTTCCAGGATGCGGTTAAAAAATACTTTCGTTCCTGCCGAGGGGTAGGGGATCAGGTAGGTTTTGTCGGTGATGCCCGGCATGTAGATACCTGGTTCGAGATTTTCGTAAGCCAAACCGATGATGCGTACATCCAGGTCTGTTGATTCACGAATGCCGCGTATAACAGGTACTCCCGGTCCCGGATTGTCGGTGTTGTTGAGTCCGGTTACGGCAATGGTTATGTGTTGTTTTGTCATGGGTTACAGTCTTCACAAAGGTTGTAATGTTGTAGCATCGCAAGAAAATCAATGAGGTTTTTCTCAAACGTAACGGATTCGACTTCGTATCGTTCCAGCATGCTTACCTTGATTTGTTCGATTGTCTTGCCTTGTTTCATCAAAAAGATGATCTCACGTGCAACGGCGTTGGTGGTATAGGAGTCACCTGTGCCGGGGTCAAATAAAAACCCGTTGTCATTGATGGCTATGGTTGGTTTGATCTTCATCGTGTTTCGATTTTGAGGTTCGTTTGGATCATTAACACAAAAATAAGGGCTGTTGCCCCGGGGATTGGTATGGAATTTTGTAAAAGATGTGTCAAATGTTGTTTTTGGAGCGATAATCGCGTACGCTTAGCCCGGTATGTTTCTTAAACTGATTGGACAAATATTGCACGCTGCTGTAATCCATCATGTAAGCGATTTCACTTAGACTAAATTCTCCTTCGTTGATGAGTTGTTTGATGCGTTCGATTTTGTGTTGAATAATGTATTTTTCGAGTGTCATGCCTTCGTGTTTGGAAAATAATCGGGATAATTTTTGGTAACTTACCCCGAGTCTTTCTACCAGGTAATCGGATTTCTGTACGATGGAATTGACGTTGTTCATGCGATGAATTAAGTCAACGACCGCTTTTTTTGTATCGTCAACCAATTGTTCCTCACTTGAATGGATTAGGAACATGTCGTAGGCTTGAAGTTGTCGGTTGAGGCTGTTTCGATCAAAGGTTTGCTGATTGATGAGTACCTCTGCTTGTCCCATTTCCAGTTGTTTTATTTGTATGTTGTTGATTATCAGAATGTCCTCTACGACCTTAAGGCAGCTTTTGCACAACATGTTCCCGATTCGAAGGGTTTCTCGAAGGTAGGGCGTCGAGTGTAGGTAGACGAGGTCTGACATGGTAACAAAGGTTCTATTGTTTATTAACCCATGAAACGGCCAAATTGTTTGTTTGGAATGTAAAATAACTATCTTTGCAAACATGAAAAAAGGAATTCGATTGTCTTTGTTTATCGTTCTCTTGATGTTTTTTGTCGACACAATGGTGGCTCAGGCGCTTTGTGATGCTCCGTTGTATGGGAAAACGATTCACGTGATCGGTGACAGCTATGTGCGCAATCACAAGCGTCCTTATACGGAAACATGGCATTACAAAGTGGCTGAAAAGTATCAGATGACGTATCGGAATTATGGCAGGAATGGCAATTGCATCGCCTTTGACCGGGAGCGTTTTGGTCAATCCATGCTGCATCGGTTTGAGGAAATGAACGATACGGCGGATTATGTGTTGGTGATTGCCGGGCACAACGATGCGGGAATGATCGGGGTAGAGGGCACGATGGAGCAGTTTCGTTTGGGCTTGGACTCGTTGTGTCAGGGATTGATACGCAAATATCCGGCCGCCAAACTGGCTTTTGTGACTCCCTGGCGGGTGCCAAGAGCCAATTTTCCGGAGGTTACTCAGCAAATTGTGGAGGTCTGTGCTCAGTATTCCATTCCGGTGTACAATGCGGCTCAGGAGAGTGGCATCTATGTTTGGGAGGAAGCATTTCGTGCTCGCTTTTTTCAGGGACGCAACGATACGGCTCATTTGAATGCCGAGGGTCATGCCTTGTTTATGAATAAGGGAGAGCGCTTTTTATTGGAACTTTAACCACCGTATACCATGAAAAAAACACTGTTTGTCTTGTTTGGATGGATGATGCTGACCTTCGCATCTGCTCAGGAGTATGATTTTTTGAACGAGGAAGAGCCTGCCACGATTGATCGTGGCGCTTTGACCATTGGTCTTTTTAACGGGGGAGGCGGTATTTTGGGTGCCGACTTGGAAATCATGATGAGCAGTCGTATCGGTGTGCAAGCGGGTCTGGGGTTGTATAGCTACGGAGCTGGCATCAACTTTCATTTGGAGCCAGGCATTCGAAGCTCCTTGATGAACTTTGGGTATTGGCACCAGGGTATCGGAGATTTACATACACAAACGGTAATCGGCCCCAGCTATGTTTACCGTAGTCGCAAAAACTTTACTTCACAAATCGGATTGGGTTTTCTGATCGAAGAAGGTCCGGCGTGGCCATCGGATAAAAAACATCTTCCGGTGATGCTTGTGTATTCACTCGGCTTCTATTTTCCCTGCCTCAATACGCCTGTGCGCTGAGGGCTGATGCGGCTCCGTTGCTCACTCTGCAGCGCGTTGTCACATTTGATAATAAAAGGATGCCTGAAAAGCGCATGCTTTGGAGACATCTGCTGGGGTAGCGATCCCACCAAAGTGGAAAACTATTTACAAAACACCTTTATACTATGAAAAATTATTTTGGATTCACCTTGACAGGGAAGAAGTTACTTCCGTTTTGGATGCTAATGTATGGTTCCATACTAGCCTTGTACTTTGTCCTGTTTTTTGTCATGAGGCAGACTCAGTTTGGAGCATCTCATGTAGGAATCATGCCTTTGATCCTGTTGTTGCTGATGCTTCTTGTGTATTCCCTTTCGTTTTTTCTTATTAAACCAATCCTGAACCACATCCGATACAAGGAGGATGCCTTGTCTTTTGACGGAACTTTTGGACGTTTTTTTGGGGTTTTGATTGGTGGTTTGCTTCTAACCATAATCACTCTGGGTGTTTATTTGGCTTGGTATATTCGAAATGTATTTCGATTTTTTGTAGACAACACGACGTTAAAGGGTGATGCGTTTTCGTTTAAGGGTACCGGGGGACGCTTGTTTCTGATTCTACTGTTGAGTATGGTTTTGCCGATTGCTTTATTCTCGGTTGTCGTCGTAAGTATGCAAGCGATGCATGCATCCAGTGAACTCCTTGTAGCTGGTTCGGTAATCTATCAATTGGTTATGTCATTCATTATGATACCGTATATGTATTTGGTGTACCAATGGATGACGAATGTTACCTATAAACATTATACAATTCAATGGCAAACGAGCTTTTGGAGCTCTATCGGCAAAATCTTTATTGAAATCCTCTTGAGTACAATCACGTTGGGTATTTATGCGCCTTTCGCTTTCGTGCGATTGTATGCGTATTTCATTCATCGTACTGTAGCCCAATCGGATGAGGCAACCAGATCGTTTGGCTTCGAGCCCGATCCGTTCAACGATTTTTTGTTCTTATGGGGGCAAATTCTATTGACGATAGTCACCCTGGGAGTCTATTATCCTTGGATGATTTGTAAGGTGAGTTCAAGATTTCTTGGGCGGACGTATTTGGAATTGTGAAATGTTTTATCTGATAAACGCTTGAGTATTGTAGCCAAGGATAACTGCGGTATGTGCGACGAGTAGAAGAAAGCCTTTGCCATGCAAAAGGAAACGCTCGGTCAAGACAGGCTCAGAGCCTGGTCCGAAACCAGCAAGCATGGTCGTATGTTGATCACTTTCATCGGAAAGACGATTTTGGTGTGCTAAAAATCCACAAAAGATAGAACAAGAAAATGAACAATAGTGAAATCCTTATTTATCAAAATTCCGAGGGCAATATTAAGATAGATGTTCGGTTGGAAGAAGAAAGCGTTTGGCTAAATCAATCGCAAATGGCAGAACTGTTCGGAAAAGGAAGAACAACCATTACCGAACACATTCAGAATGTTTTTAGTGAAGGCGAATTGGACGAAAATGTGGTATGTCGGAATTTCCGACACACCACTCAGCACGGTGCAATTGAAGGAAAAACCCAAGAAACAACCACAAAATACTACAATCTGGATGTTATTATTTCGGTTGGCTATCGTGTAAAATCGCCACAAGGTACGCAGTTCCGCATTTGGGCTACACAACGGCTGAAAGAATATATTATAAAGGGTTTTACCTTGAATGATGACCGTTTCAAGTCTGGCAGTTCGATGAACTATTTCAACGAATTACAGGAACGCATTCGCGAGATACGTCTTTCGGAGCGGTTTTTCTACCAGAAAATCAAAGATATATACACCACAAGCATTGATTACGATGCAAAAGATGAACGAACCATTGAGTTTTTCAAAGTGGTACAAAATAAATTACTTTGGGCTATCAGCCAACAAACCGCTGCCGAATTGGTCTATCGCAGGGTGGATGCTTCCTTGCCTTTAATGGGGATGCAGTCATTAGACAAAAAAAATACGTTGGCAGTAAAGAAAACGGATATTAGCGTTGCCAAAAACTACTTAAAGGAAGATGAAATAAAGTTGTTGGGCTTGTTGGTTGAACAGTATCTGGCTTTTGCCGAAACAATGGCACAACAGCACACACCCATGTATATGAAAGATTGGATTCAACGTTTGGATGTGATTCTTCAATTAAATGGCAGAGAGTTACTCACCCATGCCGGAAAAATAAGCCATGATAGGGCGTTGAAAAAATCGAATGAGGAATATGAAAAATACAAGATAGCTCAACAAGCAATAGAAAAGGAGCAAAGCCTGAAAGAAATTGAAGAGGATATCAAGAAATTGAAAAAGTAAGTAATTGCCTCAATTGGCTCACAATTGACTCATAATTGACTCAATCGCTAAATGCTGAAAGCCCACAAGGCAGGTAATATTGAGTCCTATAAAGAATCGAAACTGCCGATAAACGACCGAAACAACCGGATCATACGAAAAACGTATTTATCGGAATGGGGCAAAATGGGCAACGATTGGGCAATAGTTGGGCATTCTGAACAATGTCAGGTGGTCAGATGGATATTTCGGTGATATGCACCCACTGATTTCGGTCATACCCACCCAGTTTGTGGCTTGACGAAACCGTTAAAGACCTGACAAAATTACTGTTTTTTTCTTAGAGTATCTCCTTCGTTATGGAAAGCTTTCCATAACAGCGGACCCAGTTTTAGAATGGAAAACAGAAAAAATATATTTTAATCAATTATTAACCCGATCAGGTCTACTATCAGAATCAGAAAACTGTTGGTTGAATTTTTCCGAAAAACGTTGATTTGAAATTTGCTTATTACATACTGGAACAGCCATTATCCGCTAAGCTGCATATTTTCATACGTTTGGTTGTGGTTTTCCGTCTGCACCGATCCGGTAGTTGATGTTGGCTTTGTAGGCTTGAGCGATTTGAAACTTGCGGGGGATGCGGTAGATTCTGCCGTTTTTGAGGAGTTTGGCGCCTGTCTGATGAAAGCGGAAAGGGACATTGCTTTCCAGGCATTGGCGGCGAATATTCAGGATCCAGTCGTAGTCACAGATGCGTGCTTCTACGCCGGACTCGCCGCTCACCGATACTTCCTCGATGTCTTGATTGAGGTAGGGGCTCAGGTCGATGGCTTCCAAAAGGGGAGCCACGATGATGGCGCGGTGTCGGATGGGGAGTTGCAGGAAAATAGGAAGTCGGTAGTCGGCCATGGCCTGATTTTCGACCGTACATCCGATGATGACATTGGGATAGCCGTCGCCCCAATCGGCAGGGAGGTGGTCGGCCATGCGGTCAATGCGTTTGGTAAAAAAGAAAAACATCAGATCACTGCGCTGACGCATCATGGCCCAGGCTTCGGCGCGCCAGGCATCGGCGCCGTCAACGAAAAAATCGGACGTAAAGCAGGTGAAGACAACGGTGCCCGGAGCCAGTTTCCAGCTTTTGTCCCGCTTGCGCTTGAGCGGTAGGGTAAAGTCGGCATTCTTGCGAACTTCCCAACTGCTTTTAGCGGAGCCATACATCGCATCCTGTCGGTAGACGTAACAGTATGCGCAGCCGGGGCTGATTTTACTGCAGCCGTGCCATGGATTCCAATCGCTGTATGTCTGTGTGCGTTTCGTTGGGTTCTTTCTCATAAGATTCGTGATACAAACGTACGGATTATTCGGCATTTTTTTTCCATCCCGTTAAACCCTTTCGTTTTTAATCAATCTAATATTGAATATTTAATTTATAGACCATGAAAAAGCGCATCTATCTAGTTCTGTTTATGCTTGTTGCAATGGCTGGCGGCTATTGCCTTGCTCAGGAAAGCAAACCTGTCATCGAAGATTTCAAACCCTCCACCTTAAACCAACCGGGCAAAGAATACCCTATGGTCAATTCACAGGGCTATGCCCGTTTTAAGATTGAGGCTCCGCAAGCCCAAAGCGTTGTGGTCAGTCTTGGCCTTGGTGGTGCTAGAGGAGGGACACAACTGTCAAAAGGAGCCGATGGTACATGGATGGGTACGACGGCAGGACCTATGGACGAGGGTTTCCATTACTACCATCTAACCATTGATGGAGGTGTTTTTAACGATCCCGGAGCTTTGAATTTCTATGGTTCTACGCGTTGGGAAAGTGGGATTGAAATACCGGCGCATGATCAGGATTTTTACGCGTTGAAGGATGTACCGCACGGTCATGTTCAGCAAATTCTATTCCCGTCCAAAAGCACCGGCACATCGCGTAGGGCCTTTGTTTACACGCCACCGTGTTACAGCAACGATTCAAAGACACATTATCCGGTATTGTACCTGCAACATGGCTGGGGTGAAGATGAAACGGCTTGGACCAATCAGGGGCATGCCAATTTGATCATGGATAACCTACTTGCCGAAGGCAAAATCAAGCCTTTTATTATTGTCATGACGTATGGAATGACCAACGAAGTCCGGTTTGGTGGTATGGCCAGTTTTAAGATCGAACCGTTTCAGACGGTACTCATCGATGAGTTAATTCCCTATGTAGATGCCCATTTCCGCACGCTTGCCGATCAGCCTCATCGCGCCATGGCCGGTCTTTCCATGGGGGGTATGGAGACCCACACCATTACGTTAAACAATCCCGACGTGTTTTCACACTATGCGCTTTTAAGTGGCGGCACCTATAAACCCGAAGAAATTAAAGACCCATCGAAGGTGAAACTTATTTTTACAAGTTGTGGCAGCAAAGAAAGGCCGGAAGGGGTCTTAAAATCGACGGAAGTGCTCAAGGCAGCCGGTTTTAATGCCGTTTCGTATGTTTCTGAGAACACGGCACATGAGTTTCAGACATGGCGTCGCAGTCTGAAGGAGTTGGCTCCACTTTTATTTATTGACAACAAAACGAAATAAACCATGAAGCGTAGATTATTTGTTGCTGTTTTTGCATCCATCCTTGCAGGCGTATGTGGCTTGTTTCCGTTGAGCGCAGCCGATGCAACGGAGGGCTTCAAGCCCTCTGAGGTGAACCAACCCGGCCAGCAATATCCTCAGGTCAATGAGGAAGGCCGGGTTCGCGCACGCATTTTTGCCCCACAGGCATTGAACGTGCAACTGGATTTAGGAGGAGTTAAATACGCAATGCGTAAAGACGACCAAGGGTTTTGGACCGGTGAGTCCGCTCCTCAGGATGAAGGATTTCACTATTATCAACTCAACATCGATGGGGCCTCCGTTCCAGATCCGGGAACGCTCTATTTTTATGGCGCAGGACGTTGGGGGAGCGGCATTGAAATTCCGGCAAAAGACGCGGATTTTTATGCGCTGGCGGATGTGCCGCACGGCTTGGTGAGCGAGCAGGTTTATTTCTCAAAATTAACCGATTCCTTTAGGCGTTGCTTTGTCTATACACCGGCCGGTTACGAAACGAATCCAACCACACGCTATCCGGTGCTCTACCTTCAGCATGGAAGTTTTGAGGATGAAACCGGTTGGCCTTCTCAAGGGAGAGCCGGTCGGATCCTTGACAATTTGATTGCAGGCAAACAAGCGGTTCCCATGATTGTCGTCATGGACAATGGGTATGCCTACAAACCGCAGGTAAGTACCAGCGGGGCAAACAACCGAGCCGTTTCCGTTTTTGAGGAGGTGATGATCGAGGAAGTCCTTCCCATGATTGATGCCAAGTTTCGCACCCTTGCTGATCGGGAGCACCGTGCCATTGCCGGTCTGTCGATGGGCGCCAATCAAACCATGCGCATCTTTATGAATCATCTGGACAAGTTTTCCAGTTATGGAGGATTTAGTGGCACGTCAAACTATCCGAGTGCTGAAGTCATTGATCCTGCTACCTTTCTCGACGGGAAGTTTCACGATGGAGCAGCGCTGAATGAACAAATCAATGTTTTTTGGCTTGGATTGGGTACCAAAGAGCCGGCCCCTTTTCCGGCTTCCGTTGGAGCTTTTCGAACGATGTTGCAAAAACAAGGCATCCAGCATGTGTTTTACGAATCACCGGGGACTGCGCACGAATGGCTGACGTGGCGAAGATCCTTGCATCAGTTTGCACAAATCCTTTTCAAATAAAAATCACAAAATCCCGTCAATGTATTGACGGGATTTTGTTTTGTATGATT
Organism: Bacteroidales bacterium; assembly: GCA_028709215.1. Taxonomy (GTDB): domain Bacteria; phylum Bacteroidota; class Bacteroidia; order Bacteroidales; family UBA1402; genus UBA8389. The sequence continues at coordinate 200,512 of JAQVXI010000001.1, forward strand.
TGTTTGTATCGCTCTTTCGCCTCATCGGGTAAAAACGAAAGATCGATAAAGTTGAACCATTTTTCGGAGACTTTTTCAAATTTGGCAAACATCTTCTCAATGATCTTTTCTTCTAAACCGCTGCCATACATTGCGCGCTCAAAATCGTTACGCTTTATATTGCTTTTCTTTCCACTGAGCGTTAAGGCCAATTCTTCCTTATCTTCGGGCATAACAAGGGCTGTTGAGACCAAATCATACGCGGGGGTGAGTGTATAAGCGTCTTTTCGTCTACTGTACAGCGAGAAATTCTTCAAGTGCATATCGGCATTCCCTGTAATCCAGGAAAACAGAACCTGCTCCCAAAAGTTCACAACATCGAGTTTAGGAGTAGCGGAGTATTGCATAATAATTTTGGCAATCTGCTCGTAGGATCCTTTGTATTTATACTCAGTTAAGCGTTCCGATAGCTGGCACATATCTTCCATGGACAACTTTTTGCCCTGTGCTCCTCGATCGATACGTTTGGTTATATAGGCCAATTCTCCATCTTTAAAGCGTACAAGCGTGTGAGGAACGACCTTAATCTTCGCCAATTCAGCCAAGTGCATGGTCAAATCTTCCACCTCGGGAAGATGTTCAAATCGCTCTGTTTGAGGTTTTAAAATATAACGTCCCCATAATCCAACAATGGTAAACCGCTGAGATGCTCCTTTTGTTTTTTCTAAATCAAGTGAGAGTTTTGCTTGTACTCCGGTTAGTGTTGTCTGTGAACGTACAATTTTTTCAGCCAACGATTCAATTTCATCTTTTGCGTAGGGTAAGAGTGGAGTATCGGCACTGCCAAATATCTTTTTTGAACATCGAGGATGAAAATCGGTAGTTTCCTCGGTCAATTCTTGATAACAATACAGACATCGTTTCATAGTGGCTCTCTATTTAGTAACGGTTCGACACTCACCGAACCAATGCAATCTTTGCAGGTGGCAAGCAGCAACGACATTCGATCTCGTCGATCGATTTTCCAACTCTTTTGAGTAATATCCAAAAGCCAACCTTCGGGAATCAATCCGTCAAAGAATGGGAATAGTATCTTTTCGGTGTATGCTTTGCTTCTAAGAGGCAGCGTGAGGCTGATCGCTTCTGCATCGTTTGATTGTAGATAATTGGCATTATACTCAAAAGTATAGCCGTTCTCATCTTCTGTTAATATCCCAGCAAAGATGTTGTGCATATAAATTTTGGCTTGTCTCATCGGTTGAATCATTTATCCATAGGAATCACGCCTACTTTTACTCCGAAGAGATTTAGAACTTGATTGACTTTGTCGAGGCGCAACGTTTCTTTGCCTTGCTCCAACTCTCGTACAAATCGCAATCCAACTCCCGATTTTTCTGAGAGATCCACTTGAGTAAGTCCGTACTCCTTACGCATCGACTTTACATATTCAGATAAAGATGCCGTATTCATATTATACCCTTTAGGGTGCAAATATAGGGTATATAATCGGTATTACAACCTTTCGGGTATAATAATTTATTTTAGGATGGTTTATATACCCGATGGGGTATAGTTGGGGTGGACGTTTGATATACTGCTTGATTCATTTAGCTATACTATTCCCGATAAATCAACCTTAAAGAATGTAGGTGCCTCCATTCTTTTCTCAATAATCATTACCATATAGATAGGGGCATATACGATCTTATTATCTATTCGCAGATTGTCGTTGTTGAACACGACCGCTTTTCCAAGATTAATATCCTCCTTCAAACTAATTATATATTGTTTTATCTCTTAGATTGTCCTTGCATTGATCCAATTCTCGTATTACAACCCTTCGGGTATAATTCATGGAGTGGCTTAAAATGCCGTCGTCCATCGGACAAAATATTACACAAAATGGACGCTGGAATCAAACGAGTAAGTCTTCGTGCATTTTGTGTAAACTTTCTGGTGGTTTTGACGTACTTTTATCCTCAAATCTAAAAGGAATGAAAAGTACACGAAGCGTCTTGATGTGTTTGAGTGTTCTGCTGTCTTTTAATCCGTGTTCTCAGGCAGAAAATTATCCATATAAAAGTGATTATTTGTGGGTCGCGGTTCCGGATCACGACAATTGGGTGTATGCGGTCGGGGAAAAGGCTGTTGTAGAAATTATGTTTTTTAAGTATGGTATTCCACAGGAAGCAACCGTCGAATATGAAATTGCGGATGAGGCTTGCCAAGCGGATGTTAGAGGAATTCTGGAGTTGAAAAAGGGGAGGGCGGTGCTGGATGCCGGAACCGTTTCGATGCCGAGATTTCGAGACATTCGTCTTGCGTTGAGATTGGATGGGGTTACATACAGGCACCACGTCAAGATAGGCTTTTCACCGGAAAAAATTCAACCGTATACACAGGAACCGGACGATTTCAGAGCATGGTGGGATTCGCTTTTGACCGATAACAAACGGTATCCGTTAAGGTCAAGCCGTGAATTGTATACGCCGTATTGTACCGATAAGGTGGATTGTTATTTGGTTCGATTGGAGGTCAATCGCAGCCGGCAGGCGTTTTACGGTTTTTTATTTTATCCGAAAAACGCAACAAAGGGTGGGCATCCCGTCGTGTTAACACCTCCGGGAGCCGGTATCAAGGCCAATCGTGTAGCGGATAGTAAGAATTATTATCCTGAAAACGGCTGCATTCGTTTTGTCATCGAAATCCATGGCATGAATCCGACCCATTCCGAAGCGGTTTTTGAGGATGTCCGGCGTGCTTTTGATGGTCGTGTAAAAGGTTATCTGTATCAGGGATTGAATCATCTCGACCATTATTATATGAAACATGTGTACTTGGGTTTGGTCAAGTGCATCGATTACCTAACCTCGTTGCCGGAATGGGATGGCATAAACGTGGCTGTACAGGGTGGAAGCCAGGGTGGTGGATTGGCGTTGGTTGCTGCCGGCTTGGATGCGCGTGTAACGCAGTGCATTGTAAATCATCCGGCCTTGAGTGATATGGCTCGTGCCGCGACGGGCGGTGTAAGCGGTTACCCGCATTTTTCCGGGAAGGACGGTTTTCTGACACCGGCTCATTTGAAGACGATGGCATACTACGATGTTGTAAATTTTGCCCGTTATGTACAGGCCAAGACATTTATGACCTGGGGATTTAACGACGATACTTGTCCGCCTACCACAAGCTATGCGGTTTGGAATACCCTGAAAGGCAATAAAGAATCACTGATTACACCCATCAATGAACATTGGACTTCGGAATCGACCAATCGATTGCAGTTGGATTGGCTATTACAAAATCGAATAATCAATAAATAACCATGAGAAAGACGTACTTAGTATTATTGTTTGTCCTAGTTGCTTTTCATTCTTCCTTCGCTCAGCAACTTGATTCTACGATTACCAACGATGTGTTTTGGTATACGACAAAAGGAAATCCGATTTATAGTCAGGGAGGGGGAATTTTCCGGTTGCCGGATCCGGCAACCGGTGAAGAACATTATTATTGGTACGGGGTGCACTATCAGGGTGCCGAGGAATATCTGAAAAGCCCGTTGAAGAAGTCGTCAAATACGGGTTTTGTTTCGGTCACTTGTTATAAATCGGATGATTTGGTCCATTGGACATTTGTTAGCGACGTATTGACGTCTGCCTCATTCAACGGATATGGTTGGCCTTGGTGGTTGGGGCGGTTGGGGGTTGCCTACGTGCCAGAAGCAAAGAAATATGCCTTGTTCGTTCAGTATAATAGCAGCGTGTTGGTTGCGTTGTGCAGTACGCCGACCGGATCGTTTGTTTATCACGATGCCATCGATATGACTTCACGTATTGGGACTTCGAATACAGGAGACCAAACGGTGTTTACGGACGATAACGGCAAATCGTATCTGGTCTATTCGTACGGAAGTGGACGTTCACGTATTTATCTTTCAGAGATTGGTGTCAAGGACAATAAGGTGACTTTGCTGGATTGTATACAGATATATAAGGGTTCGGGCAGGGAAGGGAATTGTATGTTTAAATACAAAGGCAAATATTATGTCTGTGCTTCGGATCTGTATGGTTGGAATTCGTCCAACGTATATTTCCTTGAATCAAACAGTATTTATGGACCGTACACACCGGCCAATAGCATGAAGGTGATGGCCGGTTCGGGGATGGATTATGGTCATGTGACGCAAACGGGTTTCTTTTATACGGTCAAAGGTACGAAGGAAGAAACAGTCATCTATTGTGGAGACCGATGGGCCGATTTTGCCGGAAACGGGAACGGATATAATCAATGGTGTCCTTTGTCTTTTGTCCATGGAGAACCGTATTTTAACTCACTTAGTCAATGGGTTCTCAATGAAGAAACCGGAGAATGGAAAGTTGGATCAAATAATAATTACGCGCTAAACGGGAGTTTTGAAGCCGATCGTGTGAACATACCGAGTGGCAAGAAGCCTGTGCAGGATTTTTTAAGAGGTTGGACAACCCGAGTGGTTAAAGGCAATTCGGTCGCAGTAGGTTCGGTGGATTCACCCGTGTTGAATGCGTCCAATTCAAGTACGGATCGTGCCGTTGTTATTGGCAATCACTGTCTGAATATTACGGATAAAGTGGACTTTAAGCGTACGGTTTATCAACAAGTAACGTCCAGTCCCAATGTACCTCTACCCGATGGAAAGTATACGTTGTCTGCCATGTTTAAGAGTGGAAGTTTTTTTGACCAATTGTATGTGTATGCAGTAAGCGATAACACAAAACAGAAGGTGGATGTGCCGTTTTCGGATGGAGAATGGCATCGGGTAACGTTGAAGGATGTCGTTGTAAAAGGTGGGGCAGCCGAGATTGGTTTTGAGGCGGAGGCAGTAGCCAATTCCTGGTGCAGGATTGATGATGTGCATTTTGTGCGAACCGGTGATCTGGATGATCCGACCGATTTGAAGAAGCTTACCCTACTAACGGATGTGGGTGCGCAAAAAGCGTATTATTTACCGAACGGCATGCGGACACAAAGCCTGCAAAAAGGATTGAACATTGTTCGGTACATGCAGAATGGCAGGGTATTGACATCAAAGATCTTTAATAAATAAAAGTTGTATGTGTTTTATTCCCCTTTCGGATGCGCTGCGGGGTATTCCGAAGGGGGAATGTTGTATGCTTCCGAAAAGCATCGTGTAAAATACCCGGAATTGGAAAACCCGACCCGGTACATGACTTCTGCTACGGAAAAACGGCCTTTGGACAATAATAAAGCAGCCTTTTTCAAGCGCAAATCACGAATGTACGTGACGGTTGACATGCCTGTTGTCGCTTTGATTTTTCGATAGAGTTGCTTTTCTGTAACCCCACTGAGTTTGCTGAGCATTTGAACATTGAGGTTCGGGTCTGAAATGCGCGCTTCGATGAGTTTCGTAATCCTTAATACGAATTTCTCGTCATCGGAAAGAATGTTTTCTTCATCGGATTGAGCCTGCATACGGATTCTTAACTGATTGGAAAGGCACTCTTTTTCATGGAGAAGGGTGCGATGTGATGCACGTTCTTGTTTTAGCTTTTTCTTTTGTTGCAGATACCGGTAGATTCCCAACGAGAGGGCAAGGCACGTCAGTAGGTATGCTAACTTTGCCAGGGTTGATTTATACCAGGGGGCTTTGATCACAAGTTTGAGGCAGGGTCTGTTTTGTTTTGTGTTTTCTGAGAGAAGCGTAAGCGTATGTGTTCCACTCCTGATATTTGACAAACGGATGGATTGTGTTGTGGATGGGATGGGCATTTCTGTCGCTCCGTTGAGTTGATACCGTTGTCCGGTAGATGAAATACCCGAATAACTAAAATCGGAAAGCAAGATTTCGATCCATGCATCCTGAGGTTCGAAAACGATTTTCCCCAGTTTAATATCGTTATGGTTTACATATCGATTCGGATGGATGCGTATATCCGTAATCTGCCATGGATGTAGGGCGTTACGTACCTTCCATTGCCTGGTATCCAGCAGTGCGAAGCGATCGGTTCCACCCAGTAAAACCAAGCCGGTTCCCGGTTCGGAATAGGCAGAAAGGAAGCTGTCGGTCAGTCCATACTGTTTAAGTAGCCTTTTTCCGTTGTTGTTTTCTGCTGCCTGTGTTTCTTTTAGCTGAGTGCCTATTACGGTTGCGGTATGTGTTTCAAAATGCGGTTCAATGGTGTAAGTGGCAGTATATGTAGCTATTTGTAGTTGGTTGTCGTTGATTTCACGAATGTTGTATACCCAGTTGTTTGGATCTTCCTGAATGTATATGGGTTCAAATTGCCTGGTTTTTTCGTTGTGGATCATTAGGCCCATATCACCACCAATCAGAATGTTGCCTTTGCTGTCTTCAATGATGCACCGTAAGCGGTTGTGGGGTAGAGGAAAGTGGGCATCGTTCATTTGGTACCAACGATATTCCTGTCGTTTGCTTCCGAACCGCTCGATGCAAAGGATACCATCGGATCCTCCCATCCAAAGCCGTTTCTTTTGATCCGTATATACACAAAAAAACTGATTGCCACGTCCTTCACCCGTAAGGGATGGCAGGTCATGGATTTTTAGTATTGGATTGTTGTGTGCAAGGGAAAGTCCGCTGTTTGTGCCGATCCACAGGTTTTGATCTTGATCCCGAAAGAAACTCCAGACTGCATTTCCGGCCAATGAATTTGTTCGTCTGGCATCGTGTGTAATATGACTGATTTGCAGCATGGAGTCCAGAAGGTACAGGCCGTTATCCGTTCCAATCAGTAGGTTGCCAGTCGGGTCGGATTGCAGGGCTTTTACGACAGGCATGGGAATGTGATGCGTTATTTTATCCGTTGCCTGGTTCCAGGCTATCAAATGACTGGCTGTTCCGATCCAGAGTGTCGAGTCTTGGGGCATGGTGAGAAGAGATGTGACGTATGTGCTGTTTTTCACAATCTTTTCAAATTGTTTTTTTGTATGGGAGTAACGAAATACGGCATTCCTTGTGCCTATGTAGACATATGCTTCGTCGTAGGCCAATGAAGTGATTCCATCGATGTTAGCAGGCATTTTTTTGCCATTGATATACAGTCCGGTTTCTGTGGCCACCCAAAGAGTTCCCCGTATACGTGCAATGTCGTTGATGGGTTCGTTGATGGCGTACGTCAATGGTTTTAGTTCTAGTTTGTTGCGTTTGAAGGAACTGATGCCGGAGTTGCTTCCGATCAAGATGGAATCACCATCGATCAGAAGGCTATTGTAACTGTTTTGAAAGGACTCCGTTCGTTGAATCAGGTGATATCCGTCGTAACTGAAGAGCCCGTTTTCGGTTCCCAGCCAAAGCATGCCGTCTTCTGTTTGATCGATGCTTCGGATGCAAAGATTTTGTGTTGCCTGCTCCAGGTTGTCAAACGAAGCATAATCCTGTGTCCATGCGTTCTCTGTTTGCAGACACCACAATAAGGCGATGCCTATTCGGAGGTATGGTTGTGTTTTCATGTTTGAATGTGTAGGCGGTTGTATGTACGGCGCGAAAATAGCGAATCCCAATTCTTTGAACCATCGGAAAAAGTTGTTCGATCTCAAATATATACTTCTGTTATCGATTTATTTCCCAATACAGAAATGCTGAAAGATGTTGCCGAGGACTTCGTCGGTCGTGATTGTTCCGGTGATTTGACCCAGATAATGGATGCATTCGCGTAAGTCCTGCGAAAGAAACTCGCCCGATTGCTGATCGAGCAATCCCTGATGTACGCGCTGTATGGCTTCGAGTGCAGCGGAGAGTGCCTCGTAATGGCGCAGGTTGGTAATGACCACATCCTGTCGATGCAGGTCAGGCAAACCGGCGCGTTCCAACAACAGGGCACGCAAGACATCCAGGTTTTGGTTCTGCTTGGCCGATATGTGCAGACGATGCTTGGAATAGGGCAGAAAGAGCTGATCCAAGACTTTTTGCTCGTCTTTGCTGATCTTGTCCATCTTGTTAAAAAGCACCATCAAGGTTTTGTCCTGTGTGCGGGGTACAATGCGGTTGGCCATCCATTCGATGTGCTCGTTGACGCAGGTCGCATCGATGAGCCATAGGACAATGCTCGCTTGTTCGATTTTCTGATAGGTGCGTTCGATGCCCAGTTGCTCGATTTGATCCTGGGTCTCACGGATTCCGGCGGTGTCGATAAATCGAAACGTAAACCCGCCGATGTGTGTGGTGTCTTCGATGACGTCTCGGGTGGTGCCGTGAATGTTGGAAACGATGGCCTTTTCCTCGTTGAGCAAACGGTTGAGCAGGGTAGACTTACCGGCATTGGTTTCACCGACAATGGCTACGGGAATGCCGTTTTTGATGGCGTTGCCCAGACGAAACGAATCAGTGAGCTTGCGTAAGGATTTTTCCAGGTTGACGCTGCGTTCCAACAGTGCTTTGCGGTCGGCAAACTCAACTTCTTCTTCACTGAAATCCAATTCCAGTTCAATCAACGAAACAAAGTGCAACAAATCGGCACGGAGTCGTCCCAATTCTTTGGAAACGCCTCCCCGCATTTGCTGCATGGCCAGACGGTGGTTGGCCGCTGAAGTGGATGCAATCAAATCGGCAACGGCTTCCGCTTGGGCCAGATCCATTTTGCCATTGGCAAAGGCACGGCGGGTGAATTCACCGGGCTCGGCCATGCGACAGCCGGCTTCCAGGAGTAGACGAATGATTTTTTGCTGGATGTAGGTGGATCCGTGGCAGGAAAACTCGACCACGTCTTCACCGGTAAAGGAGTGTGGATTGCGGAAAAGGGTTGCTACGACTTCATCCACAATCGTTTCTTTTTCAACGATGCGTCCAAACAAGGCTGTATGGCTTTCTTGCGTGATCAGGGATTTGTCTTTGCCGGCAGGACGAAACAGTTGGTCTGCAATCGGAAAAGCTTGTGCACCCGAAAGTCGTATTACGGCAATAGCCCCTGCGCCCGGGGCTGTAGCGATGGCGCAGATGGTTTCTTTGTTCATAAGCTTTTGGTTAAAGGCGATCCAGCACGTTTTGAATCAGATTACGCATCGCCGTTTGATAATCCGTTTTGGCTTCACCGGCAAAACGGTTGGCAATGACCACACAGACGGTCATGGCTTGGTGTCCCAGTAAGGCTCCCAGGCCGGCTACCGCCGCACTTTCCATTTCGTAGTTGGTGATGCGGAGGGATCCGTAGCGAAACGATCGCAACAGGGAATTGATGTCTTTTTTTGCCAAATCGCAGCGCAGCGTACGTCCTTGTGGACCGTAAAATCCATTGGCTGTAATGGTTACACCCCGCATCATGTCTTTGCGACCGATCTGTTGTACCAACGCCGGATCGGCTGTTACGACATAGGGATGATTCAGTGGTGAGGTCCACTGTTGCTGTGCAACGAAGGCGTTTTCAAAGCCCATATCCCGAATCTGCTCGTTGCCTTCGTAAAAATAAATCAGGCCGTCAAGACCCAGCGATTTTTCAGAAATAAGGAAACTTCCTACCGGTATATCCGGTTGCAAGCCTCCGCACGTTCCGATCCGGATCAGGCGCAGGGAGGTCTTCTCAGACTTCTCCCGGCGCGTATCCAAATCAATGTTTACCAGCGCATCCAGCTCGTTGAGTACAATGTCGATGTTGTCTGTCCCGATGCCGGTGGCGACCACCGAAATCCGTTTTTGGCGGTAGTATCCGGTAACGGTTACAAACTCTCGATTTTGTACCCGGTGCTCAATGGAATCCATGTAGCCGGCAATCAAATCCACCCGACCCGGATCGCCGACCAACAACACGGTGTTGGCGAGCTGCTTGGGCTTCAGATGGAGATGAAAAATACTGCCGTCGGCATTTATGATGAGCTCTGAGTCTGGAAAGTGTCGCATGTCACTACGTACGGTTAGGTTTATTTTTTGTCCGTTTTGGGTGCATTGGATGAAGATGGCTTGGCAATGGCGTCACGCATATTGGTGTCCGACTCAATGTTTTTCATCTTATAATAGTCCATAATACCCAGGTTTCCGCTGCGGAAGGCTTCTGCCATGGCTTTGGGCACTTCGGCTTCGGCTTCGATGACCTTCGCACGTGCTTCCTGCGCTTTGGCTTTCATTTCCTGTTCCAGGGCTACGGCCATGGCACGACGTTCTTCGGCCTTGGCCTGAGCAATGTTTTTATCGGCATTGGCCTGATCCATTTGCAATTCGGCACCGATGTTTTTACCCACGTCGATGTCGGCGATGTCAATGGAAAGGATTTCAAACGCCGTTCCGGCATCCAAACCTTTTTTGAGTACGACTTTCGAAATGGAATCCGGATTTTCCAGCACCGCTTTGTGGGTCGCTGCCGAACCGATTGCCGTCACAATCCCTTCACCGACACGGGCCAGGATGGTTTCTTCACCGGCTCCACCGACCAACTGACGAATGTTTGCACGTACGGTTACACGGGCCTTGGCAATCAACTGAATCCCATCAATGGCTACGGCTGCAACCGGAGGGGTGTCAATCACTTTCGGGTTGACCGACATTTGAACGGCTTGAAAGACGTCGCGACCGGCCAGGTCGATGGCGGTTGCCATTTGGAAGGTCAATTCGATGTTGGCTTTTGAGGCAGAGACCAGCGAATGGACCACTTTCTCTACATGACCGCCGGCCAAATAATGCGCTTCGAGGTCGTCGCGCGTCAACGTTTTCAAGCCCGCTTTGTGTCCTTCAATCATGGCGTTTACAATGACGGAGGGCGGTACTTTACGGATGCGCATCAGAAACAACTGCAATAGTGAGATGTTTACGCCCGAAACTTTGGCAGAAAGCCAGAGGAAGAAGGGGATGTAGTAGAAAAATAAGATCACCAGTAAGATGATCAACGCAATGAGTAAGGTTGCAATCCAATCCATAATATTCGAATTTAAAGTGAAGTTGATTCAGGAACTATTTTCTTGACGGTCACGTTGTTGTTGCTTACTTCAATGATTTCCACCTCGGTGTCTTCATCGATCATTTCGTTTTCGCTTTTGCCCTCGATGCTGTACCCGTTGATCAGAATCGTGCCCATGGGAGCCAGACGGGAGAGGGTTTTTCCCCGATCACCGACCTGTACATGCGAACCTTTTAGCGGGTCAACATGCGATTCGATTTCCGTTTTGAGGGTCATGCGATCCAGTGTTTTGGATTTGTAAAACCAGTACAATACACCGGCCAAGGCAACGGCCGAAATGCCAAATGTTGCTGTTCCGCCCGAACTTCCCCAATGTATGTATGCCATCACCACTCCGCCTGCCATACAACCAAATCCGGCAATGCCGGCGATGGAAATACCGGGTAGGAAATACACTTCCAAGACCATAAAAAAGATTCCAAGGAGAATCAGTCCAACGATAAACGCTACTTCCATGTCGCGAAAATTTTTGGAAAGATACAGAAAAAAATACAAACGTAAGCTTTTTTAAGGCTTATTTTAAGCCTTCGGATATTTCCAGATTGCGTGCGTCCCGTTCCAGTTGTTCGACCTCCTGTTGCAACATAGGAAGCTGCTTTTCCAGGTCAAGAATGTCCTGTGTCAACGTGGCCCGCGTTGCATCGTCTGCTTGAGCGTAGCGTTTGCGCAATTGGGATAGGCGTTCCGTTTGCTCGTTGTATTGTTTGGAGCGTTCCCGGTAACGGATGTAAATCATTTTGGCTGTTTGCGAGCGAAACGAGTCGGCTGAATCGTAGTAGAAATTGTCTCGAATAAAAAAAAGCTCCCGTACGCTGTCCGATGTACTCGATGGATTGGGATTTACTGGGACAAGATCCTGTGATTCATCGATCCGGCTGCGGTCGATGTCGAGTATCTGTGCCAGTGCGACCCGTTCTTCCGGTGTTTTGTCTTTGTGTAAGACGGTCGTCTTGTTGGGAATGAAGGTATACAAGTAGACGGAGTCTCGGGGACAATTGCGATCGCTGGCAAGGTAGCCCCGATTGCGCAATTCATCGATGACCAGAAAATAATCGTTCGCGGTGGAATTGAATGGTATATTCAGGCGATCGGGCAGGAAGTAACTGTTTGTGTTGGGGTTGGATCGGGTAACGTACAAATCCAGACCACCCAAACCGCCCGGACGATTGGATGCAAAATAAAACGTGGAGCCGTCCTGAAGAAAAAAGGGATTTAGATCATCCTGAAGGCTGTTGACCGGTTTTGGGAGCCGTTCCGGTTTACTCCAATAACCCAGTAGTTTGTGTTTGACAAATAGATCCAGACCGGCTGTATCGGTATGGGTCGCATAATAGCGGCGGTCATCTTTTTCAGGGGCGTACGTCATTCCTGTATGTGCACTGCTGTCCGGGTGTTCTGAGGTGAGGGCTTCGATGTGTCCCGATTCTTTGGACAGTCGGATGCGTTCAAACAGCTCCGTTTTTGCCAGTTGGAGGCGATCGATAAACCGGATGTTTTCGATGCGCTCCAGTTGTTGTTGCAGGCGTTCAATCTCTGTTTGGAGTGCCTCCGCTCTTTGTTGATTCGCTTCGGATAAACGCTTGTTGGCACGATAGGTTTCCAAGGCTTCAGCGGCTTTTTCCGGCATCAGATCCCGATAATGAAGTACCGCCAAATAATAATCGGCATTTTGAACACGACGTGATTTGGCGTACTCCAACAGGGGTAATGCCGCCGAATGATCTCCGGTCTCCAGCAAACAAACCGCGTACCAGTAGCTGATGCTGCCGTCACGTCGGTTTTTTTGATGTTCCCGTTCAAAAACAGGCAGCGCCAGCTCGTATTTTTCTTCCAAAAACCACGCCCTGGCCTGATCCAGTGATTGAGCATTGATCCGGCCGAGTAAGGTTGTCAGTAGGCATAAAAATACGAGTCGTTTCATGTTAATCGATGCGGTCGAAACCGGTGTAGGGTTGCAGTGCTTTTGGGATGCGGATGCTACCGTCGGCTTCTTGATTGTTTTCTAAAAGAGCAGCCACGATGCGTGGTAGGGCCAGTGCACTTCCGTTTAATGTATGACACAATTGAGGTTTGCCACCTTCGTTTTTGTACCGGCATTTCAGGCGGTTTGCCTGGTAGCTTTCAAAGTTTGAAACCGAACTGACTTCCAACCAACGTTCCTGGGCGGCCGAGTAGACTTCGAAGTCAAAGGTAAGGGCAGAGGTAAAGCTCATATCGCCCCCGCAAAGACGAAGGATGCGCCAAGGCAATTCCAGCTCGTCGACCAGGGATTGAACGTAGTTGACCATTTCAATCAGGGAATCGTACGAATGTTCCGGTGTGTCAATGCGTACAATTTCTACTTTATCAAATTGATGCAGGCGGTTGAGTCCGCGCACGTCTTTGCCGTATGAACCGGCTTCCCGTCGGAAACAGGCTGAATAGGCTGTGTTTTTGATGGGAAGTTCGCTCTCGCTGAGGATGACATCGCGGTAGATGTTGGTGACCGGAACCTCGGCCGTGGGAATTAAGTAATAGTCATCCAGTGTTGCGTGATACATTTGGCCTTCTTTGTCCGGAAGTTGTCCCGTACCATAACCCGAGGCGGCATTGACGACGTAGGGCGGTTGCACTTCCAAATAACCGGCATCACGCGCACGATCCAGGAAGAAATTGATCAGGGCGCGTTGCAACCGGGCACCTTTGCCTTTGTAAACCGGAAATCCGGCGCCGGTGATTTTGACACCCAGTTCAAAGTCGATCAAATCAAACTTTTTGGCCAAATCCCAGTGGGGCACGGCGTTCTCGGGTAGATTGGGCAGGACACCCCCTGTACGTTCGATCACGTTGTCTTCGGCATGCTTGCCTTCCGGTACACTCGAGTGGGGAAGGTTTGGAATCTGAACCAACAGATCCACAAGGTCGGTTTCGGCTTTTTTTAAGGTTGCGTCCAAGGACTTGTTGTTTTCCTTGATTTCAGCCGTTCTTGTTTTGGCTGATTCGGCAGCTTCCTTGTCGCCGGATTTCATCCATTGTCCGATGCTTCGGGACAATTGGTTGAGCTCGGCCAGGTTGGCGTCCAATTGGGTTTGTGTTGTGCGACGGGTGTTGTCGAGGTTCAAGACATCGTCAATCAACTCCGGTTGGTTGAATCCTTTTTTCTGGAGCCCCTTCAAAACGAGTTCCCGATTTTCTGCGATATACTTTACGGTAAGCATGCGTGTAAATATGATATAAATGGTTCACAAAGGTACATGCAATTCGCAATTCGGCCAAAAATCTAAGGTTTTTTATCACTTTTATATGCTCGCTTCGTAGGGAGGTCACTACTTTTGCTTTGTGTAATTGATCAAACTCACAACCATGAAAAAAAACTACTTTTTTTACGTACTGATTTTTTTGCTGGCCGGATCCGTTGGGTCGATGTTGGCGCAACGTAAATATCAGGATTTGAATCGGGGGGTGGTTGCCGTCAATAATGGCAACGCGGCATCGTCTCCTGTCTTTATTAGTTGGCGATATCTGATTGAGGATCCGGAAAATGTGTCGTACAACCTGTATTGCAATCCGGGAGGGACGGGAAGCTATGTGAAACTCAATCAGCAAGCTCCGTTGCATGCCAGTAATTTTACAACCACGCTGGCTCAGGTTCCCGATCAAAGTTTGCTTGCCGTTCGAACGGTCGTGGATGGTGTGGAAGGTCCGTTGAGTACACCCTTCTTGTTTCGGACCCGCAGTCATCGAAGTATTTTTATTGAAATCAATTACGATGGTTTTCTGCCCAATGCAGACTACAGTACAAAATTTATTTGGCCGGCCGATTTGGACGGTGACGGCACGTACGATTACGTGGTAGATCGTCGCTCCAATGTGGGCGGCAGTCACAAGATTGAAGGCTATCTAAGTAGCGGTGAACGTCTTTGGACGGTCGATATGGGCCCCAACGTAGATATATCGGCAGGACACAACGACATGGTCATTGCCTACGATATGACCAACGACGGCAAGTCGGAGGTGGTGATCAAGAGCAGTGACGGTACCCGGTTCTGGAACAAGGAGTCCAATGCATGGGGTGCCTATCTGCTGAATGCAACGAATGGAGATACGGACGGCGACGGCATAATCGATTATGCAAGCAGTGCAACGCGTGTCCCACCACAATACATCACGGTACTCAACGGGATGACCGGTGCCGAAATGAATACCCTTGAAATGTCCTATCCCAACGATTCGTATCTGCAGTATACCCGTGACAGCAAGCAACTGTTTATGGATGCAGACTACGCCAATTTAAATGGACATATGGGCATTGCCTATCTGGATGGGATCAATCCCAGTGTGGTTATGGAATACATGTGTCGTACAAAGGACGGGTATCACTGGTATTACGCTTCGGCATGGGGTTATCGATTTGTTCAAGGGCTTCCGATCCAGTGGGAAGAAAAATATACATGGAATCGCAACCGACAGAATGCAGCAGAGTTCCATCACATTCGCGTAGGAGACGTCGATTTTGACGGCAAAGACGAAATGCTTGAAGGCGGTTATACCCTCAATAACGATGGTTCGCTCTTGTTTTCTGCAGGAATCTCGCACGGAGACCGTTTTCGTGTGGGGGACATTGACCCCGACCGTCCCGGATTGGAAACCTTTGCCATCCAGCAGAATGCGGGTGATATGCTGGGGATGATTCTCTACGATGCATCCACGGGTGAAGCCATAAAAAAATGGTATTTGTCCAGTGTCGGAGATGTCGGAAGGGGAGAGTGCATCGATTTTGACCCCAATCACAAGGGTTATGAGATGTGGTCGACCATGGGCAATATGTACAACGCCAAAGGCGAATTGATTTATAAGGGAAGCGTACAGTTTCCGCGTGAAGGTATGTGGTGGGACGGAGAGTTGGATCGGGAGATTCTTTCGGCTCCCGATGGTAGTGGTTTCAATGCAATGATTTGTAAGTATAGTGGCGATGGTTTTTTTGGAAATCGCCTGATTGAATTCTCTAAAATGATGGACTGGCGGGTACATACAGAGTATGGCGCTCGGCCGGCATTTTTTGGAGATATTATCGGTGACTGGCGTGAAGAAATTGTTTTAAAACGAAACGCCTATCTCGATGGGGTCGAAGTGAACATCGGTTTCGTGGGCTTTAGTACCGATTATGCAACGGAACATCGTTTGTATTGTTTGATGCAAAATCCGATGTATCGCATGCAAACCACTACGCGTGGTTACTACCAATCGGCTTATCCCGATTATTATTTGGGGTATGAGATGTCCATGCCTGCTTTGCCTCCGATGATCAAAGCCGATTATGTTTGGAAAAGCGGCAGCGCATGGGATCTTTCCGCCGCTGCGTTTACCGATTACAGTGCTTCTGTTTCAAAACCATATGCGAACGGGGCCTCGGTCATGTTTGATCTTTCCGGTGACAACCGCGATACCATTCGATTGTCCGGCGATTTGAATGCGTCGACGGTCTATGTAATGAGTCCGGTCGGACACGACTATGTCTTTGGAGGCAACGGTCGTTTGACCGGTGAAACGCGTTTCTGGAAAAGTCAACTGGGACGTGCCACCGTATTGGGTGATCATACGTATACCGGCAAAACCATCGTGGATGAAGGCATTCTGGAAGTACAGGGAAGCCTTCAGAGCCTGGTCGAAGTGCGTGCAAAAGGGACGTTGGCTGGCAATCCCGTGTTGAACGGGGGATTGACCGTCCTTCCCGGTTTAAATGACGAAGGCGGTCGATTGTCACCCGGTGACAACCGAAATGCCTTTGGCCGTTTGCTTGTAAACGGAGACCTGGCTTTGCAGGGAGGGGTTCGTTTGGAATTTGATTTGCAAACGTTGAATGAACTGCGTACCGACACCCTTCGAGTCAACGGCAATCTGTCTTTTTCTGGCAGCAATCACGTCCGAGTCGTGTCGGAGGAGACAAAACCCGAACCTGGACGCTATGCCTTGATTGTAGCATCCGGATCGGTTTCGGGTACGGCGGACTCGTTGATCCTAAGCGGTTTGCAGAGCTTATCCAAAGAGCTGATCTGGTCCAACGATACCTTGTATTTGGCCATCTATGGTCAACGTGCACCGCAAACCGGCGTGCGTTGGAATGCTACGACAACGGGCTTGTGGAATTATCTGGATCAAAACTTTGAGTTGGCTGCTGAATCCGTTTCGTTTGTAAACGGAGATCAGGTGGTCTTTACCGATGAAGCCGCTGTCAAAGACGTCACCTTGACCGATTTTATGGAAACGACCGGTGTGTTGGTCGATAATAGTGGCGCAACGTACACGTTTGCCTCGGCTGAGGGTGGATTGAGTGGTACGGGTGGTTTGATCAAACGGGGATCCGGGACCTTACGCCTGTTGGCCAATCAAAGTAATTTTACCGGCGCGGTTTCCATCGAAGGTGGTGTGCTGGAAGTAACGGATCTTGCCGATGCAGGACAAGCCAGTTGTTTGGGTGCTGCGATCGGTGTCGATTCCGACATTCGTATGCAGTCGGCCGTTTTGCGCGTCGATCACATCAATACGTTTACCAATCGGAATGTGGTCTTGTCCGATACCTGTGCCTTGGATATCAGTCAATCAAACTCCAATATCTCGTTCAAAGGCTTGATTTCGGGAAGCGGTCGGTTGGTCAAAACCGGCATCGGGCAATTGAATATGACCTATTCGGGTGCAAATACATACACCGGTGGCACGGAAGTGCTTGGAGGTAGCATTGCCATGGGTACGTGGCGATCGACTTTTGGACAATTGGGCAGCCCATTGATGTTGACGGGCAATTCGACGGTACGCATTTTTAACAACAACAGTACCTCTGCAGTGCCTGTGTTCGATTACCAGGTCTCTGTACCCACGGGAGGAACGGGCACGCTGCGTGGAGGAGATCGTTGCTCTGTTCGTGGCACGTTATCCGGCGGTGGAACGCTCCATTACTATACGCCCTATGTTCGATGCGATATGTCCGGCAACTGGTCAGCCTTTGAAGGACGCATCCATGTGTCCGGCCAGGATTTCCGAATGACTACATTCAACGGAATGCCCAAAGCGGTTGTACATCTTGAAGATGGGGTGACCATGGGACATTGGAAACCCGGTTCCGGTACGGCATTAACCAGCGGTACGACCCAATTGGGTGGCTTGTCTGGAGTAAGCGGTAGTTACGTATACAATGGCACGTATCAAATCGGGTATGCCAACAAAGACGCACAATATGAGGGTACATTTGGAGCAGGCGTGACATTCAGTAAATATGGTACCGCGGTATGGACACTGACGGGAGATAACTCGGCAATGACGTCGACGGTCTCCGTTTTTGGTGGGACGTTGCGTGTGGCCAATGCAACGGGTTCTGCAACGGGTATGGGAACGGTTGTCGTACACAGTACCGCTACATTGGATGGTTCCGGTGTCTTGTTTGGCGGAGTTCAGGCAGAGACGGGATCGACGTTGGCCGGGACGCTGACCATTGGTGGTGCAACGACGGTCAAAAGCGGCGCACAACTTCGCGTAGGTCAGGAGGACGATCGTACGACCAGTCAAATGACCTTTGCCAATCATTTGAATTTACTGAAGGGTTCATCAATCCAGCTGAAAATGTTTGGTGGTGTTTTGGCTAAGGCCGATCAACTTCGTGTTTTGGGCACGTTGAATTGCGGTGGAACGTTGATTCTGGTCAAACCCACTTCGACACCCATTGTGCCGGGGGCGACCTTGCAATTGTTTGATGCAGCGAGCATAGGTGCCGGTCGATTTGACTCCATCGTCTATCCGGAAGGAACAACGGCGGCCAACTGGGATACAACCCGGTTGTATACAGAAGGAATACTTAAGGCAATCCAGGTATCATCCATTGATGGGCTCTCTAACGAGCGCTTATTTGCAATCCAAAACAGTTTGGTGGACGAAGTGTGTACCATCCATGTTTCGGATGCGTTGCAGTCCGGTCGTCTTGTGCTGATGGATATGGACGGACGTATTCTGATGGAGCGTGCTGTTGAGGCCGGAACGTCAGTTCAGTGGTCCATGCATTCGCTTAAACCGGGTCAGTATCTGATTGGATTGCAATCAAAACAAAAGATAAATTATTATAAAATCATTAAAAAGTAAACAATGAGGAAGGGTAGGTTCTTAGTTCTTATGACTTTGCTGCTTGCAGCATTACCGGGTATGGCCGGGATAAAGTACAATTTTAATTTGGATTGGAAACTTTTGGTTGACAACGATACCACTGCACGATTGGCATCGTATGACGATACATCTTGGAAGGATGTGTGTTTGCCGCATGCATTCAACGAAGCGGAGGCGTACAGTGTTTCCATTGATAAACATACCGGTGCGGTTGTTTGGTATCGAAAAACATTTTATTTACCCAAAGAACATAAGGGTAAAAAGGTGTTTATCGAATTTGAAGGAGCGCGTCAGGCGGCTGAAGTCTGGGTAAACGGGGAGTGGATTGGACTGCACGAAAATGGGGTCATGGCTTTTGGCTTTGATTTGACCGACTACGTTCAATTTGGCAAAAAGCCCAACGTGATTGCCGTTCGCATTGACAATAATTGGCGTTACCGTGAACGGGCAACCAACAGTACGTTCCAATGGAACAACAACAACTTTAATGCGAATTACGGAGGATTGCCCAAAAATGTATTTCTACATGTGAAGGAACCGGTCTATCAAACCTTGCCATTGTACAGCAATCTTAAGACAACCGGTGTGTACGTCTACGCTCAAAACATCGATGTGAGAAAGAAGTCTCTGGATTTGAATGTTTCTTCCGAAGTGCGCAACGAATGGAAAAAAGCCAAACAAATGCAATTACACATTTTGGTCAAAGAATTGGATGGTACCTTGTTGAAGGAGTTTTCGGGAGTGCCCTTTTCCATTCAACCGGGTGAAACCAAACAGGTTCATGCGCGATCCGGTTTGAGCAATGTGGAATTGTGGAGTTGGGGTTATGGCTATTTGTACGATGTGGTAAGCCAGCTGCGTGAAGGCAATAAGGTTGTTGATGAAGTGTTGATTCGTACGGGGTTCCGCAAAACAGCATTTGAGAACGGTGAAGTGGTCTTGAACGACCGTGTACTTCAAATGAAAGGCTATGCTCAACGTACCAGTAATGAATGGCCGGGGGTTGGGATGTCAGTCCCTGCATGGTTGAGCGATTACAGCAACCATTTGATGGTGGAGAGTAACGGGAATTTGATTCGTTGGATGCACGTAACTCCATGGAAGCAAGATGTCGAATCCTGTGATCGAGTGGGTATCATTCATGCGATGCCTGCGGGGGATGCCGAAAAAGATGCACAAGGGCGTCAATGGGAACATCGTGCTGAATTGATGCGCGATGCCATAATTTACAACCGCAACAACCCGAGCATCTTGTTTTATGAAGGTGGTAATGAGGATATTTCCGAGCCGCATATGGTGGAACTGAAAGCCATTCGTGATCAATACGATCCGTATGGAGGGCGTGCCATCGGTTCGCGTGAAATGTTGGAAAGCAATACGGCAGAATATGGCGGAGAGATGTTGTACATCAACAAAAGTGCCGGGAAGCCGGTATGGGCGATGGAATATTGTCGGGATGAGGCGTTGCGTTTGTATTGGGATGATTATTCGTATCCCTTCCACAAGCACGGTGACGGACCAATGTATCGTGGCGCATCGGCAGCCTCCTACAACCAAAATCAGGACCGGTTTGCCATGGAAACGGTTACCCGTTGGTATGATTACTGGCGTGAACGTCCGGGTACGGGTAAACGAGTGAGTTCAGGGGGTACTAGCATCATCTTTTCCGATTCCAACACCCATTACCGCGGTGCCGAAAATTATCGACGCAGTGGTAAAGTCGATGCCATGCGCATTGCCAAGGATGCATTTTATGCACATCAGGTGATGTGGGACGGCTGGGTCGATGTGGAAAATTTCCGTACACACTTGGTCGGTCATTGGAATTATCCTGCGGGAACGGTCAAACCGGTCTATGTGATTTCTTCCGGAGATCGTGTCGAATTGTTTTTGAATCAAAAATCCTTGGGTGAAGGGCGTCAATCCGATCGTTTTTGGTTTACGTTTGATTCGGTTTCCTTTGAACCCGGTGTGTTGAAAGCAGTCAGTTACAAAGCCGATGGCAAAAAACTGAGTGAAGCCGTCCTCTCCACCATAAACGAACCCAAAGCGTTGAAAATGGAATTTGTCGGTGGTCGTACGCAGATGTTTGCTGATGGAGCCGATATGATTCTGCTGGAAGTAGAAGTGGTGGATACCAATGGCGATCGTCATCCTTTGGCCAACCATTTGGTCGAATACGAAGTGGAAGGACCGGCCGAATGGATCGGTGGGTTGGCAAAATATGGCAACGACAACGGTGTTCGTTCCATGAAATTACCGGTTGATGCAGGTGTGAACCGCGTGCTGTTGCGCGCAACGCGTCAAGCGGGAACGGTTCGTGTAAAAGCCCGTGCCGCAGGTATCCATGCGTCTGAAATCTCGTTTGAAGTCTTGCCCATTTCTTCCGAAGGCGGTTTGACGCAACACATCCCCGGATTGATGCAACAACCGCGCCTGGGTCGTGGTCCCACGCCATCTACTCCTTCGTATGTTGTTTCACGACACGCAGTTGAAATCGTATCCGCGGAGGCCGGTGCAAACGAATCGGATGTACGCAATGCGTTTGACGACAACGAACGCAGTGAATGGCGCAACAGTGGCAGACGTTCGACCGGCTGGATTGTTTTCAAACTGGAGCGTCCTGCAACGCTAGACGAAGCAACCCTCAAATTGACCGGTTGGAGAAACCGTTCCTACAACATTCGGATCCTTTCCGATGCAGGAGAGGTTCTGTGGGAAGGTCGAACAGACAGAAGTTTGGGTTACATCACATTGCCTTTTTATAAAAGCGTTTCTACAGAAAGTGTTCGCATTGAACTGATTGGTGCCGGAGAAGAAAAGGATGCCTTTGGCGCCATTGTAGAGGTGGAAGAGGGCAAAGATCTGGATCTGTTTGATAAAACCAATCCCGATCAGGGTGACCCCAAAGAAGAATTACGAATTGTAGAAGTAGAATTCTATGAAAAAGTAAAATAATACTTATTTTTGCATGGAGCGTCCATTGCTCCATGCACTGTATTGAGTGAGCGGGCGCATCCATATTGCATGGATGCGTCTGTGTTTTTGACCGTTTCACCCCATAACAACTTGAACCATGGAACTATCCGTCTACTCGCTGCTTTTTTTGCTGATGTCCATTCTTACGTTTATGGTGTCCGGTGTTGCGTTCTCGCGACGAAGGGTGGTGGGGGCTACCGAGTTGGGATGGCTGATGTTTTCTGTCGCATTCTGGACCTATTTTGTATTTTTTGAGTCGATGGCCAAGACGGTAGAATTTAAAATCCTGTGGTCCAAGATTTCGTACCTTGGGGTGACGACAACCCCGGTGTTGTATTTTCTATTTGTGCTTCGTTTGACCCGCCAGTATCGATTGAAAGATCATCGATTGGGCGGTTTGCTTTTTTTGTTACCCCTTGTTACGGTGGTTCTTGCGGCAACCAATGAATGGCACCATTTGGTCTGGACCTCTTTTGGCAACATCGACCCGTCGAGCAACATCATGGCATATGAGCACGGAATATGGTTTTATGTCGGATATGTTCTGTATTCCTATGTGTTGATTGGAATATCCACCATTTTATTGGTTGATTTGATTCGCAAACGAGAAAAGGTGTATCGTCGACAAGGCTTGTTGGTTCTTATGGCCGGTTTGATACCAATTTTGGCCAGCTTCATCTATCTTAGTGGATATAAGCCGTTTAATGGCGCGGATATTACGCCGTTGAGTATGGCGCTGAGTGGTTTTTTATTTACGGTGGCCATTTTTCGTACCAAGCTGATTCATTTGATTCCGGTAGCAAGGCAGTTGTTGGTGGAGACGATGCCCATCGGTATTGTGATTCTGGACGATGAACGCTGCATTCAGGAAGTCAATCCGGTGGCAGCACGTATGCTGCAGATTGACGAAGTCGTACTGGGTACACCTTTGGCTTCATTGGGATCTTCTGCCCTGCTACGAGCGATGATCGATCTGAATTTGAAGCGTAAAGAAGAAATGACGGTTCAGTCGGAGCAGGGGCGGACGCTGAGATTGCTCCGACAACGGGAACCCCGACTTAAGGGAAACTGCATGTTTACGATCTACGATGTAACCGAAGCACTGCGACAGCAGCAGGAACTTGAACACGCGAGGAATCGTTTTGAATCGCTCAATAGCTTGTTTCGCCTGATGTCGGACAATTTGACCAATATGTTGTGGGCGAGAGATCTGGATGGACGGTATTTATTTGCGAATAAGGCTTTGTGTTCGTCGGTGCTGGGCGTAGACTCGTCGGATGATGTCGTTGGTAAAACCATGCACGACCTGATGCAATTGAGCGTGTCGATGAGCGAGCTGGATACACGTCGATTGCGTATTGCTGAAATTAGCAATCAAACGGATGCCATTGTCTTGCAAACCGGAAAACCGGGTGTGTTTGATGAAGTTTTCTGGCGTGATGGGGAAGAGGTGCATTTGAGTGTACATAAGGCTCCTTTACTCGATGATCGAGGGCAGATAATGGGTATCGTGGGAACGGCAAGCGATGTCACGGAGCAAAAAAATACAGAACGTGAATTGTTTTTGGCCAAACAGCGGGCGGAAGAAAGCGATCGGTTGAAGACGGCATTTTTGGCCAATATGAGTCACGAAATTCGAACGCCCATGAATGGCATCATGGGTTTCATTTCGTTGTTGCAGTCCAATCAACTGTCTGCCGATGAAAAACAGGAATACTTGAATATCGTCGAACAGAGTGGACGTGAATTGCTTGCGACCATCAACGATATTCTGGAATTGTCAAAAGTACAGTCTGGAGATCTTTCCGTACAACTTCGTCCCTTTAATGTAAACGAGTTGCTGACTGCCGTTTACACGATGTGCAAATCCGAAGCGGACTTGAAGGGCTTGGCGTTTGACATGCCGCAGGAGTTGCCGCTGGAGCAAGCCTATATTCGTTCGGATCGGGAAAAGATTCATTCGATTTGTCTCCAGTTTGTTCGTATGGCCATCAAGCGCAGTCAAAAAGGCTGTGTTCGTTTTTCCTCTTCCATAGACGGTCGGCGATTGACCTTAAAATTCCTGGATTCAAATGCAAGCTTACCCGCAACGGGTATTGATGGACTTGGCTTGGGTATGGCTTTGGCAAAAGCCTATGTGGATGTGTTGGGTGGCAACATACAAATCGAAAACGAAGTGAACCTTGGCTGCCATTTTTACGTTCATGTCTTGGTTGATCCGATCGATGTCTCGGAGGATGCCGCAGATCTCTTGCGGCAGTAGGCAAAAAAGTGTATTTTTGCCCATACAATCGTGTTGCGAATATTTAATCACTCTATATGAAGAAACATATTAAAAACAACGTCTACTGGGTAGGCAAAAACCATTGGGATTTGCGTGAGTTTCACGGGTCTGAGTATACGACCACAAAGGGATCTTCATACAATTCCTATTTGATATTGGAGGAAAAAATCGGCTTAATTGACACGGTTTATGAACCCTTTTCTACCGAATTTATTAAAAATCTGGCCACTGAAATTGATCTCAAAACCATTGATTTTATTGTGGTCAATCATGCAGAACCCGATCACAGTGGAGCCTTGGAGGCCTTACTGGACTTAATACCCGGTACCCCGGTCTACTGCACGGAGAATGGAATTAAATCCTTAACGGGTTTGTATCACAAAAAGGATTGGAATTTGGTTCCGGTCAAAACGGGAGACCGCATTTCTGTAGGCAACGGCAAGGAGTTGGTCTTTATACAAGCGGCAATGATTCACTGGCCCGACAGCATGTTCTGTTTTTTAACGCAGGACAATGTTTTGTTTAGTAACGATGCCTTTGGTCAGCATTATTGTTCGGAGTTGTTGTTTAATGACTTGGTCGATCAAGGTGAGTTGTGGACGGAAACGATCAAATATTATGCAAACATCATTACCCCCTTCAGTCATTTGGTCAATCGGAAAATTGAAGAAATAAAGAGTCTGGGCCTTGAAGTAGAATGCATTTGTACAAGTCATGGCATTGTTTGGCGCAAGGATCCGGCTCAGGTGATTGAGAAGTACCTGGAATATGCGAACGGGTATCAGGAAAATCAGATTACGGTGATTTACGACACGATGTATGAGGGAACGGCAATGATGGCCAATCAATTTGTCAAAGGCATTACCATGGAAGATCCCTTGGTCAATGTAAAACTGTTCAGTGCTTCTCATACCAACATTAGTGATCTGGTTACCGAGATCTTTAAGTCCAAAGCGATACTTTTGGGTTCGCCCACGGTGCACAATGGGGTACTATATACGATCGCCGGCTTGCTCGAATTTGTCAACGGTTTGAAGTTCAAGAACAAAAAAGCGGCCACCTTCGGCACCTATGGTTGGAGAGACCTTTCGTCAAAGGTGATTCAGAAATCCTTGCAGGAAGCCGGTTTTGAAATTGTAATGGAACCCATCAGTGCAAATTGGAGACCTGATGAGCAACTTCAGGAGCGTTGTGTGGAGTATGGAAAAACGTTTGCACGTTCTGTTAAGTAAACGGAAAGCATTGTATACAAAAAAAGCCGCATAAAGCGGCTTTTTTTGTTCTGAATGGATCGTATTATTCAGCGGTGGTTGTAGGAACTACCGATACGAATGAACGATCATTTTTCTTGCGACGGAAAACGACGGTACCATCAATCAATGCGAAGAGTGTGTGGTCTTTACCAATCCCAACGTTTTCACCCGGGTGGTGTACTGTACCACGTTGACGTACCAAGATGTTACCGGCTTTGGCTACTTGACCACCAAATACTTTCACACCCAATCGTTTGCTTTCTGATTCGCGGCCGTTCTTGGAACTACCGACTCCTTTTTTATGTGCCATTTTTGTGTAATTTTTTTCGTGTTATGCGACAACTTCGTTGATTCTCAATTCAGTCATACATTGACGGTGGCCGTTGAGTTTGCGATAGCCTTTTCTTCTTTTCTTTTTGAAAATAAGAACTTTGTCACTTTTTACGTGCGACAACACTTCACATACAACTTTGGCGCCTTCTACAGTAGGAACACCAATCTTTACGGAACCGTCGTTGTCAACCAACAACACTTTTTCAAATTCTACTACAGAACCACGTTCTGCTTCCAAACGATGGACATACAAGCGTTTGCCGGCTTCTGCCTTGAACTGTTGTCCCGCGATTTCAACAATTGCGTACATAAATCAATAATTATTATGTTACTCCGGAAGGTGGGGTGCTCACGCAGTGCCGCTTTAAACCTTACACGAATTAGGCTGCAAAAGTAGGAATTCCTACGTAAATAAACAAGCTTTTTGACTGAAAATCAGAGTTTGTTTGAAGAAAGATAGCGTTCTGCCTCAATTGCTGCGGCACAGCCACTTCCGGCAGCCGTAACGGCTTGACGGTAATGTGGGTCTGCCACATCGCCGGCAGCAAAGACTCCATCCAATTGGGTGCGCGGTGTCCCAGGCGTTGTACGAATGTAACCCGTTTCGTCCAATTCAATGTAGTCCTTGAAGATATCGGAGTTTGGCTTATGTCCGATCGCCAGGAAAAATCCGTCGATGGCTATGTCTACTTTTTCTTCGTCCGATTGCCCCTTGCGTTTGATTAGATGAACACCCTCTACGCCGTTGTCGCCATACAATCCCAGCGTTTCATGTTCAAACAGGATGGTAATGTTCGGGGTTTCCTGTACGCGGTCTTGCATTATCTGAGAGGCTCTCAGGAAGGGTTTGCGTACAATCATGTAAACGTGCTCCGCTAAACCGGATAGGTATGCGGCTTCTTCACAGGCGGTATCACCACCCCCTACAACGGCGACCTTTTTCTTGCGATAGAAGAACCCGTCACAGGTTGCACAGGCGGATACCCCCATGCCTTGATATTTCACTTCGTCTTGTAGTCCCAGGTATTTTGCGGTTGCACCCGTTGCGATAATGAGGCTGTCACAGGTTATCTGTTTTTCACCATCGATGGTGATTCGATAGGGTTTGGCTGACAGGTCGGCAGCGGTTGCTACACCCCAACGGGCATCACAGCCAAATCGGGTGGCTTGTTTTCTTAAATCTTCCATCATGTCATTGCCACTGATTCCATCCGGATAGCCGGGGAAGTTTTCGATGTCCGTAGTGGTTGTCAATTGACCACCGGGTTGCATGCCTTCGTATAAGACGGGTGAAAGGTTGGCACGACCGGCGTAAATTCCGGCGGTAAATCCTGCAGGACCCGATCCGATGATCAGGCAACGAACGTGTTCGGTTGTTTGTTCCATATCGTTTTGTTTCTTTTTTTTGTTATCGTAGGTCTATGACCTGGGTATTTGGAAATAGTTTCTGTTGGAAAACAAAGAAGGCATCCAAAAAGTTCTTTCCGGTTTGGTATGATTTGATCGAAATAATCGATTTTGAATCGTCTTTGTTGATCAATTCAAGGCCCAGTGCTTGGCCGGTGTTGGGGTGAAAGTAGGCACGGATTTCTTTAAGTGGGCTGTATTTGTCTTGAGGCAGCAACTGAACCCCAGCACTGCTTTTGCCCATAAAGGTTTGGTTGCCCAGATTTTTACTGGTGTATCCGTGTTTGTACAATAGGAAAATTTTAATGGGGTTGATCATCAACTGTTCGTCTGCGTCGGGTTCACTCAGGTTGACTTCTTGAGGTCCTTTCAGATAAACCCATTGATTTCGTCCGTCAAACCAGGTGATCATATCATCCACTTCAATCTTAAACTTATCCGCCTTCATGTAAATGTGTCCTTGGATGCGTTCGTGTTCTGCCTGTTGTGGGTCCAGAATGGAAAGATCAAAACTTGCTTCCACACCGCCGGCTTTTTCATATGCCTGTGCTGCCTTTTGAAGCACGGCGATCGCTTTTCCGTCGTTTTGAGCCTGCGTATCCAGTCCAATCATTAGTCCCAAAAAACAGCATGCAAGGGTGATTATTCGTTTCATAGACGTTATTTAAGTTGAGACAATACATTCTCGAGATGGTATTCGTCGTCGACGAGTACCTGTCTGGCTTTGCTGCCCTCGTTGGGGCCGATGATTCCTGCCGCCTCCAGCTGATCCACGATTCGTCCCGCACGGTTGTAGCCGATGGAAAATTTTCGTTGAATGAGTGAGGTGCTGCCTTGTTGGTGCATCACGATCAGGCGGGCAGCATCTTCAAACATGGGATCCCGTTCACCCACTTCGCTGGCCAATCCGGTTGAGCCACCTTCGGTTTGTGGTTCCGGCAATTCGAATGCCCTTGAGTAGCCCGGTTGGTTGCTTATAAAATTGGTTACGTTCAGTACTTCCGGCGTGTCCACAAATGCACACTGTACACGTACCAGGTCGCTGCCTTGTGAAAACAAAAGATCGCCTCGTCCAATGAGTTGATTGGCTCCGGATGCATCCAGGATGGTTCTTGAATCCGTTACGGAAATCACACGAAAGGCTACGCGTGCCGGGAAGTTGGCTTTGATGGTTCCTGTGATAATATTGGTTGTTGGGCGCTGTGTTGCAATGATCATGTGGATTCCTACGGCTCGTGCTTTTTGAGCAATGCGCGCAATGGGCATTTCGATTTCTTTTCCGGCGGTCATGATTAAATCGCCAAACTCGTCGATGACAACAACGATGTAGGGTAGGAATTTATGTCCTTTTTCCGGGTTGAGGTGTCTGCTGACGAATTTACTGTTGTATTCTTTGATGTTACGTACGTTTGCCATCATCAATAGATTGTAACGGTCATCCATCTCACGGGTGAGCGAATTGAGCGTTTGAATCACTTTGGTAAAATCGGTGATAATGGCCTTGCCATCGTCCGGAAGTTTTGCAAGAAAATGCTTTTCGATGCTTGAGTAGATGTTGAACTCAACCATTTTCGGGTCAATGAGTACAAATTTTAGTTCCGCCGGATGTTTTTTGTAAAGCAGGGAGGTAATCATGGCATTCAAGCCGACGGATTTACCCTGACCGGTTGCTCCTGCCACCAAAACGTGGGGCATTTTGCACAAATCGACCATGAATATGTCGTTGGTGATGGTGCGACCCAATGCAATGGGGAGTTCGTATTTGGAGTCCTTAAATTTGCGTGAATTGAGTACTCCATGCATGGATACGATTTGTGGATCTCGGTTGGGTACTTCAATCCCGATGGTTCCTTTGCCCGGTATAGGGGCGATGATTCGAATCCCCAAGGCGGCCAAACTTAACGCAATATCGTTTTCCAAACTCTTAATTCGACTGATGCGAATGCCCGGTTCAGGAATGATCTCATATAGGGTGACGGTTGCACCAACAGTGGCCGTGATGGAGCTGATGCGTATGCCAAATTGTTCCAGGACTTCCTGGATACGACGTTTGTTGCTGTTTTGTTCTTCGGTATTGATGACTGTTTCTGATTTCTCATACATGGGAAGCAGGTCGGTATCCGGATATTTGTATCGGGATAAGTCTCTTTTCGGATCGTATTCCCCCATATAGGATGCATCGTATTCTTCTCTGCCGTTAACGGTTCGAATGATGGGTTCGGTCGGTAATTCTTCCTCGATGGTTTCGGTCTGATCGTCCTCGGATCCAACTCGAATCTCAAAGTCGATGTCATCGGGTTCCGGGAGGATTTCTTCTTGTTTAACGGGCTGTTTTTGTTCGTGTTCGGTGTTCCGTTGAACCGTCACGGCTTGATGTATGGGGCTAGGTTCAGTGGTCCAGCTTTCTTCAAATTCTTCCGGAACGGTTCCGGCTTCGATGTCAACCGCTGCATCCGATTCGGGTTCAAGGCTCGATTCCTCCAACGTTTCTTTTTGGAATCGGATAGGCGTCCGGTTTGATGCGATTTGCTTCAGTTTCAGTCCTATTTTTTGCACGAATCCGGGTCGGACAAAGAGCAAAAAGATCAGCAGCGTCGAGAGTAGTATCAGGAAGACTCCCGGCCAACCGATTTGTTTGCGCATCCAAATGCTGGCGAAATGGCCGTGTGCACCTCCCCAATACAAGAAGCTGCCTTCGTATAAGGTACGGAAGAAAAACCCAAGCGCCAGGCTGGACCAAATTAACGAAAAACTCGTAATGAAAAAGAGTTGGACGGGCTTGATGCGTTGGATCCCAAACAAGCGCAGTCCCATCGCTCCGACAAAAAGAATGGGAAATAAAATGGGGAAGCCAAACCAGTGATTGACGATAAAATTAGAAATCCACGCACCGAATCCGCCGCCAAAATTGCGTATGTTTCCTTCCAATTGGCTGAGTTCAGCGAATGAACGCGTGTTGACTTTGCTGTAATCCGCACTTCCGGTGAGTAAAAAAGAGAGTACAACAATGCTCAAATAGATGGATACACCAACCAGTAGGATGCCAAGCACAATCTGTGTTTCTCTTTTTTTGAAGAAAGAAAACAGGCGTAGTCGGGGTTTGTCTGTTTTTGACTGGTTTGTAGTCGTATTCTTTTTTGCCATATGTCGGATTCTGCTCGATTGGTAAACTGAAAACAAAGATACCGATATTTGAGGAGATTGTATATGATTTTTTGTACTTTTGCGTCAACCTGAAGGTTATGATATGACAAAGACGATGAAGCGCGATAAACCCGATAAACCCATTTACTCGAAAAACACCTTGGAATTTTTGGCGGTTGCCAAGAGTTACTGCGATGTGATGGAGCAATCCTCGGCTTTGTCCACAGAGAAATTGGTTGAAACCGTTCGCCACCTGCTACCCTTATTATATTTAAAAGGCTCGCTATTGCCCGAAGGCAAGAGTGAATTGGATGAAGCAGTCGAGCTGTTTGCAACGGAGACTCAATATGCATACATTGCTTCTTCCATTGCGGATATTCTTGGGGAGAAAGATGCTTACTTAGAAGTGTTCCATCCGGATATGCCGCTTTCGGACACTCCGGTCGCTGCGTTTATTTCAGAAAGTCTTGCCGATATTTGGCAGGATTTGTACAATTTTGTAGAAACGTTTCGTATGGGGCATGAGCCCACGATGAATGAAGCGTTGTCTGTTTGTCGTGCAGGTTTTGGTCCTTTTTGGGGACAGACGATTGTGAATGTGTTGCGCGCATTGCATCAAGTTCAATTTGATGCAGACGAGCCGGCAACGGAGGATGAAAACACCTATGACGACTTATAACACCTATATAGATAAAGAAGAAATCAATCAGTTGCCTCCCGCATTTTTTCCGGGGTCGATTGTAACGGTTGATACGCAAGATGCATTGGATAAAGCGCTGGCTTATCTCAATCAGCAGACCATTGTAGGGTTTGATACGGAGACCAAGCCGGTTTTTACCCGAGGTAAGCGCAACAAAGTGGCCTTGCTGCAGTTGTCGACGATGGATGTCTGTTTTTTGATTCGTATGAATTTGCTTGGTTTTCCCAAGGAACTCAATGATTTTTTTCGTAATTCCAACGTAAAAAAAATCGGCCTTTCCATAAAGGATGACTATTTGATGTTGCGGGGACGCAACGCTGAATTCAAGGCAGTGCGTTTTGTTGAACTGCAGGATTATTGCAAGAATCTTGGCATCGAGGTGAGCAGTCTTCAGAAGATATATGCGCTTCTTTTTGCTCAACGAATATCAAAGTCGCAACGATTATCCAATTGGGAAGCTGAAAAACTGACTCCGGCGCAACAAAATTATGCAGCACTGGATGCGTATGCATGCCTGAAAATATACAATGAACTGGAGCGGGGAGAGGCTGTTTTTGTCGTCAATTCCAGCGATGATAAAGCGACACAAGAATAAGACACAATAGCAATATCTATGTTGTGAAACATTTTTTACGCTATTTCGAATCGAATATATTTTTATACACCTATTTTGTTGTTAGGATCTAAGTGATTTATATTCAATGATATAGGTTATTTTTAGCCCTTGAATAATAAGTGTATAGTTGACACGAAAAGTTAAAACGTGTTAATGCTCTGATTTTTTTCTTCAAAAGACTTGCAGGATTACAAGAACGCCCGTATATTTGAACTGTGTTTTTCATGGTATTAGATTTAAGGTTAAGGAAGATTGGTTGTCGTGAGACAACCTTCTTTTTTTTATACCCTTTTGTAATATGGCAATCTTTTATACTCCCGATATTTTACAGAATCCCGTTCTCCCTGAAGACGAGTCAAAACACTGTGTACGTGTACTGCGTAAACAGGTAGGTGATCGCATTGAACTCATTGATGGATTGGGCTCGTTTTACGAAGCTGAGATTGTGGAAGCAAACCCCAAACGTTGTCTTGTTCAGGTTCTATCCAAGCGTCCGGATCCATCCGAACGTTTTCAATCGTATATAGCGGTTGCACCGACAAAGAATCCGGAACGCATCGAATGGTTTTTGGAAAAAGCAACCGAAGTGGGTTTGGGTGGAATTGCATTTATTCAATCCCAACATTCAGAACGAAAAACGATCAAAGTGGAGCGAATGGATCGCATTTTGATATCAGCCCTGAAGCAGTCAATCAAGGCATTGAAGCCGGAACTAAGAACGGGTTTGACGTTTAAACAATATGTATCTGAGCCTTTTGAGGGACAAAAAATTATTTGTCATTGTCACCCGGAGCCCAAACCTTTTTTGCAGGAAATCTGTGCCTCCGGCATTCCTGTACGTGTTTTGATTGGGCCGGAAGGGGATTTTAGCCCGGAGGAAGTCACTTTTGCTCGTGAGCAGGGTTATGTTGCTGCCTCGCTGGGAGATACGCGTCTACGCACGGAAACTGCCGCTTTTGTTGCCGCCCACATCGTTGCTTTAAAAAATCAACGATGATAATTCTGCGAACTGTTTGAATGGAGGATATCCTTACGGAGCATCCCGTTTCGGTCAAAGGCGATGCGCGTGGTAAATATTAAACTCAGTGCGATGCCAATGACGGTGGACGTTAAAATGGCGACCATAATGGCAATCTGGTACTTGATTGCTGTCATAGGAACGGATCCACCCAGTAGTTGTCCGGTCATCATACCCGGAACCGAAACGATGCCCATGGTTGCCATCGAGGCAATGCCGGGCATGATCGCTGCCTTGAAACTTTGTTTTGCAAAGGGCAGCAGTGCTTCGTAGGAACTGGCGCCCAAGCCGAGTTTGTAGGTATATAAATGTTCTTCTTTTGCGATGGATTGGTAGAAATCCCCCAGTCCGACAACATTTCCTCTCAAGGAATTCCCCAAAATCATGCCTCCAATTGCAATGATGTATTTCGCATCAAAAAGGCTGTCCAATCGCACAACCAAACCATTGAAATAGAGTAGGATAAAGAGGTTGGTCAGCGCAAAAGACGCCAAAACAGGCCACGCCAGTCGTTTTGCATTCAATTGACTGTTTTTTAGTACGGAAAACATGGCCGCGGTCATCATGGCCAAAAACCAAAGCAAGTTGATCCATCCTACATTCCATTTAAATAGAAGTTCCAAGTATACGCCCATAAGCACTAGTTGCACCACCATTCGAATGGATGAAATCAATACGTTTTTGACCAAACCCAATCGAAAATACCATACGGCAGCCAGTGGGAGTAGCATGAGCAGGGCGCAAAAAAGAAGCGATAGGGGGGATAAATCTTGAGCGGCTTCCATTACTTTCCGAGGGTTAGGGTTTGCGTATTTGGATACGTGGTTGAATGCAAATCGTGTGAAATGGATAGCACCGTCCAGTCATTCTGTGTAAAAAAAAGATCTCTGGTCCTGATTTTCATCCTACCATCCAAGGCGGATGTCATTTCATCCAAAAAGAAAATGGTTCTGTTTAACATCAATGCATTGATCAGCGCAATGCGTTGCTTTTCTCCTCCGGACAGTTGTTCCAACGGTTTGTTGAGGATGCCGGGATTTAATTCGAAGAAGTCCAAATGCATGGCGAGCTGTTCCCGAGTTTGGTACCTCGAATGGTTGTTTTTGTAGCCTGCTGTTTCGATAAATAATTCGTTTACAAGTCCATGTCCAATGTGTGCATCCTGACTCACGTAGGCTACATCCTTGCGAACCTGCCAGACCTGCTTGCTGGTGAGCGCTTTGCCCTTATAATGAATGCTGCCTGATTCCGGTTGAATAAAACCCAGTAATAACTTGAACAGCGTCGTCTTGCCAATCCCTGATGCGCCCCGGATATCCCATTTATCACCTGCTGCTACGCTGAAATCAAAATTGTTCAGCACGAATTGTGTTGAAAACTGCTTGCTTATCCCAGTGCATTCGAATAGAGTCATTGCTGTATGGTTCGTCGATCAAAGATAGGGCATTTGCTCTAAAGATAAAAAGGAAAGCCCCGAAAGTCTGAACCTTCGGGGCTTTCTGTGTAGTTAAATATTAGTTCTCTGAGAACGTGTATATTTTGTCTGTTTCCGGTGTGTTGTACCAATCGGTGTTGGTCGATCCGCTGGATTTTGCCCATTCCGTAAAACCTGGGTAGGCCTCACGTACGTTGGTAAATTCCTTCGGGTATTGGAAATCAACCGGTAGCATCAAACCCCAAACCAAATTGTCTTTGCTACTGAAAGGCACGATGGAGAATTGATCCATGGCAGTGTTCAGTAGATTGGTGTTGACTTTGTTTGTGGGTTGATAGCCTCTCAAATGCACTTCCTGACGTTGCGTGGCAACTCCATTGGTTACTAAGAAGAAGTTGAGTTTGGACGGATCAATGTCGGCGAGCGTAACATTGGATCCGGTAAAGTCTACTTCAATGCCAAATGTTTTTGGGGTAAGCCGTGCACCGCCGATGATGGTGTTGATCATGGATTGTGCACTTGCACCCATAAAACTGTGCGCATTGTCAAATAAAGGAATCACGGCCTTGTCCTGATCGGTTTCCACTCCAACGGAGTTGAGCATAAAGACCGAACCGTTGAGTGCTCCATCGTTGTCTTGGTAACGAACGGCTCCCACTTGGTTGACCAGAATGTTGTCCAGCTGAATGGCTGCAGATATGGTTTTGCTTGCTCCAATCGCTTTGATGGTTGCACTGGCAAACCACTGGGTAATCTTGTTGTCTGTATTGATGTAGTAGCCGGGTGTCAATGTGACAACAAGGTCATTCACATCGTAGTCGCCGTACATGGGCCACATATCTTCAAACGCATAAGTGTATGAAATGCCCGGGTTTACCAGTACAGGCCCTGTAGGACTGGTTGGCTCTTCGGGTTCTTCAGGATCTGTCGGATCCTCTGGGTCTGTCGAGGGTGCATTGTTTCCGGCGCTGCATTCGCTCGAAGGAATAATCAGTGGCGATTCGCCTTGGTCGTACATCGTTACGCTCGGGTCAATGGTATAATGGATATTCCATGGATCCTTTTGTAGGTCAAAATGCTTCTTATTTTCAATATGAAGATTGCCCCCGTAATGCATAACGTCGTAAGTCTTGTTTTTCTTTTGTGCGATGTTGACGCGAAGTAGGGCAGGTGTACTTCCTGTGCCGTAGAATCCGTAACCCCTTGCTTGTGGGTTCCATCCGTAATCGGCTGTATTCTCAACCTCGAAAATGGAATTGGACTCCATTTCTACAATGGCATTGGTGATTTCCAAATGCTTGGTATACGCATAGGAGCCTTCACCCATCTGCAATCCGTGACTGGAAAGCAAGAAGTCGTTTTCAACAATCAACTTACAGGCATTGTAGGAATTGCCGTAGTTGCTGGCGGTCATGCTCATCGTTCGGGTGGTGTACGTGCCGAAATTCTGCCATACCGCATGTGTGCTATTGATGATGGATGAATTTATGATGCTTATCGTGCCTATGTTGGTTATATCGGAACTGCCTTGTTGAGCAAAATTTTGAGCAGTCAGCGTGCCTTCGTTATAGAAGTAAGCCTGGTCGTTTTGTAACGAAAAAAGCTCGTTCACGGAGATGTTACCCTGATTGTAGAGGGAGCCGTTGACTGCCAGTTGAATGGCTGTAGATGCATTGATGTTGCCTTTGTTGTAAATGACTGCCGAATTACCAATTTGGAGGGATTGTACATTCAACGTGCCGCTGGGTGCGATATAAACAGCATTTCCGGATTGACTGAAACTGTAATTGTTGGTAAAAGTTAAGCTGGCGTTGGGTAAGACGTAAAAGACACCGTTTGGCCCGATGTAGGTTAGATTAACCTGGGCATCTCCGGCAACGTAGAATGTTCCCCCGCCGGCGCTGATGCTTCCGGAGAAACCATCCGGCAGATAGAAGACTCCGCTGCTCACCCACATATTGGATGTGTAGGCAGCCGCATCGTTGGGAACGACGGTCGGATAACTGTCTTCGTGAAAGGGGTCAAACATGCGCAATTGGGGCGCAGAGGCACTGCGTGTGCCTACTTGTGCTGCCGGTTGGCTACCAAAGTCGCACGTCGTCTGCGCTTGAATGGCAACGACTTTTACCGCTTGTTTGCCCGTTGGGCTGGTTTGGCGGATGAACAGGCTGCTTAAGTTGCTCGGTACGCTGAGGCTTGTTTGAAAGAGGTTGTTCTGATTGGCAAAGCCTTTGGCCAGTAATTTGGCATTTTCGTTGTTGATGGGGTTATCACTCCATGTCTCAACGCTGTAATAATAGGCGCCTGCGTATTGATCGTCCACATCAACCATCAGGTCCACCGGACGGATGGTACTCCAGTTAAAATCAGAAGAGACTCCTTCAACAAGTAGGTTCGTTTCCTTCTCGTCCAATCCCGTATTGGTATTGGTCACGCAACTCGCCAGAATTAAGGTTGTGGCAAGTAAACCGGGTAAGATTCGTTTATTCATAATGTACGGTTGTTTTATCTGTACAGATTTCGAGGACAAAGATACGATTAAATTAGAACAATCCGACGGTTTTTGGGAAGTATTTTTCTTTGGAAAGTAAATGTTGATTTGAGCCTCAAAGGACTGCCCCTTACGCACATTCGTCGGTGATCAATTTTTTTTATTCAAAGAATTGTAACATCTTTGAAAGCATTAACAAAGAAGCATGCGTTCTGGTTTTTGTGGTTTCATCTTTTTGTTTGTTTTTTCTGCTTTGCTTGTCGCAAGTGATGCAGAACGCAGTCAATTCCTTCGCGATGCCGATTACGCGTTGGCTTCTACGTATGGCCAACTGCTGTCGTTGCTTCAGTCGAATGCGCCCGAAAAGGCTTACGGTTACGGGGAAGACCTTTTGCGCCTTTATCCCGACGCAGCAATATTTACGGATGTTTTGTTTTTGCAAGCATGGGCGCTGCATCAGATGGGGGAGAGCGAGCAGGCAAGAATCTATTCAGAGCGATTTGTACAAAGCAGTCTTCAAGTGTTTTCACATTCCATGCGTGGTTATCGAGATGCCGATAGAGATCGATTTCTGTGGATGGAGCAAAAGGAGCGGGCCATGCGTTACGTACAGGGAGATACCTCTGCCTTTGACGGACTCGAACGCAAATCGATCCACCCCAATTATTACTATTCGAGTACCTTCCCCGGTTTTAACGAAAATCCGGAAGATTATGCGCCCAATCAGCGGCAATTCCTTCGTTTCATACTTGGAAATACCCGTACTACCGGATTGGGTGTTGGCTTGCAGTGGGGTGGATGGCAGGAGGATCGAGTCTCGTATGCTGTTTCGGCCATGCTGTATCGGCACCATCAGGAATTGGAACTGCGTCTTCCGCTGCCTGTTTATTCAACGGTTGATCACCGATTCGGGCTCCTGCTTACACCTCGTGTCGGTCTGTTGAGGTCTGATGCGGATGTGTCTATAAGCGGAGTGGCTGGCTTGACGTTGTCTGCGGGTTATTTTTTGCGGCCTGCATGGCTGCTGGCCGGATATTATTCGTCTGCGTTGGATTGGAGTACCGGAGATGTTTTGCATCAGTGGGAGTTGGCCATCCATCGCCCCTTAATGAAACGCATCGATCTGAAAATTGGGCTGTGGAATGCGGATCCCATGCTGGGTTTGATCTTGAACCGCACCGAATGCATGTATATTTTTCCTGAGAATCGATTCGTGTTTAGAACGGTAATTTATTAAGCTATGAATGTAATCGTTGTTACTGGAGCGGCCAAAGGTTTGGGAGCCGCTATTTCGAAACGCTTTGCTCAACAGGGGGATGTTGTTGTCCTGGTTGACATCGATGCAATTGCATTGGATGACACCGTATCTGTGTTGAAACAAGCGGGTTGTTCGGTGTACAAACGTGTATGTGACGTACGTAACACCAACGAAGTGGATGCGTTGTTTGAATGGATTCGAACGAAATGGGATCGATTGGATGGATTGGTCAACAATGCAGGTATTTCCCGTTGGAAATCACCCTATGAGTTGAGTGTGGACGAATGGAACGACGTCATTCAGACCAATTTATCGAGTGTCTTCTTTTGCACGCGTGCAGCAGCAAAACAGATGCGTACTCAAGGCGGATTTGTCATAAACATTGCATCCACACGGGCACTCATGTCTGAGCCCGACACCGAAGCATATGCCGCCAGTAAAGGTGGGATTCTTGCGCTGACCCATGCCTTTGCCGCATCGTTGGCTCCGGATCGCATTCGAGTCAATTGCATCAGTCCGGGTTGGATCGAAACCGGAGACTACGATGCCATTAAGCCCGATGATCATCGGCAACACTTCTCCGGACGTGTGGGTAAGCCGGAGGACGTTGCGCGTGCCTGTTTGTTTTTATCGCATGCAGAAAACGATTTCATCAACGGCATCAATTTGATACTGGACGGAGGAATGACCCACAAAATGATCTATTTAGAATAAGTTCTATCGACAGAAGGATTCCCATTCCGTTGGTTTAAACCCAACGACGAGTTCATTTGTGTTCGAAATCAAAAGGGGACGTTTGACCAACATTCCATTGCCGGAAAGGAGCTGGATTTGCTCAGAATCACTCATGTCCGGTAATTTACGGCTCAGTTCCAGACTTCGGTATTGCAATCCACTGGTGTTAAAGAAACGCTTCAAAGGAAGGCCGCTTGTCGATTGCCAGGCACTCAATTCTGCTTCGTTGGGTGGATCGTTTACGATATGACGTTCTGTGTAACGAATGTTGTGTTCGTCCAGCCATGATTTGGCTTTCTGACACGTTCCACATTTGGGGTAACAAATAAAAAGGTACGTAGCCATAAAAGTTCGGTGTTTAAATATAATAATCTGCTTGGTCGATCAATCCGGCCCGTAAGGCATAGCGGGTTGCTTCATGGACGGAGTTGACTCCAATTTTGCGAAAAATATTTTTTCGATGAGTGGTGATGGTATGAATGCTGGAAAAACGTTCGGATGCAATCTCCTTTGTGCTTTTACCCAACGCGATGCGCATAAGGATTTCCCGTTCGGTATGGGTTAAACGAAACGCGGCCGCATCGGCTGCTTGTGTGGATTGCATCTTTAATTGGCTGGCGGCACGCGTGCAGATATACCGTTCGCCTTTTTCTGCCGCACGGTAGGCCATCTTTGTTTCTTGAATGCTTGCATCCTTATATAAAATGCCAAAATGAGTGCTACTGAAAAGTAGTTGACGTACAAATCCATCACTGAGTTCGTCGCATACGAGCAGCCAAATGGACTTGGAATAGCGAGCCTGAACAACCAGCAAATCGTCTACGCCGGTAAAGTCAAATCGCGTGTAGTCCAGAACAATCCATGCATTCGCCGCTTCGTTCAATGCATGAAGCAACGCCTTTTTGTCAAAAGCGTCTTCGATGGTTGCGTCTTGTGGCAATATGGAACGAAAGCCAAGCCGGGTCAGATCTTGCGGGTCCGCTAGGATGATCGGTCTCATAGGGCTGAAAGGCTTTGTTGTATGTCTTGAAGCAAGTCCTCATACGGTTCCAACCCAATGGAAAAACGAAGGGTTTCCGGACGAATGCCCATCTGTTGACGCAATTCATCGCTGTAACTTCCATAAATGGTACTGGCCGGATGTAAAGCCAAGGATTTGTTGTCAAATAAATTGGTGGCGCGCTTGATTGTCTTGAGCTTGTTTAAAAAGCGGAAGCACGTTTGACGATCTTCAAGATCGAGGGTAAACATGGAGCCGGGCAACGGACCAAACATCTCCGAACTGAGTTTATGAAACGGATTATCCGGAAGACCGGTATAGCCAACGGCTCGAACGCCTTTGGTTTGCTGCAGCTCCAACGCCAGCCGTTTACAGGTTGTCGCCGATTGGCGAAAGCGAAGCTCCAGTGTCTCCATGCCGATAACATGCGTGTAAGCAGCCTGAGGAGACATGTATCCCCCCAGATTTCGTAAAATCTCCTTGTGCAATCGAATGTCAAAACCCTGTTTGTTTTCCTGTTTGCACCATTTGCCTAAAACCGGACTGTGCGTCCAGTCAAAACGACCGTAGTCTACGATGAGGCCACCCAGGCTGGTGCCACCCCCCGAAAGGTATTTGGTACTGGATATGACTTCAATGTCTACCCCGAAATCGACTGCCTTCCAAGCGCAAAAGGGTATGAGCGTTGTGTCGGCGA
The DNA here is from genome assembly GCA_028709215.1 of Bacteroidales bacterium. Taxonomy (GTDB): domain Bacteria; phylum Bacteroidota; class Bacteroidia; order Bacteroidales; family UBA1402; genus UBA8389. The sequence goes on from JAQVXI010000001.1 coordinate 240,863, forward strand.
TGACCGGAACTCCCTTCTTATGAGCCAATTGGGATAACAAACGAAGAGGGGCTATCTCCAATTGTGGATTGGTTAACACTTCCAAAAAGAGGGCGCAGGTTTTTGAATCGATCTGAGCAGAAACTTCCTCCGGATTTGTCAAATCACAAAATCGAACTTCTACCCCCAATTCTCTGAGCGTGTTCTGCAAAAAACTGTGCGAATTTCCAAAAAGGTGCGGCGAACTGACAAGGTTGCCTCCTTTACCGGCTAGCGTAAGCAAACAATGGCTGATGGCAGCCATGCCGGTATGAACCGCAGTAACCTGCATGGCTCCGGTAATGTTGCGCACGCGTTCTTCGTAAAAACGAACCGTAGGATTGCTGATGCGCGAATAAAAGTGCGCATCCGTTTTGCCGGTAAACGCTTCTGACATGGACTCTGCGCTGTCAAATTCAAAAGCAATGGACGGGTAAATGGGGACTTGAAGCGCCTGATACGGGTCGGGTTTTTGATAGGGGCTGTGTTGATATTGCATAGATATCGCATTTTATACCCTATGAAGGGTATTTTTTTTTTACTGATTAGACTTTATCTTTGTGCTACATACAAGAGAACAAACATAACACAATAGAACGATGACAAAAATAGCAAAAAAACTCACCGATTTGGTCGGAAAAACGCCTTTATTGGAATTAGGAAGCTACAGCGCTGAAAAAGGCTTGGAGCAAGCCATTGTTGCCAAATTGGAATATTATAACCCCGCAGGGAGTGTAAAAGATCGCATTGCATTGGCGATGATCGAAGATGCGGAGAAGAAAGGACTGCTTAAGCCCGGTGCAATCATTATTGAACCAACCAGTGGGAATACGGGGATCGGTTTGGCTTTTGTTTCCGCGTCAAAGGGATATAAGTTGATCTTGAGTATGCCGGAGACCATGAGTCTGGAACGTAGGAGTCTACTTAAGGCATTGGGTGCTCAGCTGGTGCTTACTCCCGGTTCGGAAGGTATGAAAGGAGCCATTGCAAAAGCAAAAGAACTGAACGCGGATACTCCGAATTCCATCATACTTCAGCAATTTGAGAATGCAGCAAATCCGGAAATTCACCGATTGACGACCGCGAAGGAAATCTGGGAGGATACCGATGGGCAAATTGATATTTTCGTTGCCGGTGTGGGTACGGGAGGTACGATCAGTGGCGTTGGGGCCTTTCTGAAATCCAAGCGTTCGGACATCCAGGTGGTTGCTGTGGAACCGGATGAATCGCCTGTGTTATCGGGTGGAAAGCCCGGTCCGCACAAAATACAAGGGATTGGAGCCGGCTTTGTTCCGGGAACCTACAATGCCCAACCCGTCGATGAAGTTTTTCGGGTCCCTCAGGATGCAGCCATATTAACGGCGCGCGAATTGGCCTGGAAAGAAGGTCTGCTTGTGGGTATTTCATCGGGTGCGGCCGTATACGCAGCAAAAGAATTGGCAAAGCGTCCCGAGAATCATGGCAAACGCATCGTGACCCTATTGCCGGATTCCGGTGAACGTTACTTGAGCAGTGTTTTGTATGCTTTTGAAGAGTATCCATTATAATAAGGTGTCGAAACGTTAAAAAACAAGCCTAAAGCGAAACATATTGTAGAAAATTCCGTTTTTTTTGGTACTTTTGCACACGAGAATAAAGGTTTAATCTACAATATTGTTTTTGCATGAATACATCAAAGCCTGTCCAACTCGTGTTGGAAAACGGGGCTGTCTTTGAAGGAAAAGCATTTGGATACGATAAACCCACAGCGGGTGAGGTCGTTTTTTCAACCGCCATGGTGGGCTATCCCGAAAGTTTGACAGACCCCTCGTATGCGGGGCAGATTTTAACGGTTACGTATCCGCTTATCGGGAATTACGGAGTACCCGAAGATCGAATCGAAAACCAATTATCTGTATTTTATGAATCGGAAATAATTCACGTCAAGGGACTGATTATTTCCGATTATTCGTTTCAATACAGTCACTGGAATGCAAAACGCAGTCTGGATGAATGGTTGAAGGAACAACAGATTCCGGGCATCTACGGCGTTGATACCCGCGAGCTTACAAAAATGTTGCGTGAAGTCGGATCGCTCAAAGGTCGATTTGTCTATCCCGATCAGGAGGATGTGCCCTTTCTCGATGCGGATGCAATCAATTGGGTGGCTGAGGTCAGTTGCAAGGACGTGTTGACCTATGGAAGCGGCAGCAAAAAGATCGTTCTGGTTGACTGTGGCGTAAAACACAACATTGTGCGTTGTTTGCTTAAACGCGATGTGACCTTGTATCGGGTACCTTGGGATTATGATTACTCCCAAATTGAATACGACGGTTTGTTTGTCTCCAACGGTCCGGGCAATCCGGAACATTGTCAGGCAACCATAAAGCACCTGAAAAAGTCCTTGAACGAAACGAAGCCGATTTTTGGCATTTGCATGGGTAATCAATTGCTGAGCTTGGCGGGCGGAGCCAAAACCTATAAATTAAAGTATGGACATCGAAGCCACAATCAACCGGTTCAAATGGTTGGTACGGATCGTTGTTTCATAACTTCACAAAACCACGGTTATGCTGTGGATCATACGACAATGGGTGCTGAATGGCAACCGTTGTTTTTGAACCTGAACGACGAAACCAATGAAGGCGTACGTCACGTCTCCAAGCCGTTTTTCTCAGCACAATTCCATCCAGAAGCCTCCAGTGGACCGACGGATACAGAATTTTTGTTTGACGATTTTCTGGATTTGATTCAGAAATGATGGATTCACTTTTACACAGCAGTTTTATGTCAGATAATAACATCAAAAAAGTACTGATACTTGGATCAGGAGCCTTAAAAATCGGTGAAGCCGGTGAGTTTGATTATTCCGGTTCACAGGCCCTTAAGGCACTCAAGGAAGAAGGAATCTATACGATTCTAATCAACCCGAATATCGCAACCGTACAGACGTCCGAAGGCGTTGCCGATCAGATTTATTTTCTTCCCGTAACCCCTTTTTTTGTCGAAAAGGTGATTGAAAAAGAAAAACCGGATGGCTTGTTGCTTTCGTTTGGAGGTCAGACTGCGCTCAATTGCGGTGTGGCCTTGTATCAATCCGGTGTCTTGGAAAAACACGGCTTGCGTGTTTTGGGTACACCGGTGCAGTCCATCATCAACACCGAAGACCGTGAATTATTTGTGGATCGACTGGATGAAATCGATGTGCATACCATCAAAAGTGTGGCCGTTGCAACCATGTCTGAAGCACAACAGGCCGCAGAAATGTTGGGATACCCCATTATTGTTCGGGCTGCCTATGCATTGGGTGGTCTGGGGAGCGGTTTTTGCAACAATCCACAGGAGTTGCAGCAATTGGCCGAAAAGGCATTTAACTATTCAAGTCAGCTGTTGATTGAAAAGTCGTTGAAAGGTTGGAAGGAAATAGAGTATGAAGTGGTGCGCGATCGTTTTGATAATTGCATCACGGTCTGCAATATGGAAAATTTTGACCCCCTGGGTATACACACCGGTGAGAGTATTGTGGTAGCGCCGTCTCAAACGTTGACCAACAGCGAGTACCATAAACTGCGTGAAATTGCGGTTCGAATTGTTCGCCATATCGGTATTGTAGGAGAGTGCAATGTTCAGTACGCATTTGATCCAACCTCAGAAGATTATCGGGTCATTGAAGTAAATGCCCGCTTGAGTCGCTCATCGGCATTGGCTTCAAAAGCAACGGGATACCCCTTAGCCTTTGTGGCTGCAAAGCTGGCATTGGGCTATGGATTGCATCAACTCAAAAACTCCGTAACCAAAACGACCACTGCGTTTTTTGAGCCGGCTTTGGATTACGTGGTCGTTAAGATTCCTCGGTGGGATTTGGCCAAATTTCACGGCGTTTCCCGTGAGATCGGTTCATCGATGAAGAGTGTAGGCGAAGTCATGGCCATTGGACGCAGTTTTGAAGAAGCTTTCCAAAAAGGTTTGCGCATGATTCAACAGGGCATGCATGGTTTTATGGGCAACAAGCAGTTGTCTACACCCGATTTGGACGCATCCCTGTCAACACCTACCGATATGCGTGTGTTCTACTTAGCTCAAGCATTTGAGGCGGGATATTCGGTGGAACGCCTGTATGAATTGACGAAAATTGATCGTTGGTTTCTGCAAAAACTGGAACGGTTGACCTGGCTAGCTAGCGAACTCAGGAACGTAAAAAAATTGAACGAACTTCCCCTGGACTTGCTCGTGCAAGTAAAACAGGCCGGATTTTCCGACTATCAGTTGGCTACGCTTATGTCCATCGAGGGCGATGTGGATGCCTTGAATGTGGATGTCCGTGCGTATCGAAAAGCCTGTGGTGTACTTCCTGTGGTGAAGCAGATTGATACCCTGGCTGGAGAATTTCCGGCACAAACCAACTATTTGTACTTAACCTACAACGGTACGGCCAACGACGTACATTACTTAGGTGATCACCGTTCTGCCATCGTGCTTGGTTCAGGGGCATACCGTATCGGAAGCAGTGTCGAATTTGACTGGTGTAGTGTAAATGCGTTGAATACCATTCGAAAAGAAGGCCTACGCTCCGTAATGATCAATTACAACCCGGAAACGGTATCGACCGATTACGATATGTGTGATCGATTGTATTTTGACGAGTTGAGTTACGAGCGTGTGATGGATATCATTGAGCTGGAAAACCCCATGGGGGTCATTGTTTCTGTGGGTGGTCAAATCCCCAATAATCTAGCCGTCCGTTTGGATGCCGCCGGCGTACCCATTCTTGGGACATCTGCTGCCTCCATTGATAACGCAGAAGACCGACACAAGTTTTCTTCCATGCTCGATCGGTTGGGCATTGATCAGCCGGCTTGGAAGGAATTGCGCTCGATGGATGAAATCAACGGGTTTGTCGATTCGGTGGGTTTCCCGGTGTTGGTCCGACCTTCGTACGTGCTTTCGGGTGCTGCCATGAATGTCTGTTCCAATCCGGAAGAATTAGAACAATTCCTGAAGCTGGCAACCGATGTCTCCTCCAAACACCCCGTTGTGGTGAGCGAATTTATCGAGCATGCCAAGGAAATTGAGATTGATGCCGTAGCCAACAAGGGAGAGATCGTTGTCTACACCATTTCGGAGCACGTCGAGTTTGCAGGAGTACACTCGGGGGATGCCACCATTCAATTCCCTCCTCAAAAGATTTACATCGAAACGGTACGCCGCATCAAACACGTGGCGCGTGACATAGCAAGGGCACTGAATATTACCGGTCCGTTTAATATACAGTTTTTGGCCAAAGATAATTCCATCAAAGTCATTGAATGTAATTTACGCGCTTCCAGAAGTTTTCCCTTTGTTTCCAAGGTTTTAAAACTCAATTTGATCGAAATGGCCACCCAGGTCATGCTGGGCATTGATGTACCCAAACCGGAAAAGTCCGAATTCGAATTGGATTACGTGGGGATTAAGGCTTCACAGTTCTCGTTTACGCGTTTGCAGAAAGCGGATCCCGTCTTGGGTGTTGATATGGCTTCGACCGGCGAAGTCGGTTGTATCGGTCGAAATTTTGACGATGCGTTGCTTACTTCGATGCTATCCGTGGGATATCGAATTCCTGAAAAGAACATTATGGTTTCGTCCGGACCGACAAAATCCAAAGTCGAATTGCTTGAGCCGTGCACCTTGCTGCAGAGCAAAGGGTACAACATTTATGCAACGGGAGGCACCTTGCGTTTCTTACAGGATAACGGCATCAATGCCATTCCGGTTGCATGGCCGGACGAGGAAGGCGATCGGAAAGTCATGGACATGATCCACCAGAAAAAATTTGATCTGGTCATCAATATTCCCAAAAATCTAACTAAGAGGGAGTTGACAAACGGGTACTTGATACGTCGGGGAGCCATTGATTTCAACATTCCATTATTGACCAACGCGCGTTTGGCCTCCGCTTTTATCAAAGCTTTCTGCAGCGTTCGAATGGAAGAAATTCAGATAAAAAGTTGGCAAGAATATCATTAAGGATTGTTACCTTTGTGACATTAAAACCGAAAAAATTATGTGTGGTATTGTAGGATATATCGGAAGCAAAGATGCGTTCCCCATTTTGATCAAAGGATTGCAACGTCTTGAATACAGAGGATACGATAGTGCAGGGGTGGCCCTCATTACAGAGGCATCCAATCTGGCCGTCTATAAAACCAGAGGTAAAGTGTCTGATCTGGAAAGTTTTACCCAGCACAAGGATGTGAGTGGAAGCATAGGTATTGCACACACACGTTGGGCAACCCACGGTGAGCCCAATGATGTAAATGCACATCCACATTATTCGCAATCCGAATCGTTGGCATTGATTCACAATGGAATCATCGAGAACTACGCCGTGCTGAAGGAAGATCTGATGAGTAGAGGCTATACGTTCAAAAGCAATACCGATACCGAAGTGCTGGTTCAATTGATTGAATACGTAAAAGTTTCAAATAACGTCGATTTATTTACTGCAGTACAGTTGGCTCTGACGCAAGTCGTTGGAGCCTACGCGATTGCAGTCTTGGAACGCGGTCATCCCGATTGCATCATCGCTGCCCGTAAATCCAGTCCCCTGGTTGTTGGCATCGGTGACGATGAATATTTCCTGGGATCGGATGCTTCTCCCATCATCGAATATACCAATCGGGTAATCTACATCGATGACGACGAGGTCGTTCGTTTGAAACGGGATTCCGAGCCGCGTATTTGCAACTTGAATAACGTGGAAAAGAGTCACGAAATCAAGGAATTGGAGATGAGTTTGAGCCAACTCGAAAAAGGTGGTTTCCCTCATTTTATGATCAAGGAGATTTTTGAACAGCCCAACACCGTTCGTGAATGCATGCGGGGTCGCATCAATGTAGAACGCAACCGTGTTGCCCTTTCCGGCATTATAGATCACAAAGAACGTTTTCTAAATGCCAAACGCATCATTATCGTAGCCTGTGGTACGTCGTGGCATGCCGGTCTAATCGGTGAATATTTATTGGAGGAATTTGCCCGAATTCCGGTTGAAGTAGAATACGCATCCGAGTTTCGCTACCGCAATCCCGTACTATGTCCGGATGACATCGTGATTGCCATATCGCAATCCGGAGAAACGGCCGATACGTTGGCTGCGGCGGAACTGGCCAAACGTCAGGGTGCATTTGTCTATGGAATATGCAACGTGGTGGGCTCTTCCATTCCGCGCATGACGCATACAGGTTCGTATACACATGCCGGCCCGGAAATCGGAGTCGCCTCTACCAAAGCCTTTACTGCACAGGTTACCGTTTTAACACTGATGGCGTTGACCATCGCCGAAGAAAAGGGCGAAATGAGCAAAGATGTGTTTGAACAGTATGTACAGGAGTTGGCTTTGATTCCCGATAAGATGGAACAAACGCTGTCCGTTGCGGGATACATCGAAGACTTTTCCAGTATTTTTACCTATGCCAAGAACTTCATTTATCTGGGACGTGGTTATAGTTATCCTGTAGCTTTGGAAGGCGCACTTAAACTAAAAGAAATTTCCTATATCCATGCAGAAGGCTATCCTGCAGCTGAAATGAAACACGGCCCGATTGCATTGATTGACCGTGAGATGCCCACCGTCGTGATTGCTCCCAAAAAAGGGATGTACGATAAAGTGGTCAGCAACATCCAGGAAATCAAAGCCCGCAAAGGCCGTGTGGTTGCCATTGTCACCGAAGGCGATACCGTCATACGGGATTTGGCCGATTATTATATTGAAATCCCCGATACCGAAGATTGTTTTTCTCCTTTACTTTCCGCGTTGCCTTTGCAATTGATGGCCTACTATATAGCGGTTGTAAAAGGATGTAATGTGGATCAACCCAGAAATTTAGCCAAATCGGTTACCGTAGAATAAGTCATGAGTGATACAATCAAACACGAATGTGGAGTGGCGATGATTCGCCTGTTAAAACCGTTGGAGTATTATCAAATCAAGTACGGCACCTGGCAGTACGGAATGCAGAAACTCTATCTGTTGATGGAAAAACAGCACAATCGTGGACAGGAAGGAGCGGGTATGGCCAGCATCAAACTGGATATGAAACCCGGATTCGAGTACATCCATCGGGAACGCGCTGAAGGCAGCAATGCCATCAACGTTTGTTTTCAGTCTGCGTATGCGCAGTATGCGCAGCATTCGCGTGAAAATCAGCGGGATGCAGCCTACGCAAAGGAAAATCTTCCCTTTGCCGGGGAGCTGTTGATGGGGCATTTGCGTTACAGTACAACGGGTAAGGAGGGTTTACAATATGTGCATCCCTTTTTGCGCCGAAACAATTGGAAATCCCGCAACCTGTGTTTGTGTGGCAATTTCAATCTAACCAACGTGGATCAGATTACCGCCCGATTGGTCGATAAAGGACAGCACCCCAGGGATTTGGGCGATACGTTTCTGATGTTGGAAACCTTGGGTCATTATCTGGATCGGGAGGTTCAAAAAGAATTTGATCAATTGGAGGGTAAGAATGTTCAGAATATAGCCAAGGTTATTGAAGAACAAGTTGATATCCCCGCTGTTTTACGCAAATCATCCGAAGATTGGGATGGTGGTTACACCATTTGTGGAATGATGGGACATGGAGATGCCTTCGTGTTTCGGGATCCCTGGGGCATCCGCCCGGCCTTTTGGTATGCGGACGATGAGATCGTAGTGGTCACTTCTGAGCGCCCGGTGATACAAACGGTCATGGATGTGGAGAAAGAACACGTCAAGGAATTGGAACCGGGTCAGGCGCTGATCATCAAAAAGAATGGACGGGTTTATACCGATGTCGTTCGCAAACCGGAAGCGCGTCAGTCCTGTTCGTTTGAACGCATCTATTTTTCTCGAGGAAGTGACGAGGATATTTACCGTGAACGCAAAGCGTTGGGTGCCCTGTTGACCGACTCCATACTGAAGGCGGTGGACTATGACATCGAACATTCGGTTTTTTCCTTCATTCCGAATACGGCCGAAGTCGCCTTCTATGGCATGTGTGAAGGGTTGGATGCGTATGTGGATCAGCAGAAAAAAAACCTGGTTGCTCAAAAAGCCGGTCAGTTGACGGTGGAAGAACTGGAGCATATATTGGCATTAAAGCCCAGAGTAGAAAAGGTAGCCATTAAGGACATCAAACTACGCACCTTTATTGCGCAGCAGGGAGGACGCAACGATTTGGCAGCCCACGTATACGATGTGACTTGGGGGTCTATCAAAGCCTGGGAAGACAATCTGGTTGTCATCGATGATTCCATTGTACGTGGAACCACGTTAAAACAAAGTATCCTGAAGATTCTGGATCGATTGCATCCCAAAAAGATTGTGGTTGTTTCGTCTTCGCCTCAGGTGCGGTATCCGGACTGTTATGGCATCGATATGTCGCGAATGCGCGAGTTTATTGCGTTTCAGGCGGCCATTGAGTTGTTGAAAGAAACCGGTCGATCCAAATGCATCAACGAAATCTATGCAAAAATTAAAGCACAACAGCTGAAGCCCCTGGAAAAGCAAACGATCAACTACGTCAAAGAAATATACGAACCGTTCAGCATTGAGGAATTATCGGATAAAATCGCCCGCATGCTGAAACCGGATGCTTGTTTGGCCGAGGTACAGATTGTGTATCAAAAACCGGAGGATTTGCTTCGTGCTTGTCCCGGACACACCGGCGCCTGGTATTTTACCGGAGATTATCCCACTCCGGGTGGTGTTCGGATGGTCAATCAAGCCTTTGTCAATTATGTAGAAGGAAAAGACGAAAGAGGCTGACCCCAGGGTCAGCTTTTTTTATCGTCCAATTTTATGTGGTTCAGGCTACTGTTCTGCATAAAATGATTAATTTTGTCGACTTTAATGAAACAATCGTATGGAAATTGCAAGCAAATACAACCCTGCTGAAGTAGAAGATAAGTGGTATCAATATTGGATGAATCATCGGATGTTTCGATCCGAGCCGGACGAACGCGAACCCTATACCATCGTCATACCTCCACCCAATGTTACCGGTGTACTTCACATGGGGCATATGCTGAACAATACCATTCAGGATATATTGATTCGACGCGCGCGTATGCAAGGCAAGAATGCCTGCTGGGTACCCGGAACCGATCATGCGAGTATTGCAACCGAAGCCAAGGTGGTTGCAAAATTGGCCTCTGAGGGCATTAAAAAAACCGATTTGAGTCGGGAGGATTTTCTCAAGCATGCTTGGGAGTGGACAGACAAACACGGTGGCATCATTCTGGAGCAATTAAAAAAACTGGGGGCTTCGTGTGATTGGGAGCGTACCTGTTTTACCATGGATGCACAGCGTTCTGAAAGCGTGTTGAATGTTTTCGTTGATCTATTTAACAAGGGACTCATTTATCGGGGCGTACGCATGGTCAATTGGGATCCGAGTGCTCAGACGGCACTGTCCGATGAGGAAGTGCTGTACAAAGAAGTTCAGTCAAAATTATATTACTTGCGCTATCGGATCGAAGGAGAAGAAGGATATGCCGTTGTCGCAACGACGCGTCCCGAAACCATCCTGGGCGATACGGCGATGTGCATACATCCCGAGGACCCCAAAAATGCGCACCTAAAAGGCAAACGAGTGATTGTTCCTTTGATTGGGAGATCCATTCCCGTCATTGAAGACGAATACGTGGATATCGAATTTGGAACGGGTTGTTTAAAAGTAACGCCGGCACACGATGTAAACGACTATATGCTGGGTGAAAAGTTCAATTTGGAAACCATCGATATTTTTAACAACGATGGAACACTCAACGAGTGGGGTCAAATGTATGCAGGCATGGATCGCTTTGATGTACGCAAGCAAATTGAACAGGATCTGATTGCTGCCGATCTCATGGAAAAAGTGGAAGCCTATACCAACAAAGTGGGGTATTCCGAACGTACCAATGTACCCATCGAACCCAAATTGTCGATGCAATGGTTTCTCAAAATGACCGATCTTGCTAAGCCGGCGTTGGATGCGGTGATGAACGACGAGATTCTATTGGTTCCTGCTAAGTTTAAAAACACCTACCGTCACTGGATGGAGAATGTGAAGGATTGGTGTATTTCGAGACAATTGTGGTGGGGACATCGCATCCCGGCTTATTTCTTGCCGGAAGGAGGCTATGTTGTAGCAGAAACTCCCGAAAAGGCATTGGCGTTGGCCAATGAAAAACGATTGAACGGAAAATGTGCCTGTTGTTCCGGCATAAGCCCGTTGACCATGGAGGATTTGAGGCAGGATGAAGATTGCCTGGATACATGGTTTTCTTCCTGGTTGTGGCCAATCTCCGTATTTGATGGAATCAACCATCCCGATAATGCAGATATTCAGTATTATTATCCGACCAATGATTTGGTGACCGGCCCGGATATTTTGTTTTTTTGGGTCGCACGTATGATTATTTCCGGATACGAGTATCGCAAGGAGCTGTGTTTTAAAAATGTCTATTTGACGGGTATTGTCCGGGACAAGCAAGGTCGAAAAATGTCAAAATCGTTGGGCAACTCTCCGGAACCGCTGCATTTGATTCGAGATTTTGGTGCCGATGGCGTGCGGATGGGGATGATGTTGGCCGCTCCTGCCGGCAACGATGTTTTATTTGATGAAGCGTTGTGCGAACAGGGCCGCAACTTTAACAATAAAATTTGGAATGCCTTTCGATTGGTGAAGGGTTGGAATGTCGACCCCAACTTGCCACAGCCGGAAGCGGCCCGTCAAGCCAGTCAGTGGTTTTCGGAATTGTTGCAACGTTCGGTCAACGAGATGGATGATCTGTTTGGCAAGTTTCGGATATCCGAGGCATTGATGACGGTCTATAAACTATTCTGGGACGAATTTTCTTCCTGGTATCTGGAATTGGTCAAACCGGCATATCAGCAATCCATTGATCCAAAAACTTTGGAGGAAACGCAGCGTTTCTTTGAACAATTGTTGTTGTTGCTGCATCCGTTTATGCCGTTTATTACCGAAGAATTGTGGCAACGTTTGTACGATCGCAACGAGGGTGAGAGCATCATGCTGAGCATGCAGCCGAAGGTTTCTGCATATAACGCGGACGTTTTGGAGCGTTTTGAACAAAGCAAGAGCATTGTTTCAAACATCCGTACGGTTCGTTTGGAAAAGAATATAGCCAATAAGGAAGCGCTGGAGTTGGAAATTGTCGGTACGTATGAACTGCACAACGAAGCCGCCATCTGTAAATTGTCTCATTTAGAAACCGTGCGCACCGTCGTTGAAAAGCAAGCCGGCTCTGCGTCCTTTCTGGTAGGAACCGTCGAAATGTCCGTTCCGTTGACCAATCGAATCAACGTCGAGGAAGAGTTGGCAAAGATGACCGAAGAAATCAATTATTTAAACGGATTTCTGCAATCGGTGATGAAAAAATTGGACAACGAACGGTTTGTAACCAACGCAAAGCCGGAAGTGGTCGATGCCGAGCGAAAGAAAAAAGCAGATGCTGAGGCCAAAATGCTTCTTTTGCAAGAGTCCATCGCTCAATTGAAACAAATGAGTTGATGAAGAGACGTCTCAGACAACCGGGCTTGGGCATCCTCGTGTTGCTGTTGTGCATAGGTGTGTCGTGTCAGGATGAGACGATTTCTCTTGTTGAGGATTGGACACAATTATCGGATTTTCCGGGAGTTCCACGCGCGTCGGCCAGTGCGGTCGTCTTAGGCGAGAAAGCGTATGTCGGTATGGGTCGAAGCGAATGGTTGAGCGGTTACTTAAATGATTTTTGGTGTTATGATATAAGAATGGATCGTTGGGACTCCTTGCCGCCGTTACCCTCATTTGCACGTGTAAAAGCGGTCGCTTGCGCCATGGACTCCTTCATCTATGTCGGACTTGGTTTCGGTTACACGCCGGAGTCGGCCAATGGCTCGGTTCTATTTGACTTTTATGCCTTTGATACCGTCAAGAAAATCTGGATTCGTCGGGCAGATTATCCCGGATCGGCACCCAATGATTTGAGCTACGGTGTTTTGGATGGAAAATTGTTTGTAACCGGAGGCTATACGGGGACTTCTTTTAACAAAGAAACGTATTGTTATGATCCGCAATTGAACGAGTGGACTCGAAAGGCGGATTTTCCCAACGAATTGGGCTCTAAGGCTTGTTTTGTAATTGGAAACGAACTATACGTCGCTGGCGGTTTTCGGGGAAGAAATTACAAAACACTCTATTGTTACGACGGCATTCGGGATGAATGGTCTCAAAAGTGCAGCATGCCCGAAGGGCGTATTTTGTCGACCGGCTTGTCCATTCAGAACAGAGGTTACGTCTTGTTGGGACGTAATTGGGGTGGGCTGGAAAATGGAGGTGGTCTACGATCCGATATGATTGCTTACGATCCGAAAACCGATGCATGGACGTTGTGCGGGCGATTCCCCGGAGGTAAACGACAGAATTCAGTCGCCTTTTCAAAGGGTCGTACGGGTTATGTCTTATTTGGTGAGAATGAACACCAGCGTTTTCGGGATGTTTGGTGCTTTAAAGACGAGGCATATGAAGATTAAACACGTTGCATGGTTTGTGGCGCTGATGAGTTCTTCCACCTTGTTTGCTTTGGATGGATTGGATTGGGAAGCGGGAAGTCGATTGACCGTCGGAAATGGTACGAATGCACCGTTTTTGACAACCGCAAATGCCTACGATCGATATAGCTTTGATCCCACGGCGCTGAATACATGGGGCAGTGTGCACAAAAGGACAGATACCAGCAAACGCATCGATGTTGGATTTGGTTTGGAATTGGATGCACAAGCCGGTTTCCGGCATTCCAATGACCGGTTGTTTGACGGAGAAATGTACGGACTGGTAAAGGCCATCGGATTTCAACTCTTTGCCGGAAGAATGCGGTCTGTTTACGGGAATCAGGATCCCTTACTATCGAGCGGCGGGATGATTTGGTCACAAAATGCACGTCCGATGCATCGAATCGGTCTTGAAAGTGACGGGTACATCCCTGTCCCCTTTACAAAAGGCTGGGTGGAAGTCATGGGTGGACTCACGCACGGTTGGTTCGAAAAAGAAACACTTACCAAGCATACGTTGTTGCATCATAAGTATGCACACATACGCATTGGTGGATCGGGTATGTTTCGTTTGAATTATGGACTTCAACATACGGCTCAATGGGCCGGAAGTTCCGAACGCTATGGCGTTGTCGAGCCTTCCTTTTCGAATTATAAACGAATTTTTTTGGGAAAAAGCGGTGACGAAACCGCTCCTCTCACAGACCAGATAAACACACTTGGCAATCACATGATTTCCAAAATGGTGGGGCTTGATCTACAACTCCCGACATTGAAGTTGGGCTTGTATTGGCAGAACTTGTCGGAGGATCCACCCGTGTTGCGCATGGACCAAGCGTATAATGTGGAAGATGGTTTATGGGGCCTATCGATGCGATTTCCTAAAAACAACTGGCTTTCAGCAGTTGTACTGGAATATCTTTGTACCACCGATCGAAGTGGCCCTTGGCATGATTTGGATGGTGTGATTTACGGAGGTTCCGATGGTTACTATTCAAACAGTGTCTATCCAAATGGCTGGACACATCAAGGCATGACCTTGGGCAATCCTTGGATTACCTCGCCAAGATACAATGAAGATGGGCGCATTTCAATCAAGAATAACGGAGTCCAATTGGCTTATCTTTCTGCCTTGGGCCGGATAGGCAAAACAAATTACCGCTTGACGATGGCAGAATCCCGCAATTTTGGTTTGACGACGCTTGTCAAAGTAGAGCCGAAAAAACAGTTTTCCTATTCTCTTTTATTGGATCATCCCGTAAAAAAATGGGGGCCTCGTTGGTTTATGCAACTGGGGCTGGCCGGTGATATCGGTGAACAATATGGAAATCAACACGCCCTTACGTTGGGCCTAACCTATAAGCGATGAAACAAGAACACAATAGAGCCACTCGAATGGAGGCTTTTGGCCAGTTGATGGATACGCTGGATGTGCTGCGTGCAGAATGTCCTTGGGACAAGGAACAAACCAACCAGAGTCTGCGGCCCTTGACCATTGAGGAAACTTACGAGTTAAGTGAAGCCCTACTCAAGGCTGCACCCGCAGAAATCTGCAAAGAATTGGGGGATGTGTTGTTGCACATTCTTTTTTACGCGAAAATTGGTTCCGAAACCAATGATTTTGATATACAGGATGTTTGTGAACAACTGAATCAAAAATTGATTTATCGACATCCGCATATATTTGCAACCACACAAGTAGCCGATGCCCGCGAGGTGGAGCAGAATTGGGAAAAATTAAAATTGAAAGAAAAAGATGGCAATCGATCCGTTTTGGCCGGTGTGCCGGAAAGTATGCCTTCCCTGATAAAAGCCTTTCGAATGCAGGATAAGGCACGCGGAGTCGGTTTTGACTGGAATAAAAAAGAGGATGTCTGGGATAAAGTCCAGGAAGAGATTCAGGAATTACAAGCAGAAATCGATCAGATGGATGCCGATCGTATGGAGTCTGAGTTTGGGGATTTGTTTTTCAGTCTGGTCAACGCAGCACGTCTGTATCAAATTAACCCGGATAATGCACTCGAACGTACCAACCACAAATTTAGACGCCGCTTCAATGATGTGGAAGCGGCGACATTGGGCAAAGGCATCTCAATGCGGGATTTGACGCTGGGCGAACTCGAAGATTTATGGCAGGACGCTAAGCGCAAAGGTTTGTAATTGAGAGGTTTAGCGATTGGGTCGACCGCCTCGTTCCTGTAGGTCCTTGAGCAATTCACCGGCCCAGTCACGTTCTGCCTGGTACAATTTGAATATTTTTTCAGGAGATAAGATGGTTTTAAAACGGAGGTGGTACTCTTTTTCCAGCGTAGCCTCTTGTACTTTGATGTGAACCATTTCGTCGGTTATTTTCTCAAAATCGGGAATGCGTTCTCCTTTTTCATTGGTTTTGGCATTTCTATGAAAGGTGCGCATTTTTGAATGCAACTGTCCTTTTTTCATTTGCAATTCGTTGTAAACCGGCCAGAATGCTTGCGCTTCAGCGGGTGTAAAACCGATTCGTTCCGTAAAAAAGGCGGCGCGCTTAGCAATCATTTCGTCCCAGCGTTTTTGCCGTTCTGCATTGTTGCTTTGTTGTCCCCAAGCAGAAATGCTGCTTAGAAGAAACACCGTGAGTAGTATGTTGGTTAATTGTTTCATCGTGTTTTATTCAAAAAGTTCGGGGTCAATGTAATATTCTGAAATGGTATACGTACCGATTGACTGAATCAAATAATCCTCAGCAGTCATCGGGGTTGTGCTCTTATTTTCTGTCAACGTAGAGGCCGTGTTGTCTTCTGTGGTTCGTTGAAGGATAAAGTGGATGCTAAAGAGTAAGAATACAAACATCGCAGCCATATATAAGAGCGGTCTCAGGCTAAATCGTTGAGGTTTGCGCAACTGAACAGGTTTATCCTGATCGATTCGAGCCCCCAAATCCGATTGCAGTTGCTCGAAGTAATTGTCGGGCAACGAGAAAACCGATCGGTTACCGGTTTCGTTGAGTTTAAATTTGTGATTGTTCATATCGTTCGTTTTTTGGGCGTGCATTACTTAGACGTTCAAAGTTTAAAAAGGTTTAAAACGACTCTTCCATCGTCATATACGCTTCTACTTTTCGTACGGCATGAAAATAGGAGGCTTTGAGTGCTCCCACGGACGTTCCGAGTATTTCTGACATGTCCTCGTACTTCATGTCTTCGTAGTACTTCATTGTGAAGACCAGACGTTGTTTGTCAGGCAGACTCAATATGGCCTTTTGAAGTTTGAGCTCTGTTTCGTCTCCGGAAAAATACGGATCACTTTGCAAACTCAATACCATGCGATCTTCCAAGTCTGTAAAGGAGGCCTGGTTGCGTGCACGTTCTTTATTTAAAAACGTGTAGGTCTCGTTGATCGCGATGCGATACATCCAGGTTGAAAGCTTGGAGTCACCCCTGAATTGATCGATGTTCGTCCAAATTTTGATGAAGGCATTTTGAAGTACATCGTTGGCATCGTCGTGACTTAAAACCATTTTTCGGATTTGCCAGTATAATGGCTCCGAAAAATGTTTGACCA
Organism: Bacteroidales bacterium; assembly: GCA_028709215.1. Classification (GTDB taxonomy): domain Bacteria; phylum Bacteroidota; class Bacteroidia; order Bacteroidales; family UBA1402; genus UBA8389. The sequence goes on from JAQVXI010000001.1 coordinate 257,949, forward strand.
AACGCTCAAATGCGCTGCGTTTGCGGGTGGCCTGTTTTAAATCGTTGAGTATCCGACTTTCGTCAAATGCTTCCATTTTGTCTTACTTTGAACGTTAGACCCAAAGGGTCGAATAGGGTTTAATGATTACACAAAAAACAGCAAATACAATACGGCTGCCGGTGCTGCCAATAGGCAACTGTCCAATCGATCCAGAATGCCTCCGTGCCCGGGTATTAAATTACCGGAATCCTTCACTTGAACACTGCGTTTCATCATGGACTCAACCAAATCACCCCAAGTTCCAAAAACAACAATGATTAAGGCGAAACCAAGCCATTGGAACAAGCCCATTGTTGTTGGAAAAAAATAATGGATGACCACGCTGGACAGTAAAGCCAAAACCAAACCTCCGACAAAACCTTCCCAAGATTTCTTGGGGGAGATGCGTTCCATCAATTTGTGTTTTCCCAATAGACTCCCAACCAGATACGCTCCGGTGTCGTATACCCACAGCAAAGCAAAAAAGGACATGAGGTATACGAATACGTATTGGTTTGCACCATAGGTATCTGATTGAAATCCCATGCGGGTCATAAACGACAACGGTAATGCAATGTATAATTGCCCAAAGAACGTATAGACCAAATCACGAAAGGCATTGCTGTCTCCGCTGAAAAGTTCCCGTATCAGTAAGTAGAGCATAAACACGAACCAGAGTGCCATATAACGCATGGGTAGAATGCCGGAGAATCCGGCAAAACTGCTTAAGAATAACCAGACACCGGCCATGGTTGCCACCATTTTGTCGATGCGAATGTCGGTGTTTTTTTCGAGCATCCGATAGAATTCCCACAAACTAAGGCCGGTAATCAAAGCGAAAATGCTTAGAAAGGAATAGGGTCCGCCTAGGATAGAGGCGGACACCAGAAGGACGTAAATGGCACCAGAGACGGTTCTTATTGCCAGATTTCTCATGCTTGTTCAGAGTTTGATTCAGCCACCGGCTCAATCGCTTCGACTTCGTTTTTGTTTTCTGCTGTAAGGAGATCGCGTTTGCGTTGCTCTTCCAGGATTTCATCGGTACGTGACATCCAGGCACGTTTGCCAAAGATGCGTTCGAGGTCTTCTGCAAAAATAACTTCGCGTTCGACCAAGATATCTGCCAGCTCTTTGTGTTTGTCTCTGTGTTCCAAAAGCAGTTGTTTGGCACGTTCGTACTGACCGTATACAAGCAATTTTACTTCTTGGTCAATTTTTTCAGCGGTTTTCTCACTGTAGGGTTTTGAGAAGGAAAACTCGTTGGTACCCGAACTGTCAAAATAACTCAGATTGCTGAGCTCACCGGACATGCCGTAATAGACGGTCATCGCATAGGCTTGCTTGGTGACGCGCTCCAAGTCGTTCAACGCACCGGTGGAGATGCTTCCTAGGAAGACTTCTTCCGCCGCACGACCACCTAAGGTTGCACACATCTCATCCATCATTTGTTCTTTTGTAGTGAGTTGACGCTCCTCGGGGAGATACCAGGCTGCGCCCAGGGCTTTTCCTCGTGGTACAATGGTCACTTTGATCAACGGATGTGCGTGCTCCAAGAGCCAGCTCAAGGTGGCATGGCCTGCTTCGTGCAACGCGATGGCTCTGCGTTCGGACAAGGTTGTGATTTTGTTTTTCTTTTCTAAACCACCGATGATTCGGTCTACAGCATCCAGAAAGTCCTGCTTTTGGACGGCAGATTTGCCTCCACGGGCAGCAATTAAGGCTGCTTCGTTGCAAACGTTGGCAATATCAGCACCCGAAAAGCCCGGAGTCTGTCGCGCCAGGAAGTCCGACTCGACGCTTTCGTCTATTTTTAAGGGACGCAGGTGTACGTTAAAGATGTCTTTGCGTTCGTTGATGTCGGGCAGATCTACGTTGATCTGGCGGTCGAATCGTCCGGCGCGCAGCAGTGCTTTGTCCAGAATATCCGCACGGTTGGTTGCAGCAAGGATGATGACACCCGAATTGGAACCAAACCCATCCATTTCTGTAAGCAATTGATTGAGTGTATTTTCACGTTCGTCGTTGGAGCCCATGTTGGGATTCTTTCCCCGAGCACGACCGACGGCATCAATTTCGTCAATAAAAACGATGCAGGGCGCTTTTTCTTTGGCTTGTCGGAAAAGGTCTCGTACACGCGATGCACCGACACCCACAAACATTTCAACAAAATCCGATCCGGACATCGAAAAGAAGGGTACATCTGCTTCTCCTGCAACGGCTTTGGCCAATAGGGTCTTCCCGGTTCCCGGAGGGCCTACGAGCAGTGCTCCTTTGGGTATTTTACCACCCAGATCGGTGTACTTGGAAGGATTTTTAAGGAAAGCCACTATTTCTTCAACTTCTTGTTTGGCTTCGGTAAGACCCGCCACGTCTTTGAACGTAATCCGGATGGAACCTCCCTTGTCAAAAAGCTGTGCCTTGGATTTGCCTACGCTGAATACTCCTCCGGCTCCACCGCCACCACCGGCTGCACCTCCACTCATGCGTCGCATCATGAAGATGGTCAATCCGATTAATAGCAAAAAAGGTAAAACATTGATGAGCAAGGAAAGAAAAACATCCCGGTTTTCTTTGTACGTCACTTCACCCTGATACTGGTATTTTTCCTGTATCATGCGGTGGAATTCAGCAAATTTTTCGGTAGAAGGTATGGCGATAATGATTTTTGCTCCTGCTTTGTTGCTGTCACCAAACAACGTGTCGGCAGTAATGTCATCCAAATACGCATCGACGATGTCTTTGCCTTTTTGTACGACCATGCGTGTGACTTTTCCTTCTTTGATGTAGGTTTCCAGTTGAGTGATGGATACTTCCTTGACGGTTTCCTGATTGCTCATTAGGGAATATCCCATAATCCCCAATAAAATGAGGGCGTAAATCCAGTAAATATTAAATTTAAACTGGGGAGGTTTTATGCCTTTTTTGTTGCTTGGATTCTTTTCCATTGAATGCGTGTGCTAAAAATTGATTGTTTCGAAGTAGGATACGACATACATCATACCAAATCCGGAATGTCTGTCAATTTGGCATCCGACCAGAGTTGTTCCAGTTGATACAATTGACGTGTTTCCGAATCAAAAATGTGCACCATGATGTCGCTGTAATCCATGGCAACCCATTGAGATTGGTTATATCCAGCGATTCCCATCGGTTTTTCGTGTGCGTTTTTTCGTACCTCTTCTTCGATGGAATCGCAAATGGCCATTATTTGTGTGGAAGAACTTCCCTCACAGATGACAAACCAGGAACAAAGTGCATCCAGTTTTGTCATGTCAACCAGTGTAATGCGTTTCCCTTTCTTATTCTGAATTCCTTCAATAACGTGTTTAAGCAATGATTCTGTTTCTGTCATATTATGATGTTAAATGTCAATCAAACAAAGATAGACCCAATCGAGTTCATTCAACGATTGTTTTTTGTTTTTTTTAGTTTTTATACCGGATCCACTTCCATAATTCCTTGTAGGATACTTTTTTTCCATACATTAGGATGCCGGTTCGGTAAATTTTGGAGGCCAGTTTGGTCGTAAAAATAAAACTCAAGACCAATAAACCGAAGGATAACAACAATTGAGCCAGGGGCACGCCAAACGGGAGTCGAACCATCATCACAATGGGCGAGGTGATGGGGATGATCGAACACCAAAAAGCAAGCGGCCCATCCGGGTTGGATGCACTGTACATACCGGCGTACAAAGCAAATAGGACAGGTATCGTGAGTGGCAGTGTAAACTGTCCTGCATCCTCTGGGTTGTCAATCGCACTGCCAACGGCTGCAAACAACGATGCATACAGCAGATATCCTCCTAAAAAGTACAACACAAACCAAAAGGCCAAATAGCCCAAATTAAGGTTGAGCAGGACATCGACCATTTCCATCATTTCGTTTTGTTCTGTGGGCATCACATCGTTCATCATCGTTCCTGTTCCAACACCGGCCAGGGTTTGGACTTGGTCCGCTTGTAGCTGGTCCTGGAGAATGGGACCACCGATCAGGAATAAACCGCCAAGTAGGAGAATCCAAAGCATCACCTGTGTAAGTCCGACCATGGCAATTCCGATGATTTTTCCCATCATCAGTTCAAAGGGCTTTACGGAAGAGACGATGATCTCGACAATCCGATTGGTTTTTTCTTCAATGACCCCGCTCATGACCATTGATCCGTAGGCGAATATAAAGATGTAAATAATCATGGTGCTGATCATTCCGATGATCATGGCAAGCTCGGAAGAACTGGATTTTTCGGCACCCGATTCATCCCATCGTATGGTACGGATGCGTACATCGGCCGAGCTGTTTTCGATGATTTCCTTGAGGCCGGGGATTTGATACGAATTGATTTTCTCGTTGCGGGCCAATTCGTCCAATTGACTTTCCAGAAACCCTTTGAGTCCCATTTCAATTTGTTTTTCCGAATACAGTCGTACCTGACTGCTGTCGTTGCTCAGATTGCCTTCGATGTAAAGATAGGCATAGGCTTCCGGATCTTGTTGCTTCATGGACTCGTACGAAGTGAAGATCTCCGGTGCAACACGAAATTGATATTGCTCGTTGCTTTTGAGTCGGTCGAAGTAGTGTCCACTGACATCGGTTACTGCAATGTGTTTGACTGTGTCGTCTTTTACCATAGAGAGCAGTAAGGGGACAGCGATGAGTGCAATGAGTAGGAATGGGGTGAGAAATGTCAGCAAAAGAAACGATTTCTTGCGTACACGCGTCAGGTATTCTCGTGCGATGATTAGGCCTAGTTTGCTCATGATTGTACGGTTTGAATAAAAATGTCATTCATGGTGGGTAATTCTTCTTCAAAAGCACGGATGTCCATGTGTTCGGATAGATGGCGCAGGAAAGCACCGGTCTCCATATCCACGTTTTTTTGTATGCGCAAGTGCATGGAGTCGTGTCTGGTTTCCGAGCGAAGAATCTGATACGTCGGATTCTCTTTTAGTGAATCGGTTGGGCGTATACGTAGGCGATAGATGCCTTGATTGTGTGCTTGCCGTATCTCCTCTACGTTGCCTTGCAGTACGACCTTTGAGGTGTGTATCAGGCTGATGGAGTCACAGATTTCTTCGACCGATGCCATGTTGTGTGTTGAAAACAAGATGGTTGCTCCGTTCGCCTTTAATTGAAGGATTTCATCTTTCAGCAATTGTGCATTGACCGGGTCAAAACCGCTGAAGGGTTCGTCAAAAATCAGCAGCTTGGGCTCGTGCAAAATGGTAATGATAAACTGAATCTTTTGTTGCATGCCCTTGGACAATTCTTCGAGTTTTTTATCCCTCCAATGCCCGATGTCAAATTTGTCAAACCAGTAGTTCAGCCGTTTCTGAGCATCTGATTTGCTTAAGCCCTTGAGTCGTGCCAGATACGTGGCTTGTTCTCCAACTTTCATTTTTTTGTACAGGCCTCGCTCTTCGGGCAGGTAGCCGATGTGTTGAATGTCATCCGCTTTCATCGGACGTCCTTCCCAGCGAACGATGCCTTGATCGGGAGCGGTGATGCGGTTGATGATGCGGATAAGGGTTGTTTTACCAGCCCCGTTTGGACCCAAAAGTCCATAAATTTTTTGTGCTGGAACGTGTACGCTGACATCATTGAGCGCAAGATGTTCCGCATAACGTTTGACCAGGTTTTCAGCTTCGATGGCGTACATAGTATTTTTTATGTTTCAATGGTGTACAACAATGCGTTCGCCCAAATAGCGGGCAATGTCTTTTTTGATTTCCAAAAGATCTTGAATTTGTACAAAGAGTTCGTGGATCTTTGTCTCGTCTTTGGTTCCGGTAGCCTTTCTTAGTTCGCCGTGTAGGGCTTGCAACTCCGCATCAACCAATGCGTATTTTAAGTCGAGTAAAATGTGTGGAATGAGTTCATCCAAACGGTTTTTCTCTTCTACGACTTCTTGAAAACGATGGTGTATTTTACTTAACTCATAGGGCTCACTGATCATGTTTGCAGCGACCCTGCTGATTTCCGGATCACGGTGATTGATAAAATACCGCTGGGGTTCAAAGTTGCTTTGTTCGGATTTTTCAATGGCTTCTTGTAAAATACGCTGATAGATAGGGTTTTCGAGTTGTATCTCATCCTGCTCAAGTTCCTGTGCAATGTATGCCAACACGGTAACGGCTGGCTTGCCTTGCTGAAGGGTGTCTGAAACAAAAATCGCGTCATTTCCGTAACGAAGGATGTGTTTGATGATGTTGGCTTCGTACGGATCAAATCGACTCTGTTGGATTACCGTCTCGTTGGATGCTTGTTTGGGTGCGATAGGAGTCGTCGTATGGGTGTTTTGGGGCGTGTTTCGTGTTGCAGCGGTTGCCCCAGGTGTTTCGGCTCTGCGTCGTTTTCCGACTTCTTTAAAGAGTAGGGCCTCACTAAATTCCAATTGACGACTGCATTCACGGATGTATACCTGTCTTGTGATGTCGTCCGAAATCAATGCGATGCTTTCTACAATATCTTGAATGAGATTGGCTCGGGCAATGGGGTCACTACCGGCATCCTTTAATAAGATGTCTGTTTTGAACTTAATGAAGTCCGTTTCGTGCTCTTTTAGGTATTGAGCAAACGCACTGGCACTGCATTTCTTCGAAAAAGAGTCCGGATCTTCGCCATCCGGTAGCAACAGCACACGAATGTTGAGGCCTTCCTCCAACAGCATGTTGATGCCTTTTAAGGAAGCCTTAATTCCGGCTGCATCTCCATCATACAAAACCGTTACGTTGTTTGTGAATCTGTGAATCAGGCGTATCTGTCCATGTGTCAGTGCAGTTCCCGAAGAAGAGACTACGTTTTCTATTCCTGCCTGATGCATGGATATAACGTCGGTGTATCCTTCGACCAGATAGCAGCGGTCCTGTTTTGCAATGGCTTGCTTTGCAAAATAGATGCCGTAGAGTTCATTGCTTTTGTGATAGATTTCGGATTCGGGTGAGTTGACGTATTTGGCCGATTTTTCGTGCTGTTTCAGGATGCGCCCACCGAATGCAACGACTTTGCCGGATAAGGTGTGCACCGGAAAGATGACACGTCCGCGGTATCGGTCGTGGAGCTCTTGTTTGTCGTTGATCAGTGATAAGCCGGTACGAACCAGATAATCTTTTTGATACCCTTTGGCCAAGGCTTCTTTGGAAAAGGGATCCCAGGCTTCCAATGAAAATCCAAGTTGAAACTTGCGCAGGATATCTTCTCGAAAACCGCGTTCTCTGAAATAGCCCAAACCCAGCGATTTGCCTTCTGCGTGTTCAAACAGAATGCGACTGAAATAGTCACGGGCAAATTCATTGAGAATGAACATGCTCTCCCGGTCGTTTTGACTTTGCTGTTCTTCCGGACTGAGCGCGCGTTCTTTTATTTCTACATTGTATTTGTGAGCCAGCCATTTGAGCGCTTCGTAGTAGGAGAGTTGTTCGTGCTCCATGATGAAGTGAACCACATTGCCCCCTTTACCGCAACTGAAACATTTACATATGCCTTTGGACGGGGAAACACTAAAGGAAGGTGTTCGCTCATCGTGAAACGGGCACAGGCCGGTAAAGTTGACACCTCGCTTGCGCAGGGTAACAAATTCTCCGACCACTTCCTCAATGCGGGCGGCGTCTAAAATTCGGTCTATGGTGACCTGATCAATCATGTTGGATGTTCGCGTTAGAAATGCCCAGCGAAGATACAAAAGTTCAAACGAATTCGATACCGCCAGTTCGACTTATTTAACCCGTTGGTTGGCGTTGCTCTCAGCCGCTTATCTTTTTCACACCGTCGCTCCCCACGATCAATACAATAAGTTGCACTAGGATTTTCCACAATTTTTGGCAATTTTTGATTTATTTGTATATACAACTTGATGGGTTTTCAAAAAAAGAAACCTATTTTTGTCACATACAAACTATATGCCATGCAAACGTATACTTTTCTAGCGTTCGACTTGGGAGCTACCAGCGGACGATCCATTTTGGCCACATTAACCAATGGAAAACTCGAAACCAAAGAACTCACTCGATTTCCAAATACAATCATGCCGATTCATGGCAAGTTTTATTGGAATATTTATGGATTGTACGATTCGTTAAAAGAGGGAATGAAAGCCGCTGCGGCTTTGAATATCAAAATCGATGCCATTGGGATTGATACTTGGGGTGTGGACTTTGTTTATGTGGGTAAAGATGGGGCTTTTCTAGGTTGCCCAAGAGCTTATCGGGATCCTTATACCGATGGTGCACCGGAGGCGTTTTTTAAATTAGTACCCCGCAAAGAAGTGTATGAGCGTACCGGAATTCAGATTATGAATTTCAACAGCTTATACCAATTATATGCGGCAACTCAGGAGGGATCCTCTGCCATTGAGGCGGCAGAACGCATCTTGTTCATCCCCGATGCGCTTACCTATATGCTCACCGGAAAAATGATCTGTGAGTATACCATCGCCTCGACGTCTCAATTTTTGAACCCGATCAACAAACAATTTGACGAAAAATTGCTCAACGCTGCCGGGGTCAAATCGAGTATGTTGCCTGAAATAACACATCCGGGAACGGTTGTCGGAAACATTACACCTGCCTTGGCCGAAGAAACCGGATTGGGCCCGGTGCCGGTAGTCGCCGTCGCCGGACACGATACAGGATCTGCGATTGCTGCCATTCCTGCCGAAAACGAGCGTTTTGCCTATCTCAGTTCGGGCACTTGGTCGTTGATGGGTATTGAAGTCATCGATCCGATCATCAGCGAGGCTTCCTTTGAAATGAACTTTACCAACGAAGGAGGGGTGGATGGCACGACCCGTTTTTTGAAAAATATTACCGGCATGTGGCTCTTAGAGCAGTGCCGCAAGGAATGGGAAAAAGAAGGAACCAGTTACACTTATCCGACCATCGTTGAGTTGGCTTCGGCTTCGGAAGGCTTCCGTTGCTTAGTCAATCCGGATCATCCTTCGTTTGCCAATCCGGTGAGTATGACGCAGGCCATTGCGCAGTATTGTACATCCACGGGTCAACCCGTACCACAGAATCACTCACAATACATCCGATGTATTTTTGACAGTCTGGCATTGAAATACCGTGAAGTATTACAAAAATTACAACAAGTTGCCCCTTTCCAAATTGAAAAGTTGCACATTATCGGTGGAGGTGCCCAAAACAAACTGCTCAATCAATTCACAGCCAACGCCATTGGTCTACCCGTTGTGGCTGGACCTTCGGAGGCAACAGCCATCGGAAATATCATGATGCAGGCCAAAGCATTGGGCGCTGTTTCCGACTTGTTGGATATGCGGTCGGTGATTCGTCAATCAATCACTCCTACAGTCTTTATCCCTCAGGATTCAACGGCATGGGAAATGGCCTATAAGAAATTTTTGAGCGTATTAAAATAACTATTCATCACTTAACACATCTTATATTATGGTAAAAGAACAAATGGTAAAATCCGCTTACGACATTGCGAAGGAACGCTACGCAGCGGTTGGCGTTGATACGGAAGCTGTCATTGAAAAACTGGGTAAGATTTCTCTATCCATGCATTGCTGGCAGGCGGATGACGTGACGGGTTTTGAAAACCCGGATGGTCAATTGACCGGTGGAATCCAGGCAACGGGTAATTATCCCGGCAAAGCACGCAACATTGAGGAACTGCGTGCCGATATTTTAAAAGCGGCCTCATTGGTTCCTGGTCAACACCGTTTGAACCTACATGCAATTTATGGGGATTTTGGTGGAAAATTTGTCGATCGCGATCAATTGGAACCCAAACATTTTGAAAGCTGGATGAAATGGGCCAAAGAAAACGGATTCAAACTGGATTTTAACTCGACTTCTTTTTCTCACCCCAAATCGGGCGAATTGACTTTAGCCAATCCCAATCCTGAAATTCGCAACTTCTGGATCGAGCACACCAAACGTTGTCGTGCCATTGCCGAGGAAATGGGTAAATATCAAGGTTCTCCTTGTGTGATGAATCTGTGGATTCATGACGGAAGCAAGGATCAAACGGTCAATCGTTTGGAATACCGTCGTCTTTTGAAAGAATCGTTGGATGAAATCTTCTCCATCAAATACGACAACATGAAAGATTGCATCGAAGCCAAATTGTTCGGCATTGGTGCAGAAAGTTATACCGTCGGTTCGTATGATTTCTATTTGGGTTATGGTGCGAAAAACAACAAAATTGTAACATTGGATACGGGTCATTTCCATTTGACAGAAAGCATTGCCGATAAAATTTCCTCTTTGTTGTTGTTTACACCGGAAATCATGTTGCACGTAAGTCGCCCCATCCGTTGGGACTCTGACCATGTAACGTTGATGAACGATGATACGCTGGATTTGGCCAAAGAAATTGTTCGCAGCAATGCCCTGGATCGAACCAACATAGGTTTGGATTATTTTGATGCATCCATCAACCGTATTGGAGCCTATGTAATCGGTATGCGTGCGACGCAAAAAAGTTTCTTGCTGGCCTTGTTGGAACCCATTGAAATGCTGCGCAAGTACGAAGCCGATGGCAAGTATTTCGAACGCCTGGCTGTCTTGGAAGAAGGAAAGAGCATGCCTTGGAATGCAGTATGGGATATGTTCTGCTTGAAAAATAACGTACCTGTTGGGGATGATTACATTGCGAACATCCAGCAATACGAAACAGACGTTACGATCAAACGATAATCAAGTCATACCATGAATACTGCACTTGGATTATTGATCATCGCCATCGGGAGTTTTGGACAATCCAGCTCCTATGTGCCGATCAACAAAGTGAAAAATTGGGCATGGGAGACGTTCTGGCTAGTCCAGGGCGTCTTTGCCTGGTTGGTTTTCCCCTTATTGGGAGCCTTGTTGGCTGTACCCGAAGGGTCCAGTCTGTTTGAGTTGCTCAATGTGGATTCGGCTGCTGCTTTGAAGGCCATCTTTTATGGTGTGCTTTGGGGAGTAGGTGGATTGACGTTTGGTTTATCGATGCGTTATCTTGGTGTGGCAATGGGGCAGTCCATTTCGTTGGGTACTTGTTCCGCCTTTGGCACCCTAATTCCTGCCATGTTTTTTGACAAAAAAGATTTGCTGCACGGAGAGGGGTTGATCTTGTTGATCGGTGTCATGATTACGTTGGCCGGTATTGCGGTCATCGGCTATGCAGGTACGTTGCGTTCTAAGAATATGACCGACGAAGAAAAGAAAGCGGCGGTCAAGGATTTTGCGTTGACCAAAGGTTTGTTGGTTGCTTTGTTGGCCGGTGTAATGAGTGCTTGTTTTGCACTTGGCTTGGGTGCCGGAGAACCCATTGCTGAGGCCGCTCGTTCTCAGGGAGCCAGTGACTTGTTTGCCACGTTGCCGGCCACCTTTATGGTCACACTGGGCGGATTCTTTACCAATGCGGTGTATTGCTTGTACCAAAATTATAAAAACAAAACATTCACCGATTACACGAAGATCTCGTCTTCCGTATGGATTAATAATTTATTGTTTACGGCCTTGGCCGGCGTATTGTGGTACTCGCAGTTCTTTGGACTGTCGGTTGGAAAAAGCTTCCTTGCTGACAATGCTGTGATGATTGCATTCTCCTGGTCTATTTTGATGGCACTCAACGTAACCTTCAGCAACGTTTGGGGGATTGTGTTGAAAGAATGGAAAGGCGTATCGGCAAATACCATCCGGGTTCTTATACTGGGATTGGCTATTCTGATTTTTTCGGTCTTCTTCCCAAATTTCTTTTAAAATTCAGTATCTTGGGCTGCAATTTCGATTGCAGCCCATTTTGTATCCATACATTTGCTGAAATGAAAAGCACGATTACGGTTTTGATGTGGATGGGAGTACTTGCCTCTGTCTGTGCACAGGTGGTAACGACCGAACACCGTTTGCATCTTGGTTTTACCAACGTCTCTATGCGGGACAGCTATTTATCTTCGATGCCCTACGAGGGGGTTGGAATGTCTTTTGCACATGCGGCATCCCGTTCCGTTTCACCCGAAAACGTTCGGGATTTATGGCTTTATGGCGCTGCCTTGCACTTGGGTGTCGCCCAAAATCCGGCCGGATCCGCCGGTATGCAATCGATTGTCGGTGAAATGCGTGGTGGATACGTACGTGTTTTTCGGCTGAGGCAAGGTCTCTGGATTGAACCCGGTCTACAACTTCAAATGGATGCCGGTGCAAGGAATATAGCCAGAAATGTAAACAACCCTGCCAATATGGTGCTATCGATGGATGTTCGTCCCATCGTTCGCATGCTTTTTGACCACTATGGTTTAAAATTGCGCATGGAAGTGAGTAGTCCACTGGTCGGTTTGATGTTTGTACCGGATTATGGCATCGGGTATTATGAAATGGTCTCTTTGTCCAATTGGAATCGGGCTTTTCATCTAAGCAGTCTGCACAACAGGCAAGGTATAACCGGTCGCATTGACATGGATTTTACGGTATTGGATCGAGATTATTATGTAGGATTTTATCACCAGGCAATCCAATACAAAGCCAATAACCTCTTCTTTTCAGACAAGCAGCAGGGTCTTGTTTTTGGGATGCGCTTTGAATCCTTGCGTTTGAAACCGGCTAATCGCAATCAAATACCCTCTGTTAAGCCCTATTAAAATGAAAAGCCATCCTTTGTTTATTTTGTCTGCGGTTTTGTTGCTCAGTTCCTGTTTACAACAGCCCGATGTGGAATCGAATGATGCAGAAGGCAATTTGCATGCCGCATGGCGCATCATCCAGGAGAAATATTGTTATTTATCGTACAAACAAATAAATTGGGACTCCGTGTACATTGCGTATACTGCTCAATTGGATACCGTAAAGGATGACTATCAACTGTTTGATCACATGGCATCCATGTTGGCGGAGTTGAAGGATGGTCACGTCAATCTACTGTCCGATTTCAATCGAAGTCGCTATTGGAATTGGTACACGGATTATCCCTTGCATTTTCAAGAGGAATTGATTTATGGTTCTGCTTACTTGGGCAATCGGTATCGGGCGGTAGGCGGATTGCGTTACGAACGCATCCATGGAGGCCAGGTTGGTTATGTGTATTATGGTAGTTTCTCGAATGGGTTTACCCGTGATCAGATCCGTGAGATGCTCTATTATTTTAGGGACTGCAGCGGGATGATTCTCGATGTCCGAAACAACGGAGGTGGATCCTTGAGTTATTCAGAGACCTTGGCTTCCTATTTCATGCAGACCACCACGCACACCGGCTACATTCAGCACAAAACAGGTCCTTCCCGCGATGCCTTTTCCGAACCCACACCAACATATACACCTACGGATACGGCTTTAAATTGGGCCAAGCCGGTGGTTGTTTTAACCAACCGGATGTCGTACAGTGCGACCAATGATTTTGTCAATCGCATGAAACAGGCTCCATATGCATGGGTGCTGGGAGATCAGACCGGAGGGGGCGGTGGAATGCCGATGACCGATGAGTTGCCCAATGGATGGTTGTTGCGGTATTCGGCCAGTCCTATGCTGGATGTCAATAAGAATCATACGGAATGGGGGATTGAACCGGATGCCTATGTTGAATTGAATAGTCTGGATGTGGTTCGGGGGATTGACAGCCTCATTGAGGCAGCCGTGGATTACATTGCTGGTTCGAACAAATAATTTTTTGTACCTTTAAGGCTGTAAAAAACAAAATCGCATGTTACAAACGCTCCATTTTCAATTGCGATCCGGAGAGGATCATATCCCATTGATTCAATTGCTAAAAGCGGTTTCCGTTGTTGATTCGGGCGCAGAAGCACAAGCCGTCGTCATGCAGGCTCGTGTTCAATTGAACGGTCAGATTGAGTTGCGAAAACGAGCAAAAGTACGTAAAGGGGATGTCGTATTATTTGAAGAAATAGAGATTCACATTCAATAAAACGGGTGCGAAAAAATTGAAGTTTTTCTCACACCCGTATCCCTGCTTGCTTTGTTTTAATTATTGGATTTGATAGCGAAGGCTGATTTGATAGGATGCTCCCGGCAATGGAAGTCCTCCAAAATCATATCGATCGGCATTCAGCAGATTCTGCACAGAGGCTTTCCATTGCCAATGCATTCCGCAATCCCATTGAATGCCTGTATTCAACAGCCATTCCGGTTGATATTTTTTTAGTAGATTGTCGTTTGGATCGGTATACGTGCCAGCTCGTGTTGAATACGAAGCATCAAGCACGGCCGCGATGCGTAACCAACGAAATGCCGTCAAATCACTGCTTTGCACACTTCCGTTCCATTTGTGTTGTAGGTAATCCAAGGCATATTTGGAATCATAGCCCTGTGCTTCCTTATCCATTTGCATCCAGCTGTAACCGGTTGTCATATGCCGAATGCCCTTGATTGGTTTTGTCCAACGGAGAAGCATTTCTGTACCCATGGCATTCACTCGCGTCAAGTTTTGACTTCTCCAAACGGTTTCGTCCGGGAACCGGATCCAGTCGATGAGCTGCCTCCCGTTTCTGTACCAGAGATTGCCGGCAAGATCGATCTTGCCCTTTGTTCCGGATGCACTCAATTCCCAACTGTCCGACTGCTCCGGATCAAGCGAAGCATTGCCGATTTGTGTGGCACTCTTGTAGTATAAATCGGTAAAGCTGGGCAATCGGACAGCGTGTTGCCAGTTGAGTGCCAGTTGGCTTTGTTGCCCCATTTGGTACTGAATGCGGCTGCCTCCTGTCCAGTAAAATCCAAAATCATTGTTCCAATTGGCCGAAGCACCCAGTCCCAGACTCCAGCGGTTTACATACCAGGTTGGATCAACAAACCAGCGTGCGTTCAAACGGTTTTTTGCATGACTATACTTGGCGTGATGGTCGATGGGCTCTCCCAAAACGGTACTGTAAATATGCTCGTTTCGAAGTTCTGCGCCCCATTGGAGCCGAGTATGATTGAATATATGTTTGTTTTTAAGCTGAAATCCACCGACATCGCTTCGGTGTTGATTGGGTCCTGTGTACCAATCGGCTGCACCGATACCCGCTCGAAACAGCTCAAATCGGTCGTGGTGACGTCTGAAGAAACCCTGAATTTGGTGATCGGAGCGGCTCCGATGCAGATTCCATTGGATGGATCCAAGATAGGTGCGGGTTGCATCAAATTGGTTGGGGTAAGCCAAACTGTAAAAACCGTTTGCTCCGAATTCTTTTGTTTGAACACCGATTTGTGCTGACCATGCTTGTTGAGCGGTCGTTTCTAATCGAACATGCATCAAACCATCGATGCGATCGTAGTCCGTATTGTGACGGTATCCGTCACTTTTTTGATGATTGAGCTGACCCGAGAATTGAATTTTGTCTTGTTTGTAGGACCAATGCGTGGCTTGCATCCATCGCTGAAAACTACCCAATCCCAGTTCCGCATAGGCTTTCAATCCATCTGGATCGGAGTCGTTGGTCGTAACCAAATTGATGGCTCCACTGAACGCTGCCGGTGCCAAAAGGCGGGCTGCGGACCCTTGTAAAATTTCAATGCGTTGGAGTTGTTGGAGTTGTACCGGCAGATCCAGGTTGTAGTGGCCGGTTTGTGGATCGGTAAAGGCGATACCGTTGAGAAGGATAACCGTTTGATCAAAACTACCGCCGCGCAGACTGATGTCGGTTTGCATTCCATCCATTCCGCGTTGACGTACATCGACGCCAGGCATACTGCGAAGTGCCGATTCAATCTGTTGACCGGGTATTCCGGATAATTGACTGCGATCCAGAATCTGACTGAGTCCGGATGCGGCGCTCCAGGGAATTGGCTGTTCTGCTGAAATCTCAATTTCATCGAGATCAACCCGTTGTGTACTGTCCGAAACGATCGATTGAGCTTTCACACCTTGATGCGGCATCAGAACCAAGCTGCAGCTGCAGGTGATGACTGCAATCTTGACCACCTTGTGCAGGCTGGCAAAAATGGCATAGCCCTTTCTGGACCAACGTTTAAAACAAACGCTGTCGTTTTTTTTACTTGTTCTCATTTGAATTTATTTTTGATAAAAACTTGTGTTGTGTAACACAAGCAGGGATTTCTTCGGGATAATGACTGATATAAATCATGGTTGCATGATTGGAACGAGCGTATTCGTCCAATAATTGTCGGATGTGAAACTTGTGGCTTCGATCCAAGCCGTGTAGGGGTTCATCCAGCAATAAAAAGCCAGGATTTTTGACCAATGCCCGTGCGAGTAAACACATTCGCTGCTCCCCATACGAGATGCGCAAAAACGGACGGTCTACCAGCTGTTTAATGCCCAAACGAGCCATCCAATCAATGGCCTGTTGCTGCTGTGATGCGTTCAATTTTTTGTATAAACCGATGCTGTCGTGCAATCCGGATCCGACTACCTGCAAGCAGGAAATGTCTTTTTGATAATAATGATGCAGTTCGGGCGAGATGTAACCGATGTTGCGTTTTATGTCCCATATGCTTTCGCCACTTCCCCGTTTTTTTCCGTACCAACGAATGTCGTTCGCGTAAGCCTGTGGGTTATCTGCATGGATCAAACTCAGCAAGGTCGATTTACCACTTCCGTTGGGTCCACGCAAGGCCCATTTTTCTCCTTCTCGGATGGCCCAGTTGAAATCATGCAACAATACATGTTTACCGTATTGAATATGAACGGATTTGCATTCTATGACAAAGGGGGAATCGTTTGGTGCCGCTTCGTAAATATCATTCTTTTGTTGTACGGGTTCGGGAAACAGCGCTTGCTGCAAATTCAGGTCGAGTAAGAACTCGGTGCGTTTTTTTGCCACGGTCAAACGCAACTGATCGATGACTTGTACGTCTGTACAGAATGCTGGAATGTCATCCGGATTGGAAAGCAATAAGATCAATTGAATGCGCTCTTCAACAAGCGCTTGCATTCCTTCGTTTAATTGAGCTCGACCCGCTGCATCCAAACCAATGTATGGATTATCCAAAATCAGTAGGGCAGGAGTCTGGGTTTTGCACAACGCCTGAATCAACAAAAAACGTCTCAGTTCGCCGCTGGATAAATGAATCAGGCGTTTGTCAAGCAGATCATCCGCCTGTAGGCGATTGATCCACTCGTTGCTGCGTCCGGGATGAAGTTGCTGTCCAAGGATGTCCCGGACAGAGACGGCTTGGTCCGATTCATCGGAGTGCCAGCGTTGTTGATAACTGTGCGTGCGATAATCTTCGGTTAGTCCGTAAATGGAATGAAAACTGAGCATACGCAGCCCTTCCGAAGGGCTTATGCCCCTGGCTTCAAACCATGGGCGGGAAAGGTGACCCGATTTGAGTGCATGTTTTCCAGCCAGAACCTCGGCAAAGCGTGTTTTGCCAGCTCCGTTGGGGCCAATAACCACCCATTGTTCGCCGGATTTGAGCGACCAGTTTAATGGCTCCGTAAATTGGAGATCGGGATGTCTTAATACCGCCGATTCCAGATGAATGCGTAGATCTGGCAAGGTTATTTGGGTTGCCAGTAGCAGCGTTTGGGTGAAACAATGTCACCGGTTTTTTTTAAGGCTTGCATGGCCTTATCGACTTCTTTTCGATCCAAGCCGGTTAGTTCAACAACTTTACCGGCATTCACCGGTTCACCGGCCGTTTTCATTGCTTCGAGTACTTGATTATTTGTGTCCATAGATGTATTGTTTATCGGATACGACGGGTTACAAATATACAAAAAAGGATCAAATCCAATGGAGGAAACCGTAGGTAAGATGAAGCCATAAATAATAGCGAAGACCTTTACCCACAAACATCGCGAAGGCGGTAAGGGCTATGTTGGCACGCATAAAACCCAGACTGACGGCAATGATGTCGCCCACCAGGGGTACAAAGCTAAAGAAAGCCATCAACGCACCCTTGCCCTGTAAAAACGTTTTCATTCGATCGATGCGTTCCGGACGTATTTTTAAGTAACGAACCATCCATTCCGTTTTGCCCAAATATCCGATGCCAAAACAACTCATGCCGCCCAAAAAATTCCCGCCTGTTGCCGCGATCAAACACCAATTTGGATCGGCGCCTACGGCGAGCAATCCACTCAATACCAGTTCGGAACTAAACGGAAGAATGCTTCCGGCCAAAAACGTTGCCAGAAATAAGCCCCAATAGCCCCAATCAATGAGAAAATCCATCATGGTCGTTCAATTTTGAAAACAAATCCACTGGCTGTCTGATATGCACCCCCTTGCGTTGCGTTAAATAAATACGCCGGTTTGCCGTCTTTCATTAAAAGTTGCGGGCGTTCCAGTCGTCCGTAGCGTTTTAGGTGTGAAGGAGCCGGTGGTTCGTCACGATAATGATCCATACCCAGCCAGGCGATTTCCGGCTTGGACCAGTACAGTCCGTCCGTGCTTTCAAAGTACAAGCCAACGGTGTGGTTGTAAAAACCCATATCACGCATGAGCATGCGATAGCGACCCTCCTCATACCATACATAGGCATCTTCAACCTGTTGGTTGGCCCCCAGGCTGGAAAAATCGATGATCGGATTTGATGCGTAGCGCGTATAGGGACCTTCCGGTTTATCCGCAAGTGCCAATCCATATTTTCGATTGCCTCGAATGCTGCCTTTTTCGTTTACGTAGGCGGAATCGTTCCAGGACTTATAATAGAGTCGATAACTGCCATCCGGAGCGGCCAAAAAAGCAGGATTGGTGGTGCAGTGGTCGTCCCAGGATCCTGGGGCTCCGGTTTCCAAAAGCGGTTGATTGCTACGCTCCCATGGGCCGTACAGATTGTTTGACTTTGCCAAACCAATGCGTTTGGAGTTGGTTTTACGATTGTTGTTGCCCATATAAAACAGGTAATACGTGCCGTCAATTTCCTGAATGTGCGGATTGTGGCAGGTGGTCGCATCCCAAAAACCCGGTCTGGGTGCAAGAACGGTCGATACATAGGTGTACGGACCTTCCGGTTGATCGGCCACAGCATGGGCTATTTCGCAACTGCTGATCCAGCCGCCCATGCCTTTGGATGCAGGCCAACGGGAATAAAATACGTGCACTTTTTCATCCGGGCCGTAGATCGGTGCAACACACCAAACGTACCAATCCTTTGTTTCCAGGATGCGTCCCAAGGGTTTGAGTTGCTTGCAAAAGGCGGCAGTGTCTCCAGCCTGCATCCCGGTGAGGGATAGGAAGAAGGTGAAAAGCGTCAGGCGGAGGTATCTCATGATTGATTTGTTTAGGGATAACGATAAAATTCCAGCGCATCCAGTTGGCGTTCGTTGAGTTCCAAGGCGGCAAAGGTAGCCATCGTAACCCGAACATTTGCCTCGAGTACCCAAAAATCGGCATTTTCAACCATTAAATCAAGGCCGAAAAAACCGTGATACCCACACAATAGACCATCTAATTGCTTTAAGACGATTCGGATCTTGTCGATCATCCAGCCCGGTAATCCGGTAACCGGTTTCAACAGCGCGCCTGCATACTGTTTTTTTTGAATGATTTTCATTTCGGAATAGCCAAAAAGGCAATAGCGTCCCATCGCATCCCGAAGCAATTGTACGCTGACCGGTGTTCCCTCAACGGCCGTTTCTTTATACCAGGTGGCCGGGTGCTTTCGGCTGGGCCATTGTGCTCCGTCCAGGTCGGAGGCATGAAAGGTTGCGTATCCTCCTGCCCCATGTGCGCGTTTGAAGTAGCAAGCTTCTCTGCTGTCGAATGCATATGTTTTGGGGTCTATGCGCTCCCAAGTGGGGGATAGGTCCCCAAGCGCCTCCTTTTGTGCAATTTTGTCGTTGTAACGTAAATAGTCGTCAAAACGATAATTGATACGCAAACTGTGTGCGTCCGCCCATCTCTCGGCATCGCGGCTGGGGACAGCCACCCACAACGATTGAATGCCTGTAGGGCAACTCTGTTGTAGCATGCGTTGATACAAACTGGGCCTTGGATCTCCGTCCATGGGTAGTATCCAAAGTCGGTTGCGTTCCGGCTCTGTATGCCGCAGCGCATATTGGTTGACGGCAATCGGTTTGTCCGACAAACTTCGACACAAGCTATTCTCAAACGAAACGATGTAACGATGTTTGCCAATGCAGGTGTCCAACAAGGGGCGCGGGTCAAAACTGTACAAGCAGTCCGTTTGCTGTAGGAATGGGATGTCGCTTGTTTGCAGCGGTTTTACGCTTAAAATCGCCTTAGAAGGTACCGTAAAGTGCATATTCTTGCGTATTGCAGAATACCTGACTGTATAGATGGAATCCCGGGCGATTGGTGCTGATCTTGCGATCCAATTGTAAAATGGGATGTCCTTGTTTTACATCAAAAAAATCGACCAGCTTTTTATCGGCTTTGATGGCAAAAATCCGTTGCTCTCCACCCTTGATTTCTACCTGATAATGGGTACGAAGGATGTTAAACAGGGAGGCATCTTCCAGATTACGCATGGTAAATCGGGGGAAGTTGATGTTGGGCAACATCGTGATGTCAAAGAAAACCGGGCGTTGGTTGACCAGGCGGAGGCGTTCAAAATAAATACAACCGGCATCGCGTTCGGCATCGGATATTTGGAAACCAAACGCTTCTTTCCAAGGACGCATTTCGGGTTTTACAACAATGCGTGTTTTGAGGTTTTCTCCCAACGCGGAGGTGGTACTTTTCAGTGAAAGAATGCCCACACCCTTGGGTTTTCCAACGACGATGCTGCCCTTGCCCTGTTGTTTTTGAATAAAATTATCGACCACCAAGCGATCCAGCGCTTTGCGTACGGTTGGTCTGGCTACCTGGTGTATACGTGCCAGTTCATTTTCAGAAGGGAGGAGGTCGCCGGGTAGGAGCATTCCGGATTCAATTTGCCCACGGATGTGTTCGTAAATGAGGCGGTGTTGTGGTAGGTCTATTTGCATGTTTTTCGCTCGGTTCTTTCTCACAAAGATACACTTTTTTAGTTGTGGGATTGTCTGTTTTTACGTAAATTGCCATGCTTTTAATACGAATTAAGTTTAAGAACGGATGAAAATAGGATTGGTTGGTTTTGGAAAAACGGGAAAAGCAGTAGCAAACGTAATCTTTCAGCACGAAGATTTTACTTTGGAGTGGGTTCTCCGTAAATCCCCGGTTTTGGAGAGTCGCTCGGTTTCGGATTACCTGGGTTATCCTTCAGACGATCCTGCGCGCATTTTCTCGATTGCCCAAACGTCCATCGAGCAGTTGTTGGACGAACATCCGGTTGATTTTATCATCGATTTTTCTTCTGAAGATGGGATTTTTCTATACGGTGAAGCTGCTGCGCAACGTCAGGTGTGCATCATCTCGGCCATTTCTCATTACAAAAAGGAGACCATTGCTTTTGCGAAAAATCTGTCCAAAAAAACAGCGGTGTTTTGGTCGCCCAACATCACACTGGGTGTGAATTTTCTGATGTTTGCCGGTACATTTCTGAGAAAAATTGCACCCATGGTCGATGTCGCCATTGTTGAAGAGCATTTTAAACTGAAAAAAGGTGTTTCGGGAACCGCTTTAAAAATGGCAGATATGCTGGATGTGGAGACAGCGGGGATTCGTTCGGTACGCGCCGGCGGCATCGTCGGTAAGCACGAAGTTATTTTTGGCTTTCCGTATCAGACGGTTCGCCTCATACATGAGTCCATTTCTCGAGAAGCCTTTGGCAACGGTGCGCTGTTTGTGGCCAGTCATATGGTTGGCAAGAAGAAAGGCTTTTACAAGTTTGAAGACATTTTTAACGGCTTACTCACGTAGCAAAGCCGCCTTAAACGACCACGTAAAGGAAGTACTATGAAAAATCCATCCGAACTTTTGTACCAGCGTATCCAACGTAAGGAAAAGATGCAGGCGCTGTTGCATGCTTCCTATATGTTGCTGATTGGGATTTTATCCGTAGGGGTTTATATTCTTAAAGAATACGAGCAATATAAGAAAGAAGGAGAAAGAACAACCAAATCCATCATTGAGATTCAGGCCAGGCAACTGAGTGATTTTTATACGGATCAATTGCAGGATGTAGAGTCCATTTCCAGTCATTGGCTTATTTTGCGCTATCTGGACTTGCAATTTAATTCGGATTTTGTTGGAACCAACAGCAAAAACCTGGTGCAGGATTATCTTTTTAGACGCAAACAGGAACATGGGTTTTCCGACATCGTTCTCTATGACACGGATGGATCCACGTTGCTTTCGACCAATCCGGCTTTGGTGTATACCGATGTTGACATACCCGCAGCACTGGACAAATCATTGAGGGAACAACATCCTTTTGTTTCGGATGTTTACCGATCGAATCAAAATGCTCGTTTGTATTTGGATTTTATCGTACCGATTGTGGATTCACAGGACAAGCTCCGAGCGGGTTTGATGTATAAAGTGGATGTGGAGAAAAACATATCTTCTCTGTTTGGCAACTGGCAGATAACGACCTACAAACCCGTGATACAATTGATTCGAAGCGATGCCTTGGGGCAGCCTGCTTCGGTCAACCTTACATTGAACAGTGACTCACTCAATCTTTGGATGCCGGTACAATCGCTGGAGTTGAACCGTGCGATTCAACAAAAACGATACGTGAGTGGTCAGTATACAAATACGAAGGGATGTGAATGCAATTTTATTTTGATGCCGGTACAGGATACACCCTGGACGTTGTTGTATGAGTTTAATCAAAAAGAGGCCTTGGGGCAATTTATGACAACCGTTTTCTTGTTGATCTCCCTCATTTTGATTTCTACGGTCTTGTTTTACTTCGTCATCAGGACTCTATTTAAGCGGCAGCGTGCGAATTATTTTCAACGTTGGTTGGAGTCCGACGAAGCATTAAAAGAAACGAAAACGTATTATCAGTTTATATCGGATACCTTGGATGAAGCCATACTTGTTGTGGATAGGCAGGGGATGATCAGAACCATGAATTTGCGGGCGGAAAGTCTGTTGAATCAACGATTGGTGGATATAAAGGGTCAATCACTGGATTTGTATTTTCGATTGCATCAGAATCTCCAATCCAGTCGCATACCCATTACACAATCGGTCTTGCTCAATCAAATGGGGATGATGGCCTCGTTGACCGATGTCTCGCTTGAAGTCATCAAAGGAGAATATATTCCGGTAACCTGCAAGGTTTCACCGCTGCCGGTCAGTTCCTCCATGGGATCCGGATTTATGATTTCTTTGCAGGATCATTCGGCTCTTCAACGTCTCAAGATGGATTTGCATAAAAGCAACATCCGTTTTCGAGATCTTTTTCAGGATGCGCCGGATGGCTTTATTCTGGTCGATTATTCGGGTACTATTCGGTTGGCCAACGTGCAGGCACATTTGATGTTTGCCTACAAAACGGGTGAAATGGATGGTCTCAACATCGAGGCGTTGGTTCCGCACCGATATGGGCATCACGCGGAGTATCGAGCGGGCTATGCTCAGAACCCCAAGGCGCGTTCAATGGGTGAGAAACTCAGACTGAAAGCCCTTCGCAAGGATGGGAGCGAGTTTTCGGTCATTGTGGCGTTGAGTCCGGTTACCTACGACGATGAATCCATGGTGATGGCCATCGTTCGTGACATTACGGTCATGGAAGAACAGGAGCGTCAATTGCGATTTTCGGATGCGGTTTTACGAAATATGCAAGATGGAGTGGTGTTGGTGGATCCGGTACGGTTTACCATCGAATTTGCCAATCCGCGCTTGGTTCAAATGCTTTCGGTGCCTGAGGAAGAATTGATTGGAATGCCGGTTCGGGATTCGTTTCGTTTTGATCCCATCGATGGGCATGATCCGTTGGATTACATTGCAGAAAATCTGCGATCCGGTGAAAGCTTGCAAATGATCATCGGGGTGACGCGACCGGATGGTTTGCATATGTGGGTGAATGTGCACGTTTACGAATTTCAAAGTGACGTATTTGGAGATACCTGGATGGCTGTTGTGCAGGATGTATCGGAAAAAAAACACATCGAACAGGAAGCAATGCAGCAGCAGGCCCGTTTTCGTACCCTGATGTCCGAAATGCCCGATGTCGTTTGGACCGCTTCGGCGGACGGCTCGACCATTTATGAGGTGAACGATGCTTTTGAGACAATATATGGCGTCCCCAAACAAACCTTGTATGATCATCCACTGCTGTGGGATTCCTTTGTGCATCCGGAGGATCGTCCGAAGGCAAAGCAAAGCGCGGAAGATTTGATTGAAAAGGGAAGATCGGAGGTGGTATATCGTATAATTCGACCCGATGGACAGATACGATGGCTTATGGATCGAAAACGTTTGGTATACGATGAACACGGTGCGGTCATTCTATTCGGTGGAATAGCCTCTGACATTACGGAGGATCGAATGCGTGAAGAAGCCTTGCTTGAGGCACGCAACCGCGCTGAGGAAAGCGATCGTT
This sequence comes from Bacteroidales bacterium, assembly GCA_028709215.1. Classification (GTDB taxonomy): domain Bacteria; phylum Bacteroidota; class Bacteroidia; order Bacteroidales; family UBA1402; genus UBA8389. The sequence goes on from JAQVXI010000001.1 coordinate 282,254, forward strand.
TGAAATCGGCGTTTTTATCGAATATCAGCCACGAGTTGCGTACGCCGCTCAATTCCATCATAGGATTTGCCCATGTTTTGGGAGAGGCGTTGCAAAACAATGCGGAATTCTATGAGCATACTGAGTTTATTGCTCAAAATGGCGAGCGCTTGTTGCATTTATTGAATCAGATTGTAGCCTATTCCACGATGGCTTCCGGAAATAAATCCGTACAAAAGGAAGCCTTTGTGTTGTATGATGCGGTTGATCGGGTTTACAAGAAAAGCCTCACGGAGGCAAATAATAAGGGATTGGAATTGAAATGCTTGGCCACTTCAGAAGATCAGCGCATTCGCGTCACAAACGATGTTGCTCTTTTTGAAGAAGCGTTGATGCAATTGTTGAACAATGCCATCCGGTTTACCCAAGAAGGTGGTGTAGATCTGGGCGTGTATGCCGAGGGCGCACAGGTGGTGTGTTACGTCAGAGACAGTGGGATTGGTATCGCAGAAGCACATTGGCCTCGGCTATTTGAGCCGTTCTATCAAAGCAACAATTCCTTTGATCGCGGGTATGAAGGTGCGGGATTGGGTCTTGCGTTGTGCAAAGCTTACTGCGATTTGATGGGTGTGGATCTTCGGTTTGAAACGGAAGTAGGGGTTGGCACAACTTTTTATTTGCGTGTACCGATGTAAGTGTTTACGGTGAATGAGTAAAAATCGGAACAATGCGTTGCTTTATGCAAGCTTGCAGCAACCGGCTTTGTTGGAAGCCTTTCGTTTGTTGGGTTTGAGTGGTCCGAATCCACTGGACACGGTTGAGACGTATGCCAGAAGCCAAGGGGTGAATGAGGCGTTCTTACGTGTGTTTGTGGCGTCCTTTTTGGGGGAGGATCGATCCAAAAAGGATCGTTTTCCGAGTTACAACATTCAACCCTTGATGCGCTGTTGTGCGCAGTTTTTGGAGGGGTTGAAAGGGCGCATCGTTTTTTTGGAAGAGGATTCGGACTACCGGACAGCATTGGAACAATTGCATGTTTTGTTGATGGAGCAGTTTCTTCCCCACGCTCAACGTGTGTATGAATTGTATTACAGTCCCGCTTATACAGCAGGCATGAAATCCGGACTCGGTTATAGTGTAGAGTATTTTGATGCGCGTCCGAATGCATTCGAACACGCGTTGTTGGAGGCATTTCCACGATTGTCGTTGGACGATCAACGTCAATTGATCGAGTTGCATCGGGACCTAAATGCTTGGATGCGGCTTGTAGGACAACTGCTGCAACCCTTGATTCTGGAAATGGAAGAGCAGGTCGTTCGGAGCCGGCACCGTTCGGTCAAAGATATTGCCAGAACCAGCCACATCGATTTGAAAGCGACGTTGCCATCGGATGGTTTGACGCAGCGCGAACGAGAAACACTGCGTTGGCTGGTGATGGGGTTGACCAATAAAGAAATTGCGGAACAGATGCACGTTGCCTTAACCACCGTGATTTCTCATCGTCGGCATCTGATACAGAAACTGGGCATTCGAAGCTTATCCGGCTTGACGGTGTATGCGTTGACGCACGGGTACCTATCGGAAGAAATCCTCATTAATGAGGATTGATGCGAAGCCAAAAGACCCGTTTCTTTGCAAGATTAAACATACACTCAATGAAATACTCTGTAATAGGGATTGTCGGTTTGTTGACCACCTTTGTACAAGCCGCAAATGCAGTCCGTGAAGATAGTCTTGCTGTCAATTTGAACGAAGTCGTTGTGACACGCGGTTTGCGTGAGCAACAATTTGTACATACATTGCCGGTCTCGTCTACGGTTTTGTCGGGTCGACAATTGATTGATTTGGATGCGACCGACCTGCAAAGCATGTCGCTTTTTGTCCCCAATCTATATGCGCCGGAATATGGATCTAAAATAACCTCTGCGTTGTACATGCGAGGAGTCGGTACTCGGATGAATACTTCTGCGGTCGGATATTACGTAGACAATGTTCCTTTTCTGGATAAATCCGCTTTTGACCAGGAATGGTTGGATGTGGATTATGTGGAAGTGTTGCGGGGACCACAGGCGACATTGTATGGACGTAATTCCATGGGTGGGTTGATTCATGTACATACCCGTTCTCCTTTTGCACCCGAGCGAACGATGCTTGAAGTCAGTATGGGTACATACGATTTGATGCGCCTGCGTTTTCTGGCCAACCGTACGGTAACAGATTGGCTGGCCTTTTCCGCTTCGTTTATCCATGCGCAACAAGAAGGTTTTGTAACCAATCGGCATACCGGTAAGTCCAGCGGATCCGAACAGAGTACCGGTTTGCAAACGCGTTGGTCTGCGAAACTTAGTCCCCGTTGGAATGCCGATTTGCGTGTTGCCTTTGAGGTGAGCGATCAGCAGGGTTACCCCTATGCTCCGGTCAAGAAGGATACGTTTGAGGTGCGATACGACGGCCCTTCGGATTACGAACGCCGTGTCTTATCCACCTCGTTGCGCATCGGGTCAACGGGAGGGCGTACGCAAGTAGCGTCGGTGACCGGTTATCAGCGGTTGGAGGATGCCTTGTGGTTGGATCAGGATTTTAGCCCCGCGTCCATTTTTACCATGGAACAGCGGCAAGAAATGCATGCACTGACGCAGGAATTTGTTTTGAAATCGGAAGTGAATCGTATTTGGAACATGTCCAACGGTTTGTTTGCGGCTCATAAATTATTGAAAACCAGTTCTCCGGTGGTCTTTGACTCGGCCGGGGTGGTGATGCTGGAGCGAAACATTCAACAAGGCATCCCCTCTACGATCAACACGACGGTTGACATCACGGATCCCCGCTTTTTGAATGCTTCTGATTTTGAGGAAGACGTCAATTCAATCGCTTTGTATCACCAATCCAAGGTGGATTTTCCATTTTTGCCCGGCTTGTCTGCGACGGCGGGAATGCGTGTCGAGTGGGAGCATGTGGCCCTAGGCTATCGTTCGTCTGCCGGTTATAATTATGTCTATCAAATGGCATACGGACCAATGAGCTTGACCGATCAACGGGAAATTGAGGCGCTTTTGGATGGTTCTGCTTCTCAATCCAATGTGCATTGGGCGCCCAAATTATCGTTGCAGTATGAATGGGATACGCAACATCGTGTGTACGCTTCGATCTCAAAGGGGTATCAATCCGGAGGATACAACGTGCAATTGTTTTCGGATTTAATTCAGTCCGAGTTGCAGGCGGAGATGCAGGATGATATGAAGTCCAGTATTTCAACAAAGCTGGCTGAAGCCGGAGCGCCTGCAGCTGTTATCCCAATGGTTGTCGGTAGAATTCCGGACGGAGTACACGTGGAAGATGTCAACAAACACATCGCCTACAAACCGGAATACAGCTGGGATTATGAAGTGGGCGTGCATTTGGAGCCCGTTTCCGGAAAATTGTCGATGGATGCGGCGGTGTTTTACATTCAAACCAAGGATCGCCAGATCGCCCGTTTTTCGCCCAATGGATTTGGTCGGATGATGAGCAATGCTTCGGGAAGTTTCAGCCGGGGTTTTGAAGTTTCTATACAGGCCCGACCGATGACCGGAATGCACCTCCAGGCCGGTTACGGGTATACCGATGCGCGCTTCTCGGATTATACGGATTCGGTTCGCAGCATAAACGGTTACGATGCGGTCCATTACAAGGGCAAAAAAGTACCGATGGTTCCCGCGCATTCTGTCAACGTCGGCCTTTCGCACACGTTTCGTTTGAATAGCCCGGTTTTGGACGGACTGACCTTGGCGGCACAGTATGCTGGAACCGGACCACTGTATTGGACTGAAGCCAACGATGTGAAACAAAACTTTTACGGAGTTGTTAACGGGCGGGTTTCGTTTATCAAAGAAAAACTGAGATTGGATGTCTGGGCCAAAAATGTGTTGGATGCGCGATACAAAACCTTTTATTTTGAATCCATGGGCACGCCTCTTGCCCAGCAGTCAGCGCCCCGACAGGTTGGGCTCACACTTCGTTTTGTGTGGTAAACCAGTATCATTCTGATAATTATTTCTGTCAAATAGCAATGTTTCCACATAAGCCTGTTGAAAATTCCCCTATCTTTGCAGTAAATTTCATGATTATGCGACAATCAGATTTGCTGTTACGATGGGGGTTGTTTTTTTGTTGTCTTATTTCGGCTTTTACGTTGAAGGCGCAAGTGCTGACCATCGATGAATCATTAAAGACCAATTCCAGCGCTATATTTTCCTTTGGAGGTGAACCGACGGCGTATTTGACAGCCGGAAAAGACGATCCGGAAGGGGATGGATGGCTGCGTTTGACGAAGGATAGCATATATCAGAAAGGTTTTGCCATTGTTGACAGACCTTTTTTGACGACAACCGGGGTGTTGATTGATCTGGAGTTTAAAATATGGCGTCGTATTAAAACCGTATCCACCACCGGTGCGGACGGTTTTTCCATCTTTTTATACGATGCTGCCGTCGATTCGTTTCATATCGGTGGTTTTGGCGGATCTTTGGGATACGCTCCGCATGTCGGAGCGACGAAAAGCTATCCCGGGATGACGGGTGCCTATGTCGGTATTGGTATTGATGCGTTTGGTAATTTTTGCAACCCAACCGAAGGACGGGTAGGAGGCCCCGGCTTTAAAATGAATACGGTGAGTGTTCGGGCCTCGGAATCCAATGACTATCGTTGGATTGGAGGCAACGTAAATCTTCCGTTCAAACTCGATTACGAGAGCACGGATGGCAAACGCCCTACAGATGCGGTATACTATCGAAACATTCAGGTGGAAATCATACCCAACATGCTGGAGGGGCAAGTCAATTATACGATTTCGGTGCGCATGCGTCGCAATACAACCAGCGCGTTTGAAACCATTCTGGAGGCCTTTGAATTGCCCGAGGCTCCTCCCGAATATTTAAAGCTAGGTTTTGCTGCTTCTACAGGGCAATTGGTCAATCATCATGAGTTACGCAATCTAAGGGTTAGTACGTTTGAGGGGGTTGCGGTTGAAAAAACAGCCAATAAGTCAGAAGTAAATGTAGGGGATTCGCTGATGTATGAGATTCGCATGATTAATCAGTCCGAAAGCAAAGCTGAAAATCTAATCCTAAAAGATAGTTTGGAAGGATTGGCTCCTTATTATTCGGTTCAATCCATTGAATTTGACAATTTGGGCAATCCCGATAATAAGGTTTTTGGTTTTGATGGAAAAAGTTTATCCAGCGTGCGCGTCGATTTGGATACCTTATCTCAAGCAGTTTTTCGGGTCTATGGCATTGTGACGGATTTGCCCCCTTCGAAGCGATTGGTCAATAAAGTTGTTTTTGCCGGTGCTGAAAGTGACTTCTTGGACCACAATACGTACAACGATACATCAATTTGCATCACTCCGGTTCAAAAAATCTTGTCCGATTTCTTTATCCCCAATGTGTTTACACCCAACAGTGATGGTGTCAACGACGTTTTCGAAATTGTCGGTTTGGCACAGTTTGATCGCTTGGAGTTGAATGTGTTCAATCGATGGGGAAACGAAGTGTATGCGAATCGATCCTATCAGAACGATTGGGATGGGAATGATTTGCTGGAGGGTACGTATTATTATGTCATTCGCGCTTGGATGGCCGGTGAGGAGTATTCGTATAAGGGTTGGGTCTTGCTGAAACGAAAATGATTATGAAAAAACGCATCAACAACTACCTTTTTTTATTGACCCTTTTGTTTATAGGGGTTGACGTAGAAATGCATGGGCAGCAAAACATTCAATACTCGCAGTATACATTTAATACCCTTTCGGTAAACCCTGCCTATGCCGGATATCGGGAGACCTGGCACATGAATGCAAGCCATCGAATGCAGTGGACAGGGCTGGACGGGGCACCCAGAACGTCACAGATAACCATGGATGGGGTGACCGATCCGCGCAATCGCAACGTGGGGCTTGGTCTGCAATTGGCTTCGGATGCATTGGGTGCTCAATCGGCTACTTCGTTGTATGCCAGTTTTGCCTGGCGACTCAAATTGAATTATGTGGACAGCAAACGGCTTTCTTTGGGTTTGGGTTTGGGGGTAACGCAGTATGGTTTGGACGGGAGCAAACTTCGACCGGTGGACGAATTGGATCCACTGCTTACGGATGATCAACTGAATTCATACATTCCGGATCTGCGTTTTGGGATCTATTACTCCAGCCCGAATATGTATCTTGGATTTTCTGCCATGGATTTATTTTCAGGAAATCGATCCAATGCGACGTTTCATTGGGATGTGGATACCAGTCGAAACGTCATGCGAAAACAACACTTTTATTTTATTGGTGGATACTTGCATGATTTGGATAATACCTATAAATTACGTCCTTCCTTTTTGCTCAAAGAGGATTTAGCCGGTCCTACGGTTTTGGATGTTTCAATGGCAGGGGTCTATCGGGACCAGTTTATGCTGGGATTAACCTATCGCACCGGTTTTACACTTTGGTCAAAACCGTATGCCGAAGCGGCTGACTTGTCTTCGTTGAATGCGCTTGTACTTGCAACGCGGCTGGCATTGTCGGAGCGTCTTTGGTTGGGGTATTCGTACGATGTTCCCCTCAATCGACTGATTCAATCTCAATATGGGACACATGAACTGACCTTGTCTTGGGAGCTTCAGGTTCCATCAAGACGCATCTATAGTCCCCGTTTCTTTTAAATGAATGGATATGAAACGATACATGATTTATGCTTGGATGACGTTGTTGTGTGGTCTTTTGTTTTGCAACAAGGTTCAGGCGCAATCGGTCAAGAATTTGCGGGAACAGGCATTATCTCAAATGTCCCGCCTGGAGTATAGCCTGGCTGTCCCAAACTGGCTTCGAATGACGGATGTATCCAACCCGGAACTGGAGGATTTGGCGCATTTGGCGGACTGTTATCGGTTGATGAACCGCTTTCAGGATGCGGAAATATGGTATGCACGCACGACTGCGCATGTTCAGGCGACATCGTTGCATTGGATGCAGTATGGACGTGTTTTAAAATCCAATGCCAAATACGTTGAGGCCAAATATGCGTTTGAGCAAAGCCTTCGTTTGAGGGGGAATGCCAAAATGATCCAGGTGGAGCTGGCCGGCTGTGATTCTGCCTTGCTTTGGATGGAGCATCCGACACGTTTTGAGATCATCAATGAGGCGACCATCAATACCGATAAGGCGGAGTTTGGCGTGTTTCCGATTGGGGAAAAGCGTGTTTATTTTGTTGCAGAGCCCGAGAAACAGGATGGTCGTCGCTACGGATGGACGGGCAATCCCTTTTTGAAGTTGCATCGTGCCGATCGCAGTCAGATGCGTCTTTCGGGCAAACAGTTGGTTGATTATCCCATGAATCAATCCGAAATGCACGTAGGTCCGATCCATTCGAATCGATCCGGGACACTTTTCTTTTTGACGCGAACCTATCCGGGTGCTTCGGTCAAAGAGCAAAATATGGAAATTTTGATTTATCCGTTTGTCTACGGTGAATGGTTGAATCCCATTCCTTTTGTGCACAACAATCCCAAGGCCTATTCTGTTGGGCATGCGTGTTTGAACCGAAACGAGGATGTGATCTATTTTGTTTCCAATCAGCCGGGTGGATTGGGTGGAACCGATGTTTGGTATGCCGAATTACAAACGGACGGACAATGGGGGAAGGCGATGAATGCGGGACCTATGGTCAATACACCGGGCGATGAGATGTTTCCGGCAATTTTGCCCGACGGAAGTTTGGTCTTTGCTTCCGATGGACACCCGGGTATGGGTGGTTTGGATTTGTTTCGATCACAGGGAAGTGGGTCTAAGTGGACTCGTCCCATCAATCTGCGCTATCCGATCAATTCTCCGGCCGATGATTTTTCTTTCTTATTGTCTCAGGAAGGCCAGCGGGGATACTTGGCTTCCAATCGTTATGGCGGGCGGGGTTCCGACGATATTTATTCCTTTATTGAGCGCCCCATACCCATCCATTTTATAAAAGTGTGTGTGTTGGATCTGGAAACCAATCAGCCCATAGAGGAGGCGATGGTTAGTTTGGAAAATGCCAATGAGGTCTTATTGGCGCGAAGTTACACGCAAGCCGCCGGTGAAGTGGTCTTTCGCATGGAGCCGGACAAGTCCTTTATCCTTCATGGATCCAAAAAAGGATATTATCCCGATTCTACACAGTTGATGCGCATTGAACCAAACAGTCCGGATACAATGTATGTGAACTTGTATCTGAATCCGTTATTGGTAAAAGGCAAGACCTTTACACTGGATCCGATTCTATACAACTTTGACAAATACGATATTCGAGCGGATGCACGCATTATTTTGGATGAATTGGTTATGACCTTGCATGAGAATCCGACGTTGGTCATCGAACTTGCATCACATACCGATAGCAGAGGAACGGATGCATACAATTTGGAATTGTCTCAAAACAGAGCCGAATCGGTGGTGGAATATTTGATCAGCAGGGGCATTGCACGCGAACGTCTCAAGGCGGTCGGATACGGAGAGCGTCAATTACTGAATGTATGTTCGGACGGGGTTTCCTGTACGGAAGAGGAACATCAGGCCAATCGAAGAACTGAATTTACTGTTCTTTCATACTAAACGTGGAAGTGGTTTCAATTACTTGCATTTTCTCGGGATAATCTGTATTTTTGAGGGCTTAATTACAACCTAATTTCGTCCCTCAACATGAAAAATGCCCGGTGGTTTTTGTCGATTTTCTGTTTATTTTTGGTGTCGCTTATTGTACACAGTCAGCATCGCATTTGTTTGCAGGGTGACTGGTCTTTTTCCATCGATTCGCTCGATGTGGGGGTAGAGCAAGCGTGGTTTAAACGAAATTTTGAGGAGTCGGTCCATTTGCCCGGTTCCATGCAGGAACAATCCAAGGGGAATATTCCCGGTTTACATACTCCGTGGACCGGCAGCTTGTACGATAGCTCGTTTTACTTCAATCCGGCCTTTGAAAAATACCGCCAGCCTGGCAACGTGAAGTTTCCGTTTTTCTTAACTCCGGATCGCCATTATGTCGGTGCTGCCTGGTATTCCAAAACCATAGAAGTGCCCAAATCCTGGAAAAATCAAGCGATTCGATTGCATCTGGAACGACCGCATACGTATGTGCGCGTTTGGCTAAATGACAAGGAAGTGGCTCGAGACAGTAGCTTGAGTGTGCCTCATGTGTATGACTTATCCTCCAACTTAAAACCGGGAAACCACCGCTTGACGCTTCGCATCGACAACCGTTTGTGGGCAGCCAATGTGGGGCAGGATTCACACAGTGTGACCGATCAGACCCAGGGAAATTGGAATGGGGTAGTGGGTGCGATGTACGTTGAATGTCTTCCACATGTACGTCTCGCCTCTGTTCAGGTTTTTCCCCAATTATCCGATCGAAAAGCCCGTTTGGATATTCGTATCCAAAACGAGGCAACAAAACAAAGAAAACGTTTGCTTCGGTATTCCGCTCATGCGTACAATACAGACCAACCACATCAAACCGTTTGTATTGAAAAAGAACTGATTGTTCCAGACACCGGCTTGTTTATACAGACGTATTTGGAATTGGGTTCGGAAATGCAGACCTGGGATGAATTTCATCCGGCATTGTATCGTTTGAATATCGAATTGTTGGACGGAAAGCGTGTGGAGGCTCAGCAGGAGTTGACGTTCGGAATGCGTGAAATAGAAGCCCGGGGCAAATGGATGTATTTGAATGGACGAAAGATTCAGTTGCGTGGAACCGTAGAGAATTGTTGTTTTCCTTTGACCGGTTATCCGCCGACCGATGTCCGGGAATGGGAACGTATATTTCGCGTTGCCAAGTCGTTTGGCTTGAATCACATGCGCTTCCACTCGTATTGCCCTCCGGAGGCTGCGTTTGTTGCGGCCGATTTGGTTGGTTTTTATCTACAGCCGGAGGGGCCAAGCTGGCCCAATCATGGTTCCTCGTTGGGCTATGGCGCTCCCATCGATACGTATTTGATGGAGGAAACGGAACGTATGACGGAAGTTTACGGCAATCATCCTTCGTTTGTTTTATTGGCTGCCGGTAACGAACCCAGAGGCCGTTGGGTCCCGTGGGCAACCCGCTTTGTTCAGCAATGGAAGCAACGGGATTCCAGACGGTTGTATACAGGCGCTTCGGTGGGAGGCAGTTGGGCATGGCAACCGGCCAACGAGTATCATGTAAAGGCGGGAGCCAGGGGTTTGGAGTGGAATCGAATGCCGGAATCCATGTCTGACTTTCGTGCACGCATCGATACGGTATCCGTTCCGTTTGTTTCACACGAAACCGGCCAATGGTGTGCCTTTCCCCGTTTTGAAGAAATTCGAAAGTACACCGGTGTGAATAAGGCCAAAAATTTCGAATTGTTTCAGGAAGATCTGGATGATAAGGATATGGGGCAACTGGGGCATGCGTTTATGATGGCATCCGGTCGATTGCAAACGTTGGCCTACAAACACGAAATTGAAAAGACGCTACGTACACCGGATTATGCCGGTTTTCAGTTGTTATCCCTCAACGATTACTCGGGTCAGGGCACCGCGCTTGTCGGGGTTTTGGATGTGTTCTGGGAAGAAAAAGGTTATTGCTCTGCGGATGATTTTCGTCAATTTTGCGGACCGGTTGTACCCTTGCTGAGAGTGGAAAAATTTGTTTGGCAGCAACATGAGTCTATGCAGGCGCAAGCAGAGCTTTCGTATTTCGGGCCGGACTCGTTGGCGAATATCACGGCCCAATGGCAGTTAAAAGATGCACTTGGAGTCGTGTTGCAGTCGGGTTCGTGGCCGACGCAACAGGTTGTTGCGGGGGGTAACATCCCATTGGGAACGATTCAGATGGATTGGTCTTTTGTTCATTCGGCTGGGACGTATCGACTGGAGTTGATGATTCCCGAGTATCATGCCCATAATGCATGGGATTTTCATGTATACCCGTCCAATCCGGAAATGCCGTCAACCGGAAAGATTCGCATTGCGTACGAATGGACCGATGACTTGGAGCAAGCGCTGATGAGCGGCGCGGATGTCTTTTTGATGGCAGCCGGTAAAATCGAATACGGCAAGGATGTGGTGCAAACCCTTGCTCCGGTCTTTTGGAATACTTCTTGGTTTAAGATGCGTCCTCCACATACCACAGGAATTTTGGTCAATCCCAAACACCCGGCTTTTGCCGATTTTCCCACCGAAATGCATGCGGATTTACGTTGGTGGGAGTTGATGCAGCGCACACAAGTGATGCAGTTGACCGACTTCCCAAAAGGTTTTCAACCGTTGATTCAAAGCATCGATACCTGGTTCTTAAATCGGAAGATTGGGATGCTGCTTGAAGCGAAGGTGGGCAAGGGTCGCTTGTTGCTCACGAGTATGGATTTGACAACCGATACCGATCAGCGTCCGGTCGCACGGCAGATGTACCTAAGTTTGATCAAGTACATGCAGACCCATCGTTTCAAACCAGAATTTGACGTCCATCCCAATCAAATAAAGGATTTGTTTCAAAAAGAGGCCGATCGCATCGGAACATTCACGCAGGATGCGCCGGACGAATTAAAACCTGAATTATTCAATCAATAATAATACCTACGATTATGCGTACGATGTTATCTACTTTTCTTTTGATGGCTGTTTTTTTGCTGTCAAGTTCTGTTTCTGCTGAACCGGGACGAACCGAATGGCCGGAGCCTCGCTTGGAGCAAAAGCCCGGTGTCCGTTGGTGGTGGCTGGGCAGTGCCGTGGATACGGCCAATTTAAGTTGGAACCTGGATTTTTTGTCTGAAGTGGGGGTCGGGTCTGTTGAGATTACGCCCATTTATGGCGTACAAGGTCACGATGCAATGGAAATCGACTATTTGTCGCCCAAATGGATGAAAATGTTTCAGCATACGCATACAAAGGCTGTAGATAATGGGATTTTGGTGGATATGAACGGTGGTACCGGTTGGCCTTTTGGTGGACCGGAAATTCAGTCAAACTATGCAGCAACTAAGGCCATTACCCGTGTGATTGATTTGAAACCATCTACGCAGGCTCAACAAATATCCATTGCTGTGGAAGATGCGCGTCAAGCGTCGGTGGCGACTTTAGAGGCCTTGTTGTTTGTAGGGTCAGATGGCAGTCGTAAACGCCTATCTCCCGAACAGTGTGTGGGGGATGTGTTGACTTGGAAGGTTGATCAAGAAGGAAAATTGTACGTGTTGCATGCCGGAAAAACCCTACAGCAGGTGAAACGTGCTGCTCCGGGTGGTCAAGGTCTGGTGATGGATCATTTGAATCGTGAAGCGTTGGATTTTTACCTGAGTAAATTTGATGCTGCTTTTAAGGCTGACAACGTATCTTGGCCGCACGCATTTTTTAACGATTCCTACGAAGTGTATGGAGCCGATTGGTCTCCTGTTTTGGTCGAAACGTTTAAGAAGCTGAGAGGGTATGATTTGATGGATTACATTCCCGAACTGATGGGAGAAGGCAACGAAGTGATTCGACGCCGTGTGATTTGTGATTATCGCGAGACTGTTTCGGATATGTTGCTCGATAATTTCACCAAACCTTGGACGGAATGGGCACACGAACGCGGCATCGAAACCCGTAATCAGGCGCACGGGTCTCCCGGGAATCTGTTGGATTTGTATGCGGCCATTGATGTGCCCGAATGTGAGTCGTTTGGTATAACAACCTTTGATATACCTGGATTTCGTGTGGATGATCAGCATAAGGAAAGCGACTCCAATCCGGCCACGTTGAAGTATGCTTCTTCTGCAGCACACGTTGTCGGCAGAAAATACACTTCTGCAGAAAGTATGACGTGGTTGACCGAGCATTTTCGTACGTCTTTGTTCCAAATCAAACCGGAGATGGATCAGCTGTTTTTGAACGGAATCAATCGGGTTTTCTATCATGGGACACCCTATACACCCAAAGAGGCTGCGTGGCCGGGATGGTTGTTTTATGCTTCGATTCAAGTCAATCCAAACAACACCGTTTTTCGGGATATGCATGCGTTGAATGCGTATGCAACCCGTGTACAATCCTTTTTACAAGCGGGCAAACCCGACAATGAGGTCTTGTTGTATTTACCTATACACGACATTTGGCAAAAATGGGAGCGCGGACGTTACCTGACGTTTGACATTCATAAGATGAGTGAAAAATTGCCCGATTTTGAGAAGATTGTTTTTGACATTCGTCGGATGGGTTACGATCTGGACTATATTTCTGATCGTCAACTATTGAATTCGACGGTTGCTGATGCGCGCATTCAAACGGAAGGCGGCTCGTACAAAATGGTGATTGTTCCCGATTGCAGTTATATGTCGTTGGAGACTGCACAGAAACTATCCGATTTGGCTGCAAACGGAGCCGTGATTGCCTTTTTGAATCGATTACCCGAAGATGTCCCCGGTTTGTTTGAATGGGAAAAGCGTAAGTCTCAACTACAGACGCTGGTCAATGGTTTTCAATTGCCTGCTCAAGCCGGTGCGTTGGTGAACAAAGCTTATCAAAAGGGACGATTGTTGTATGGCGCTGATTTAGAAGCCTTGCTCGAAGCCGGTGCATGTACGCGTGAAGCTGTTACGACCGATTTTGGGGCCGGATTCATACGAAGACGCATGGACGACGGGTACGTCTACTTCATCGCACAACAAAAGAATACGCCCATACAAGCATGGGTACCACTAGGTGTTTCAGCCACTTCTGTTCAGGTCTTCAATCCCTTGACCGGTCAGAGTGGTCGGGCTAAAACACAGATAAAAGGGAATCAAACACATGTCTTTCTGAACTTGAAGCCGGGAGAAAGTATCTTATTGCGCACGTTTGACCAAGAAAAGATAAAAACGGCAGCCTATCCATGGTACGAACCCCTGCCGTCGGGTGGTTTTGAACTGAAGGGACGCTGGAGTTTCCAGTTTACGGAGGGTACGCCGGCCATTCCGGGTATTTTCGAAATGCGCGGTCATCCACATTCCTGGACTGAATTGCCGGTCGAAAAAGCATCGATTTATGCCGGTGTTGGCGTCTATCGTTTGCATTTTGAAATGCCAAAGAATGTTCGTGCAGATGAGTGGTTGCTGGATTTGGGTGTAGTCAGTGAGAGTGCGCGCATTCGCATCAACGGTCAATCGGTGGCTACGGTCTGGAGCTTACCTTTCCAGCAATACGTGGGAGCGTATTTGAAGCCGGGTAAGACCAATGTCATTGAATTGGAGGTGACCAATCTTCCGTTCAACCGAATTGCAGATTACGATCGAAGGGGAGTGAGCTGGCGCATTTTTAAAGAAATTAATTTTGTCGATGTGAATTACAAAAGAACCCGTTACGACAGCTGGGCTACCGCTCCTTCGGGGTTGACACAGCCCGTGCGTCTGCAACCGTATAAACAACTTAAATGATCTTTTATCCATGAAAAATTGTAAGGGCTTTGTATTGAGCTGTTTGCTGCTACTTGGTGCAATCCAGTCCGTCGATGCGATGACGCTGGACGTGCAAGTCAATAAAACCATCGCCGAGGTGAACCCGGATATGTATGGTGTATTCTTTGAAGACATCAATTTTGGTGCCGACGGTGGATTGTATGCAGAATTGATCAAGAATCGATCGTTTGAGTTCCCACAAAACCTGATGGGATGGAAGACCTTTGGCCACGTATCCCTGATGCAAGACGGGCCGTTCGAACGCAATCCCCATTACGTACGATTGGGGAGTTCCGGGCATGAACACAAGCATACCGGATTGGAAAATGAAGGCTTTCGTGGCATTGGATTTCAAAAAGGAGCGGATTATCGTTTTTCTGTATGGGCACGGGCTACTTCAGGAGAGCAGCGCATCCGAGTCGAATTTGTGGACGAAGGAAATACTGCGTTTTCCCGTCAAGAATGTGTCGTTGAGGGTAGCGAATGGAAGAAATACGAATGGGTCATTCACTCCAATCGGGAAGTAGAAAAAGGTTTGTTGCGCATTTTTCTTACGTCGGAAGGTTCGATGGACCTGGAACATATTTCCCTGTTTCCGGTAGAAACGTGGAAAGGCAGATCCAACGGAATGCGTATGGATTTGGCGCAAGCTTTATGCGATCTGAAGCCGGGTGTCTTCCGTTTTCCCGGTGGTTGTATTGTGGAAGGTACCGATTTGGATACCCGCTATGATTGGAAGAAATCGGTGGGCCCCATCGAAAACCGGCCATTGAACGAAAATCGTTGGCATTATACGTTTCCGCATCGTTTTTTTCCGGATTACTTTCAAACCTATGGTTTGGGTTTTTATGAGTATTTCTTATTGAGTGAAGATTTCGGTGCAGAACCCTTACCCGTCTTAAACGTGGGTCTGTCTTGTCAATATCAGAACAATTCAATGGATTGCCACGTTTCTGTGGATCAATTGGATGCCTACGTACAAGATGCGTTGGACCTGATTGAGTTTGCCAACGGCTCCGTAGAAACGACCTGGGGAAAGTTGCGTGCCGAAATGGGACATCCGGAACCCTTTCACCTGAAATATCTGGGTATTGGAAACGAACAATGGGGACCGGAATATCCGGAACGCCTTGAAGTTTTTGTGAACGCCATCCGTGCAGCGCATCCCTCCATTCAAATCGTTGGAAGTTCCGGCCCTTCTGCAGAGGGCGATCGTTTTGATTTCCTTTGGCCGGAAATGAAACGCCTGCAAGTTGATTTGGTGGATGAACATTATTACAAAGATCCGAACTGGTTTTTTAACAACGCCAAGCGTTACGACGGGTATGATCGCAAAGGACCTAAGGTTTTTGCCGGAGAATTTGCTTCGCACCACAGTCCGTCCAAAAAGGCGAATAATTATTTATCCGCTTTGTCGGAAGCGGCATTTATGACGGGTTTGGAACGCAATGCCGATGTGGTACGGCTGGCTACCTATGCTCCGCTCTTTGCACACGTTGACGCGTGGCAGTGGAATCCGGATATGATTTGGTTTGATAATTTGCGCAGCATGCGGACGCCCAACTATTATGTGCAGCAATTATATTCCTTGCACAAAGGAACACATGTGCTTTCTGCGCTATCCGAGGGACAACCATTGGCCGGACAGGATGGCTTGTATGCTACGGTTGCCCGCGACGAAGCAAAGAATACACTGATTGTTAAGATTGTAAACAAAAATAATCGCCCACAATCCATTCACATCAATTTGAAGGGATTCAAGCAGGCCGTCTCAAAAGCCAGCATGTGGCGCATGCAATCGGATGATCTGATGGCTGTACATGCTGTTGGAGAGCCGGAAACCCTCAAGCCGGAAACGTTTGATATGGAACTGGTCGGAAATGCGTTTGACATGGAACTATTGTCGCAGTCGTTTTATGTTTTGGAGATTCAGTTGAGCAAAGAAAAGACCCGTGCCAAAGGTAAAAAAGCCGGATTGCATCGGGTTTCGGGTGTGCGTACCGTGTTTACCATTGGTGATTCGACGGTTCGCAACGGAGACGGGTCCGGAAGAAACGGCCAATGGGGATGGGGCGCTTTTCTGGGGCAATATTTGGATTCTACCTATTGTGTGGAAAACCGAGCCTTGGGTGGACGCAGCAGTCGCACCTACATTTCGGAGGGTCTTTGGGCGAATACGTTGAGTCGCGTCCAGACGGGAGATTACGTGTTGATGCAATTTGGCCACAACGATGGCGGTGAACCGCATCGGGGACGAGCTCGTGCAACCTTAAAAGGAAATGGAGATGAAAGTAAGGAGTATGTCATGGAACAAAGCGGTGATACCGTAGCCATTCATTCATACGGTTGGTATATGCGTCAGTACATTCGAGACACCAAAGCGAAAGGTGCCATTCCGGTTGTTGTTAGTTTGATTCCTCGAAATCGCTGGAGCAACGGTAAAGTGGAGCGTAGTACCGATACCTACGCGGGTTGGGCGAAGCAGGCTGCCGAAGCGGAAGGTGCCTTATTTATTGATCTGAACGCATTGGTCTCCGATAAATACGATGTGCTGGGTAAGTCTTTTGTCGATAATCTGTATTACGGTGACCATACGCATACATCGCTTACGGGTGCTCAATTGAACGCCTCGATTGTCGCAGAAGAATTGCTCAAACTTGTAGAGTAACAGGCGTTTAAACAATCGATTTGCTGCCGGCATAATTCTGTGTCGGCAGTTTTTTTTGTGTTTTCCTTTTGGTCGCATCGGATAAAAGAAAATAGTATGTAATTTTAAGAAAAAAAAATGGGCTTTCTTGCTTCTGCGAACATGTTGATTCCCTTTGCGGTAGGATTTGTCTCCTTGCTGTTTCTGCTTTTTGACTTTGCGAGCAGACAATCGTTTCGAGAGCGAACGTTTGTTGTGCTGTTTCTGTATTTTGTTTGTGTGCTGTTGAATTGGGGTGGAATGATGGTCTATTTTTATGCACCCGAGGTTTTCGTGTGGATGAATAGTTTTTGTATGTTGAGTTTCGTATTGGCTCAGATTTTGTTTTATGATTTTGTTTTTCATCTGACTCGGCTTGATACGCGTGCATCCTTTTCCGGTTATCACTATCTGCTTCCCTTTTTGCTTTTTGGTTTCTTCCTCATTCTCTCCTTGATTACGCCGTACGAAGATCAGATGCAGTCGCTGTTTCATCACGAGGAGGGCTTCTCTAGCGCGAGCTTTTTTGCACGGGTTTCCAATTCGAAAATGCTGATTCGACTGCTTTTTAGTTTTGTCTATGTCGGACTTTCTCTGAAGCGATTGATTTCATACAGCAATGAAGTACCGCATTATTCCTCAAATTATGAAAAAAGTTCCTTGAGGTGGGTGAGGATTTATTTATTGCTCTCTATTTTGTTTATTCCGATTCCGGTAATCGCTCTACTGTTGCGCAGAGAAGAGGCCGTATCTTCGGGCTTCTTATTTGTGCAGGTCTTGGGGCTGGTCTTTCAGTATGCATACGTGACATACCATGTGACTCAACGCAATTTTATTCGTTTTGAGACAGTAGGAAGGGATATCGATGTGGAGGATGATTCCTGTATGTGTGAACAATTGGTTGTTGAACCGTCAGAAGGGAATGGAGCGGAGTCGTTGCTTAAGCAGCGTTTGAATACAGATTGCTTGGAGTCGGTGATTCGAGAGAAGCGGTTGTATCTAAACTCCGGATTGAAATTATCTGATTTGGCTTACGAACTGCAAACTAATCGAACCTACTTATCTTCTTTTATCAATACGGCCTATCAAATGAATTTCAATCGATTCATCAATCGGTTTCGAATGGAAGAATTTCAACGGTTAAAACAGCAGGAGGCCTATTCTCAGACGCCTGATCGCGAATTGGCTGAGATGTCGGGATTCGGGAGTTATAAGAATTTTAAACGATACTTGGATTCGAGCGACTTGTAAAGGTGCATGCAATGGTCCATCGCATCAAAAGCCGATGGACCGCACGAGGTTATTCGTTGAGTTTGTAGAGTTCGGCTCCTGCCAGCAGGAAGCAGCCCAAACCATAGTCTTCAAAATCCGGCATGCTGTTGTATGTAACAGGTTGCCCGTCTTTGGGTTCTTTGCCCGTGCCTTGTACGTAGCCTAAAAAACCATTGTCGTGTACTGCTTCTGCAGCCATGGCATTCCATGCTTTCGCGATAATGGGGAGGTATTCTTTGGCAGGAAGGAGGCCGGTACGAATCCCCCAGGCCATGCCGTAGACAAATAAGGAGGTTCCGGTTGTTTCTTTGCCACCGTAATTGTTTGGATCGTGCAGGCTTACGTTCCAGAATCCGTCGGGACGTTGACTGTCCTTAAGCGCTTTGGACATGGCCTTGAAGTCCTTGATGTATTGTTTGCGGTGTGCTTCGTTCTTGGGCGTCCAGTCCATAAAACGAACCAGCGCTGCATAGACCCAACCGTTGCCCCGTGACCAGTAACAGTCCTCTCCGTTGGGTTCGGTATAGGGGGGATCAAAGGCTGCATCTCTCCACCATAGACCGTCTTTGGAATTGAATAGGCCATTGCCTCCTTCGATGTTACGGGTATGTTCATACATATCCCAGGCTTTTTCGAAGTAGCGGCTGTCGTTGTACAGTGTGCCCAATTGTGCAAAAACAGGCATGCCCATTTGGATGGCATCGATCCAGGTCCAATCGTCGTTTTGTGGCGTATGAACCAACATGTCGAGGTTGATTTTTGCGTTTCGGATTTTTTCCGGATCCGGGCTCATGGTATATAGCGTTACATAGGTTTGAGCAGCACAATAATTGTCGGCATTGCGTGTGGTGTTGCCACGATGAAAGCCCCATTGGTGAAAGTTGGCCCAGTCATACGCGTAATCGTAGTAGCGTTCCTGCGGCGAGATTTGATGCAAAGCCATCAAGCCTTCGTAGTAGACTGCCCGTGTCCAAATGTGTGATGGGTACAATCTGTTTTTTGCGGGTGTAGGTTTGGTGTAATCCGCATATTTTTCCATGAAATAATTATTTGCCTTATTCATGGTTTTTAAAAGATCGCTTTTATTCGGTAATTGCTGCGCATGTACGACTCCGGAAAGAATCAACAAGGCTAGAAGTGCGAAACGTAGTTTTTTCATTTTGAGTGGAGGGATCAGTCCGTAAAAAACGCTTCGCGAAGTCTTTTTGGAGCATTCGCGAAGCGTTGTATTGATTGGATTCGTTGTTTACAGTTCGAGTTTGTAGAGTTCGGCTCCTGCCAGCAGGAAGCAGCCCAATCCATAGTCTTCAAAGTCCGGCATGCTGTCGTATGTAACGGGTTGCCCGTCTTTGGGCTCTTTGCCCGTGCCTTGTACGTAGCCTAAAAATCCATTGTCGTGTACCGCTTCTGTAGCCATGGCATTCCATGCTTTCACGATAACGGGGAGGTATTCTTTGGCTGGAAGGAGACCGGTACGAATGCCCCAGGCCATGCCGTAGACAAATAAGGAGGTTCCGGTTGTTTCTTTGCCACCGAAATTGTTTGGATCATGCAAACTGACGTTCCAGAATCCGTCGGGACGTTGACTGTCCTTAAGCGCTTTGGACATGGCCTTGAAGTCCTTGATGTATTGTTTGCGGTGTGCTTCGTTTTTGGGTGTCCAGTCCATAAAACGCACCAGCGCTGCATAGACCCATCCGTTGCCACGTGACCAGTAACAGTCTTCGCCGTTGGGTTCGGTGTAGGGGGGATCGAAATCGGCATCTCTCCACCAAAGACCGTCTTTGGGGTTATACATTCCGTTGCCTCCTTCGATGTTGCGGGTATGTTCATACATATCCCAGGCTTTTTCGAAGTAGCGGCTGTCGTTGTACAGTGTGCCCAATTGTGCAAAAACAGGCATGCCCATTTGGATGGCATCGATCCAGGTCCAATCGTCGTTTTGTGGCGTATGAACCAACATATCGAGGTTGATTTTTGCGTTTCGGATTTTTTCGGGATCCGGACTCATATTGTATAAATCGATGTAGATTTGAGAGGCACAATAATTGTCTGCGTTGCGTGTGGTATTGCCACCGCGAAAACCCCATTGGTGAAAGTTTGCCCAGTCATACGCATAATCGTAGTAGCGTTCCTGAGGCGAAATTTGATGCAAGGCCATCAAGCCTTCGTAGTAGACCGCGCGTGTCCAGATGTTGGATGGGCGAGTGGTTCCACGTACATGGCTGGTGGCGGTATAATCGGCGTATTTCTTCATGAAATAGTCGTTGGCCTTAACCATGGTCTTCAGGATTTCCTTACGGTCGGGAAGTTCTTGTGCTTGAACGGACAAGCCAATGAACGAAGCGATCAGTAAACAAAAAATGGTTCTTTTCATATAAGGATTAAGTTTGACGTTACCTTACAAAGATAGCGTTATTTTGAATTTTTACCGCATCTTATTGTAGCACAGATTGCCGATTATTGAGAAATAATCATTCGTAACGCTTCTTCCAAAGCCTTTTAAGAAATTCTTTTAACTTATTTTCAGTGTTGTTGTTTTGAGGTGTCCATAATTTCTTTCCCGTTATGGGGTCGGGCAGAAATTGCTGTTCAACAAAGTTGCCCTCGTAGTCGTGTGCGTATTTATAATCTTTGCCATAATTCAGTGACTGCATGAGTTTGGTCGGTGCGTTGCGTAAGTGCAGCGGCACCGGTAAATTTCCGGTTTTTTCAATGAGCTGTAAGGCATTCCCGATGGCTTGGTATGCTGAATTGCTTTTGGCGCTGGATGCAAGGTAAAGGGTGGTTTCAGCCAAAGCGATTCTTGATTCCGGCCAACCGATCTTGTGAACCGTGTCGAAACAGGCGTTTGCGAGTAGTAGTGCATTCGGATTGGCAAGTCCGATGTCTTCGGCGGCAGAGATGAGCAGTCGTCGTGCGATAAATTTTGGATCTTCTCCTCCGGCGACCATTCGTCCGAGCCAATAAACGGCAGCATCCGGATCGCTGCCTCGAATGGATTTGATAAACGCCGATGCAATGTCGTAATGCATGGAGCCGTCTTTGTCATAAGCCATGGGGTTTGCTTGTAGACTGGATGTGACAATCTCATCGTTGATGACGATGGTTTCGTCTGCTTGAAAGGTGTTGGCTACAAGTTCCAAGGTATTCAATAATTTTCGGGCATCTCCACCGGCATATTGGAACAAACGTTTGCGCTCATCGATTCGGATATCGCGTTGGGATAGTTCCTTATCCGTTTTTATGGCTCGATGCAACAATTCATCCAAGTCTTCTTTGGTCAACGACTCCAGCACATAAACCTGACAGCGGGAGAGTAGCGGGCTAATCACTTCGAACGACGGATTTTCGGTTGTGGCACCGATGAGTATAAAAACACCGTTTTCAACGGCTCCCAATAGGGAGTCTTGTTGTGATTTGCTGAATCGATGAATTTCATCGATGAATAAAATGGGTGTTTTGATTCGAAAAAGGGGATTGTTTTGAGCCCGTTCAATCACTTCACGCACATCTTTTACGCCTGAGTTGACGGCACTCAGCGTATAAAACGCACGATCCAGTTGTTGAGCGATGATTCCGGCCAGTGTCGTTTTTCCAACTCCCGGAGGGCCCCAAAGGATAAAGGAAGATAAATTACCGGATGCAATCATTTTACGTAAAACTGCATTTGGACCGACCAAATGCTTTTGTCCTATGTATTCGTCCAGGTTACGAGGTCTAAGTCTTTCGGCTAATGGCTTTGACATGATGTTTGAATTTTGGGGCAAAAAAAATGAATTTGTAACTTTTCAAAAGCCCTTTCCTGCAAATGTACACCAAAAAAAAGATGCTTTTTGCGTGTGATCGAAATTAATTTTGTAATTTCGCGGCGTTTTCCAACACCATTCATTATACCAACTTTCACTTCTATGAAGAAATACAATTTTTACGCTGGGCCATCCATTCTCAGCGAATACACCATTGAAAAAACGGCGGAAGCTGTCAAAGATTTTGCAGGAACCGGTTTGTCGTTGCTTGAAGTTTCACACAGAAGCAAAGAATTTGTTGCTGTTTGTGATCAGGCGCGTGATTTGGTTAAGGATCTGCTGCATGTTCCCGATACCCATGAGGTCGTTTTTCTGGGTGGTGGTGCCAGTCTGCAGTTTTGCATGGCTCCATACAATTTCTTAGGTACAAAAGCCGCTTATTTGGATTCCGGAACGTGGGCATCCAATGCCATCAAGGAAGCAAAGTGTTTTGGTGAAGCGCTCGTTGTTGGTTCAAGCAAATCTGAAAATTATTCTTGTTTACCCAAAGGCTACGAAGTCCCTTCGGATGTGGATTTCTTCTATTATTGTACCAATAATACGATATTTGGTACGCAATTGCACGAAGACTTGCATGTGGGTGTTCCTACCATTGCTGATATGTCTTCTGACATCTTTTCTCGACCCATTGATTTTTCTGATTATATTCTGTTGTTTGCCGGAGCACAAAAAAATCTGGCACCCGCGGGCGTAACCTTGATCATTGTTCGCAAGGATGCCTTGGGCAAATTGGATCGTTGCATTCCAACCATGTTGGATTACAGTACGCATGTGAAAAAAGAATCCATGTTTAATACGCCTCCTGTATTGCCCATTTTCTCTGCGTTGAAAACATTGGAATACTATAAGTCACTGGGGGGTGTTGAAGCGATTCAAGAACTGAATCAGCAAAAAGCACAACTTTTGTATAATGAAATTGACTCCAATCCATTCTTTAAGGGAACCGTTACGTGCAAAGACGATCGTTCAGTCATGAATGTTTGTTTTGTAATGAACGACGGGAAGGAAGCGCTGGAATCCGAATTTAATAGCTTTGCAGCTTCCAGAGGAATGGTAGGGATTAAAGGCCATCGCTCGGTGGGTGGTTTCCGCGCTTCAATTTACAACGCCATGACGCTGGAAGGTGTGCAGGCATTGGTCGATTGCATGAAGGAATTTGCACAAACACATTAACGTGATAAAAAAATGAAAGTATTAGTAGCAACAGACAAGCCTTTTGCAAAGGTTGCGGTCGATGGAATTCGGTCGGTCGTCGAGCAGGCGGGAATGGAATTGGCCTTACTCGAAAAGTATACGGACAAAAAACAATTGTTGGAGGCTGTCTCGGATGCAGATGCCATAATTGTACGTAGCGACATCATTGATGCAGAAGTCTTTGCCGCTTCAAGCAAGCTCAAAATCGTTGTCCGTGCCGGAGCTGGTTTTGATAACATTCAGTTGGATGCTGCTACCAAGGCAAACGTCTGTGTGATGAATACACCGGGTCAAAATGCGAATGCAGTTGCGGAACTTGCCATCGGTCTGATGATTTATGCTGTCCGCAATCATTTTAACGGGACCTCCGGAACGGAACTGAGAGGCAAAAAGTTGGGTATTCATGCCTGTGGCAATGTTGGGCGCAATGTGGCTCGTTTGGCGCAAGGATTTGGTATGACGACCTATGCCTACGACGCCTTTTGCGATGCAGAGTCCATTCAAGGCTGGGGCATTATCCCGGTTGCCTCTGCCGAGGAGTTATACAAAACCTGTGATGTGATTTCGTTGCACATTCCGGCTACAGCGGAAACCAAAAATTCAATCAATGCAGCTTTGGTTGGCCTGATGCCAAAGGGGGGTGTTTTAGTCAATACAGCCCGTAAAGAGGTGATCGACGAAGTGAGTTTGATCAACCTGATGGATGATCGCAGAGACTTGCGCTACATGACGGATATCATGCCTGCAGCGCATGCGACGTTTGTGGCCAAATTTCCGGAGCGCTATTTTGCCACACCCAAAAAGATGGGTGCTCAGACGGCAGAAGCCAATATCAATGCAGGAATTGCTGCTGCGAAACAAATTGTGGATTTTTTACAAACGGGAAACGATTGTTTCCGAGTCAATTGATTTATGGCAGTAGTTCGACCCTTTAAAGGCTTGCGTCCACCCGTTCAATGGGTGGAGCAGGTTGCTTCACGTCCCTATGATGTGCTGAATTCAGAAGAAGCGAGAGCCGAAGCAGCCGGAAATGAGAAATCCTTGTATCACATCATCAAGCCGGAAATTGATTTTCCGGTTGGAACCGATGAGCACGAACCCGCTGTTTATCATAAAGCATTTGAGAACTTTCAGGCTTTTCAGGAAAAAGGATGGTTGGTTCAGGATGCACAACCGTGTTACTACATCTATGCGCAAACGATGAACGGTCGTACTCAGTACGGGTTGGTTGTCTGTGCCAGTGTAGAAGATTATCTTCAAGGTCGGATTAAAAAGCACGAATTGACCCGAAGGGACAAGGAAGAAGATCGCATGAAACACGTGCGTGTAAACAATGCAAACATTGAACCGGTCTTTTTTGCCTATCCGGCAAACGCGCAATTGGATGCGTTGGTCGCCACTTATACTTGCAATAAGCCCTTATATGATTTTGTAGCACCCGATGGATTTGGTCATCATTTTTGGATGATTAACGATGCAAATGACATCGATAGAATTACATCTATTTTTGCGGAGATGCCTTCCATGTATATTGCAGACGGTCATCACCGCTCGGCAGCAGCGGCCCTGGTAGGCGCAGAAAAGGCGCAACAGAACCCCAATCACAAGGGGGACGAAGCGTACAACTTTTTCATGGCGGTATGCTTCCCGGACAATCAATTGACCATCATTGACTACAATCGAGTGGTGAAGGATTTGAATGGATTGACAGCTGAGGCTTTTTTGGCTGCCCTGGAGACTTCGTTTGTCGTTGAAGAAAAAGGAACCGATGCGCATCGACCCAATCAATTGCATAATTTTGGTTTGTATTTGGAAGGTCGTTGGTATAGCCTGACAGCAAAACCGGGAACCTACGATGACAACGATCCCATTGCCGTGTTGGATGTAACCATCTCCTCCAAGTATATATTGGATGATCTGTTGGGTATCAAAGATTTAAGATCGGATAAACGCATTGATTTTGTGGGCGGTATCCGTGGTTTGAGTGAATTGTCCCAACGCGTCGATTCGGGAGAAATGAAGGTCGCTTTGGCACTTTATCCGGTATCGATGGACCAATTGATTGCAATTGCAGATAGTGGTAACATTATGCCACCCAAAACAACTTGGTTTGAACCCAAACTTCGATCGGGTTTGGTTGTACACAAGTTGGATGATTAATCAAAAAAAAAGCGACCCAATCCGGTCGCTTTTTTTATCGTGTGCTTAGCTTGCATAGGCAACCAGCATCCAAACCGTTTTTTCTTGTTGAGCAATGTAATCACTCATGAGTGCTACGGTTCCTTCGTCTTCTGAATCGGAGGCGGCTTTAAGAAGGCTTCTTTCCTGTGCAATCAAAACCTTGTAGGTCTCAAGAACCGATTGTAGCGCAGCAGCACCGTCCGTCACTTGGTGAACTTCTTTGACGTTGGATGCAGAGGCGTATGTGCTGAGTCTGTTTTCAGGAGAGCCCCCAAGCGTTAGGATGCGTTCTGCAATTTCATCCACCTTCACCGCTGCATCGTTATACATGGATTCGAATTTTTCGTGCAATACAAAGAAACTTTTTCCTTTGATGTTCCAATGAAAACCTCTTAAGTTGGCGTAGTGTACTTGAAAATCGGCCAATAGTTGACTCAAACCGTTAACGACTTCGTTGGAAGGTTTTATTCCGATGTAATCTGTTGTTTTCATATGTGTTTTATTGTTTGTGGTTATTTCTCTATCTTTATATCACAAAGATCGTCTGTGTAAACGCATAAATCAAATCGATTACATATATGTATTAATAGAATAGATCTATATAATGGATGTATATCATACGATATCCGATGTGAGTGAGGGATTGATCAAGGAAAAGGGAAGTAAGTTTCTCTCTTTTGCGTATCCGGTTCGGGATTTGGAAGCGATCAAAGACATTCTTGAGCATACCCGTAAACAGTATCACGATGCACGACATGTTTGTTATGCGTATCGATTGGGCCCTTTGGGCGAGGATTTTCGTTCCAGTGACGATGGGGAGCCTTCCGGTACGGCCGGACGTCCCATTTTGGGGCAGCTTCGCTCCGTGGATGTGACCGATGTGCTGGTGGTTGTGGTTCGTTATTTTGGTGGTACGTTGCTGGGTACTGGTGGTCTGATTCAAGCCTACAAGGACGCCGCCCGTGAG
This sequence comes from Bacteroidales bacterium, assembly GCA_028709215.1. Taxonomy (GTDB): domain Bacteria; phylum Bacteroidota; class Bacteroidia; order Bacteroidales; family UBA1402; genus UBA8389. The sequence goes on from JAQVXI010000001.1 coordinate 308,760, forward strand.
GCGCTGGATGCCGCTGTAATCCTGGAGAAAACAGTGGATGAGGAGTTTGTAGTACACTTTGATTTTGAACATTTGAATGCCGTGATGCGATTGATTAAATTGTGGGAAGCGCGCATTGTCACTGAATCCTACAATACAGCCTGCTCCATGCGTCTTTCGATTCGAAAAGCCCATCTGGATGGATTCAAAGAAGCCATACAAAAAATCGACTTCACATGTCGATTGGAAGATTGACAATCCTTGTGCTTTTTCTATCTTTGTAGGCTGATATCAAATCGCTATGTACAAACAAGTTTTTCAACGTCTTTGGAAATTATTAATCAATCCCGCGCAAGCGTGGAAGACCATTCAATCTGAACCGATTGAACCCAGACTTCATTTGTCCGGTTTCTTTTATCCATTGGTCGGTTTGGCCGCACTGATGGCTTTTCTGCATCCGTTCTTGATTGGTGATGAGGTCTTCAAAGAAATGCTATCCGATGGCATTCGAAAGGGGCTGTTGGTTTTTGTCAGTACCGTTTTTGGGCTCTTGCTTTCAGCACGTATTTTGGATGCCGTCTATGCTCGTTGGTTTGGGTGGACCGGACAGCTTCGAAAGGCAGAAGTTTTGGCAGCCTATGCGTTGGCTCCGGTATTGGCAGTAAACGTTCTGACCGAACTGATGACGGAATTGTTTTTTCTGAAAATTATTTATTTATACATTTTTGTCATTATTTGGGAGGCTTCTACGCATTTTTATGCCGTGCTTCCCGAACAACAAGGCAAGTTTACGGCGCTTTCCGGTGGGGTTGTCTTGATTGTACCCATCATCCTTGAAAAATTGATCAAGCTCTTTTTACCCGGCTTATGAGACCATCGAATAAAATAATCATACGCAACAAGCGTGCTTCCTTTGATTACGAACTTTTAGAGCATTTTTTGGCCGGTATCGTATTGACGGGAACGGAAATTAAATCCATACGCTTGGGAAAGGCGAGTTTGACCGATAGCTTTTGTCAGCTGCACGGAGGAGAGTTATGGGCCAAGAACATTCAAATTGCCGAGTACTTTTTTGGCAATTACAACAACCACGAACCCAAGCGGGATCGAAAACTGTTGTTGACCAAACGCGAGTTGAGAAAACTGGAACGTTTGACCAAGGAGACCGGTTTTACCATTGTCCCAACCAAGCTTTTTATCAATGAAAAAGGTTTGGCTAAACTGGATGTAGCCGTAGCGAAGGGTAAAAAGACCTACGATAAACGGCAAACACTAAAGGCCCGTGAGGATCAGCGGGAGATGGATCGACAGTTTAAGCACTGATTGCACCGTTTGGTTTACCACCAGAGCTGCACCCGAAAGTCCATGGTGCTGATGTCTGCTGTCGTATAAAAGAAGTCGGAATGTGTAACAAAGTAGGTTATGCTGCCCTGAGAAAACTCATAGTCGATGGTTTGTGTCCAATAATTCCCATCCAAGTCTTCGTAATGTCTGGAATAGGGCAGCACTTGCTGTGCTCCATTCAGTACGATGTATACTTGAACCAAACCGTGTTGGAATACATAATTGCTGAGTTCCGGAACGGGCATGGTGCAAGAAAAAAATAGATTCAATCCATCTCCATCGGTGTTTTGAACCCAGTCTCTGGCTGCTACGCGATGTTGTACGCTGGCACTTTCCGTAGATTCGTTGATGGTGCATGCGCTCAGCCACAAAAGGAGAACGCCAAGAAGTAGGATCTGTTTTTTCATGCTCGTAATCATTCGTTTGCACAAAGAAACAGAATTTTTATCAATTCGCGATGCAAAAACGGCAGCTTTTTTTGAGCTGCCGTTTCAAAAGGTTCGTTTATTTGAATAGAAGCTTCTGAGTGTATTGCTTGTTCGAATTGCTTACTTTCAAAACGTAGATGCCCGAAGGTAGTTGCCTTCGATCCAGAACCAACAGTCGTTCGCTCGCATGCTTATGCATTTCACGTACTTTTTGTCCCATGAGATTGAACAATTCGATGCGTGTATAGGCTTGTTCCGAATCGTAGATTTGGACAAATATCCCAATCCGATTCCCAGTCGGCAGGATCGATGCGTTGGTCAACAGACCATTGCTCGAAATCACCGTTCAATGTAACTGAGTTGTTACACATACACTCATTAAGATTAGGATGAACGTTTTCATGCCAGTATGATTTAGAATGGAATCTCGTAGATCGCCACTCGTATCTCAGTCTGAATGGTGGTTGTGCCGGATGGAGTCATAAAATAACACTGGAAGTCATAAAATAGTTCTTTTTTGACAAAAAAAAGGAATAATTGTTATCCTTCACCGAGGTTGGGTAAAAAATTGACGGTTTTTGGGGATTGGGTTGCCTGAATTTTTGCCCGACTGTACATTTGAAAAATAATGATATACGTAACGCTATACAACCATGAAAAAGTTTTTTCTAACGGCATTGGCCTGTCTAATGGTTCATTTAACCTGGTCTGAGCAGCCGGCTCGACAAATGGAACAGCTGGATCGGGGCCTAGTCGCTGTCAAGCAAAACTACAATGTATTTTTAAGTTGGAGAATGCTGGGAACCGATCCGGATGAAATAGGATTTAATATCTATCGGGATGGGGTGAAAATCAACTCGACACCGATATACGATAAAACCAATACGTTTGATGTGCATGGAACACTTCAAAGTGTCTATCATGTGTTGCCGGTTCTTGACGGAGTAGAAGATACGACCGGAGTCACGTACGTCAAACCCTGGTCCTCTTCTGTTTTAACGCTACAACTTCAGCGCCCTCAAGGGGGAATTACCGAACCCAATCGCACTGGATCGGTCGGCAAAACACCAGACGCCACCTATTCAACCGGTCAAGCGTACAGTTACATACCCAACGATTGCAGCGTGGGGGACTTAGATGGAGATGGACAATACGAACTCCTCGTTAAATGGGATCCCACCAACTCGCAGGATAATTCCTATTATGGAATTACCGGAAAGGTCTATTTGGATGCCTATAAACTGGATGGAACTTTTTTGTGGCGCATTGATTTGGGAAAGAACATCCGTGCCGGTGCACATTATACTCAGTTTATGGTTGCCGACTTTGACGGAGATGGATATGCAGAGCTGGTGTGCAAAACCGCTCCTGGTACCGTAGACGGAACCGGAAAGTATGTGTTGATGGGCAGCGATCAACCCACGGCCGATTACCGTAGTCTGGATGTCACCCAAGACAGAGGCTCAAGGATGCTGGGAACCATTCAAACCGGCTCCGAGTACTTAACACTGTTCGACGGACGAACCGGTGCCGAATTGCACAGCATCGCCTATAAACCGGCACGTGGTTCCGTTTCCAATTGGGGCGACAGTTATGCCAATCGCAGTGATCGTTTTTTGGCTTGTGTGGCTTATCTGGACGGAGTAAAGCCCTCGGTGGTAATGGGTAGAGGCTATTACGAACGTACCACATTGGTGGCATACGATGTCATTGATAAGAAGTTATCTGAACGCTGGTTTTATGATTCCGGCACGACTGCCGGTTTTGGCGCGTTTGGTCAGGGCAACCACAATTTGAGTGTGGGTGACGTAGACGACGATGGCAAGGATGAGATTGTTTATGGATCTTGTGCCTTTGACGACGACGGCAGTTTGTTGTATAGTACACGATTGGGGCATGGAGATGCCATGCATGTATCGGATATGGATCCGGACCGTCCCGGTTTGGAGGCATGGGTTGTACACGAAGACAAAAATGTGTCATATGGCTATGAGCTACACGATGCACAAACAGGAACGGTATTGTGGGGTGCTAAGACCGGAACCGATGTGGGACGCGGAATGGCAGCCGATATTGATGGAAGCAATCCCGGTTTTGAGATGTGGTCAACCGGAGGTACTGGTATCTACAGTACAAAGGGAGTTCAGGTTTCAAGCAAAAGGCCTTCCGTAAACTTTCGCATTTATTGGGACGGAGACTTACGCGATGAATTGTTGGACGGGACGGTGATTTCTAAATGGAATGGAAATGGAACGACCAATTTGCTGAATCCATCCAATGTAGGCTCGTGCAACAGTACCAAAAAAACACCAAACCTGTCTGCCGATATTTTCGGGGATTGGCGTGAAGAATTGGTTTTGTGGTCTACAACCGACCCCAGCCAGTTGAAAATATTTACGACGGTGATTTCGTCACCCTATCGACTTTTTACGTTGATGCACGATCCGGTTTATCGCAATGCCATAGCTTGGCAGAATGTTGCCTACAATCAGCCTCCCCACTTGGGCTTTTATATGGGTGGTGGACTTGAAAAGGTGGAGAAACCCAACATCGTTCTGGTTCAACCCGATTTGACTGCTTCGGTTGCAATACCCTCAAAAGTATCCTTTGTGTCTGCGTATTTATCCCAACGTGTGTTGCGTATTCAAACATCCAAAGCGCTCGCCCGATTGGAGGTGTTCAACACACAAGGAGTCCTGCTGTATCAAACCAATCAGCCAATCGATCGTATATACGAGGTTACGTTGCCTGATTATAATTCCTTGCTCTTGGTACGCGCCTGTGATGTGCATGGAAATTGGTCGGTGGTAAAGGTTGTTTCCCAATAAAAAAACGTACTTTTGTGGTTTAGAATCAAACCGTACAACTATGATTTTAACCACAACGCCATCGCTTGAAGGCCGTGAAATTCAAGCGTATTTGGAAATTGTTTCGGGCGAAGCCGTTATCGGAGCCAATATTTTTCGTGATTTGTTTGCCGGAATCCGTGACATTGTAGGGGGGCGGACGAGTTCCTATGAAGCGGTTTTGCGTCGTGCGAAGGCAGACGCGCTGGCCGATCTGGAAGCACAGGCTCAACGCCTGGGTGCGGATGCGGTTGTGGGTATTGATTTGGATTACGAAACCATTGGTGCCAATGGAAGCATGCTGATGGTTTCTGCATCCGGAACCGCGGTTCGATTGAAGTAATTTCACGAGATGATTCGGGGTAGTTTTATCATTTTATTATTCTACTTCCTTGGGGAGCTGTTATCGTACCTGCTGGGTGGTTTCTTACCCGGAAGTGTCATTGGCATGATCCTGTTATTCTTAAGTTTGTTTTTCAAGCTGATACAACCGGAAGCGGTGCGCGCGGTCGCCACAAGCATTACCAAGAATATGGCGTTATTTTTTGTTCCCGCTGCCGTTGGTTTGATGGTTTATGTTGATGTTGTATCCAATAACTTCTGGGCTATCTTTTTGGGTATTACAATCAGCACTCTTTTGACCATGTTTACCGTAGGATTTATCCAGGAACGGATGGAGAATCGTCGCAATAGAAACCGTAATATAAAGTGAGATGGATGCGTTGATTCGAAGTGAAATATTTCTGTTGATGTTGGTTCTGGGCGTTTTCCTGTTTGGAGTCTTCTTGTATAAGAAAACCAAAATTACGCTGCTTCAACCCTTGCTGACTTCGATGTTGTTGTTGATCCCTTTTTTGAAGTGGACCAACATTGATTACGATACGTTCTACCAACAAACGCGCATACTCAATTTTATGTTGGGACCCAGTGTCGTTGCCCTGGGTTTTGTACTCTATGAGCAAATTGGGCACATTAAGGGCAATGTTCTTTCCATTTTAACCGCGGTTTTTGTCGGTAGTTTTGTGGGCATCGTCAGTGTTGTGTTGATTGCAAAATGGCTGGGTGCAGATGCCTTATTGATGAGCTCGTTGGCTCCCAAATCGGTTACGACTCCAATTGCAATTAGTTTGGCAGAGAAAAGCGGGGGAGTCCCTGCGTTGACGGCTACGTTTGTGGTGATCTGTGGTATTTTCGGAGGAATGGTTGGACCGGTCGTTTTGCGTCGATTTGGTTTCAAAAGCAGTATTGCAAAAGGTTTGGCCATGGGAGCCGCTTCTCACGCCATGGGGACGGCTCGAGCGTTGGAGATGGGTGCGTTGGAAGGGGCAATCAGTGGTTTGGCGATCGGTATTATGGGTATTATGACTGCCTTTATGATTCCGGTGGTTGAATGGCTTTTTTAGGTGTCTCGCTGGCGCTCGAATGTGTCAACGCTTCGCGTTGAATGTGTCTCGCTGGCGCTCGAATGTGAAAAAAGGCGCAATGCGTGCATTATAATGCAACATTGCGCCCGTTCTATTCTATCTTCTTGTGATTTCTGTTTGGAATCAATACGCAAACAAAGGATAACTCAACATCGTTTTGTTGACCTTTTCGCGTACTGCCTTGATTGTGGCAGCATCTTCGGGATTGCTCAATACCAAGTCCATCATCTCTACAATTTCGCCCATCAAGGCTTCTTTGGCACCACGGGTGGTGATGGCCGGTGTACCTACACGAATACCGGATGTCTGGAAGGGAGAACGCGAATCAAATGGAACCATGTTTTTGTTGACCGTGATATCTGCTTGAACCAAGGCTTTCTCTGCGACTTTACCGGTAAGATCCGGGAATTTGGTGCGCAAATCAATCAACATGGAATGGTTGTCTGTACCGTTTGAAATAATCTTGTATCCTTTGTCCATAAAGGCTTTTGCCATCACCGCTGCATTTTTCTGCACCTGTGTTTGGTAGGTAATGTATTCGGGTTGCAAAGCTTCACCAAAAGCGATGGCCTTGGATGCAATCACGTGTTCGAGCGGACCTCCCTGTATACCGGGGAAGACGGCTGAGTCCAACAACGATGACATCTTTTTAACCTCACCTTTGGGCGTCGTCTTTCCCCATGGATTTGGGAAATCTTTGCCCAACAGAATGATACCGCCACGAGGACCACGCAGTGTTTTGTGTGTGGTGGAAGTTACAACATGTGCATACTGTAACGGGTTCTTCAATAGACCCGCAGCAATCAAACCCGCAGGGTGAGCCATATCGATCATCAATAGTGCACCAATTTTGTCTGCAATGGCACGCATGCGTGCATAATCCCATTCACGGGAGTATGCAGAAGCACCACCAACAATCAATTTCGGACGTTCCTTGAGTGCCACTTCTTCCATTTGATCGTAATCAACCAAACCGGTTTCTTCGCAAACGCTGTATGCCAGCGGTTTGTACAGAATGCCTGAGCTGTTTACGGGTGAGCCGTGTGAAAGGTGTCCTCCGTGAGCTAGGTTCAGACCCAGGAAGGAATCTCCCGGGTTAAGTACAGCCAGAAATACGGCAGCATTGGCTTGTGCACCCGAATGCGGCTGAACGTTGGCATATTCAGCGCCAAACAATTGTTTGAGGCGATCGATGGCTATTTGTTCGCTTTCGTCTACCACTTCACAACCACCGTAGTAGCGATGCCCAGGGTAACCTTCTGCGTATTTGTTGGTCAACCAAGTGCCCATAGCCTGCATGACTTGGTCACTTACAAAGTTTTCGGATGCGATCAGTTCAATGCCCTTCAATTGACGTTGGTGCTCGCGTTCGATGATGTCAAAGATGATAGAGTCTCTTTTCATAAAGACGTATTATATGGGTTGAAAATTTGAAAGTGCAAAGGTAATCATTTTTTCTTTTGGACAGACCAACCGAATTTGCCAATCATGGGGCCAAGCTCGTGATAAAATCCATGCGAATAAACGAGTAAATTGGCTTGCTCCAACTCGAATGCACCCGTTGTCGGATGTATGAGCTGTTCGTCTGCCTGAATATTGACGACATCGGCCAAAAACATATCATGAGAGCCCAAGGAGATTATTTCACGTACCCGACACTCTATATTGAGCGGCGATTCCATCACCGTAGGCGCTTGAACCAGACTGCTTTTACCCGGAGTTAATTTCATTTCTTCAAATTTATTGAAGTTTTTACCCGAGCGAACGCCACACCAATCGGTGGCAAAAGCCATATCACGTGTGGTAAGGTTCAAAACAAACTCCATATTTTTTTTCAGAATACCGTACGAATGCCGTTCCGGTCGAACGGAGATATAACACATGGGTGGATTGGTACATACCGTACCAACCCAGGAGACGGTCAAAAGGTTGAACTCGCTTTCTTCCGAACCACAACTGACCAATATGGCTGGCAGTGGATAAATCAACGTTCCCGGTTTCCAGTTTTGTTTCATATCAATTGGATGTCTTCCTGTTGAATTTCACGTTCACAATAAGGGCATTTAAGCATGATTGGATGCTTGCTGATCACCTCAAAACGGGTTTTCATGGGTTCGTTGTTGGTGATGCACTTAGGGTTGGGGCATCGTACAATGCCGGAAAAATGATCCGGCAAGGTCAGGGTCTTTTTCTCAACCACCTGATAATCCTTGATGACATTGATTTTGGCTCTTGGGGCGATTAACGCGATTCGGCTAATTTCTTCTTCCGCATAATAGGTATCCGCAATCTTGATGATCCCTTTTATATTCATGTGATTGCTGGATAGATTGTTACCGATGGTTACCTGGCTGTTAACCTTATCCAGTTGCAACAACTTGACTACTTTAAATAATTTATCCGAAGGAATGTGGTCAATCACCGTACCGTTTTGAAGGGCTTTTACCTGAAGTTCTTTTTGATTGTGTGTCATGATGTTTGCTTTTAAATCATTCCCAACGCATCACAAATGATGGCCTGTCGTGCATAAAGTCCGTTGCGCGCCTGTTCAAAATAATAGGCTTTGGGGTTGGTGTCCACGTCCTGGTCAATCTCATTCACTCGAGGAAGCGGGTGTAGGATGCGCAGATTATCCTTACTTCCTTCAAGCATGGCATTGCGCAACGTGTACACATTTTTGACACGCTCATATTCCATTGGATCGGTAAAACGTTCCTTCTGTACACGTGTCATATAAATGATGTCCGCTTGTTTTAAAATATCACTTCCAAAATCAGTTCGTTCCGTATAGGGTATGTTTTTTCGTTTGCAATACAAACGATATTCTTCCGGCATACGCATTTCATCCGGGGCTACAAAGAAAAATTCCGGTTCAAAGTGCGACATGGCCATCAAGAGGGAGTGCACGGTGCGTCCGTATTTCAGGTCACCCACCATTGCGATTTTTAATCCATTCAATTGACCTTGGGTTTTCCGGATGGAATACAAATCCAACATCGTTTGTGTTGGGTGTTGGTTGGATCCGTCTCCGGCATTGATGATGGGTATGTTGGTCACTTCCGATGCATAACGGGCCGCACCTTCCAGATGATGTCGCATAATAATGATGTCGGCATAATTGGCAACCATGCGAATGGTATCCTTTAGCGTTTCACCTTTGGAAGAACTCGAGGTTGCTGCATCGGAAAAACCAATGACACGGCCGCTCAAACGATTGACGGCTGTTTCAAAACTAAGACGGGTACGTGTTGAGGGCTCAAAAAAGAGCGTTGCGGCGACTTTACCGTCTAAAATGTGCTGATTGGGCGAAGCTTCAAAGGTGGCTGCGATATCTAAGATTCTCAGAATCTGATCCTTTGAATAGTCCGTAATAGAAACAATGCTTTTTGTTGGCATGGGATACTTTCTGTAGGAAAACGATTTTTACAAAAGTACGAAAACTTTCAAAAAAGAACGGGGCTGCAGATAAAAAGTGTATTTTTGTCGCAACTAACAAATTTAGAAATGTTACTGAACCGAATCATTCGCATCTTTTGGGTTTTGTTTGTGCTGGGATTGCTGGCCGTTGTCGCCGTTTTTACCCTTATTACTACCGGGCGTATTGGATATATGCCACCCATTGAAGAACTTGAAAATCCAAAAAACACCATAGCAACCGAAGTGTATTCAGCCGATGGAACCGTATTGAATACCTTTTATCACCGCAATACCGGAAATCGTGTTTTAATTGGTTACGAAGACTTATCCGCCGATTTAATTCATGCATTGATCGCTACCGAAGATGCACGTTTTGCCAGTCATTCCGGAATCGATTTGAAAGCGCTGTTTCGCGCTGTAATCAAGCGTGGGATTTTAATGAACAAGCAAGCGGGTGGGGGCAGTACGTTAACCCAGCAGTTGGCCAAGCAATTGTGGACGCCTCGGGCGGAGAGCGTGACTGAGCGACTGATGCAGAAGCCCATTGAGTGGGTTATCGCCGTTAAATTGGAACGTTTTTACACCAAAGAGGATATTTTGACCATGTACCTCAATCAGTACGATTTTGCGAACAACGCAGTCGGTATTAAAAATGCTTCCATGGTCTACTTTGGAACGACACCCAGTGCCTTGAAAATTGAAGAAGCCGCCTTGTTGGTTGGAATGTGTAAAAACTCAGCATTGTATAATCCGTTGCGCTTTCCCGAACGGAGTCATCAACGTCGCAATGTAGTGCTGGCGCAGATGCGAAAAGCGGGTTATTTGAGCGCCGAACAAACCGATTCGTTGCAGGCGCTCCCAATGGAACTGGACTATAGACGTGTCGATCACAAGTTGGGACTGGCTCCCTATTTTCGTGAGTATTTGCGCCAGACCTTGACGCATACAAAACCGGATCGTAAGAAATATGCATCCTGGCAGGATCAGCAGTTTCGTGACGACTCCTTATCCTGGGAAACCAATCCGTTGTACGGGTGGTGTGTTAAGAACCTTAAAGAAGACGGCAGTCCTTACAATTTATATACGGATGGGTTGAAAATATATACAACCATTGATTCGAGAATGCAGCAGTATGCAGAAGAAGCCGTTCATGAACATGTTGGGGAATACTTACAACAATTGTTTTATAAAGAAAAACGGGGACGATCCTATGCGCCTTTTACCAGGCATTTAACACCGGAGCAGCTGGAGGGCATTTTAAATCGAAGCGTTCGTCAATCGGAACGCTATCGTGTACTGAAGTTGGATGGAATGAGCGACGAGGAGATTCGAGCCACCTTCCATAAGCCGACAGAAATGACGGTGTTTACCTACGAGGGAATGAAGGACACGGTGATGACCCCAATGGACTCCATCAAGTATCATAAATTTTTCCTCCGTGCCGGCTTTATGGCGATGGATCCGTTAAACGGACACGTCAAAGCCTATGTGGGTGGTGTATCTTTCCGACCGTTTCAGTACGATATGGTGATGCAGGGACGCAGACAAGTGGGTTCAACCATAAAGCCCTTGTTGTATACTATGGCCATGGAAGAAGGCTATTCACCGTGTGATCCGGTTGTAAACGAACCGGTTACCATCCTAACCGAAACCGGTCAGGCTTGGACCCCACGCAACGTTGGTGGAAGTCGGATTGGTGAAGTCGTTACTTTGCGATGGGGCTTAGCCAATTCAAACAACTGGATTTCAGCGTATGTTATGAGTCACTTTTCACCCTATACGTTTGTACGATTGTTGCGTTCGTTTGGACTGAACGGTAGCCTGGACCCGGTGGTATCCTTGGCGGTAGGTGCCTGTGAGGCAACGGTTGCAGAGATGGTCAGTGCGTACAGTAGTTTTGCCAATCGGGGCATTCGTGTACAACCGCTTTTGGTGACACGCATCGAAGACAAGAATGGCAATGAATTGGCTCATTTTTCGCCTCAGATGCACGAAGTGTTTAGCGAAACGACTTCGTACAAAATGCTCTCCATGGTGCGCGCAGTCGTCGATCAGGGAACCGGAATACGTTTGCGTTACCGGTATCAGTTGAAAGCGGAGATGGGCGGAAAAACCGGGACTACTCAGAATAATTCCGACGGTTGGTTTATGGGAATAACCCCAAGATTGGTCGGTGGCGTTTGGGTCGGTGGAGAAGAACGGGATATTCACTTTGATTATACCTCAGAGGGTCAGGGAGCGAACATGTCTCTACCTGTCTGGGCTCTATTTATGAAAAAAGTCTATGCCCATTCCGAATTGGGCTATTCCGAATCGGATTCGTTTGAAGTGCCCGAGGGACAGCAGTATACCTGTTCAAAAGAGGATATTGCAGAGCCGGATCAAACGGAAGCGGGCTACAGTGTTTTTGATCATTTGTAAGGCCTATGGCTGTCAATCGACATACAAACATTCGTCTTTTATTATTTTTTCTACTGGTAGTAGGTGCGTTTGCTGTGCTCCATAAACAGCGCAGTAAATCGAAGGACATGCAATTGTCGGATTGGGATACGATTGTCGCTTCCGGACAGCTTCGTGTAGCTACCTTATACAGTTCTACTTCCTACTTTCAGTATAGAGAACGCGAGATGGGCTATGAATACGAATTGTGTAAACAATTTGCCGATGCGCATCAATTGTCGTTGAAGGTGGTGGTAGCCCCCAACATACATGCCATGTTGGATAGCCTGAAAACCGGTGTCGTTGATTTGATTGCGTACAATGTGCCGGCCAATCGGGATCGTAAGCAATGGTTTCAGTTTTGTGGTCGGGAGTTTTTGTCCCATCTTGTTTTGGTACAATCGGTGAAGTCGGGGCAAAAACCCCTGGATGATGTAACCGATTTGAAAGGCAAACGCGTGTATGTGATCCGAGGTACACGACAACATCAGCGATTGATGCATTTAAATGAAATGCTGGATGGTGGTATTTGCATCGAAGCGCTATCGGAGGACACCTTGACCGGTGAAGAATTAATTGATCGTGTTGCCAGAGGAGAATACGATTATACCGTTTCGGATCATGTTCTTGCACAAGTGAACAAGACCTTTTATCGAAATCTGGATGTCTCACTCAAACTGGGTTTTTCCCAACAATCCTTTTGGGTGGCTCGTACAGGCTCCCCAAAACTTGCAGCGGAAGTCAATCGTTGGTTTCGGGAGAATGTGCGCAGTACGCAGTACAAACAAGTAAGCAAACGTTACTTTGAACGCAGTAAGGGACCTTCTCCCTTTTTGACCAGTGGTAAGACCATACGTTCCGATGGAAGTATTTCTGACTACGATGCGCTGTTTAAGAAGTATGGTTCAGCGATCGGCTGGGATTGGCGTTTGTTGGCTTCCCTGGCCTGGCAGGAGTCCAATTTTGATACCTTGGCCGTTTCGTGGGTTGGAGCAAAAGGATTGATGCAATTGATGCCGAAAACAGCTGAAGCCTATGGTGTGGATCCGAATCGGCTGTCGGATCCGGAAATAAGTGTACAGGGTGCAACACGTTTGTTGAGCGATATGGAACGCAATCTAGCTTCGGTCGCCGACTCTGAACAACGGAAGAAACTCGTTCTTGCTGCATTCAACAGTGGATATGGTCATGTCTTGGATGCGCGTGCGCTGGCCCGTAAACACCGTAGGGACCCGGATCGTTGGGATGGAGACAACGTCGGGCAGATGATTCTATTCAAGAGCAAACCAGAGTATTACGACGATCCAGTATGCAAGCACGGCTATTTGCGTGGTAGTGAAACCGCTGCGTTTGTTACCGAGGTTTGGACACGATACGAGTATTATCTTCTTCGGAATGCACGATAGCATGGATGTGACGGATTGGGTAAATCAAACGATGTAGCAATCGCTTGTTTTCTGTAACAATGCGTGCATTCCCTGTAAGGCGTCCGTCAAACCGAATGCGTTTGCCGTACTCTGTTTGCAGCGTGTCGGGTAGTATACAGCTGGCGTGCAACGCACCCATGGGATCGGGAAGGTTGCTAATCGCATCAATGGAGCATTCCAAACGGCCGTACTCCATCGCTGGATACCCATCCAATTGGATGAAAACCCGGTCTTTTAGAAGTACATGCTGTTTGCTGCTTTGGTCGAATGTTAAGTGCGCTACGTAAGAGCCGGATTGTTTGGGTAAAAGCGCAAACAAACGATCTCCTACATTCAGGTTGTGCCATTCGTTTATTGGGTAGGTTTGTATCAGTACGCCATCTTCTGGGCTGGATATCAGGTAATTCTGTTCCCATAATACGATCGCTGCAACAAAGGTTTTAATCGTAAGCCACATCGATTCACTCAGTTCGAACTGTTGTTTTCGTTTGATTTCTTGTAAGGACGTTCGCCTCGTTTCCACGTCAAGAATATCCATCTCAAGGCTCGCGATGGATCGTTGAGCCTGTTCCACGCTTTGTTGTACGTGCGTCCACTCCTGGAGTACAGACTCGTATTGGCTCCTGGAAACAATACCCTTGTCCAGTAACTGCTTCTCACGTTGTATGTTGACATGTGCCAGTTGGTAGCGTTGCTTTTCATACGTTAATTCTTGTTCCAATCCCTTGAGCTTTTGTTGCAGGAACAAACGTTTCTGTTGGATGTTGAGTTGCTCCAGCTCGTAGGAATTTAAATAAGAGGCGCTGTACAGTTCTACGTGTTTGGAGCATACTTGTTGCCAATTCGATTGAAGCATTCCCAGTGAACGGTGCGCATCGGATGCGATCAATGCTTCCAATTGAAGGAGGTCGCGTTGAACATAACAGGATTCCAATGCTTGTTTTAAATACAGCACATCGTCGGGATTGGCCGATTGATCCAGAAGAGCCAAAGGTGTTCCTTTTTGAACCGTATCTCCGGGTTGTACGTAAATGCATGCGATGGGAGCAGCGACTTTTGCCTGTATCCAAATGGGAGGAGTGGAGGTTGTCACATCCACTTCGGCAGGGACGATGTCCGGATATTGAATCCAGTAACTTACGAATAAAAGCAAGATCAGTAAAATCAGAATGCAGCTTGAACCCGATCGGCTCAAACCACGTGGTGGATTGCTGAGTATGTGTTGAATTTCCGGAGCCAGCAGTTCGATGTGCTTGTTTGTGCTCATATGTTGAGTTGATTTTTGACCAATTGATAATAGCAACCTTTGTGTGTAAGAAGTTCGTGATGCGTACCCGATTCCTCTACGCGTCCTTGCTTTAAAACGATGATTTGATCGGCTTGAACCACGGTGCTGAGACGATGAGCAACCAATAGGATGGTTTTGCCTTTGAAAAAGTGTAGGAGATTTTCCATAATGCTGCGTTCATTATTCGCATCCAGCGAATTGGTGGCTTCATCCAGAATAAGAATCTCCGGTCTTTTGTATACCGCACGGGCGATCAGTAATCGTTGTTTTTGGCCCTGACTCAAGCCAAGTCCTTCCGAGCCGACTTTTGTATTGTATCCCAAGGGGAGTTCGGAAATAAATTGATGCATATTGGCTAATTCTGCTGCGTGTTGAAGCCGTTCGGGATCAATGTGTTCCACTCCCGGTGCAATGTTGTTGGCAATGCTGTCCGAGAACATAAACCCGTCCTGTGTGACAATCCCACATTGTTGTCTCCATGATCGATATTGCCAATCTTGAAGTTTTTGTCCATTTAATAAGATTTGTCCTTCAACGAGCGGATAATATGCCAAGAGCAATTTGATCAGGGTCGTTTTACCACTTCCACTCATTCCAACGATTGCCGTTTGTTTGCCTTTTGGAATGTGAAAATTGATGTCATGTAAAACGGTATGAGCCCCGTCGTAGGAAAAGTACACACGGTGAAACTGAATGTCTGAACGCAACGCATCGAATGCTTTTTTTCCATCCGTCGTAGACTCTTCGTCCGGTTGTTGATGGATCTCTGTCAAGCGATCCATGCTTAAACGAGCATCTTGAAGTGACCGCATGAAATGGATGAGTTGATCGATGGGGGCATTTAATTGTCCAATAATGTATTGAACGGAAAGCATCATACCAAGCGTCATTTCCCCTTGGATCACCAGACTGGCGGCCAATGCGGTAATACCGATATTCTTCGCCTGATTGATGAGGATGGCACCCGAATCCTGGTACTGTTTGATGGCAAGGTTCTTTAATTGCAGTTGAAACAATGCAGCCTGCACACTTTCCCATTCCCAGCGTTTTTGCTTTTCGCAAGCATGCAGTTTAATTTCCTGCATTCCGGTGACCAGTTGTACCAATTTGCTTTGATGTTCAGCGAAACGACCGAATAATTGAACGTCAATATTTTTTCTTTCTTTCATAAATAGTTGGATCCATGCAATATAGACTAGGCTTCCTGCAAAAAATAGGGCGAAAATGGATGCATTAAACATCCACAGTACAATTCCGAATAGAACAACGTTCACCATAGAAAATAAGGTGTTCAGGCTCGAGTTGGTAAGAAAATCTTCAATCCGTTGGTGGTCGTGAACGCGCTGCAACAAATCCCCGGTCTGTTTTGAATCAAAGTAGCGCATGGGAAGGCCCATTAATTTAATCAGGAAGTCAGACAGCAAAGCTATGTTGATCCGACTGCCAATATGGAGTAAAATCCAACCACGAATAAATTGTACGGAACCGGAGCTGATGATAAACACCAGTTGAGCAATCAGAACCAAGTGGATAAACGAGAGGTTGTTGTTACTGATGCCTTGATCGACAATGGATTGGGTTAGAAAGGGTAAACATAGTTGAATGACGCTACCGGCGGTCAAGCCATACATCAATTGACGAACATATTTGGTATACGGTTTAAGGTATTTATAAAAATAGATGGGATTTCGAGTTGTTTTGCCGGAGTCGGGTTGTTGATAAAAATCCGGCGTCGGTTCGAGTATCAAAACGATGCCCGCCGGCTTTCCTTCGTTCACGCTGCTGATCCAATGTTGCTCAAACAAGGGTTCGTCTACTTCTAAGAGCCCTTTTGCCGGATCCGCGATTTGATAGGTCGTGGTCTTCTTCCTTCTTTTTATGCCAAACACTACCACAAAGTGGTTTTGGTTCCAATGAACCAAGCAAGGCAAAGCGATTTGCTGCATATGTTGGGTATGGATGCGCGCAGCCGTAGATCGGAAACCCAGACCTTCTGCTGTTTGGCTGATGCCAAAGAGAGAGACCCCCTGCTTGCCTTGAAAGGTTTGATTCCGTATGTTTGATAAGGATTGAGTCTTACCATGGTATTGGGAAATCATACACAAGCAGGCTGGACCGCAATCCATGCTGTCGTATTGATGAATGAAGGGAAAGGAACGTGCCATGTGTTATACATTTAAACTTAAGATGGACGGGGTCTTGTCCGGTGCGTGCAATCGAAGGCATTGATACATAATTCCGGTCAGTCCGTTCATCAATCCGGCAGGACAGGATGTTGGATGATCCAGTTGAAAACCACGTTCAAAACCGTTGGTTAGTAAATCCCGACCGATATCCCGGGCTTGTTGCATCCAATCCGGTTGCTTCAGTCGTTCCGATGCGGACAGGAGTAGCTCTAGATTGCCAAACGCACCAAAGCACAAATTATGCCCATGTGTGAAGCCCTTTTGTAGACAAGTCTCAAGGGATGTATCCACATCCTTTCGAAGCATTCTGTAATCAATGCCGGTTCGCAACACCTCGAGTCGTGCCAACCCGATGCCCGGGGCACCGTGTGACCAGGCGGTCGAATAGGTCGTGTTTCCGTGGGCCTGTTCTACAACGAAGTCTCTTAGATCCGGCCAGTTTTGTTCGGATGGATTGTATAAATTATTTTCGTATCGTAGAATCTTTCGAACAGCTTGTTTGTACTTCGTATTTTTGGTGTACTGGTACAATCGTGCGTAACACACCGCAAAACCGGAGGCTCCGTGAGCCATTCCAGCCAACGGCTGTTTGCTAAATCCTTTCCATTTAATGAATCGATCCGAATGTTGTGCTTTTCGTAGGAGTGTCGCACCCAGGCGATCGGCGAGATCCAAATAATACGCCTCTTTGCTGACCTCGTGCATGAGTAGAAGGGCAACAATCAATCCGGCCGTTCCTGTCACCAGTCCATGATTGATCTCGCTGTGGATTTTTTGAAGTGGATCGTAGCGAAGCAACCAGGATTTTGCCAAACAAAGGTATGCCTCTTCGTTTTCTGCTTTATATAAATGAGCACACAGATAGATTAAGCCACCCATGCCGGAGAATAGGCCGGATTCGGATACGGCATCAAACGATTGATCCACCATACGGATCAAGTATCGCAACGCTTTATCGGCAGCACAGCGGTATCGCGCTTGCTGACTAAGAGAAGCCAACAATCTTAGCGCAATGATGTCTCCGGGCATTCCTCCATATAAGTCGAAACCGGCAGGTATCATTGTTTTTGTTCGTCCATCCAACGTTTTCGTCTGTACCACCATCCAACTCAATTCATGTTCCAGATCCAAGGCTTTTTTGATCAAGTGATCTCCAATGATTTCTGCCGTCTTTAGAAAAAGATTCTGCTCCAATGATTCTGGCCTTGACAGAGGCATGTCGAACTGCCTGCTTTCATTCAGTTGGATACTCGTTTCGACAATCCAGCATTGACGTTTTAAATCGTGCTCCGACAAGGCATCGGCCAGGTCGATCGCCGTTTGAATGCCCGAGGAAGCAAAGAAGTTTCGTTGCATGCATACTTCCTCGTGCCACACATCGCACGAGTCGGCAAAGCCATGGAAAAAGGGGATGTTGAGTCTGTTCAGGTCTTTCTTCTCGTAGGGACTAAACAACAAGACGGTGGGCTCGCTTTTGGCGATGTAATCCAACCACTGAAAAAGTCTTTGTCTGTCTTCCGGTTGTTTAAGAAAGTCCGGATGCTTGCCCTCGGTAAGAAGGTGGGCATACGTCGATGTATTGCGAAACAGGATTCGTATTTCATCGTTTTTAAACCGTAATAGTTGCTTCTTCCAGAATGCTTTGTGGTCCATCAGGCACCGATAAGCATTGGTAAAGCCTTGAAAAAACGAGGGTAAATAGGATGCGTCAAGGGTATGTGGAACGCCGTGAAGATGGGGTAGATTTTTTGTTGTATTCGTAGAGTAACGCATTCTTTTGGATGCGAGGTTGCCTGAGGAATCCACGATGAAACGCATGGCTGCGTGTCGTTCTTTTTGACCTCCGGAAGCGAGTAAGCCACTGGTGTCGTTTGAATCATCGAGGGTATCTGAATATTCAACTGGAAATAAGCCGGTGCTTAAGACGGAATTGTTCAAGGGATTGCTGGCCATCCTGTGTTGGTTGGGGAAGCTCGGAGAAAAAAGTGTTTCCATATCAATAAGGACAGGATACATCCCATGAGCAATCAGATTTTCGTAATGAAAATCACTGGCTCCCAGTGCATACAGTAGGGCGGTTTGGAAACCGCTGTATTCGTAGAAACGTTCCATTTCGGATTTGTTGCCACAATCGTGCTGTTCGATGAATTCTATCCAGGCATGGGTGCCACAGGCAAGAATTTCCGGGTGTTTGAGGCGATAGTTGCACAGTTGCTCCAACCACTGAGAGGCTTCAATGTAGTGAACGTGCAGGTTTTGACTTCGAGGTTTGTATATGAGTTTCAATCCGTTTGAGAATCGGATATAACTGACAGAGGCTCCGTCCCGATGCAAATCGCCCAAGCCCATACGCAATTCGACGAGGGTGCCCCATGGTTTTCCATCGCAAAAACGTTCGCATATACTCGCTTCATCTTCGTGTAAGCGCTGAATAAACAAAAGGCTTTGCAGTCGCCATTGTCTTGCAATGTCCTTGACCAGCGATTCCATCACCGGATAGGTTTCTTTAAAGTAGGTTTGTACAGATTCTTGTGTCAATAGTTGGCAGTAGGCTTTTAATTTTTCTGCAACCGTATGTTGAGGGAGTTTTTTTTCTGCCACAACGTAATGTGCCAGCAGCGTGTTTTCGCATATATGTAAGAGGCGATCCTCTAAAAGGTTCTGTAAAAGATTCAGTACGGATTCGGTTTCTTCCTTTGAACTCAATTGAGTCAGCACGAAGGGTTCAATTGCAGTGCGTTGAGATAGGATAAAGGAACGGTATAGGTCAAGAATGCTAAAATCGGTTTGTGTGTGATTCATGATTGAGCGTATTTCATGCGGAGCTTCTAGAACTCCGCATGTGGAGTTAATAGCATTTGTCCATTTCCGGTAGTTGTTTCAGCTCCTTCAGTGGTTTTTGCGGTAAGCCGTTAAGGCATGGGAAATCCTTTTCTGTTGGCGCATATCCGCCTTGTATACGCTTGGATTCTGTTTGTTGCAGTGCTTCCATAATGGGTGTTTTTTTTGCGGAGTATTGCTACTCCGCAAGGTTTTTTAATAGAGAATTGGTTTTTTAAATTTGTATTTATCCCTTTCCTCTGCCGTAGGAATTGATTTCTCTGTATCAGGATACAGGTCGGGGTCAATACAAGTAAGAAAAAAACTTTTTCCACCCTGTATGGAATGACAATCCTTCGGATTTAAGTGTTCCATTTTCAATAGGGTTTAAAGAACCGTATCAAAAGCCTTCTTGACGGTTTCGTATGCCGCTTTCCAGCAAGACGTACGGGTGGTGTTGCATTCTCCACTGATGGTTTTGATGTAACCTTGACCAACGCCACCTTGCACTTCGGACATCATTTCTTTACTGATTTGGCTGTTGCCGACGATTTGACTCATTTCTGTGTTTTTCCAGTTTTCGATCATTTGGTTTTCTTTCATAATACATTTATTTTTTGTTTGAGCTACTGATTCGGGGTATCGCTCTTGTCCCGCTTCTGGCCAGAATTTGTTAATGCAAAGTAAATATAAAAATATTGTTAATCCAAAAGTCTAACGTTAAAAGTTGGCGGATTAAATGTTAATTTATAAATCAAATAAAAGGTTCTATATTTGCACACCCATTTGCCGGATTCGGCAAGCGTGTGCTTGAACACCACGTTAAAAAAACAAGTTATATGAAAAAACAAGTTTCCGTTGCTTTTATGATTAGTGGTTTGCTCTTTACGGTCTGTCTGATCGTAGCAAACATTGTAGAACAAAAACTGATTCAACTGGGTCCCATTGAGGCAACTGCCGGTCTGTTGATTTTTCCCATTTCGTACATTGTAAACGACATCATTGCCGAAGTCTGGGGTTATCGAAAAGCCCGGCTCATTATTTGGTGTGGCTTTGTTATGAATTTTCTTGCAGTCGCCATTTTCCAACTGAGTATTCATGTGCCGGGATCGGTCAATTTTACCCATCAGGAAGCCTATGAAACGGTGATGGGGAGTACGTTGCGTATCGTTGGGGCAAGCTTTGTTGCTTTCTTGGTTGGCTCATTTTTGAATGCCTACGTAATGAGTCGGATGAAGCTCTTTCAAAAAGGCAGAAGTTTTTCCATTCGTGCCATTCTATCCACTTTGGTGGGAGAGGGTGCCGACTCGCTCGTTTTCTTTGTGCTGGCTTTTTATGGCCTCATGCCCAATGCCGATTTGCTGACCCTTGTTTTTACCCAGATGGCCATGAAGACCGGGTATGAAATTTTGGTTCTTCCGTTGACCAATGTTGTTGTACGATGGGTTAAACGCATAGAAGGTATAGACATGTTGGATGAAAATGTTTCCTACAATCCGTTTCGTATTTCCGATTTGTAATGTTTTTATATGTACCTTTGCAGGGACCAAATACGTATAATTATGAAGCAACTCGACACAAGTCTTATGCACCCCAGTGAACAGATCAATGTGATCATTGGGCGCATTTACAAAAGCGGTATGACGACAACCTCCGGTGGGAACATCTCCATCCGCGATGAAAATGGTGACATTTGGATTACTCCTTCCGGTATCGACAAAGGCAATCTGACTCCGGCAGACATTATGTGCGTCAAAAAGGATGGAAGTATTGTAGGACCCCACAAACCCTCTTCAGAGTATCCTTTTCACAAGGCTATTTACGAGTCGCGTCCCGAATTGACATCGGTCATTCATGCACATCCTCCCGGACTTGTGGCCTTTAGTATTGCACGCATGATTCCGGATACACGCATTGTTCCGCAGGCACGCTACACCTGTGGTGAAATCGGATACGCTCCTTATGGTACGCCCGGTAGTGAGGATTTGGGTGAAAAAATTGCAGAAGAATTTAAAAATCCCAAATACAAAGCCGTCATTATGGAAAATCACGGTGTGGTCTTGGGAGGAACGGATATGATGGACGCCTACCAACGTTTTGAGACCTTGGAGTTCTGCTGTCGCACCCTGATCAATGCAGGTACGTTGGGCAATGTAAACACGTTGACGGATGCTCAAATTGCAGATTATCAATCCCGTATTCCACATGATATTGTGCGTTTTATGAACGTTGAACATCCTTCGGATGAACGTGCGCTTCGTACAGATATGATGCGCATCATTCGCCGTGCCTGTGATCAAGGTTTGATGATTTCTACCTACGGTACCGTTTCGGTTCGTTGGAAAAATAACGACTTCCTGATTACGCCGACCAATGTGGCTCGATGGGATATTATGCCTGCCGATATTGTTCAGATTCGTGATGGAATGGCTGAGGCTGGCAAAACACCGAGTCGTTCTTCGGCCTTACATCAACGCATTTATCAATTGAATCCGGACATCAATTGTATTATTACGACACAGCCGCCCAATTTGATGGCACATGCGGTAAGCGGGACCAAATTTGACGTACGCACCATCCCGGAAAGTTGGATTTTCCTCCAGGATGTACCGACCGTACCGTTTGGCAGTCAGTATTATGACATCGAGATGTTGGCTAAACTGTTTCATACCAAGGCGGCTGCTTTGATTGAAAACGATTGCTTCATCGTTACCGGTAAGAGTCTGTTGCAAACATTTGATTACCTGGAAGTGGCTGAGTTTAGTGCCAATTCGCTGGTGATGGCCTCTGCCGTTGGACCGCTCAAACCCATTGGTGAAAAAGAAATCGATGACCTGCGCGTTGCATTCAACGTAAAATAAAATTGTTTGGGATGAAGCTTTTGCTCAGTCCATCAAACGAACCGGGTTTTAACCTGGCTGCTGAGGAATATATTTTTTCTCAGCAGTCGGTTGAAGCCCTTTTTGTTTATCGTAACCTACCCAGTGTTGTGGTTGGGTCAAACCAATCCATCTACAACGAAGTTGATTTGAATTTTTGTACGCAGCATTCCGTTGCCGTGTATCGACGTATTTCCGGTGGAGGAGCCGTGTTTCACGATCTTGGCAACTTTAATTACTGCCGCATTGGAACAGCCGCCGAAGGCCGATTGCCTTTTACCGAGGAGGTTCTTTATCTGTTGATTGATGTAATGAACCATTTTGACGTGCCGCTACATATGGGCTCACGCAAGGATTTATGGTTGCCGACCGAAGAGAAAGTGTCGGGGACAGCGGCGCACATTCGTGGCAAGCGTGTGTTGCATCACGGAACGTTGCTCTATGATGCGCAATTGGATGTTTTGAATCAGGCGTTGCTCGCACCCAACGGGCGATCCGGAGTCCTTGGCAAGGGAGTGGTTGCCTCCGTTCCCAGTCCCGTAAAAAACATTCGTTCGTATATAGAAAACACCGGCAAGAATGCACCGGCAACCGACGTGTTTTACCGCCTTTGGGTGGAAAAAATACAAGAAGTCCTGCAGACGGAGACTGGGGGATTTGACGCAGACGATCGTATAGAAATCGAACGCATCCGGCGTTCAAAAATGGAAACGGATGCATGGATTTATAAGAAATAATCGGTTACTTTGTACAATATCGTCCTACAATTCATTTACCTATGAAAAAACACACCTTACTTTTGTTGCTTTTTACCGCTATTGCCCTGCGGTTGTTTGCTGTGGATACACCCGAGTGGGAAAATCCACGCATTTTTGGAGTCAATCAAGCCCCGAATCGTGCACATTTCTTTGCGTACGAGTCGATGGAAAAAGCAAGGCTAAATCAACCCGAACGTTCGAAATGGTATCTGAGTCTCAACGGCTCTTGGAAGTTTCATTGGGTGGCCAAGCCGTCCGATCGTCCCGTCGATTTTTATATGGATTCCTTTGACGTTAGCCATTGGGATGAACTTGAGATTCCGGGTAATTGGGAGATCAATGGTTACGGCAAACCCATCTATACCAACATCACCTATCCTTTTCCTAAAAATCCTCCCTTTATCAATCACGAGGATAACCCCGTTGGCTCGTATAAAAAACGCATTGACGTACCCAAAGAATGGGAAGGCCGTTCCGTCTTCCTGCATTTTGAAGCACCTCCCGCAGCTTTGTATATTTGGGTCAACGGTCAAAAGGTAGGATACACACAAATCATGAAATCAGCGGTAGAGTTTGACATCACCCAATACCTCCGAACCGGAAGCAACCAAATCGCCTTTGAAGCGTATCGTTGGAGTGACGGATCTTATTTGGAAGATCAGGATTTCTGGCGTTTGAGCGGTTTTGATCGCGGGGTCTATCTGTACAGTACACCTCAAACCCGATTGCAGGATTATTTTGTCCACCCAACCTTGGATGACACGTATCGAAATGCAATTTTTGGAATGGATGTGACTTTCCGAAATACAGGAAAAATCAGTGAAACCCGAAACATACGCTATGCGCTTAAAAACGAAGAAGGAAAGACCCTACTGGAGAAAAGTCGATCCATCGCTGTTGAACCCGGGCAAACACGAAAACTGCGTTTTGACCCTCAGCAATTCCGCAAACCATCGCTTTGGTCTGCAGAAACGCCCTATTTGTATACCTTAGAAATGACTGTACAGGACGCCTCCGGCAAGAGTCTGGAACATGTGGTTCAGAAAATCGGATTTCGACGCATCGATCTGGTGGACGGACAGGTATTGGTCAATGGGAAAGCCGTACTTTTTAAAGGGGTTAACCTGCACGAACACCATCCCTACAAGGGACATGTCACGGATCCGGAAATGATTTGGAAGGATTTAAAGGTAATGAAGCAGTTGAATATAAATGCGATACGCACGAGTCATTACCCGCAGCCCACCTTGTTTTACGATCTTTGTGATCGACTGGGCTTTTATGTAGTAGACGAAGCCAATATTGAAACACACGATATGGATCGAGGCCCCATCAACGCAGCCTCCCATCCGGACTGGAAGGAACAGCATTTGGAACGCATGTATCGGTTGGTGGAACGGGACAAAAACCACGCATCGGTGATCTTTTGGTCGATGGGCAACGAGTACCGTTTTGGTGAAACCAACAAAGAAATGTATGCTTGGGCCAAAGCCTATGACCCTTCTCGACCCGTTCAATTCGAACGTTCCGGTGAAAACGAGTGGACGGATATTATTTGTCCCATGTATCCGAGCCTGGATCGCATGAGGGATCAGGCGTCCAAAGAATTGGGAAGGCCTTACATTATGTGTGAGTATGCACATGCAATGGGCAATGCCGGCGGCAATTTTCAGGAATATTGGGACATCATTCGTTCCAGTCGTAACTTCCAGGGAGGATTCATCTGGGATTGGGTCGATCAGGGATTGGCTGCCGAAACCGATGGGGGACGTTTCTATTGGGCCTATGGAGGCGACTTTGGTGTGGGCAAAGATCAGTATCATCACGATGAGAATTTTTGCTGCAACGGACTTGTGGATCCGATGCGCAACCCACATCCGCACGCCTGGATCACCAAGAAAGTCTATCAAAACATTCTCTTTAGCAAGCGTGACGAAACCCTTGGGCGCATCCGTTTGTGGAACGATCACTTCTTTGTAAATACAAAGGAATTTCTGACTTTCCGTTGGGAATTAAAAAAAGACGGCATGTTGATCGCCGATGGTCGTTTTGACGCCGATGTACCTGCGCAAACGTACAAAGACCTGGATCTCAAACTACCTTATGTTGATCTGAAATCCGGTGAATTTCTGTTAAACGTCTACGCAGAGACCAAACATTCAAGCCCGCTATTGGATGCTGGATATATACTCGCTTACGAACAATTTCAATTGAATCCCGATCAATTCTTTCAAAAGCCTTTGCTTGAGGCATTTGGGTCGGTGGAAGTCGTGCATCAAGCGGGCAATCAAGAACGGGTTACCCTGAAAAGCGGAGCATATCAAGTCGTAGTTTCAAAACGATCCGGTTTGGAAACCTATGCATTCAAGGGACAGAATTTGTTTGCCGCTGTGCCTCAACCCAATTTTTGGCGCGCACCAACCGACAACGATTTTGGGGTGAACCTACAACGCTACGCCAATGTTTGGCGAACGGCAGGTCACGGCGCTCGTATTGAATCGTTGCGTGTGACAAAGCACGAACACTCGGCTACCGTTGTCTGTGACATGTCTCTGTCCGGCATTGACAGCCGCTGGGTAGCCGCCTATACCCTGCATGCGGACGGGCGCCTGGATGTTGACCTTCGGTTCACACCGGGAGGCTTGCGTCTACCGGAAATGCCGCGTTTGGGTTTGCTTTTCCGACTTCCTTCGGAATTTGAACAACTCCGTTGGTACGGTCGCGGTCCTAATGAAAACTATGTGGACCGCAAAACCGATGCTTTGCTCGGGATCTATAAAAGTACGGTAACGGAACAGTTCTATCCCTACCTGCGTCCTCAGGAAACCGGCAATAAAACCGACGTTCGTTGGATTGAATTGACCGATTCCAACGGGTTTGGTTTGAAAATAGCCGGCAAGCAAGCGTTGCAAACAACCGCTTTGCATTACCAATCGGAGGATTTGGATCCGGGCTTGACCAAAAAACAACAACATCCCAGCGATGTCGTCCCTTCAAAAGAGGTGTTTTTATCGGTTGATTTGTTTCAACGTGGTTTGGGAGCCGTTCACTCCTGGGGCGCACAACCCATGCAATCATACCGTTTTGATGCCAGACCGTATCAATATGCATTTACTTTGTCCATTGTACAACCTTAAAATACAACGATGTTAAAATCAAAAGGATCACTATTATTTGCGCTGTGTCTGCTCGCATCCACCACGATGGCGCGCAACATCTTAACCTTAGAAAAAGGCTGGAAATTTCATTTGGGCGATCTCGCATCAGCGATGTCTCCTGCATTGGATGATCGCTCCTGGCAGGACGTTCGAGTTCCACACGATTGGGCTATATATGGACCTTTTGATAAGGAAGTGGATAAGCAAGTCGTTGCCATCGAACAAAATGGGGAGACCATACCGACCGAAAAAACCGGACGCTCCGGTGCTTTACCTTGGATTGGTGTGGGTTGGTATCGACTCAATCAGGAAATACCGGATTACAAAGACGGCAAACGAGTGGTTTTATTGATTGAAGGAGCCATGAGCAATCCGATTGTCTATGTCAATGGACACAAAGCCGGCAACTGGGCCTACGGCTACAGCAGTTTCCATTTGGATATTACTCCCTGGCTGAAAGAAGGAGAAGCCATGAATTTGGCTATTCGCCTGGAAAACGTAAAAGAATCATCCCGTTGGTATCCCGGGGCCGGTCTATACCGTAACGTACGTTTGATTGTAACCGAATCGACCGCCATCGACGTATGGGGCTCCTACATCACAACCCCCACCGTTACCGAAGAAGAAGCCAAAGTGCGCCTGCAAACCCGCATCGTTGGAGCCGTATCAAACATGCGGTTGGAAACGGTATTGAACGATTTAGAGGGCAATACATACGCCAAAGCAGAAACGAACGTGTTTGTCAACAACGAAGCCGAGCAGGTCTTTCGAATGGAAAAACCACGATTGTGGTCACCGGAGACTCCCCATTTGTATGTTGCTGTGTCCAAGCTGTATGTGGGCAATCAATTGGTCGATTCCTACGAAACTCGTTTTGGTGTCCGTTCCATCGATTATTCTCCGGAATATGGTTTTCGTCTGAACGGACAAACCCGCAAGTTTAAAGGGGTTTGTCTGCATCATGATTTGGGCCCATTGGGTGCTGCGGTCAATACCTCCGCCATTCGACGTCAATTACAAATTCTCAAAGAAATGGGTTGTGACGCGGTGCGTTCTGCACACAACATGCCCACTCCCGAATTGCTGGATTTGTGTGATGAAATGGGCTTTATGTTTATGGACGAAGCCTTTGATTCTTGGAAGCAAGCCAAAGTTAAAAATGGATACAATTTGATTTACGACGAATGGGTTGAACGCGACTTGGTCAACATGGTGCATCGGGATCGCAACCATCCTTGTATTGTGATGTACAGCACTGGGAACGAAGTGCCGGAACAAAGTTCGAAAACAGGCGGTCGCGTTGCACACTATCTGCGCAGCATCATTCATCGTGAAGATCCGACACGCCCCGTGACTGCCGGAATGGATCGGGTAGACAATGCCATCAACAATCAATTTGCTGCGGCATTGGATATTCCCGGTTTGAATTACCGTTTGCATCGGTATCAGGTTGCCTACGATCGCTTACCACAAGGACTGATCCTGGGAAGCGAAACGGCTTCTACAGTGAGCTCAAGGGGAGTGTATCATTTTCCTGTTGTACAGGGTAAAAGCGTCGAACATCCGGATGGACAAAGTTCTTCATACGATGTTGAGGCTTGCTCCTGGTCCAATTTGCCGGACGAAGATTGGATGTGGCAGGACGATGCCGATTGGGTGATTGGTGAATTTGTATGGACGGGTTTTGACTATCTGGGCGAACCGACACCCTACGATAATTTTTGGCCTTCCCGTTCTTCTTACTTTGGCATTTGCGACTTGGCCGGTTTGCCCAAAGACCGATATTATTTGTACAAGAGCCGTTGGAACCAAACCGAATCCACGTTGCACATTTTGCCTCATTGGAATTGGAAAGGACGAGAAGGAGCGGTAACACCGGTGTTTGTGTATACCAGTTACCCGGAAGCCGAATTGTTTGTAAACGGCAAAAGTCAGGGTCGTCTGCGCAAGGGTAAAGAAGGTTTGGAGCGATATCGTTTGATGTGGATGGACGTACGATACGAACCCGGTGAAGTCAAGGTTGTTGCCTACGATGCATTCGGGCAACAAGCAGAAAGCAAGATTATACGTACATCCGGCAAACCACATCGCATCGTATTGCAGCCGGATCGAACCCATTTGCAAGCCAACGGAAAAGACTTGTCCTTTGTCACGGTATCGGTGGTTGATAAAGAGGGGAATCCCTGTCCGGATGCAACTGACGCATTAACGTTCCAAGTGAAAGGAGCTGGAAGCTTCCGTGCGGTTTGCAACGGCGATGCCACTTCGTTGGAATTGTTTCATCAACCCACGATGAAGCTGTTCTCCGGCAAATTGGTGGTGTTGGTAGAGTCCTCAGAACAGATTGGCTCCATTCAGCTCACCGTACGTGGAAAAGGGCTGAAATCGGCAGATTTGCACTTGGAAGCGGTTGCCAATTAATTTTTTTGTAGTTTTGTTGAGAAGAACCTTATAAATCGAAATACATGAAACGAGTTGCTTTTAAAATGAAATTAAAACCCGGCATGAAGGCCGAGTACAAAAAACGTCACGACGCCGTTTGGCCTGAAATCAAAGCATTAATCCAGTCAAGTGGCATATCCGATTACGCGATTTACTTAGACGAAGAAACCAATATTTTATTTGGTGTACAGAAAGTAGAAGGCAATGTCGGGTCACAGGATTTGGGATTCAATGAAATTCAGCAAAAATGGTGGGATTACATGTCTGATATCATGGAAGTAAACGCAGACAACTCCCCAGTGACCGTTATTTTGGAAGAGGTCTTCTTCATGCCCTAATATACATAGTATGGATTTTGGATTTGTCCGGGTCGCAGCGGCTGTACCTTTGGTCAATGTTGCGGACTGCCCTTACAATGCGTTGCAAACCATTGCTTTGTTGGAAGAAGCCGAGCAAAAGGATGTTCAAGTCGTTTGTTTCCCAGAATTGGGCCTAACCGGCTATACCTGTGCCGATTTGTTTCATCAACAGCGCTTGTTGGATGCTGCAGAACAAGCCCTGTTGCAAATCGTGCAACGCAGTGCCACCTTGCAGATCCTGAGTCTGGTTGGGATGCCTCTGCGTGTAGGAAACCGCTTGGTCAACGTGGCTGTGGCCATACAAGGCGGTAAAATACTGGCCGTTATACCCAAAACCTGGTTGCCTAATTACGACGAATTCTACGAGAAACGTTGGTTTGTATCGGCTTGTGATGTGCAAAACACACACGTTGAACTGGGTGGGCATGTGGTACCGTTTGGAACTAACATTCTGTTGACCTCGGGCAACGTTCGTATAGGTGTTGAGTTGTGTGAAGATTTATGGATGCCCATACCACCCAGCAGTTCACATGCCTTAAACGGGGCAAATATACTATGCAACCTTTCTGCAAGCAACGATTTGGTCTCAAAAGACGGCTATCGAAAGCGTTTGATCGAACAACAATCCGCACGTTGCCTGGCAGCGTATGTCTATGCCTCCTCCGGATTTGGGGAGTCAACCACGGACTTGGTTTTTGGTGGCACCGCAGACATCGTTGAAAATGGTAAACGTCTGGAAACGTCCACTCGCTTCTCGCTCAAGGAACAACTGATCGTTGCCGATGTCGATATCGATCGTCTCAACCAAGACCGCTTGCGTCATACCGGTTTTGATGCTCCAAAATCGACCGGCTTGGATTATCGCTTGATTCCATTTGAACGGAAACCGTTGCCTTCAACCGACATCCAACGCACATTTGAACCCCGTCCGTTTGTCCCAACCGGTAGCGAATTGGATGAGCGCTGTAGAGAATTGTTTTCCATTCAGTCCAACGGATTGGCCAAACGCATTGCTCACATTGGTTGCAAGCAAGTTGTCGTAGGGATTTCCGGTGGTCTAGACTCGACACTGGCCCTATTGGTTGCAGTCAAAACGTTTGACTTATTGGGTCTTCCCAGAAAGCAGATTGTTGGCATCACCATGCCCGGATTTGGCACGACGAACCGAACGTATCAGAATGCGCTACAGATGATGGAAAAATTGGGCGTAGAGATTCGGGAAATATCCATACGAAAAGCGGTTCAGCAGCATTTTTCGGACATCCGTCATCATCCGGATCAACACGACGTAACTTACGAAAATGCGCAGGCACGTGAACGGACTCAAATCTTGATGGATGTAGCCAATCAGGTCAACGGTTTGGTGATCGGTACCGGTGATTTATCTGAATTGGCCTTGGGATGGGCTACCTACAATGGGGATCATATGTCGATGTATGCGGTCAATGTCGGTGTACCCAAAACGTTGGTTCGATTTATGGTCGATTGGGTTGCCAAAAACGAAGTCGATGCAGAAACGGCCAAAATATTGCAGGACGTCATTGAAACGCCCGTTAGTCCGGAACTGTTGCCGGTAGGAGAGGATGGTCAGATACAACAAAAAACAGAAGATCTTGTCGGTCCCTACGAACTACACGATTTCTTTTTGTACTACCTCTTGCGTTTCGGCTTTCGACCCCAAAAAATATATTGGATGGCTACACGTGCATTTGATGGACTTTTCGCTCCGGAGACAATCTTAAAGTGGCTGCGCGTATTCTATCGTCGCTTTTTTTCACAGCAATTCAAACGCAGTTGTTTGCCTGACGGACCCAAGGTGGGCTCCGTCAGCCTCTCTCCAAGGGGGGATTGGCGCATGCCAAGCGATGCCTCTGCGCGCGTTTGGCTTGAGGAAGTTGATGCCATTTCCATTAAGTGATGCATCATTTGGACATTTTTTTTATCTTTGTACACCTTACGAAAAATATTCATCTTTAATCATAATCAGGTAATATGCAAACGATCGATCAATTCAGTTTTGCCGGAAAAAAGGCATTTGTGCGTGTTGACTTCAATGTGCCTGTCGATGAGCACTTCAACATCACCGACGACACCCGTATCCGGGCCGCGCTTCCCACGTTGAAGAAAATTTTAGCAGACGGAGGTAGCGTGATTCTGGGTTCTCATATGGGACGACCCAAAAAGAATCCGGATCCGAAGTATTCGCTTAAGGTGATTGTCGACCACGTATCCAAACTATTGGGCGTAACCGTACATTTTGCTGCCGATTGTCAAAACGCCGATGCTGAGGTTGCAGCCTTAAAGCCCGGAGAAGCCTTATTATTGGAAAACCTACGCTTTTATGCCGAAGAAGAAGGCAAGGCACGCGGTTTGGCCGATGACGCAAGCGACGAAGAAAAAGCAGCCGCCAAGAAGGCCGTCAAAGAAAGTCAAAAGACCTTTACCGCAAAATTGGCCTCCTATGCCGATTGTTACGTAAACGACGCGTTTGGAACCGCCCACCGTGCGCACGCTTCAACCGCTTTGATTGCAAAGCTTTTTACTGAAAAGGATAAAATGTTTGGTTTCCTGATGGAAAAAGAAGTGAAAGCCATTGAAAAGATTATGAGTGAAACGGTGCGTCCGTTTACCGCAATCATGGGTGGCTCAAAAGTTTCTTCCAAAATCGAAATCATCGAAAATCTATTGAGCAAGGTCGATAACCTGATCATTACCGGTGGCATGACGTATACCTTTACCAAAGCCTTGGGTGGAAAAATTGGTAAATCGCTTTGCGAAGACGATAAATTGGATCTTGCCTTGGAACTGTTGGAAAAGGCCAAAAAGAATGGGGTTCGTATTGTTTTGGCGGAAGATGCGCATGCAGCCGATGCTTTTAGTAACGATGCCAACGCCATTTTTGTGGATGTCAACGAAATTCCTGATCACATGATGGGATTGGATGTGGGTCCAAAGACCGAACAGCTTTTTGCCGATGTGATCAAACAATCCAAGACCATTTTGTGGAATGGGCCGACGGGCGTATTTGAGTTTGAAAATTTTGCACACGGTTCGAAAGTCGTTGGTGAAGCCATTGTAGAAGCAACCAAAAATGGAGCCTTCTCGTTGGTCGGTGGTGGCGATTCGGTAGCCTGTGTCAATAAATTTGGTTTGGCTGACGGAGTCAGTTATGTTTCAACCGGTGGAGGTGCCTTGCTTGAGGCCATAGAGGGTCGTGTGCTTCCGGGTATTGAAGCCATTCGTGGTTATTAATAAAAAGAATATGAGTACATTAAAACAATCCATCCGCGACTCAGCAGTCGCGCGATGGACTGCTTTGGCTATTGTCGCCTTCACCATGATGGCGGCTTATTTTTTCAACGACGTCATGGCTCCGCTCAAGAGTTTACTCGAGACGGATCTGAATTGGACCAGTAGTGATTATGGCTTTTTTACAGGAGCCTACGGTTTTCTGAATGTCTTTGCTTTTATGCTGGTTTTTGGAGGCCTCATTTTGGATAAACGGGGTATACGATTTACCGGCTTGTTCTTTTCGCTACTAATGGTCGTTGGAGCAGTCATCAAATATTGGGCGGTACAAAATCCGGCGCTACTGGAAACTCAATTCTTAGGAAGAACGGCTTCGGTCACTTGGGCTGCTATTGGTTATGCCATCTTTGCTGTAGGAGCCGAAGTAACGGGGATTACGGTGACCAAGATCATCGTAAAGTGGTTTAAAGGGAAGGAAATGGCCTTGGCGATGGGTATTCAGGTAGCACTCGCTCGAATCGGAACGTTGTTGGCGCTTGCACTTACGGTGCCTTTTGCGCGTCTTTTTGAACCGACCTCCATTTCTGCTCCAATTTTATTGGGCGCCGTTGCTTTGTGCGTCGGATTGCTTGCGTTCTTTTTGTATACTTTTATGGATACAAAATTGGATAAGCAAGTCAAATTGGATATGGAACCCGAAGAGGAATTTCGTTTTTCGGACATAAATTTGATTTTAAAAAACAAGGGATTCTGGTTGATTGCCTTGTTGTG
Organism: Bacteroidales bacterium; assembly: GCA_028709215.1. GTDB lineage: Bacteria > Bacteroidota > Bacteroidia > Bacteroidales > UBA1402 > UBA8389. The sequence goes on from JAQVXI010000001.1 coordinate 341,974, forward strand.
TGTCCTGTTCTATTCCTGTGTATTTCCTTTCCTAAAGTACGCACCGGATTTGATGGTCAATAAGTTTCATGTTGATATGGAACTGGCGGGTCTGATTCCTGCTGCGTTGCCTTTTGGGACATTGTTGCTAACGCCTTTGTTCGGAGGAATCTACGATAAGAAGGGTAGAGGCGCGACCATTATGATTGTGGGTGCGGTGTTACTTCTTTTGGTGCACGTACTGTTTACGATTCCGGCGCTTGACAATTGGTTGATGGCCTTGGGGCTCATGGTTGTTTTGGGCATAGCTTTCTCGTTGGTGCCTTCTGCAATGTGGCCTTCGGTAGCCAAAATTATCCCTGAGAAACAATTGGGAACGGCCTATTCATTGATCTTTTGGATTCAAAACATTGGTTTGATGGGCGTACCCATGTTGGTGGGTTATTTATTGGAAGAATTTTGCTTATTGCCCAGTGTGGATGGTCGTATAGCTTACGATTACACGTTGATCATGCAAGTCTTCGCCGGATTTGCCTTTCTATCCATTGTTGTTGCTTATGCGCTCAAACGCGAGGATAAGCGCAAAGGCTATGGTTTGGAAAAAAAGAATGTAGAGGAATAAAGCCTACGGTATCAATAAAAAAAGCTCCAAATGCATACGATGCGTTTGGAGCTTTTTTTTGGTGCTACTTGGTCAGAAATAGCTGGAACCATCCCAGCAATGGGTGCACAACTTTTCTTTGGGTAAACCGATGGCCTCCACTACATCCTCAATGGTTTGAAATTTTAAGGTCGACAGATTCAAATCCTTTCGAATTTGGTCAACCATTGCTTTGTATTTTTCGCTGTTGTGATCGGCATACGCATTCAAATCGACCTGATCCAATTCTTTGTCTTCCAAGGTGCGGATGGCTTTGTGTGTGGCCAAATCCAATCCGGAACGGGATCGACTGAAATTTAGAAACTCGCAAGGGAAAGTCAGTGGTGGGCAGGCGATCCGCATATTGATTTCCTGAATCCCTGCGTCGTGCAAATCCTTCACGTTATCCCTTAATTGAGTGCCACGGACAATGGAATCGTCCAGAAAAATGCCTCGTTTGTTTTTTATAACCGAGCAGTTTGGAATCAACTTCATTTTGGCAACCAGCTCCCGTAAGTTCTGGCTTTGTGGCATAAAACTGCGTGGCCAGGTTGGTGTATACTTTGCATACGGCCGTTTCAAGTGCAAGCCGGTTGCATGGCTATATCCCATCGCATGTCCCACACCGGAGTCCGGAATTCCGGCAACGAAATCGGCGTCAATGTCATCGTCGTATTTTGCCAACGCGGCACCGCAACGATATCGACACTCGTCCACGTTGATGCCTTCATAAAAGGAGGGTGGGTAACCGTAGTAGATCCAAAGGAAAGAGCAAATCTGCATCTTTTCGTTGGGCTTACGCAGTCGTTCGATGCCATTCTGTGTCAAACGAACGACTTCTCCTGGTCCCAGATACGAGTCGATCTCGTAACCCAGGTTGGAAAAGGCACAGGTTTCAAACGTCGCTGCATACGCGTACTCTTTTTTGCCAAGAATAATGGGGGTACGTCCTAGTTTGTCTCGCGCTGCAATGAGTCCATCTTCTGTCAATAAAAGCATGGAACAAGAACCTTTAACCTTATTGTAAACATTTTCGATGCCGGAGAGGAAGTCATCCCCTTCAGAGATTAACATGGCTACCAATTCGGTCGGATTTACGGATCCCTGACTGGTCTCTGAAAAGGTGCGATGGCGTTCCAAAAAGGATGCTTCCAGTTCGTCGGTATTCACAATTTTGCTTACGGTGACCAAGCCGAATTTGCCCATGTGTGAATTTACCACGATGGGTTGCGCTTCCGTATCACTGATGACGCCGATCCCTGCAAATCCTTTGAAGTGTGCGACGTCACCTTCGAATTTATTTCGAAAATATCCATCTTCCAAACTATGTATGGCACGTTGTATGCCTTTTTCCTTTGAAAAGAAAGCCAAACCCGCTCGTTTGGTTCCTAAATGAGAATGATAATCGGTGCCGTAAAAAACTTCGCTCACACAATCTACCTTAGAAATACTGCCAAAAAAGCCACTCATGGATTTTGATTTATGAAGTACAATGAGTGGACAAAAGTACTCATATTTTTTTGTAATAATGAAGACTTCCCGCTATCTTGCAGAATAAAACCTTGATTCTGTATGATCGAAAGGCTCTTTGTTTTTGCGAAAGCACAGGCTTCGTCCTTTTTCGGAGGGCTGGTCGATTACGGTGTAATGATTGCCCTGACCGAATTGCTCTCCGTGCACTATACGTGCTCCATTGTTGTAGGAGGTTTTGTCGGTGCAATCGTGAATTTTTGCATCAATAAGTGGTGGACATTCAAAAGTAGCGATAAAAAATACCGCCATGCATTGTGGGCTCAGAGCCTACGTTTCCTTCTTGTTGTAATCAACAGTATTGTACTGAAGACCGCTGGAACCTATTGGTTGACACAGTATTTTCATCTTGATTACAAAATCAGTCGGTTGATGGTTGATCTGGTTGTATCGCTCGCATTCAACTACCTATTGCAGAAACATTGGGTCTTCATCAAAACCAAACGAAGCGATGTATGAAAGCAAAAAAGGATTATGTTGTCTGTCCCGAGGATCTTGCTTCGATTTCACCCTTGTTTGAAGGGCGCATGGGTCAACGACTTGCAAAAGCAGTGATTCGACTTTTTGCATTGGATAAAATCAATGACTTGTACGCTCGTGCCTGTCACAAAGAAGGAGCCGATTTTGCGGCAGCATTGTTGCAGGAATTAAAGGTACACTATCGTATTGGACATCCGGAGCGTTTAGACGCTTTACCCGAAGGATCCTTTGTTTGTATATCGAACCATCCCTACGGTGGGCTGGACGGCATTATATTGGTCGACATGCTGGGCCATCTGCGCCCGGATTTTAAAGTGATGGTCAATGACTTGCTTTCCTGGATTGAAGCGATGGATGCCCACTTTATATCGGTCAAACCAAAAGGGAACGTAGAAGTGGGCGTAAACGGCCAGAATTTGAACGGTGTTCGTGAAACCCTACAACATCAAAAGGGAGGGCATCCCGTCGGCTTTTTTCCGGCAGGTGCTGTCTCCAATTTATATGTAAAACCATGGGGTATACGCGACAGACCTTGGCAGGAGAGTGTGATTCGACTCATTCAAAAAACCAATGTTCCGGTACTTCCGATCCGATTTTTTAATGGGAATTCCTCTTTGTTTTACGTTCTTGGCCTGTTGGATTGGCGAATTCGCTTGCTGCGTATGCCCAGAGAAGTTTTCAACAAATCCAAACAAAATCCACTGGTTGGAATAGGGGAATGGATCGAGTCGGATGTCATACAAGGAATAAAAGATATCAATGAATTATCGGATTTTCTTAGAAGCGCAGTATATACAATGCCTTATCCATCGCACATACAATCGGCAACGGATTATTTTAAAAGAAATATTGGAGGATAGTTCATTGATATGTTGTATATTTAAGGCAATGCAAAGCAGTACAACCTTAAATTGATTCACCATGGAAAAGAAAAAGCTAACCCGTGTAAATGGAGCACCTGTCGTCGACAACCAAAATGTTCAAACGGCCGGCAAGCGTGGTCCAATGTTGTTACAAGATGTTTGGTATTTAGAAAAATTGGCCCATTTTGATCGAGAAGTTATACCGGAACGCAGGATGCATGCCAAAGGATCCGGTGCATTCGGAACGTTCACCGTCACGCACGACATTACAGCGTATACCAAAGCAAAAATATTCGCATAAATTGGGAAAAAGACCGATGTGTTCGTTCGTTTCTCCACCGTTGCCGGAGAACGGGGGGCGGCCGATGCCGAACGCGATATCCGGGGTTTTGCGATGAAGTTTTACACCGAAGAAGGCAATTGGGATTTGGTTGGCAACAATACACCCGTCTTTTTCTTAAAAGACCCCCTGAAATTTCCGGATTTAAATCATGCCGTCAAACGTGATCCCAAAACGAATCTGCGCAGCGCAACCAATAATTGGGACTTTTGGACCAATTTACCCGAAGCACTGCACCAGGTCACCATAACCATGAGCGATCGCGGTATTCCACGGTCGTACCGACACATGAACGGCTACGGAAGTCATACCTTTAGTTTGATCAATGCCAAAAACGAACGTATTTGGGTAAAGTTTCATTTGAAAACACAGCAGGGAATTCAGAATTTAACCGATCAGGAAGCCGAGGACATCATCGGTAAATGCCGGGAGAGTCATCAGCGGGATTTGTTCGATCACATCGAGAAAAAGGATTACCCGCGTTGGTCCATGAAAATACAGTTGATGACCGAAGAACAGGCCCAAAAATGTCCGTTTAATCCATTTGATTTGACCAAAGTATGGCCTCATAAGGATTATCCCTTGCAGGATGTTGGTGTGCTTGAACTCAATCGCAATCCGGAGAATTATTTTGCAGAGGTGGAGCAAGCTGCATTCAATCCGGCCAACGTGGTCCCCGGCATCGGTTTCTCTCCGGACAAAATGTTGCAAGGGCGCTTATTCTCCTATGGAGATGCGCAACGGTATCGCCTCGGGTCAATCATCATTTAATACCCGTGAATGCAGCAAAATGCCCCGTGCACAGTTATCACCGAGACGGTCAAATGCGGGTGGACGGCAATTACGGTGCATTGCAAGGATACGAACCCAATAGTTACGGCGCATGGCCGGAACAACCCGCCTATCGGGAACCCGCTTTGGAATTGGAAGGTGCGGCGGATCATTGGGATCATCGGGAAGGCGATGACCCATACGGTCAGGCGGGTGATTTGTTTCGCTTGATGAGCCCACAGCAGAAAATGGTTTTATTTGAAAATACGGCTCGAAATATGGGGGATGCACCTGTAGAGATCAAGCGCCGTCACATCAGAAATTGTACGATGGCCGATCCGGAATATGGAGCAGGCGTGGCCAAAGCACTTCAATTGGATTGATAAGAATGAACATAGGGCGCAAATGTAGCGTTCTGATTTTAAACAATAGCGAATATAAATTATGGAAGAGCAAGTAATGCAAGTAGAAGGAGCCCTGGAGGGTGGTATGAGTAAATTGGTTGACTTGGCTGTGTCGTATGGACCGAAACTGATCGGTGCCATCGTGGTTTTGTTGATTGGTTTGTGGGTCATTAATATGATCGTTAAGGCGACCGACCGTTTGATGAAAAAACGCAAGATGGATGAATCACTCAAGCCATTTTTGCGGGGGATGATCAATGTGGTCCTTAAGGTTCTGTTGGTTGTCAGCGTTATGGGAATGGTTGGCATAGAGATGACCAGTTTTATTGCCATATTGGGGGCTGCCGGTTTGGCTGTAGGTATGGCATTATCTGGAACGCTGCAAAATTTTGCGGGTGGCGTAATTATCCTTGTATTTAGACCCTTTAATGTGGGCGATTTTATTGAGGCGCAGGGTTATTTGGGCTCTGTAAAAGAAATCGGAATATTTACAACCTTATTGAATACGGTTGATAAGAAAGTGATCATCATCCCCAATGGACCTTTGTCTACCGGATCGTTGACCAACTTCTCAAGAGAACCCCTTCGCCGAGTAGATTGGTCGTATGGTATTGCTTATGGAGATGATATGGAACAATTCAAGAAGGCAATGAACGATTTTATCCAAGAAGATAAGCGGATTTTGACGGATCCGGAACCCTTCATTGGTCTATCCGAACTGGCAGACAGTTCTGTGAATTTTGCGGTACGTGTTTGGGTAAACGCTCCCGATTATTGGGGTGTTTTCTTTGATATGAATGAGAAAGTTTACAAGCGCTTCGCCGACTATAACCTGAATATACCGTTCCCTCAGGTCGATTTGCATTTGCATCAGACCAAGCAAGCATAACAGAAATCCAATCATGAGACAATCGTTGGTTCGAAACTATATCCGTCTCATCTGTTTATTTATTTGTGCCGGCAACCTGGTGTTGTCGGCACAAAATGGTTTGAGTATTCGACACATCTATTTTTCAGGCAACGACACGCTGTCTTCGGAGCGTCTTCTTGAACAGATGCAGTTGTACGAAACCGACAATTGGAAACGAGTCCTATTGCGCAAGAAACCGGCCATCTACGATGATCTCCTGCTTCAGTCCGATTTGGAACGCTTGGAGCATCTGTACCAAACCGAAGGTTTTTTATGGGCAGATCTGCAATTGGATACGATACAACGGAGCAAATCCGGGAAACGTTTAAATTTGTTCATACGCGTTCGTGAAAACGATCCGGTAGGTTTGGGGGAGGTTCGGCTACTTTTTTCAGATTCTGTGGACTCAGCCGTACGCAATCGTATGCTTGACCAGGCAGAAAGGAAAGGCTTACTTCCGAAATCGGGCAGTCGATTTCGGGATGAAAACATTTTGCTTGCAACCGACGCATTGGAAAAATATTATACGGATGCAGGGTTCGTGTATGCAACGGTAAGCAACACCATACAGCTGGATACAACGTCCAATTCTGCCGACGTTTTTTTTGACATTGAATCGGGCAATCGGGCTCGTGCCGGAACGGTGCGTTACGCGGGGTTTGATCGGATTGATACCGCCTTTGTTTCCTCCCGACTTGCCTGGAAAAAAGACTCCATCTTTCATTACGAAGCCTTGGATGAAACGCGGGTTCGTCTCAATGCGCTTCAGCTGTTTCGAATGGTCTCCATCACCCCTGAGCTGGATCGTGAACGACCCCTGAAACCGTTAAACATCCAATTAAAGGTAGAAGAATTACCGGCGATGTCCGGCAAATTGGGCGTTGGCTGGGGTACCGAGGATCGTTTTCGTGCGTTTGTTGATTGGACGTATCGGGGTTTATGGGGCAAGGCTTCGCGCGTGAATGTGTATGCAAAGCATTCGGCGCTTGATCCCTACTATTTGAGTGTTCGTTGGATTCAGCCCTATTTTCTTTTGCCTGAACTTTCACTCACGATCAATCCGTATATGAGAAGACAGGCTGAACCCGGTTATCAAACGGCTTTATACGGTCTTTCCATTCCGCTCATCTATGAGCCAACAACGCACTGGTCTCTGGCTTTTTCGTATTATTTGGATCGGGTGCGGCAGTTTGCCGAAGCGGGGGTCAATCCGGAATTCTCGTTGGAATCGAGTGATTTACGGTACAATAAATCCGGAGTACAGGCCTCTGTCCGTTATTCAAATGCCCGGCCGATGACCAATCCTACGAAGGGCTATAGTTTGCTGTTGGGTAGCAAACTCAACGGCTATGCTTTTGGAAGTGATTTTGATTTTTGGAAATCCTGGTTGGATCTTCGGACGTATCAACCATTGAATGCATGGGTGATCGCTCTGAGAGGGATGGCCGGTTGGACCTTCCCTTCTGCTGAGGAGGGCTTTGTTCCGGTTGAGGATCGATTCTATGCAGGGGGAAGCAATTCAGTGAGGGGATGGAAGCGTGCCGAGCTGGGGCCCAAACGGAATACGGGAACCCCATTGGGAGGCAATCAAGTGATCGAAATGAATGTGGAGCTTAGGAGGCATTTGTTTTGGATTTTGGAGGCGGCCGCTTTTATGGATGCGGGCAATGTCTGGAATGCCGTGGCCATTGATCAGGTGCCCAATCTTGCGTATTCGGTTGGAGGCGGTTTACGCCTTAAAACACCCATTGGTCCTGTACGTTTGGATGTAAGCATGCCGGTCTGGAATGAAAAACGATCCATGGAATTTTTTATTAATGTTGGGCAAGCCTTTTAATGCGTATGAAGAAGCCCATTGGAAAAATACTTTTGCGAATTGCATTGAGCCTGTTGGCCGCTTTGATTGGCCTGCTCGTACTCCTCTTTGTGCTGATACACATTCCGGCAATACAAAATGCAGCGTTGCAGCGTGGATTGATTTATTGGAACGCAAACCAGTTGTCTCAACTATCGGTAGAATACATTCAACTGAAATTGTGGAAATCCATAGAGCTGGAAGGCGTGAACCTATCCGATGCACAGGGCGATACCGTCTTTTCGTTGCAGCGCTTTTATCTGCATTTCAATATCGCGGCGTTACAAACCGGAACGATACACATTCGTGCAATCGATATCGATCAACCGATGATTCATCTTGTGCAAATGCAGGATTCCACTTGGAATATTCAACACCTTATTTCTCAGGATTCCAGCGTCGTTGTGCCTGAGGATACGGTCTCATCAGTCTTTGGAATGCGTGTTCGGTTGGATACCTGTATGCTTAACGGGGCTCGTTTGAAATTGAACCTTTTAGACAAACATTCGATGGAATGGGACTCCATCGGGTTTTCTTTCCGTGCCGCTTATCAACATCCATTGGCTGAAATGTTCGGATTTCGAATGCAAATCCCTGGAAATGAGTTGAACGCACATGCGCGTGTGCAGCTTGACTTGGCCGATACATCCCACGCCCAGGTCTATATGAATCGCATACATTTGGAACCGTTTTATTCCTTTTTACCGAATGAATTTCATTGGAAACAGTCGCCGGATTTTCGTTTGAACCTGATGTTTAATGACCGTTGGGCCTCAGCGAAGATGGAGTTGCAATCGCAGGATCAAAATCTAACCGTACACGTGGATTTGGAGGATTGGAGGGGCATTCCCAAACATCGGATAAATCTGAGTATGCATGCATTCAAGCCTGATGATTGGTATATGGGCATATCCAGTAATGGACTCATTCATGGTAACGCACATTGGTTTGGGCAAGGTTTAACGCCTGAATCGATGCAAGGAGACTTGCGTTTGACTGTGTTTGAATCGCAGGTGTTTGACGTACCAATCGACACACTGACAACGGATTTAACGTATCAATCCGGTGCATTGGATGGTTTGTTGCGTTATCAGTCCAATTGGGCATCCATCCGGATTGAACCGCACATACAAAATATTCTGAATGATCGTTCTTCCTATCAAATACAGATGCAAGCCCATCGTGTGATGTTGGATGATCTGGTTGAGGATCTATCCCTTCCCGATCCTTTTGAATTGAATGTACGGTTGAAGGGGCAGGGTCTGACCGCTCAAAATGCCCGACTGCAAATCGATTCACTTTACGTGGCCACTCGGGGGCTGATGTTGAATGCACAAGGTATCGTCGACGTAAATCGATTTTCTGAAGGGTCTGTTGCGTTGTACCTTAATGACCGAGACGTAGTAGGATCGATGGCAGGCATTGACTCGCTTGAAGTGCAAGGAAGCATTCATGCCCGATTGAATGGAACGAAGCACACCCAGCAGGCGGATATTCTACTCCGTTTGCACAAGCCGGTCTATGGTAGCTATGCCTTTGACAGCTTGCAGACCCAAGTGGATCTAAGCCTTCATCAATTCACGCAAATGGGCGCGGAGATCGATTTGATTCTGGATCAAATGCAGGCCCGTGTAGAGACATCCGTTGATTTCAGCGCTTCCCTTCAGGGATGGTTGCGTGCTTTGTCCCTGCGTTACGATACCTTACACTGGAAACAATCGATGGATACGGCTTTTTTTGAAATAAGCCCTACTCGTTATGCCATTCATGGGTTCAAAATGGAATCGGGCCAACAAACTTTGGGCATCGAAGGTGTTTTGGATTTTAAGGACAATCAGGCGTTTCAACTGAAAATGGACAAGTTGAGTGTCTCTGACTTGACGCATCTTTTTATGCCGGAATTGAATCTTAACGGAAATGTTGATTTGCGGGTGGATATTCAAGGACCGGCAGCGATGCCCGCTGTTTTGTTGGATCTTGATTGGAAGGATGCCGCATACGAATCGTTGACTACCAGAGGTTTTCATGTTTCCTCCGTCCTCCAGGATTCAACGTTGAAGACGCAGATGGATATGTTGCCTTTGGATAGTGGTCAGGTTGCTGTATTTGCCGCATTGCCTATGCGGCTGAATTTGGAAAATCAACGCCTTCGTATCCCTACGATGCAGGATACGGTTCATGCAGAAATTCAAATCGTGAATCTGGATGTGCGTGCATTGAACAGCTTCATCCCGTATGAGTCCACGACAAAAGGGGTTCTCAACGCCATGGTTCAGATTCGTGACAGGATGGATTCCATTCAGCCTACGGGTGATTTGACCCTTCAGGATGCAGCCTTGGAAATCCCGACTTTTGGAGTGTATTATCCTGATATTCAAGCATCAGTTTCAACGGAAAATCGACTCGTTTACTTGGATACCTTGTTGATACGGAGTAAACGCGGAAATCTGACTGGAGGGGGATCCTTTTCGATGGATACAGCCGATGTTCAATTGGTTTTTGATCAATTTAGGCCCATCGATCATTCTTCGTACAACCTGCAAATGGATGGTCAGATTCAATGGAGTGGCAAGGGCAATCGGAGTCGATTTGACGGGGATTTGGAAATACCCAAGGCCGAAATCTATCTACCTGCTGTCATGCGATTGATGGGAAAATCAACGGCCCCCACGGGTAGCAAACCGCTTCTGTTGGCTGCCTTGGAAGACCAGCAACGAGAAGGTGAGGCGTTTGAGTTGAATGGAGAAGTGTTGGCAGTGGATTCGGTTAAAGTCATGCCTTTCATAGAAAACTTGCAAGGCAGAGTCCGAATCAAAATACCCAGAAACACTTGGATAAAAAACGACGACATGCGCATTGAATTGGCTGGAGATGTAGAGCTTGTCAAACATTCGGAAACCGTTGAATTGTTTGGTTCCGTAGATGTTGTCCGCGGACAGTACGATCTGCTGGGCAAGGTTTTTGTTGTACAGGAAGGAAAAATCGGCTTCGAAGGAGGCGATAAAATCAACCCTTCGTTGCAGGTGGTCGCGGTATACTCGTTTCGTGATACCGAAAAGAATAAGCGTGAATTAAGCATTGATGTGTCCGGTTATGCCGATGCACCCGTTTTATCGTTTCAATTGGATGGTACAACCGTTGATGAGGGGAATGCCCTGTCGTACATGCTGTTTGGGAAAGATTTGGATGCGCTCTCGAGCAGTGATCGTTCCAACGTGGACCAAGGTGCGAGTACGCTTCAATTGGCACAATCGGCCGCTTTGTCGTTGTTGTCTTCGCAGTTGACCAATGTATTGGGAAAAGCCTTTCAAGTAGATTATGTCGAATACAAAAGCGGATCAACCTTGGGTGAAGGCTCCTTTGTGGTTGGAAAATACGTAACAAACAACTTATTTGTGAGTTATGAACGAAATTTTGGTGAGGCCGCTCAGGAAGAACAGTTGGTTGAATACGAAATGCGCATGGAGTACGAATTATTTCGATTTTTATTCCTTCAGTTGACCAGTGCACCTACCCGAAATGGATTTGATGTGATCTTCAAGTTTTAATCGTTGTTTTTTTCAGTGATTCGTTGTAGGTTTGTGTATAGAACAAATATAACGCACATAGAATGAAAAAGAGTACAATGTTGGTGTTGGTGTTGTTGTGTACGGCCGCTTTACGGGCAGAAAACAAGACCGATGTAAGTTTGAAATTTAGCAAGGCAGAAAAACAAGAAAGCAGTATTTCTTCCGAAACGGGCAATTTGTATCGTCAATTGGCACATCATGGTCCGGCCATTGAAAATGAGTGGGCCGGTTTCCGTTTGTATTTTGATAACAAGGTTTCGGTGGATGTTTACAACAAAACCCGACCCGGTTTGGAGTTGGCCGTAGGCGGTTGGTATCCCACGGTTGAACAGCAAAAAGAAGGTTGGGGGGCCGATCAATACAAAGTAGGCAACACCGTAGGTTGTGGTGGCGTGTGGTTGTGGGACGGAGAGAAGGCGGTTCAGCTGAATCCCGTTCGCATGCGAACGGCACGTGTAAAAAAAGAAGCCAATTATTCGTACATGGAAATGCTTTCAGAAGGTATTCCTTACAAAGATCGCAGCATTGACGTGTTGGTTCGTGTGACGGTTTATTCCGGCATTCGGAATGCCAAGGTTGAGGCCTTTGCGCTCACGGATGAACCCGTTCAATTTCTTACCGGCTTGAATTTTCATAAAACGACAAAAGTGACACAGGGTAAGGGCTATATTTCTTCTTGGGGCATTCATCCGGAAGATGTAGCCGCTTTTCAATTGGAAATCGGGGCAGCCATTCTCTACGATGCAAACGATTTTGCCGATGTAAAATGGACAGACAAAGAAGTTCAGTTGATATCGAAGCCTACGAAGTATCTTTCTCATTGGATCGCCACTGCTTGTGAACGTGAGTCAGACCTGAACAGCATGCAACGTTTTAACGCCTATTTGAATGGTTTTTAAGTAGAGTTATTCATAAAAAAAGCTCGAAGCGCAGTGCTTCGAGCTTTTTTATGTCTTAAACGGTGGTTATTCGTGAACCACATGTCCATTTTTAATTTTGGGTAGGACCTTACTTAAGTAGATGTATCCGAGAATGCCTGATAGGAGTGAGCCGGTCAAAACGCCCAATTTGGCATCATTTAATAGGATGGTTCCCACTTCGGGTATGGGACCAAAGGAGAGGTTGGCCATAAACAACGATACCGTAAATCCAATTCCGCCCAATAGGCTTACACCAAAGAGATTTTTCCAATTCATGCCAAAGGGCATGTGTGCAATTTTTGTTTGAATGAGTATCCAACTGAAGCCAAATAAGCCGATCACTTTGCCAAACAACAAGCCCATGGCTACCGAAGAGGTTACACCCTGGAAGGCCTCTACACCTACATTGCCTAAGGTGATGCCCGCATTTGAAAAGGCAAAAAGAGGCATGATGATGTAATTGACTATGGAATGAAGATCATCTTCCAAGCTTTGCAGCGGACTGATGACCCGGTCAGAGGCCGATTCGATTTTTTTAAGTACAGAGGTCTGTGTACCGGTCAAAATGATGTTGTTTTCTTGCGTGTCTGGAAAATGTTCCAAATTACTCCGAATGCTTCGAATGTATTTGCCTACGCCAATGATGGGTTTTGCCGGAACCGTCAGCGCTACCAATACGCCAGAGATGGTGCAATGGATGCCCGATTCGAGAAAGAAGTGCCACACAACAATGCCCAACAACATGTAAAACAATTTGCTTTGAACACCTCGGAATCCTCCGTATGCCAGAACAAGCAGGATGCCCAATGCAGGGAGTAAAGACATCCAATTGATGCCTTCGCTGTATGCCAATGCGATGACAATGATACCACCGATGTCATCGGCAACCGCAAACGTGGTAAGGAATATTTTTAAACTGATGGGAACGCGTTTGCCAAGCAAACTTAGGACGCCGATAGAAAAAGCAATGTCGGTAGCCATGGGAATGGCCGCTCCTTGTTTGGCCAGTTCGTCGTGACTGGTAAGCAGGTAAATCACAACGGGTACAATCATTCCTCCGACAGCGGCAAAGATGGGAAGTAAGGCCTGACGGAAGCTTGACAACTCGCCGACCATAACTTCGCGTTTGATTTCCAGACCAACAGAAAAGAAGAAAATGGTCATCAAAACATCGTTGATGAATTGTCCCAGATTCATTGCTTCACCATGATGGCTGAACAGATTAAAGGATCCGACTTGCAAGTGCACGGGAACTTCCCACAACGCTTTGTACAAATCTTGCAACGGTGAATTCGCCACAAATAAGGCCAACATCGTTACAAACAGCAAGATAACCCCACTATTCATTTTTTCTTTAAAAAAACGTTGAAATGGGGAGAGCAAGGTGGCTCTTTTCTCTACATGTTCCAATTTGATAAAATTTTAGTCCAACTTCAAAACTGCGAGGAAGGCCTTTTGTGGCACTTCGACGTTTCCGATTTGCTTCATGCGCTTTTTGCCTTTTTTCTGTTTTTCCAGCAGTTTGCGTTTTCGGCTTATATCTCCACCGTAACATTTGGCCGTTACATCTTTTCGTACAGCTTTTACGGTTTCTCTTGCGATAATTTTGGCTCCGACAGCGGCTTGAATGGCGATGTCAAATTGCTGTCTTGGGATCAGTTCCTTCAATTTTTCACACATTCTTCTACCCAGCGATTCCGAGTTGCTGACGTGTGTAAGACAGGACAAGGCATCCACAGACTCACCGTTGAGCAGGATGTCCAATTTGATGAGCTTCGATTCCCGGAAGCCATTGGGATGGTAATCAAACGAAGCATATCCTTTTGAAATGCTTTTGAGACGATCGTAAAAATCGATGACAATTTCACCCAAGGGCATATCAAAATGGATTTCAACCCGATTGCCGGAAATGTACTCCTGTTTGACCAATTCGCCGCGTTTGCCCAGGCAAAGGGTCATGATGTTGCCCAAATAATCGGTTGTGGTGATCACGGATGCGCGAATATAGGGCTCCTCGATTTTTTCAATGGCCATAAAATCAGGAAGTCCGGACGGGTTGTGTACGTCCAGAATGTCTCCTTTTTTTGTATAGACCATGTACTGTACGTTGGGAACCGTAGTAATCACGTCCATGTTAAACTCACGCTCCAATCGCTCCTGAACAATTTCCATATGCAGCAGACCAAGAAATCCGCAACGGAAACCAAAACCCAAAGCCAGTGAAGACTCCGGTTGGAACGTCAACGAAGCATCGTTCAATTGGAGTTTTTCCAACGAACTTCTTAAATCTTCAAAGTCTTCCGACTCAATGGGATAGACACCGGCGAAAACCATGGGTTTGACTTCCTGAAATCCGTCGATGATTTTTTCACACGGGCGTTTGACGTGTGTAATGGTATCGCCGACTTTGACTTCTTTGGATGTTTTAATCCCTGAAATGATGTAACCCACATCCCCGCAACTGAGCGTCTGCTTGGGGGTCATGGTAAATTTTAAAACGCCGATTTCATCGGCATAGTATTCTTTTTTTGTGGCAAAAAATTTGACAAAATCGTTGCTATGAATGGTACCGTTTACAATTTTAAAATAGGCAATGATGCCCCGAAACGAATTGAATACCGAATCAAAAATCAACGCTTGCAACGGCGCTTCCGGATCGCCACTGGGGGCCGGTACACGATCAATGATGGCTTCCAGAATCTCAGGGATGCCTTCGCCGGTTTTGCCGCTGGCGCGGATGATTTCTTCTCTTTTTACACCAAGAAGCTCAATGATTTGATCTTCAACTTCTTCGGGCATGGCGCTGGGGAGATCGATTTTGTTGAGAACAGGAATGATTTCCAGATCGTTCTCAATGGCCATGTATAAATTGGAAATTGTTTGAGCCTGAATCCCTTGTGATGCATCCACAATTAAGAGCGCCCCTTCGCAGGCGGCGATGGAGCGGGATACTTCGTATGAAAAATCCACATGTCCCGGTGTGTCAATCAGATTGAGTTTGTAGGCCTCATTTTTGTGGATGTAATCCATCTGAATGGCATGACTTTTTATGGTGATTCCCCGTTCTTTTTCGAGGTCCATATTGTCCAGCATCTGGTTTTCCGTAATTGCCATCGTATGGGTAAACTCCAACAAACGGTCTGCCAACGTGCTTTTGCCGTGGTCAATGTGTGCAATGATGCAAAAATTTCGAATGTGCTTCATTTAAGAAAGTCGCATTATATATGTTAAGTGGCGCAAATTTACACTATTTCATGTGAAGACCACCCATTTGACTTCATTATTTTTGTACTTTTGTATAAACGACAGCAAAACTCATGACCGTAGCAGAAGCTCAAAATTTATACACTCGCATCGTCGATCAGGTCCTGCATCAGCAAATGCGGGAAGCCTTCGTCAATCTTAGTTTTTTGATTCAACAAAACGGATATGGTTTGGCCTACGACAAGTTGAGTGAATTAGAAAACAACTATCGCATGTTTCTTCGTTTCAAGCTGGAAGGCTACGAAGATCCCGGGCGGGATAAAGTGTTTTCAGATTTAAGAAGACATTGTTTGGAACTGGCCGATGATGCCTTTCGCCGTTGGATGAATGTCCGTTCCCCACATTTGTATTACGAACAACTTCGTCTTCACCGGGATGAAGCCTTGAAGGAAATGGACGAGCCCCTGGTGGAAATGAAACAGCTTCTTGAAAAGCAAGCACTGGTAGACTTGGTTGAGTCGGGCCCTTCCCGTCAGGCTCAATTAAGGCAACTGAAAAAGAAGAGAGAGGAACTGCTGAAAGGCATTTTTACCCACGTATGGGTATCGGATCGATGGACGAGTCAGGATCTGGAGCTGTATCGCAAGCGCATGTTGGAATCGGATTTGCAGGTATACGAACGTGCGTTGCTTGTCTCCGCTCTTTTTTTGGGCTTGCTTCGACATTTTGATGAACATAAACTTCAGTTATTGCTCGATTTAACGGAGATGGAACATCCGGAAATCGGTGAGCGTGCCTGGGTTGCTTCCGTTCTTTTGTTGTATGTGTACGATGATCGGTTGCCTTTTTTTCCTTCCATTGGCTTAAAAGTAGATGCCATGATGGAAGATCCGACACGAAAGCAATCCCTGATTCGCGTGTATCGTCAATTGGCACGTGCAAAAAATACCGATCAGGTAACCAAGCGCATGCAAGAAGAGATCCTACCGGAGATGAGCCGCTTTGGTTCGGCGGTTCAGGATCGTCTGAGTCAGGAGGATTCTGAAGAGGGGGGCAATCCGGATTGGAAAGAAATGATTGAAAATTCAGGTTTTTCAGAAAAAATGCAGGCTTTCTCCGAAATGCAGTTAGAAGGCATTGATGTGTATATGAGCACGTTTTCCGGTCAGAAGTTTTATCCGTTTTTTCAGGAGCTGTCCAATTGGTTTCTGCCTTTTCACAAGGATCATACTTCGGTCAATGATTTGTTCGAAGATTCCGCAAACGATATTGCACATATCCTGGAAACCGTTTTGCAGTCCGGCTTTTTGTGTGCATCCGATAAGTATTCGTTTTGTTTCAACCTCATGCAAATTCCATCGGCTTACCGAGCCTCCATGGCTTCTTCGATGGGTGCTGAAAGCGATGCGTACGAGGAGTATAAAAAGGCGCAATCTGCCAACAATGCCCGTTTCCATTCGGAGCAAATAACGAATGCCTATATACAGGATTTGTATCGTTTCTTTCATTTACATCCGCGAAAACGAGATTTTATAAACATCTTTTCGTTTCCACTTGATTTAATCGAAACGAAGCTTTTGGGCAGTTATCTGAATGAATCAGAGACCATCCGAATCATGACTGAAGTATATTTTAAAAATAAGCAATATGCACCGGCCCTTCGATTGCTGGATCGATGCTTGCAGGAAGACCCATCCGATGCAGAATTGTGGCAAAAAAAAGCATTCTGTTTACAGGAATCCAATCAACGCAGTGAGGCGCTTGAGGCTTATTTACAGGCCGATCTCATTGATCCCAATAGTCTTTGGACGTTGAAGCGCATTGCCACTTGTTTGCGCACGAATCAACAACCGTTGAAAGCGTTGGACTATTACAAGCGTGCGGATGCGTTGTCGCCGGATAATCGTGGACTGATTTTACAAATGGGGCATTGTATGGTCGAAGCAGGTCTTTATTCCGATGCCTTGCAACAATATTTTAAAGCGGAGTTCTTGACTGAACCCACGATTAAAACATGGCGTCCCATTGCTTGGTGTGCTATGATGTGTCGGAAATTTGAATTGTCTGAAAGCTATTATCAGAAAATTCTGGCCGGTAAGGCGGATATGGAAGATTATTTGAATGCGGGTCATCTGGAATGGGCTCAAAGCAAACCTTTGTCTGCCATCGACCGCTATCGCAGTGGTATACGAGCGACCCATACACCGTTTCCTGAATTTTTAGACTTATTTCAACGGGATACAAAATCGTTGATCGAATTGGGTGTCGATCCCAGCGATATTCCTTTTGTCCGGGATGAACTTTTTTACACGTTACAAGACATCAAATGAACGCAAAAGCTCCGATTTTCGTTGTTTTTCTGATGACTGCATTGCATGCGTATGCGGTCGAATCACATATTTTTCAAGCCCGGTTTTACGCGAATGAATCGCAACCCTATACCCTGAGCCAAACCCATTTTGATCTCCGCAACGGAGACACGATACGGATGGAGCGATTGACGATGCAGTTGGATGTACAGGTATCCGATTCCAACGCAATGGGTTACCAAATGGACTGGATGCTTTCGGATTTTAAACTCTCTACCGGTTCGAGTATTTTGCATTCGTTGGTCAGTCATTCAACAACGGCACACGTACGTTATTGGATCAATCGATACGGCGTGTTTGCCGAATTTCTAGACTGGTCTCCTCTGAACCATTGTTTTGACTCCGCCATGGTGCAAACATTGCTGCCTTATACGAATCGAAGCGACTCCGCTGCTTTGTTGGAAGTACAACGGGTCACCGCTTTTGTACAGGCTTTTGCACCAACGGTGTTGAGATCGGTTCATCTGTTTCACCAAGTTTACGGTTTGGGTTATACGCTGCAGGAAACCGTTGATGTCCCCACTACAATACAAGGCTTGACCGGTGATACGGAAATCGAGGGCATCGTACGAAAAAAATTGATTGCAATCGATGCAGAGACCGATGTTGCTGTGCTTTCTACAGCAACCATACCCGATTCGACGCAGTGGATCCATTTCCTTCAACAACAAACGATTCCTTATTATCAACCGTTGATTTTAGGCGGTTTTGTAGCGGATCGTTCGTCCGGGTGGCCCTATTATGTGGTCGAAAATCGTAGTTACGAATTAAATGCGTGGCAGTCCGGTGAAATGCTGGAAGTACGTCACCAACAATACATTCAAGAATAAATATCCATGAAAAAAAACATTGAAGTGCTCGATTTTGGACAGTTGCCCGATGGCCGTCCAACACATCTGTACCGTATGACCAATGCCTCCGGTTCGGTTGTCGAACTTACGGATTACGGTGCTCGCCTGGTGCGGGTGATGGTCCCTGATTCAAGCGGAATCATCACGTCTGTAGTAAAAGGCTATTCTAGTATAGATGGGTATCTGCAAGATGATGCCTATCTGGGTGCTATTTGCGGACGTTTTGCAAATCGAATAGCAAACGCCCAGTTTGTAGCAGAGGGTGAAACGTATCAACTGAATGCAAACAATGGTGCGAATAGTTTGCATGGAGGCCCAACGGGCTTTCACAATCAATTGTGGACCCTGGAACATGCCGATGAAGATGAAGTCTTTCTAACCTACCATTCGATCGATGGGGAGGAAGGCTTCCCCGGCAACGTTCGGGTTGAATTGCGTTATTTCTGGTCCGAAACCAATGAACTGAGCATTTCGGTCAATGCCACTACCGACAAAACTTGTCCGATCAATTTGACCAACCATGCCTATTTTAACTTAGAAGGGAAGGGACTTGTGATGGATCACAGCATGTGCATTCATGCCAGTCGGTACATACCGATTCAGCCCGATGCCATCCCGACCGGAGAACTGCGTTTGGTTGGGGGTACTCCTTTTGATTTTGTCGAACCCAAACGCATCGGGCAAGATTTGAATGCCAGTGACGAACAAATAAAAAATGGAACCGGTTACGATCATTGCTTTGTGATCAACAAAAAAGAATTTGGAGATTTGGCGTTGGCTGCTGAAGTAAGCGCTCCGGTCAGTGGCATCGGCTTGCGTGTCTTCACGACGCTTCCCGGCCTGCAATTTTACAGTGGAAATTTCTTATCCGGTGCCGTTGAAAGTCACGAAGGAATGATTTACCAACCCCATCAAGCCTTTTGTCTGGAACCGGAATTCTTCCCCGACAGTCCCAATCAAAGCGGTTTTCCCAACTGTCTTCTGCGACCGGAAGAAACGTTTGAGCATCTGATGATTTTTCAGTTTTTCAATGCGAAGGAGCTCAATCGTCCATGATGCCTACGAAGTGAATGGAAATAAAAAAAACGGAGATGAAAGTCTCCGTTTTTTTTATCGCTGCAGTTGCTTGCTTACATACCTCGACCACCCCCGAAGCCGCCTCTTCCGCCACCCCGGCCACCTCGGAACATATCCTGAGAGCTGGCACCACCGCCAAAACTGGTGATGCGATAGGTGAAACTGAGCATAAAGTAGGAAGTGAGTGTGTTGTAGCGACTCAATTGGCGGTAGTTGTCACCAATGCTTTCGCGTACACTCAACTTTTGCTGCAAAATGTCATAAAGACGGAGCGAAACGGTGCCTTTGTTCTTAAAGAGTGATTTATCGACCGATGCATTCCAAACCAATTCATCCTGACTAAAGGTGGAATAACCTTCGCGGGTTGTATAGCTGATGTCGTTGGATACGGTAATACTGTGCGGTAAGTAAAGATTGATGTTTCCAGAACCGGTCCAATCCCAGGTTTCCTGTGTTCTTCCTTCGTTTAGGCTATTGGCGGTATTGTTGTAACGTACCGATCCTCGCATGCCAACTTCAATCACATCCGTTGTCAGGGTTAATGAGAGGTTTTCGCTGCCACCCCACGAGTCTGTCGTGCTTAGATAACCCATACGAAGGTCTCCGTTTTCATCAAAGGGATCCATGGTACCGGTGCGATCCGAGTAACCGTAACGTTTGTTGAAATTCATTTGCGTATTGGTGTTGAAATGCAAGCGATTCTTAATGATGGGCGTGTTGTACATCAGGTTACCGCTTACATTATAGGGCATGCTTTCTGCGTTGACCGTTTGACGGTATTGCTTTCCGGTTGCGTCGTATATGCTGTTGGATACCAGAGCGTTTTGTGTGATGCCCCCATTCAGACCCGCACTGAAGGAAGAAAACGTAACCGCATTAAAGCTGGAGTACATCAAACGTAAAGTCTGGTTGAACGAGGGGTTGAGCGTAGGATTTCCTATGGACTCATTCATCAGATTGTCGTTGTTGCGAACCGGCTGCATTTGATCAATGCTCGGCTGACTGGTGTTGCCGCGGTAATCCAGTCGAAGAAAGTTTCGACGCGCAAAATTGTAGCGGAATTGAGCCGTAGGAGCCCAGTTGAGTACGGTATTGTTGCGTTCCATCTCTCCACCATCCATGTAATAGGTGTTGCTGTAGGTCTGAGAGGGCTCGGCACGGAGTCCAAACATATAGTTGTAATTGGCTTCCTGATGACGGAAGTTTGCTTCTAGTGTCTCGTTAAAGTACTTATTTGTAAAGCGATTGCTGTAGGTTGAGTCCAGTATGTTGTAGTCACTCTCAGTACCCGTCGCTTTATCGTATTGGAATTTCTCGGAATTGCGTGAGTTGGCTCGCAGATTGGCTGAGATTTCCAGAAAGTTCTTTAGATTCCAAAGGGGTTCCACATAGGAAAAACGTACGTTTGCATTGTAGGAATCCGAAACCGTTTGGTTGCGTTGATCGACCAGGGAAGCAGAATCCGGTGTTGTTTTGCTGGAATAGTTGAAGCCGTTGCTTTCGGAAGTATTCAACGATCCACCGATGTTGATGGTAAACGTACGTCCGCGTTTCTGAGCTGATTTTCGGCTCAAGATGAGGTTCAATCCGGCATTATTACCCTCACTGACGCTTTCGTTGCGTGAATTACCCCAGCTAATGCTGTCTCCATCTTCAAAATATTCGTAATCACTCCTGCTGTTGGAAATCCCCTCATTAAAACCAATGTTGGGTTGTAAAATCAACGTCGTAAGGGTGTCTGGTCTCCATTCCATTTCAAAACGCAGATTGCCCTGCTGGTTTTCGCGCGTTGATTTGGATGTATTGATGTTGTTGAAGGTGGATCCTTGCAACCAGCTTTCCCGCTCCGATTCGGTAATGGATTCGTTGGTTGAATGATTGTAGGTCGCATCGCCGCCCATCAAAAGTGTAGAAGAGAGTTCTGTATTGTTATTGACTCCAATGTTTTGTGTTTCGGTGATGCCGTTTCCTCCACCGCTCATTCCTCCGCGTCCGCGACCACTTCGCATGGTGTTGGTGTTGTTTGCGCCTGCGATAAGGGCTGTTTGGGATTCACCGTTCAGAATGTTCACAAATGCATTGGCATCGTATCGCAGATTTCCATCAATATCGGCACCCGCACCGGCGGTTGCGTTCCCAAAAATACCTTTTTTTCGATTTGCTTTGATCGTAAGGTTGATGATGCGTTCGGTATTGTCGTCCTCAAATCCGGTCAGTTGGGCCATCTCCGATTTTTGGTCGATGACCTGCACTTTATCGACAATGTCCACCGGAATGTTTTTGGTTGCCATTTGTGTATCTCCGTCAAAAAACTTTTTACCGTCCACGCGCACTTTGGTGATTTCTTCGCCATTAACGGTTATTTTACCGTCGCTGTCTACGACAACACCCGGTAATTTTTTCAACAAATCTTCAACGACTGCGTTTTCCGCAACCTTAAAGGCTGCCGTATTGTATTCGATGGTATCACCTTTTACGGTCATTTGTGCTGCCATGCCCCGTACTTCAACCTCTCCCAGGTTTTGTACATTTTCTTCCAGTAATATATTTTTCAGTAAGAGGTTCTTGTCTTCTACACGGATATTTATATAAGCATTGTTGTATCCCATATAGCGAACTTCCAGGATGTAGTCTCCTTTTTCAACTTTGGACAGTTGAAAGCTGCCTTTGGCATCGGTTAGCAAACCTTGGACAAGCGCAGAGTCTGTTTGATTTAAAAGTCGTATGGTCGCCATTTCAATAGCGCCCTCATTGTTTTTGTCCAAGACCTTACCTTGTACATTGTGTTGTGCAAAGAGTGCTGTTGGTACACTGAGGACCAGGAGCAGCAGAACAGAATACAGCTTTTTCATAGGTGATTTATTCAAATTAGTACTGCTTGGATGCAGAATCTCCCAATTGGTTTAATGCGGCAACCGTCTTTTTTACACAATAATAGCGTTCGAGTGCAGGATTAATTGAATGCAGAATACTGGGATTATTCAACAAATCGAGTAACTTTGCAGGTAGGAGTCGTCCATTTTGAAACGTATACAACCTAAATAAATATATTTGAAATGAAAACAAACTATCAGATTCGCTATGCTTCCAACCCGGCAGATGCCAAATCGTATGATACCGATCGGTTGAGAAAAGAGTTTTTAATAGAAACGTTGTTTGTAAAGAATGAAGTCAATTTGGTGTATTCCATGATCGACCGTATGATTGTAGGTGGAGCGCTGCCGGTGGGTGAGGCCCTTCCGCTTGAATCCATCGATCCGCTCAAGGCTCCTCACTTTTTGCATCGACGTGAGTTGGGTATTTTTAACGTAGGTGCCGGAACCGGAGTTGTGAAAGTAGGCGATCAAACCTTTGAACTGGAATATAAAGAAGCTTTGTATTTGGGAGCAGGTGATCGTGAAGTCGTTTTTGAAAGCAAGGATGCAGATAAGCCTGCAAAATTCTATTTTAATTCACTGGTTGCGCACAAAACCTGTCCGGATAAAAAAATTACCAAGCAGGATGCCGTTTGTGTAGAGATGGGTAGTCTAGAGGGTTCCAATCACCGTAACATCAATAAGATGATTGTCAACCAGGTACTTGAAACCTGTCAGCTACAAATGGGTATGACCGAGTTGGCTCCGGGCAGTGTATGGAATACCATGCCACCACACATTCACAGTCGTCGGATGGAGGCATATTTCTATTTTGAAGTGCCACAAGACCAGGCTGTCTGTCATTTTATGGGAGACCCGAAAGAAACGCGTCACATTTGGATGCAGGGTGATCAGGCCGTACTGTCTCCGGAATGGTCCATTCACTCCGCGGCTGCCACGTCCAACTACACCTTCATCTGGGGGATGGGGGGAGAGAACCTGGATTACGGCGATCAGGATTTCTTCAAGAGTACCGATTTGAAATAAATCATCACAATCAATTTAATATTCATTTCAATGACAAATTTTTCATTAGAAGGCAAGATCGCACTGATAACCGGTGCTTCTTACGGTATTGGGATGGCCATTGCAAAAGCATATGCTGAAGCAGGTGCAACCATCGTTTTCAATGACATCAAGGCAGAATTGGTAGAAAACGGTATGGCAGAGTATAAAAAAAGTGGCATTGATGCACACGGTTATGTGTGTGATGTGACCAACGAAGATCAGGTAAACGAAATGGTTGCCAAAATCCAAAAGGAAGTTGGAATCATCGACATTCTGGTGAACAATGCCGGGATCATCAAACGCATTCCTGCAGTTGACATGACGGCCGCTGAATTCCGTCAGGTGATTGATATCGACTTAAACGGTCCGTTTATTGTGGCCAAAGCTGTTGCTCCCGGCATGATCGCCAAGCGTTCCGGTAAAATCATCAATATTTGTTCCATGATGAGCGAATTGGGTCGTGAAACCGTTGTCGCGTATGCTGCCGCTAAGGGTGGATTGAAGATGTTGACCAAAAACCTTGCTTCTGAGTGGGGTGAATTCAATATTCAGGTAAATGGTTTGGGACCGGGTTACATTGCTACCCCGCAGACTGCACCGCTTCGTACACCGGGTCATCCTTTTAATGATTTCATCATATCCAAAACTCCGGCTGCTCGTTGGGGAACGCCTGAGGATCTTTCCGGCCCGGCTGTATTCTTGGCTTCCGGTGCTTCCGATTTTGTGAACGGACACATTTTATATGTAGACGGAGGAATCTTGGCATATATAGGCAAGCAACCGAAATAATTTTTCAAAGCAGCGGGTATCCACTTATTGGACACCTGCTGTTTTTTTAAATCTGAAATCAATCCAAATGAAAAAATACATGTATTCCGTTTTGCTGTTGTCAGCAATGTTGTCCACGGCCTGTACACAGTCCATTGATATAGTTGTCTTAAACAATTCCGATGTCGATCGTCAAAGTGAAATGGTCGAAATCTGTGCGTGTGATCTGCCGGATATGTCATCCGGAGATTGGATCCTTGTCGATACGTCCGGTCAGCAACTGCCTTTTCAGCTGATCAATAAAGGAGAAAGCAACGACGCTTCGTTGATTTTCCCGGCAGACGTTAAAGCGGGTACAGAAGTACGGTATTCAATTGTCAAAGGAAAAACGGAAACATTTGATTCGAAGGTTTTTGTGCGTCAGATTACAGAACGCAAAGATGACATCACCTGGGAAAATGATAAAGTGGCTTTCCGTATGTATGGGCCAGCATTGGCTGCAGAAAATCCAAGCAATGGAGTGGATGTGTGGTTCAAGCGGACTCCGGAACTAATTGTCAATAAATGGTATAAAGCCGACTTAGCCGGAGAAGCTTCCTATCACGAAGATCATGGTGAAGGGTTGGATTGCTACAAAGTAGGGCATACACTGGGGGCTGGTTCCATTGCACCGTTTATCCATGATTCGCTGTTTGTCGGTGGGCACTACGATCGTGTTAAAATCCTCGAGAACGGCCCGTTGCGTGCTTCTTTTGTCCTTTTTTATGACAATATTCCTTTTGCTGGAAATACACAGGGCGTATCGGCTGAAATGAAAATCACCCTGGATGCAGGTAGCCACTTAAACGAGATGCAGGTTCGTTATACAGGAGAGGTTTCCGACTTCCAATTGGCGAGCGGTATTTTTCTCCACGATACCATTCAAAATGTGATGGGTTTGCCGGAACAGGGTTATTTGGCTTATGCCGAAGGTATGTGGTCACAGACAAAACAACCCCAATTTTCCGGAAGAGGTTTTATCGGTTTGGTTTTTCCCGAAAATGCGGTAGAGTACCGCATGATTCCGGAACACGTGGTCGCATTAGCCCCGTACAAAATGGGTGAAGTTTATCGCTATTATTTCGGTGCCGGATGGGATCAATACCTTACTCCAACCGATCAGGCCTGGGTTCAGTATCTATCCAATAAACGAGATGCATTGAAACATCCCCTTGAGGTTCGTATCATTAAGTGAGCGTATAATAGGAAAATCCGGAAGACCATCGTCCGGATTTTCTGTGTTGTAAAACATAATTTTCTAAAGGGTATCCGTTGAAATAAGTGTTACTTTTACACCATTAATTACCAATCATTCGCTTAACCTGAATACGATGAAAAAAATTTTAGGGCTGATTTGTCTTTCAGCAATGCCATTTTTATTTGCGTGTCAAGAAGAAGAAAAGACCACGCTGTCTGGATTGAAACCATCTGATTTTCAGATGGAAATCAATGGAAAACCCAACCAATTGTATGTATTGAAAAATGCAGGAGGGATGGAAGTGTGTATGACCAATTTTGGTGCACGAATTGTGTCAATCTGGGTACCGGACAATCAAGGAACGTTTGCCGATGTTGTCCTTGGTTTTGATTCCATTGGTGGGTATTTAAATCATTCTACCGATTTTGGCGCCTTCATCGGTCGCTACGGAAATCGGATCAACCAGGGCAAATTTACCCTGGATGGGCAAACGTATCAGTTGGATACGAACAATTTTGGTCACAGTTTGCATGGAGGCTCTAAGGGTTTCCAATATCGCATGTTTGATATCGATCAAATTGACGACCAGACTCTCGTGGTTCGTTATGTTGCTGAGGATGGCGAAATGGGTTTCCCGGGAGAATTGACCTCCAAAGCGACGTATCACTTGACCGACGACAATGCCATCGACATTCAATACGAAGCCGTAACAGACAAGCCCACCATCATCAATTTGACCAACCACTCGTATTTTAATCTAACCGGAAATCCGGAAGAAACGGTGTTGAATCATACCTTATGGGTGGATGCAGATGCTTATACCCCTGTTGATGAAACCTTTATGACAACAGGCGAAATTGCCACAGTCGATCAGACCCCTATGGATTTTCGTACGTCTACCCGTATTGGGGATCGAATCGATCAGTTTGATTTTGAACAACTTAAAAACGGAAACGGATACGATCACAATTGGGTGTTAAACACTTCCGGTGATGTAAGCAAGCCGGCGGCTATTGCCATCGATCCCGTCAGTGGACGTAGTTTGACTGTCTTTACAGACGAACCCGGTATTCAGGTCTATTCCGGTAACTTCCTGGATGGAACCGTCACCGGAAAAAAAGGCATTGTCTATCAACAACGGGTTGGATTGTGTCTGGAAACACAGCACCATCCGGACAGTCCCAACAAAGCCGATTGGCCTTCAGTTGTATTGAGACCCGGTGAAACCTATACGAGTCGCTGCATCTATCAGTTTGGTGTCGTCAAGTAAGTAGAACATTTTTAACCTTTAACCATTAATATTTATTTATGAACGCTGGATTTACAACCATTGACTACGTCATTTTTGTGTCGTATGTCATCTTGATTGTGGCTTTGGGATTGTGGCTTTCACGCTCACCCAAAGGGCATGAGAAAGATTCAAAAGATTATTTTCTTGCCGGTGGTACGCTTTCCTGGTGGGCTATTGGAGCCTCGTTGATTGCGGCCAACATCTCAGCCGAACACTTTATTGGCATGTCCGGATCCGGGTATCGGATTGGATTGGGTATTGCTGCATACGAGTGGTTGGCCGCAATAACACTGATTTTGGTCGCCAAATTTTTGTTGCCTGAGATGATCGACAAAAAGATTTATACCATGCCTCAGTTGTCTCGTGAACGTTATGGAACGGGTGTGGCCTTTTTCTTTTCCTTCTTCTGGTTGTTGGTATACGTCTTTGTAAACCTGACTTCTGTCGCTTGGTTGGGTGCATTGGCTATGGAACAAATCCTTGATGTACCCATTATGTACGGGATGATTGGATTGTTTTTGTTTGCCGGCCTGTACTCCATCTGGGGTGGTTTGAAATCGGTAGCTTTGACCGATGTATTGCAAGTGATCTTCCTGGTAGGAGGTGGTTTAATCACTGCCTGGTTTGCTTTGGAAGCAGTCAGTGGAGAGGCCAATAGCGCCATTGAAGGGTTTAAGACTGTCTTGGCTAAGGTTCGTGAAACGCCGGGTGATTTGCATTTCAGCATGATCATTGATCAGAACATGGACGGAGAACGCTACAAAGAACTTCCTGGGCTTGCCGTTATTTTTGGCGCCATGTGGTTGACCAATTTAGGCTACTGGGGCTTTAACCAATACATCATTCAAAAAGGTTTGGCAGCAAAAAGCTTGAAAGAAGCCAAACGCGGTTTGATTTTTGCCGGATATCTAAAGATTCTTATTCCCCTGATTGTTGTCATTCCCGGTATTACAGCCTACGTAATGTTTACACATCAGGCCGATTTCCCCGGTTTACACGAGACCCTTTCGGGCACCATTGGTAAAGCCGACGAAGCATACCCTTGGTTGCTTCGTAACTTTGCCCCAATTGGAATTCGTGGTTTGGCCTTTGCAGCCTTGGTTGCTGCCGTGGTTTCTTCTTTGGCTTCAATGCTCAATTCTACGTCGACCATTTTTACGATGGATATTTACAAAACCATCATCAATAAAAATGCGACCGAAAATCAGTTGGTAAAAATCGGTCGAATCACAGCCTTTATTGCTTTGATTATTGCTGCCATTTCAGCCAAGCCGCTGTTGGGTGGTTTGGATCAGGCGTTCCAGTACATTCAGGAGTTTACCGGATTTATCTATCCGGGTGTTGTCGTGGTTTTCGGTATGGGACTTTTGTGGAAACGTGCGACCAATCGTGCTGCCTTGTGGACAACGATCGCAACCATCCCGGTGGGTATCATTATGAAGATTGCCTTGCCGGACCTACCGTTTATCATGCGTATGGGATATGTCTGTATGATATTAATCACGATGGCTGTTGTCTTGACGTTGACGGATAAGAATCAGGTCAAAGCAAATGAGCTATCAGCCAAAAACAAACAGCGCTTGAATGTCGCCGGATGGGGTTTTGCGATCGCAGCGGTGGTTATGACGATTGCCGGTATTGTGTTTGGTTCCGACCTGTTTGGCATGAGCTTGAACAACATCGGTTTCAATTCCATCTTTATGATGGTCTTTATGATGGCTTTCCTATCCATCATTATGTTTACCAATGCGCGTTCTGCGACCCAAGATGAAAAAGCTTATGAATTTAATCCGGAGCTGTTCAAAACAGATAATGGATTTTTATTTGGTGCAATGGGGATTGTCGTCATCATTGCTGCTTTGTATGCTTATTTCTGGTAAACTTATGTAAATTCCGGATCGCAGGCAAACACGCGTTTGCCTGCGATCTGTATACTCAACAGATATGTATCAAACGTTTTATCGTGATCAGACTCAGTTCTATGTAGCTGTCGATTGCATCATATTTGGTTTTTCTGAAGGTCGTCTGAGTCTTTTGCTTTTAAAACGAAACATGGAGCCGGCTAAGGGACAATGGTCCTTGCCCGGTGGTTTTATTGAAGCACAGGAGAGTGCGGAGGTCGCCGCTGCACGCGTGTTATCGACGCTAACAGGACTAGATGAAGTCTACATGGATCAACTGATGCTATTTAGTAAGATTGATCGGGATCCGGGAGAGCGTGTTTTATCTGTTGCCTTTTATGCCTTGATCAATGTTGCTGATTCCAATCGCGAGCAGGTGCGCCTTCACAACGCATATTGGAGGGATCTGGACGATTTGCCTGCACTTATTTTTGATCATCCGGAAATGGTGCATTCTGCGCTGAAACGATTGCGCATTGAAGCTTCGACCAAACCCATCGGATTCAATCTGCTTCCAGAGCGTTTTACCGTACCTCAATTGCAGGCACTTTACGAAGCCATCTATGGTATAAGCATCGATAAGCGGAATTTTAGAAAAAAGCTTCAAAGTATGCCTTTTTTGGTCAAGCTGGATGAGAAGGATAAAACTTCCTCAAAGCGAGGAGCCTACTTGTATTCGTTCGACAAGGAGCGGTACGAAAAAGCCAAGCTCGAAGGAATTCATTTCGCTCTGTAGTCGATCAAACTATTTTATCCGTAAGTTGTTAGTAAAAGCGCAGATTGTACGTTATAAAGTGTAAAAAATACAATTAAATACATGGATATACAAGAACTTAAAGAACAAGTATTTAAAGCCAATATTGATTTGGTAAAGCATGGATTGGTCCTGTTTACATGGGGCAATGTAAGTGCTATTGATCGAACGAAGGGGGTCGTCGTGATCAAACCTTCCGGCGTATCCTACGACACGATGAAAGCGTCCGATATGGTCGTCATCGATTTGGATGGAAACGTCTTAGAAGGTTCCTTAAAACCTTCATCCGACACACCCACACATCTTGCCTTATACAAGGCTTTTCAAAACATTGGTGGCGTGGTTCACACGCATTCTACCTATGCGACATCCTGGGCACAGGCCGGTCTGTCCATACCGATCCTTGGAACCACACACGCCGATTATTTCAGTGCCGACATTCCCTGTACACGCAGCATGACCGAACAGGAAGTGATGGGAGGAGCGTATGAGTTGGAAACTGGTACAGTCATTGTGGAATGTTTTCAAGGAAAAAACCCCGATCAGATTCCCGGTGTACTGGTCAAGAATCATGGGCCGTTTACCTGGGGAAAAGACGCACACGATGCGGTACACAATGCCGTTGTCATGGAAGAAGTCGCCCGGATGGCGCAAATCGCCGTGCAACTCAATCCCAACGTTGATATGAATCCACATCTGATCCAGAAGCATTTTTATCGCAAACATGGACCGGGAGCGTATTATGGACAATAAGAACATAACAAATACAAACAAGATGAAACAGTTTCAAGATTTAGAAGTATGGTTTTTTACCGGTGCTCAATTGTTGTACGGTGGTGATGCCGTTGTCAAAGTCGATGCACATTCCAACGAAATGGTCAAAGGCTTGAATGCCTCCGGCAACCTACCCGTAAAAGTGGTTTATAAAGGAACCGTAAACTCCTCCGCCGAAGTATCGGATGCCTTCCGTGCTGCCAATGCCGATACCGCCTGTATCGGCGTCATCGCATGGATGCACACCTTTTCACCGGCCAAAATGTGGATCCATGGTTTGATGGATTATAAAAAACCCTTGTTGCATCTGCACACGCAATTTGATGCACAAATCCCATGGGATTCCATCGATATGGATTACATGAACCTGAATCAAAGTGCGCACGGTGACCGTGAATTTGGTCACATCGTCAGTCGTTTGCGCAAAAACCGCAAAGTTGTCGTCGGTCATTGGAAAGATGCCAACGTACACAGTAAAATCGCCGTTTGGATGCGTGTTGCTGCTGCTTGGGCAGACGCTCAAACCATGCGCATCATTCGCTTTGGAGACAACATGAACAACGTAGCCGTAACCGACGGAGACAAAGTTGAAGCCGAAATCCGTTTCGGATATCATGTAGACAATGCACCCATTGCAAAATTGGTGCCCTATGTAAATGCGGTTACGGATGCGGAGATTGACGCACTGGTAGCAACGTACGAAGAACTATACGATTTTGCGCCCGATGCAGCCAAAGGCGGTGCCAACCATCGTTTTGTTCGTGATGCTGCCGCTCAAGAAATTGGTTTGAAGCGCTTTTTGGAAGACAAGGGTGCCAAGGCCTTTACTACCAGTTTTGATGAGCTCGAAGGCATGAATCAGTTGATGGGTTTTGCTTCACAACGTTTGATGTCCGAAGGTTATGGTTTTGGGGCTGAAGGCGATTGGAAGACGGCTGCACTTTGTCGCAGCATGTACGTCATGGGACAAGGTCTGGCTGGAGGCAGTTCCTTCCTTGAGGATTATGTGTTGAATTTTGACGGACAAAACAGCTCCATTCTTCAATCACATATGTTGGAAATTAATCCGGATATTGCCGTAGACAAACCGCGCGTCGAAGTGCATTACCTGGGAATTGGTGACTCGGGTACCTGCGCCAGACTGGTATTCAAAACCTGTGAAGGACAGGGTATTGCTTGTACCGTAGTCGATATGGGCAACCGATTCCGTATGATTGTAAACGAAGTAGAAGTCATCAAATCCAATCCTACTCCAAAACTACCCGTTGCTTCTGCGTTGTGGATTCCTAAACCCAATCTCGAAGTGGGTGTTGGTTCCTGGATCTTGGCCGGTGGAACACACCACTCCAGTTTTTCTTTTGCCTTGACTGCTGAGTACATGGAAGACTTTGCAGACATTGCAGACATTGAAATGCTGTTGATTGATGAGCAGACCACGTTACGTTCTTTTAAGCAAGAACTGCGAAACAACGAAATGTATTATTTGCTAAACAAAGCCCTTCGATGAGTACAAAAAAATATGTGATCGGACTCGATTACGGTTCGGACTCGTGTCGTGCCCTAATCGTAGATGCCGTTACCGGAGAAGAACAAGCCTCCTCGGTAAAATACTATCCGCGTTGGATGAAAGGTTTATACTGTCAACCCACCGCCAATCAATATCGTCAACACCCCAAGGACTATACGGAAGTGATGGAAGCAAGCATCAAAGAAGCACTTTCCAAGTGTGATGCTTCCGTTGCAGCCAACGTGGTCGGAATCTCGTTTGATACGACGGGTAGTACACCCGTACTAACCGATGCCAACGGAACACCCTTGGCGTTGTTGCCCGAATTTGAAGAGAATCCCAACGCCATGTTTGTGTTGTGGAAGGATCATACGGCACTTAAGGAAGCCGATGAAATCAAT
This sequence comes from Bacteroidales bacterium, assembly GCA_028709215.1. Taxonomy (GTDB): domain Bacteria; phylum Bacteroidota; class Bacteroidia; order Bacteroidales; family UBA1402; genus UBA8389. The sequence goes on from JAQVXI010000001.1 coordinate 374,292, forward strand.
GCCTTGGCTGCTCAATGGGAGATCGATTACACAGCCTTCGAAGGTGGCATATATTCTTCGGAATGGTTTTGGGCTAAAGTGCTTCATGTGCTCCGTTCCGACGAAAAGGTTCGTAATGCAGCCTACTCTGTTGTAGAACATTGCGACTGGTTACCGGCATTAATCACTGGAGAGACCAAACCCGAAACCATGAAGCGCAGTCGCTGTGCTGCCGGTCACAAAGCCATGTGGTCCGAAAGTTGGAATGGATTGCCTTCCGAAGCATTTTTGACAACGTTGGATCCGCTTTTGACCGGATACCGTGACCGTTTGTTTCAAGAAACCTTTGCCAGCGATACACGTGTGGGCTATTTGACGGAAGAGTGGGCCAAACGTTTGGGACTCACAACCAACGTCGCTGTTGGAGTAGGGGCTTTCGACTGCCATATGGGCGCTGTCGGTGCTGAAATAGTACCCAACACCTGGGTGCGTGTCATCGGTACTTCGACCTGTGACATCATGATTGCTTCCTACGAAGATATGAAGGATAAATTGATTCCCGGTATCTGTGGGCAAGTGGATGGTTCGGTTGTGCCCGGTTATATAGGGCTTGAAGCCGGACAATCGGCTTTTGGGGATATTTATGCATGGTTTAAGCGTGTTTTGGCCTGGCCGTTGGAAGCCTTGGTCGAAACCTCGACCTTGTTGGATGATGCCACCAAACAAAAACTGATGGACGAGGCCCTGGATCGCCTGATCCCGGTTTTATCGGAACAAGCGGCTGCGATCAATCCTGAAGAGAGCACCGTGTTGGCCACCGATTGGATGAACGGTCGCAGAACTCCGGATGCCAGTCAATGGGTACAAGGATCCATCACCGGACTCAACCTGGGAACAACGGCGCCCATGATTTTCCGCGCCTTGGTCGAAGCAACTGCTTTTGGATCTAGAGCCATTGCCGACCGATACAAGGAACAAGGCGTTCGCATGGATAGTGTTATCGGTATTGGTGGCATTTCGTTGAAATCACCGTTTGTCATGCAAACCATGGCCAACGTCTTGAATAAACCCATCAAAGTGGCAAAGAGTGATCAAGCCTGTGCTTTTGGAGCCTCGATGTTTGCTGCTGTTGTCGCCGGTGTGTATACACGTGTTGAAGACGCCCAAAAAGCAATGGGACAGGGCTTTGCAATGGAATACGTTCCGCAGCCCGATCAAGTCGCATACTACGAAGGTGTATACCAGCGCTACCTGACGTTGGGTAAGATTACCGAAGAAGCCTTTTATAAAGGGGAATAAGGGTTTTACTCTATAGAATATGGGGGTTGTGTCAGCACAAAGTTGTGGACACAACCCCTTCTTCTTTTCCTATTATTCGTGCGCGTCAGCGAACAACCACTTTGAACCGCTTCGTTTGTCCCTTGAGCGAAGTTTCTATTAGGTACAATCCGGAGCGGGAGAGCTCAAAAACAGGATGGACTGATTCAATGAATAATTTTCCATACACATCATACACCCGAATCGTAGTGCCCTGTTCTGCTCCCTTCAACGAAACCGTTTGATTCTGAACAATGGGAACGATTCGATCCGAATTGGGCGTCCGGATGGTAAGCACGTCACTTGCTTGGGATGTAAACGGAGCATAACTGGAGCGTACTTGCGCATAATAGGTGGTTTCATCGTCCAGATTGGTACACAAAAGTTGGTTCGTCGTCGTAAATCTGGATTCGTACATGTCAACCGATTGCTTGTTTCCATTCGTGTCCAAGGTGTATACATCCACCCAATACCCGTCCGCCCAATCGAAGGATTTCCAAGATAAAACAAACTCAAACGGATCCGGATCGGAAGCCGTCAGCAAGGTGGGTGCTCCGTTGTACGTCTGAACGGACGCCGGGATGGAGAAACGCGTTTGACTGAAGCCGTTGCTTGCTTGTACGCTCCACTGATAGGCAGTCGTGTCAGCCATTACGGAAACTGTGTATGTTGTGTCTTGAATGTGATTGATTTGAAACTGAGCGCTGCTGTCCGCTGTCGATTGAACGAAGAGGTTGTATTCGGTCGCATCTTCCACCGCAGCCCATTTGGCTTGAAACGTGAACGCTTCTACATCGGATGTTTGAAGGTTTATTGGAATTTGGTCAAAATGTGCCCCTCCTCTGTAGTTGAAATAGATTTTCTGGTTGATTTCCCGAATATGACTGATGGGCTTGTTCAAGGCCTTTCCGGACCAACTTCTCATCGATGGAACGGTTTCGTCGGTGAGAGTCGTTATACCATATGAACCCGGGAATGGATCTCCGCGCAAACTTGTACGGTACGAAAGGTAATTGCCACCGGTGTAAACAATTCCGATGTTATCGGCTTCCACGATGTCCGCACATTGATGTGCGGCGATTGCGTTGATCAAGTTTCGTTCCCATAGCTGGGCAAATGTTAGTTCGACCTGCTTGCCATAATAGCTCAATGTAATGGTTTCATCGCTTCGCTGGTCAATGTGGTAGACGAGCAGTCCGTGATGCGGTACGAAGGCATCCCAGCCGATTGAGTTTTGTTGACGGTTCTCAAGCAGGTAGTATTCCTCCGGATGTTCGGTGTACAGAATGTACGCATCGTTGGAGGATTCCAGATCTGACAAGGCGACACTTGCCGGAAGACTGTCCAGTTCCGTTGGACTGAGCCAGCCCAACTGCATGCGCTCCAACGCCGTTAACGCAGGCGGTACTGCACTGTTGCCGTTGTACGCGCCTGATGCCATCAGTGACCAGTCTCCAACGTCAAAAGCCTGTCCGTTGTAGCTGTCGTAATCCACGTCGTACAGATCCATCAACCCCAGAACGTGGCCGTATTCGTGCGCAAAAAGACCGATGCCTGTGGTCGATTCGTCTCCTTGCAGTTCAGGGCTGCAGGCATATCCGTTGATGGTACACCCATCGAGCTTAAGGGTCAGACCGGCACTTTGTAAGGACCAGGAATGCGGCCATATCGTATTGGCATTTCCCCCATCTGCTTCTCCCTTGCCCGCATAAAACACATAGATGTTGTCAACATACCCATCATCGTTGGCGTCAAAGCGTGAGAAATCAATCAGATCATCCAATTTTACACAGGCATCTCGTATCATGTGCGCCGGACGTATGTCGGTATCTTCGTTGTCAGCATCGTTTGCTCCATAATAGGCATACGGCTGATCCAAAGTCACCGGACCCACTACGTGAAAAGTGGGGTCAAACAAATCGTTGGATTGATTCTTGTAATAATCACGTACGCTGCCGATGTGTCCGTCGTCCTGAAACCCCACTTCGTTCAGCATTCGATCAAAACGGTCCAATGCTTTTGGGGTAACATAGCCCACATCTGAAAAATTAACCAGAATCACCAGGCTATGGACGGAGCCCTTGGTAGGATAGGCATTGGCTCTTGAAGCAGACGAAGATCTCAATTGAACGTCCTGATTCCAACGATTCAGACGATTCTCAATCGCAGCGTTGCGCAGAATTGTTTCGTTTTTTGCAGGCTTCTTTAGTTGTTGAACGTAGCTTGTAAGCTCATTTGATCGAACGGATTGATCCATAACGACGTGTGGGCCTATGCGCCACGAGCCATCCGGACTACTTTCTGCAAACCGATAAAACCCGTTGGCATCGGGTAGCGCAACATAGCCGTCCGGGGTACGGGCATATCGGGCAAATTCGTCTCCGATGAGGTATGCGTCAAAACGACTGCCGTCGGGTTGATCGATCCGAATCAATCGTCGGGGAGCAGGAACGGCAAGCAGCTCTAAGCTTGCTGCATAGCATAGAATAAACAGGCATAAATGCACGCAAAAAGTCCTTTTCATACCGTCAAATGTAGAAAGAATCTGTATCTTTGTCAAAAATAATCTGTATACGTATGAATAATACCGCTTTAATGAACAAGGCAGCGGACAATATCCGTGTCCTCGCTGCATCGATGGTGGAAAAAGCCAAGTCTGGTCACCCCGGTGGAGCCATGGGAGGTGCCGACTTTATGAACGTCCTTTTTACTGAATTTTTGGTATACGATCCGAAAAACCCGAAATGGGAAGGACGCGATCGCTTTTTTTTAGATCCGGGACACATGTCTCCGATGCTATATTCTCAGCTTGCCCTTGCCGGAAAATTTACCTTGGATGAATTAAAACAATTTCGTCAATGGGGAAGTCCGACACCGGGTCACCCCGAGGTCGATGTAGAAAGAGGCATTGAAAATACGTCAGGTCCGCTCGGACAAGGTCATGTGTATGCCGTCGGTGCTGCCATTGCCGCAAAATTCTTGAAAACAAAGTTTGGTGATCAAATGAATCAAACCATCTATGCCTATATATCCGATGGGGGTATTCAAGAAGAAATCTCACAAGGAGGCGGTCGTTTGGCCGGTCACTTGGGATTGGATAATTTGATCATGTTTTATGACTCAAACGATATTCAGCTGTCAACCGAAACTTCTTCGGTCACCAGTGAAGACACGGCTGCCAAATACAAAGCCTGGGGTTGGGAAGTTTTGTCCGTAGACGGTCACGACGTAGAAGCCTTGCGTGCTGCCATCAAACAGGCCAAAGCGGTTCAGGGCAAACCTACGTTGATTATTGGTAAGACCGTAATGGGCAAAGGGGCTTTGGATAAAGAAGGCAACAGTTACGAAAATAAATGTGCAACGCACGGTATGCCGTTGGGCGAAGCCGGAGCAAGCTTTGAGAAGTCCATCGCCAATCTGGGAGGCAATCCCGAGGACCCTTTTGTGATATTTCCCGAAGTCAGTGAATTGTATGCAAAGCGTGCGCTTGAACTCGAGTCGATTGTAGCCGAACGCTACGCGGCCAAAGCACAATGGGCTGCACAGAACCCGGAAGCTGCAAAGAAAATGGCCGACTGGTTTGCCGGTATCAACCCAAAAGTTGACTGGTCAACCATCGAACAAAAACCGGGACAAGCCACACGTGCTGCTTCCGCTACGGTGTTGGCTGCCTTGGCAGAGAAGGTTGAAAATATGATTGTAGCCTCGGCCGACCTTTCAAACTCCGACAAAACCGACGGTTTCCTGAAAAAAACCAAAGCGTTTACTGCCGATGACTTTAGTGGTTCCTTTTTACAAGCCGGTGTGGCTGAGCTGACCATGGCTTGCGTTTGCATCGGTATGGGTTTGCACGGAGGTGTTATTGCCGCTTGCGGTACCTTCTTTGTTTTCTCAGATTACATGAAGCCTGCCGTTCGCATGGCTGCCTTGATGGAAGTTCCGGTCAAGTTTATTTGGACGCACGATGCCTTCCGCGTGGGTGAAGACGGACCGACACACGAACCGGTGGAGCAAGAAGCGCAGATTCGTTTGATGGAAAAGCTCAAGAATCACAAGGGACACAACTCCATGCTGGTCTTGCGTCCGGCCGATGTGAACGAAACAACCGTAGCCTATCAGTTGGCTTTAGAAAACACAAGCACACCGACTGCCTTTATCTTGAGCCGTCAAAACATCACCAACCTGCCCGATAGCAGCTATCAAAAAGCAATGGGCGCACAAAAAGGTGCCTATGTGGTTGAATGTGATGGTACTCCGGATGTTGTATTGCTGGCTTCCGGATCGGAAGTAGCTACATTGGTCGAAGGTGCACAGCTGTTGCGTGCAGACGGAGTAAAGGTACGTATTGTCTCCGTTCCCTCGGAAGGTTTGTTCCGCAGCCAATCGGAAGATTATCAGGTGTCCGTATTACCAAAAGGCGTGAAACGCTTTGGGTTGACAGCCGGTTTGCCTGTAAATCTTATGGGTCTGGTTGGAGAGAATGGAAGCATCTGGGGATTGGAATCCTTTGGCTTTTCCGCACCGTATAAAGTGTTGGATGAAAAACTTGGATTCACCGGTCAGAATGTATACAATCTGGTGAAGAAAATGCTCTAATCAATTGTACAATAAGTAAGTGACCGGAATCAAAACCGGTCACTTTTCTTTTTTACTCTGCACATCGTAATTGATTTTTTTGTACATTTGCGAAATAAACTTAATACGAACTTTTTATATGAATCCTGATGATGTCCCACCGGTCGCCATATGCAGCGATCATGCCGGATATGAATTAAAAGAATTTATCCTTGATTGGATGACGGCAGAAAAAATCGAGTTTACCAATTTTGGAACGTATTCACCCGATAGTTGTGATTATGCCGATTTTGCACATCCAATGGCAGAAGCCGTAGAAGTAGGAGAGTGTCCTGTTGGTATATCGATTTGTGGTTCCGGGCAAGGTATGTGCATTACTGTAAACAAACACCAAGGTGTACGCGGTGCTTTGTGTTGGGATACCAACATTGCAGCTTTGGCAAGACAGCACAACAATGCGAATGTACTGTGTCTGCCTGCACGTTTTGTAGACAAAGAAACGGCCATTGAAATCGTAAAAACATTTTTGACAACATCCTTTGATGGCGGTCGTCATCAAACACGTATCGAAAAAATACCGGTTTAAAACTCAATAGCTTCGATGACCAAAGATGGCTGTTCCGACTCGAATCAAGGTACTACCTGCTTCGATAGCCAAATCGTAATCGCTGCTCATACCCATTGAACATACGGAAAAATCCGGCACGAACGCAGCATGCTTCTGCCGGATTTCGTCGTATAAGGCTCTCAGTTGTTCAAATTCCGCTTTTATCTGTACGCGATCTTCTGTAAAGGTTGCCATCCCCATCAATCCCTTGAACTGGATATAGGGAAAAGCGTCGATGGTTACGGACTCAAAGAGGGAACGGCATTCCTCGGGCAGGAAACCGTACTTTGTATCTTCCTTTGCGATGTATACTTGTAGGAGACAGGGGATTCTGCGGTTAATGCGTTCGCCTTCCTTGTTGATAGCCTGAAGCAGTCGAAGGGAATCCACCGCTTCAATCAACGAAACAAACGAACTGATTTGTTTGATTTTGTTTGTTTGCAAGTGACCGATAAAATGCCACTCGATATCGTTTGGTAGTTGAGTCACTTTAGAACAAAGTTCTTGTACGCGACTTTCTCCAAATTGTCGTTGACCGGCGCGATAGGCTTCCATGATTTGTTCAATCGGATGAAATTTTGAGACAGCAACCAACTGCACATGCTTGGGCAGTTGGTTTACGAGGGTATGCAAACGTTCGGTCAAACGGGATGTGTTCATGATTCGGAAGGTATTTTATCGACTTCTTTATCCGCAGAAAATGGGAAAATGTCCAAGATAGGCGTATCGGTGATCATGGCAATTTCGTAATCACTCATCGTTCCTTTCATTCCTTCGTGCAAACGTCGCAACGCATCTTCAATATTGGATGCCTGGACCAGCATAGAAGCTGCCACCTTTTTTTCTCTGCCTTTGTCCGGATCGATGATGGTAAACAGGACTTTGGCTTTGTACCAACGGTCACCTTCGATGGCGTCAAAAAGTTCTTGAATTTTGCTGCGTTTGATGTTGGATACCGTATATTCTCCAGTCATGTATGGCTCTACTTCCTTGATGACACGTGCTTCTGCTTCCGTAAAACTCATGGCATCGACCAGGTAGGTATCCGTGACTTTTTTTTGTTTTCCGTCCTCGGCTGTTTTTTCCGATTGTATTTTACATTCAAACCAATTGTGCATGGATATCATAATGAAAACGATGTTTAAAGTAAGGCGAATTCCTTACCGGACTGCAAAGTTACAAAAACCCACACCGAAAACATACCTTAAAAAGCGGCAGTTTTCATAAAAATATTCCTACATTTGAAGCCATAAAAATACAACCTCAATGAAAAAAGACGTAGGCATTACCTTATTCATCATACTTTTTTCTACCGTAACGCTCCACGCACAAACGCTGCGAAAAGGGAATAATACACTTTTTAAATCAGCTGATTGGTATCGTACGCCCGAAGCATTGGTTGTTGCCGATTACGTTTTGCTTTTGCAAAAAGACAACGGAGGCTGGCCGAAAAACTTCAAATATCCGGTTGAACCCATGGATGAAACGTTTCGTAGCAAAGGGCTCGCGGCAAAAGCAATCGTTCGTGATGCGACCATCGACAACGCAGCGACGTACTCGGAAATCATCTTTTTGGCAAACATGTACCGTGCAACCGGCGATACGTGCTATAAGAATGCCTTGAATCGTGGATTTGATTTTATTCTAAGTCTACAGTATCCAAACGGAGGCTTTCGACAGTTCTCAAGAACGGACGGATATTATACACACATCACCTACAACGACAATGCCATGAATAACGTCATGCAATTGATGCGTGCCATCAGTATGGAGCATGAATTGTTCGAAGGGCTGTTGGATTCCTGCAAAGAACAGCAGGCACGAAAATCCTTCGAGTTGGGCATCGAGTGCATATTAAATACACAGTATCGACAAGCCGATTCGTTGACCTTGTGGTGCGCGCAACACGACGCAGAAACATTACTGCCGGCAAAAGCACGTGCCTATGAATTGCCCTCGTTGAGTGGGTCTGAGTCGGTGGGACTGGTCGAACTTCTTCTCCAATTACCCGATCCGAATGAGCGCGTACAAACAGCCATTCATGCAGCGATGGCTTGGTTTGATGCCCATCGCATTCAGGGTAAACGATTGGAATATTATACCAATTCGGATGGAAAAAGGGATTTGCGTTTGGTGGATGACGTGAATGCCAAGGATTTATGGGCTCGGTTTTACGAATTGGAAAGCAATCGTCCATTTTTCTGCGACCGAGATGGCATTATAAAATACGACCTGCAGGAAATCGGATTGGAACGCAAAATGGGTTATGGTTGGTATACGGATAGTCCATCAAAATTGTTCCCAAAATACGAGAAGTGGAAACAACGTAAATAATAACATCAAATAGCTTCTTCATCCGACATGTAATCGGATTTGTCGTTGTATTTGCCGTCTTCCAGATTTTGACGAACGGCACACATAGCCGTAACCGTATAGTCGATATCTTCCAAGGAGTGAAGAATGGTCGGTAAAAACCGCAGCATTAATTTATCCTTCATGACAAATGGATAAACCAGTACCGGGCAGAACACGTTGTAGTTTTCGCGGAGGTCAATAATTAAGTTGAGTGCCTGGTAAATCGTACACGAAAGAAAAACTGGAATGGCGACCGCGTTGGAATTTCCGGTATCAAAGCCTTTCTCACGCAAAGCCTTTCTAAAATACAAGACCTTTTTGTGCAATTCTACCTTCAGTTTTGGATTTTCTGCCAGATAATCCAATCGCTTCAAGACCCCGGCGGCATAGATAATGGGCAATGCCTTGGAATGAATCTGTGTACGCATGTGGTAGCGTAAGAAATTCATGATGTGTTCCGGTCCGGATACAAAGGAACCGATGCTGGCAAGTGCTTTTGAGAAAGAACCTAAATACAGATCAATTTGATCGTTCACTCCAAGCAATTCTCCGGTACCGGCTCCGGTTTTACCCTCCACCGCAAAACCATCTGCGTCATTGACCAACAAACGAAACGAATAGCGGGATTTTAACGCGGTAATTTTATCCAAGCAACCGAACTCTCCCGTTGTACTAAAAACACCGTGCGTTACGACCAAAATACCGCCATTGCTGTCCAATACCGCCGTTTCCGCCTTGGTCAATTGTTTCTCAAGACTCTCGATGTTGTTGTGTTGAAACGCAAAATGCTTCCCTAAATGAAGACGGATGCCATCCAATAGACTGGCATGAACCAACGAGTCGTAGACAATCACATCACTTCGGTTGCACAAGGCGTCCAGAATGGAAAAAAAACTTTGGTACCCGTAGTTTAACACAATCGCATCTTCTTTTGCCGTAAACTCTGCGAGTCTGGACTCCAGTTGCTCGTGTACCGTTGTGTGTCCGGACATGATGCGATTACCGACCGGGTAGGAAATACCCCATTTTTTGGTCGTCTCCTCGTCAAATGCAAGGATATCCGGATTGGAAGTAAAACCAAAATGATCGCTAATGTTCCAATTCAAGACCTCACGACCCCGAAACTTCATGCGAGGCCCGGGCTTGCCCTCCAATTTTGGATAGGTAAAATACCCGTGCATTTGCCTGGCCAGTTTAGAGACCGGCTCTTCGTTTTGTCGTATGCGTTCAAATAAATCCAAAGCAATCTGGTTTTGTGCAAAAGTACAATAAATTATTTTGTAGAACCAATATGCGGCAAGGGAAATAAAAATGTTTATTTTTGTATCCAAAATTATGTGCATGCAAACGAACGACTTCATAAAAGACAACCGGACCGTTTTACTCAGCTATCTGTTGCTGGCTGTTTTTATCTTGAGTCTGCGCCTTTTCATCGACAAACTGGACCTCCATTGGCTCTTGAACCAATACCACTACCTGGCTCTGGATCATTTGTATTCAACCCTTACGCATTCCGGCGCCTTTCCGTTCATCTTTTTTGTCATTCTGTTGACCACCTTTTGGAAGTTTCGAATCGCTTTGGCCGCCTCCATATCGACTGCTTTTGCCAGCATCCTGACTCAGATCGGAAAACGTTTGTTGTGGCCCGATGTACCCAGGCCGGTTGTGTTTTTTAAACACCTGGAGGACTTTCACGTTGTGGAAGGCATTCGGTTGCATACTTCGCACAGTTTTCCCTCGGGGCACTCCACCGGTGTGTTTGCACTCTGTATGTTGTTGGCCTTTTTTCTTCCAAAACAGAGTCAAAAATTGCTCTGCTTGTTGGTGGCCGCATTGGGGGCCTATTCACGTGTATACCTTTCCCAACATTTTATTGAGGATGTGCTGGCGGGATCATTCATTGGGGTAGTAGGAGCGATGGTGGCCTATTTTCTGTTTACAAGTCGTCGACTTCAGCAGCATCGTTGGATGGACTTAAGTCTTCGGGATCTCCTTCCGACCAAAATGCAGCGTTGATTTCCTCGATATACGAAAGAATTTCTTCCCGACCCTTACCTGTTTCCGATGAACTGGCAAACATTCGAGGCAATTCTTCCCATTGCTCAGAAAGAACCCGTTTCCAATCCGCCAGATTCTGTTGGTACTTCAAGGCACTAATCTTATCCAATTTGGTGAAAATCAAAGCAAACGGTATCTCCTTTTCACCAAGAAACTGAATGAAATCCCGATCGATTTGCTGGGGAGTCAATCGCCCATCCAATAACACAAACAAACAAGCCAGATGACTGCGCTTCTGAATATATTGAGTAATCATGCGATGCATTTTCTCACGCATCTGCAAACTTACTTTTGCAAAACCATATCCGGGTAAATCGACAATGTACCAAGATTCATCCATCAGAAAATGATTGATCAACAGTGTTTTACCAGGTTTGGAAGAGGTTTTAGCCAGATTCTTGCTCCGAGTCAGCATATTAATCAGGCTCGATTTTCCCACATTGGAACGACCGATAAATGCATATTCCGGCCATTTGGCCTCAGGACAATCGTGCAAACCTGAACTACTTACCGTAAACACTGCGTTTTTAATTTCCATAGGGTTGTTTTTTTGATTGAATAAATAAACCGAAAAAGGTCAGTGCTCCGTTGAGCATCAACAGCTCATATCCCATTTCATATTGCCAGCATTGCTTGAAAAAGAACTGCAAGCCCATGCAGATCAGTGGAGACAAGATTGCAATGTATGGGATGCTACGGTCATGTACGTGTCTGCGACTCAATAGTCCAAAGGCAAACAGGCCCAGCAACGGGCCGTACGTGTAGGAAGCCAGGACATAAATGAGGTCAATGATGGATGGGTTGTTGACCCATCGAAACGCAAGAATGGCCACAATAAAAAAGAATACAACGCCCAGATGCACCCGCTTACGAAAGCGGACATCGTTGGGCCGTTTTGCGATGTCTATACAGAAAGAGGTGGTTAGAGCCGTCATGGATGAATCGGCACTTGAAAACGAAGCGGCAACCAGCGAAAGCGTAAAAAGCCAAACCGGCAAAAAACCCAACGATCCTTCAGTGGCCAGCATGGGTAGGATTTCATCGCCAATTTGCGGCAGAACAATCTGTTCCTGCTGAGCATACAATAAGATCAACGTCCCCAGAAATAGAAATAAAAAGTTTAACGGAATAAAGGCGAAGCCGTATACGTACATATTGGTTTGTGCATCCTTCAATCTGGGAATGCTTCGGTTCTTTTGAATCATATCCTGATCCAGTCCCGTCATGACCAAGGCAATAAAAATACCGCTGAAGAATTGCTTCCCTACGTGTTGTTTGCTGTGCCAATCCTTCCACTCAAACCACTGAAACCAGGGGCTCTGTTCGACCTGACGGAATGTCTCGCTCCAATTTCCATCCAGTGCCTTACCCACACTCACAATCAACAGCACCAAGGCTGCAACCATAATCAAGGTTTGAAACGCATCGGTCCACACCAAGGTTTTGATGCCCGAATGGCGCGTATACAGCCAGATCATCCCCATTAGCAGCACAATGCCCACCTCAAAGGGAATGGAAAAAGCTTGAAAGACCAGTGTATGTAGTAATAATGCGACAATGTAAACACGGGCAGCAGCACCCAGACCTTTGGACAGCAGAAAAAAGGCGGATCCGGTACGTTGCGCGTTTGAACCGAACCGCTCCATGAGATAGGCATAGATACTGGGGTTTTCCAAGCGGTAATAGAGCGGTAATAAGATCCGGGCAATCAAGAGGTAACCGACAAAAAAACCCATCACGGTTTGCATGTACAAATAGTGATTGGCCCCGACCATACCCGGTACGGAAACAAAACTCACCCCGGAAACCGAAGCCCCAATCATGCCAATAGATACCAACCACCAACGCGATTGTCGGTTGCCGGAAAAAAACGCGTCGTTGTCCCTTCGCTTTCCCAGCCAAACGGATATACCAAGTAAAATAAGGAAGTAAACAACCAGCGTTGCCAATAGTATCCAGGCATTCTCCATGGCTGCAAAGTTAATATTATTTATGTACATTTGTCCTACGAAACAAAAGGCATGAATACATCATACCCATCTCAATTATTAGAAGATGCAGTACAGGAATTTTCCAAGTTGCCCGGCATCGGGAAGAAAACAGCCCTTCGACTCGTCCTGCATTTACTGAAACAGAACCAAGAGGATGTGCATCGTTTTGGTTCAGCGCTGATACGACTCAAAGAGGAAGTTTGCTATTGCAGTGAATGCCACAACATCTCTGACCAGTCTTTGTGCCCCATCTGTCAGGATCAAAACCGCAACCACAAACAACTCTGTGTTGTCGAGAATATACGCGAAGTCATGGCGGTTGAAAATACGGGACAATACCGGGGCGTTTACCATGTTTTGGGCGGACTCATATCACCCATGGATGGAGTAGGCCCCTCACAATTGGAAATTGAAAGTTTGGTCGCTAGGGTACGCGAACACGAAGCGGACGAAGTCATTCTCGCCTTACCGGCGACCATGGAAGGAGATACCACCGCTTTTTACATCTATCGGAAATTGGCCCATCTGTCTGTGGAAATTACAACCATAGCCAGAGGCATCGCCGTAGGAGATGAACTCGAATATGCCGATGAAATCACGCTAGGACGTTCCATTACCCATCGAATAGTTTACAAAGGAAATTAACATGGAAAAAGCAAATTACGATCGATCGCTCTATCTACTAGCCTTGTTTTTGATGCTTGGATCCGGTCTGTATGTTTACGCAAATCCCCTTGCACGATGGATGGTTTCCGAACAGACCCGGATCAATTTGCAGCAGATTTTGGTCATGCTTGCGATGATTGGCATACCCGGTATGCTCGTTTGGTCCAAAAAAGAAGTCGCTCGAATCCGATTGTTGCCCGACTTACCTGTTCGGCAAAGGCGTTATCAAAAGGTACTATACCTGCGACTGGCTGTCTTGATTGTCTTGGCCGTTTTCTCCTTAATCGTGCACCTGCTCACTGCAATGCCGGGAGGAATGATGTTGTACGCCGCCCTCTTGCTGATGTTTCTATTTATTTGGCCGACTAAGAGCCGGATGTCTCATGAAATGGGAGAGAAATCGGATGAAGAACTTTCTTGAAAACGAACGCATGCGTCTGAGGTCTCCCGAACCGGAAGACCTGGAATGTTTGTATCGATGGGAAAACGACAGTCGTTTGTGGGAGTATGGCAGCACGCTCAGTCCTTTTTCCAAACACGCCTTGCGTCAATACATTCAACAGTCGGATCACGATGTATATCGAAGCAGTCAACTCCGTTTGATGATCACAATTAAGCCCGAACGAACCGTTGTCGGTACCATCGATTTGTATGATTTTGATCCCCATCACCGCCGTGCCGGGGTAGGCATACTGATTGATGCGGAACAGCAGCATAAGGGATTCGCAGGCATTGCCTTGCAACTGGTCGCCGACTATGCCGACCGTTTTTTGCACGTACATCAACTGTATGCACACGTGCCCAAATGCAACGCAGCAAGCATTCGTTTGTTTGAACGCAGCGGTTTCGTGTGTGCAGGCACGCTGAAAGCCTGGAACGTAAGTCCAGCGGGTAGGGAAGACGTTTTGATGTATCAACGCATCTTTGAGGGTTGACGCAATTTGTGATGCACCCAGGTATGCAGAACCCATCGCACGATGCCCGGATATTGATTGGCATAATGCTTGTCGTAATACTGCAACATCGTCGTGTAAAACCAATGGTTTGTATTGCGCTGTGCTGCCTGATTTTCCAAGCCGGATTGGTACTTGAGGTGAATGATCTCAACCGAAGGATAATACGCTACAGAATAACCCGAATCCCGAAAGCGTTTGCACCAGTCCAAATCTTCAGCGTACATAAAAAAACGTTCGTCCAACAATCCGACCTCTTCGATGGCATCCAATCGTAACAGCAGCGCCGCTCCCGAGCAGGCGTCAATCAAATGTGTAGCGTCCAGATTCTTATAGGTTTGGTGATAACCGGCAACGGTTTTCCAATTGGGGAATAAGCGTGCCAATCCGGAGAAATAGCAAAAAGCGGTCCACGGATCCGGTTCACCCCGATGACAGGCAGGATCCAGCGTGCCATCCCTGCGGATAAGTTTGGGGCTACTGATTCCGACTTCTGTTTGTTTGTCCATCCAATCCAACCAGTCGTCCAGATTGCTTTTGTCTGTAAATAACGTGTCACTGTTTAACATCAAACAATACGTGCCCTTCATTTGCGAAAGGGCCAGATTGTTGGCTTTGGCAAAACCAAGGTTGCTCCCGGCCTCAATGCATCGAATGTGATTCAAGGATCGCAAGTAAGCCTGCGAACCGTCGCTGCTGCCATTATCAACCACCCATATCTGCAATGCATACCGGCTTTTCCCAAAATCCTGTTGCTCCATAGAGGCAAACAGATTCTCCAAGAGATGTTTGCCGTTATAGTTGACGATCAGTATGTTTAGTTTTGGATGCATCTACGACTCCGTTTCGGTGGTATCGGCATATAGGCCATATTCAAATCCATCATCCGACAAGATATCTGACTGGAAATCCAGAATCTCACGACGATCCTTTTTGGTCGGTCTTCCGGCGCCCCGATCCCGAAGAGAATACTGAACGTACTGGCTTTGCTCAAGTATTTGCAATTGTTCCGGTGACGTTACGTTCTCGACAACATCGGGAGCCAATTTTGCACCAACCCGTTTGTCAATGCACTGCAACACTTTAAAGGACCAAAGAATGGGTGGTTTGCGTACAGCCACAACCATACCTTCCTGGACCGTTCGGGAAGCTTTCATGGACTGACCATTGACCGAAATGCGTCCTTTCTTACACGCTTCTGCCGCTTGCGTACGGGTTTTAAATATGCGCGCAGCCCACAACCACTTATCGATACGAACCTCTTTGCTCATTCGCGTTTGTTATAATCGTTCATGCTTCGTTGAATACCCGCCAGGCAAAAACTACGGACGATCTCACCTGCCAGTCGGATGCGTTCCGGTAACGTCTCCAATTGTTGTTCTGTCCAGCCTCCCAACACATAATCCACTTGATGTCCCCGGTTAAACTCATTTCCAATGCCAAAGCGCAGTCGCGCATAGTTGTCGGTTCCAAGCGTTTCCTGAATGTGTTTCAAGCCGTTATGCCCCGCATCGCTGCCTCTTGGCTTTAATCGAAGACTTCCAAACGGCAATGCGAGGTCGTCCACCAAAATCAGTACACGTTCCAAAGGAATCTTTTCGGCTTGCATCCAATACCGTACCGCATGACCGCTTAAGTTCATGAACGTGGCGGGTTTTAACAAGGTTAGTGAATGGTTTTTCAAACGCATGTCCGCTACGGCGCCATACCGCCGATCCGTAAATTGCAGTTTTTCATCCTGTGCCATGTCATCCAGGATGTCAAAGCCAATGTTGTGACGCGTATGTTGGTATTCTGGGCCGGGATTACCCAGTCCTACAATCAGATAATTCATAGGGTTTACTTCTAGGCACAAAAATACGAAAAAAAAGGCCATCCCAAAAAGAGACGGCCTTTGATCTGCTTCGGTTGAATTGCCGATATGCTTATTTCTTTGAAGCTTCCTTGGCAGCAGCTGCAGCCAAACCACGCGCAACACGAGTCAACTTGACCGCACATACAATGGCTTGTTTTGCAGTAACAATTTCCAGGTTATCAAAACTCAACGAACCCACTTGCATGGTTTTACCCAAGCCCAATTTGCTTACGTCAATGGTCAGTGATTCAGGAATATTCTTGTAAAACCCTTTTACTTTCAATTTGCGGAGTTCTTGACTTAATTTACCCCCGGCTTTAACCCCTTCAGCAAGACCGCTCAGTTTGACCGGAACTTCCATGACAATGGGTTTTTCTTCGAAGATCTGATAGAAATCAAGGTGTAGCGGTTGATCCGTTACCGGATGAAATTGAGCATCCTTCAAGATGGACATGTACTTCTTGCCATCAATGGTCAGTTCTACCGAGAAAATCTCGGGTGTAAAAACCAGTGAAGCACAATCCTTTTGGTTGATTGTGAAGTGAACGACTTCTTCACCACCGTACAAAACGCAGGGTATATCACCGGTTTTGCGGATGTTTTTGGCTTCCTTTTTGCCGAAATCAGCTCTCGGACTTGCGTTAAATTGTAAATTTTTCATTTTGTGTTGTGTTACTCAAAAATTTAAAGATGTGCTTCCAAATTTTCCCATCACACGGATGCGTCAAAAGCGGCGCAAAGATAGTATATTTTTTATTATTATTCAAATTCCTCCAAATTCAAACGGATGGGTTCGCTGTCAACGATTTTGTCTGTATGATCCGTTTCATCGGGCTGTGAAGGCTGACTTGGGTCATTCTCATGGATGTACTGAATTACATCGATGAGTGCTTCGGTAAATTTGGACAAATCCTCACGGTACAAAAAGATTTTATGCTTCTCAAAACTGACTTCCGGCTGCTCCGGAGTGCCGGAGTACTTTTTTTTACTTTCCGTAAGAGATAGGTACAAATCGCCTGCACGACTGTGTTTGACATCCAGGTAATAAATGCGTTTACCTGCTTTTACGGTTCGGCTGTAGGCGATGTCTTTCTCCCGGTCTTCTGAAAAATCCATAAGTAATTCGTTTTGGGCTCGTTGATAAAACTTAGATGCATCGATGAGGCAATAAAACCCAAATTTCCTAATTAAATTTCACACTTGCAATGTTCGAATCGGATTTTTGTCGTAATTTTGTGGCGTATTTATAAAAGTAGCTCCTTCAAACAATGATCAACCGCGTATTAATCCGCATCAAAGCCGTACAAATGGTGTACGCTTATTACCAAAGCGCTTCAAAAGACTTGGTAAAGGCCGAAAAAGAGTTCTTCCACAGTCTGGAAAAATCCTATGAGTTGTATCACTTGTTACTCCTTCTGGTTCCTTCGCTGATCAATTATGCCGAGCAACGCATGGACGCAGCCAGGAATAAATACCTGGCAACCGAGCAGGATAAAAACCCCAACAGACGTTTCGTAGACAATGCTTTTGCCCGGCAGCTTCTGCAAAATAAAGCATTGATTCATTATCAAAACAATACGGGTGTATCCTGGGATGCCAGCGAGGCATACATTAAATCGCTGTACGAGCAGTTGATTGCCCAGGATTTTTATCTGGAATACATGCAAGCAGAATCGGTCGATTACGAAGCAGACAAAGAACTGTGGAGGAAAATTTTCAAGCGATTGCTGTTGCCCGACACGTATCTTTGGGAAGTGTTGGAAGAACAAAGTATTTATTGGAACGATGATTTGGAAATTGTGTTGACGTTTGTCATCAAAACGATTAAGCGCTTTAAAGAGTCCGAAGGAGCAGAACAAGCCCTACTTCCGATGTTTAAAGAAGCAGAAGACAAGCAATATGCTTCCAACCTATTCCGCGGATGCATCCTACACGGGTCAAACTACCGTGAACTCATCGAGCAAGCTGCCAAAAATTGGGATTTAGAACGATTGGCAGCGATGGATCTGATGATCTTACAACTGGCTCTGACCGAAATACTCGAAATAGAGGGGATACCGGTAAATGTTTCGATGAATGAATACATCGATTTGGCCAAATCATACAGCACAACCAAAAGTCATGTTTTCGTGAATGGCATACTGGATCAGGTCGTAAGCGATCAGCGTGCGAAAAATCTGTTGTTCAAACCATAATCTGTCGCTTTTTCTGTATATTTGCCCAAACATCTAATTGTATTCGTATGATACTATCTGCAATTTTTATGCAAGTGAACGCCCAAATGGGTGCAGGTGAAGGGGGATGGACAGCCTTCTTGCCTTTGATTTTGATCTTTGTGGTCTTTTACTTTTTTATGATTCGTCCACAAAACAAAAAGCAAAAAGAAATTCAAAAAGCACGCGCAGCCCTAACCGTTGGTGATAAAGTCGTAACTTCAGGAGGTATTTACGGAAAAATTCGTGAAGTAAAAGACGATAGCTTTGTGATCGAAATTTCTGAAAATGTCCGCATTCGTGTCGAGAAAACAGCTGTATTCGCTATGGCTGAACCCAAAGCGACCGGAGATAAGAAGTAAAATTTTTCGTGGAAATCTTGTCCGCCATACGGAGTTATGTGTCGAAGGTGGCTGGCAAATTGCCTGCGGCTTTAAAGACGAATGTCAGCAAAGAGGGACTTATTTTTGTCGCCTTTTTGCTGATGTCGTTTTTTTTCTGGATGCTTCAAGCCTTTCAGGATACTTCGGATTATACACTCAAGGTGCCGCTTCATTACGAAGCGTTACCGGCTCACATTACCGTAACCAACGAATTGCCCAAGCAGGTCGAAGTTCGATTGCAGGACCGGGTCTCCACCCTGTATTCCTATTATCGACACCGCAAGGAGATGCAACTGGATCTGAATTTGATGGATTGGTATCGGGGAGAGGGAGTCAGTAAGGTGCCGACCGGCGTGCTGGAATCGCGCTTACGTGCCCGGCTCAATCCGACCACTCGGATACTCGCTTTGCATCCCGACACATTGCCCGTCTATTTTGTGGAAAAAGCCTCAAAAGAGGTTTCCATTCGATTGAATCACAGTCTTGTACCTGCTTCACAATACATGTTTACGATCCAACCCCGGGTTCAGCCTTCGACGGTTCAGATCTTTGCTCCTCCAACGGTATTGAATCACGTTGAATATGTTGAAACGGAACTGCTTGAAAAGAGTGAGATCATGGATAGCATACAATTGAATGTTGCCTTAAAACCCATAAAAGGAGTACAATTCGCCTTTTCGACGGTTCGCGTACTGATGAAGTCGGAGGCATTCACCGAGCAGACCCTATCCATTCCGGTGCAAGGATTGGGTTTTCCCGAAGGAGACTCCTTGTTGTCTTTTCCTAAAAACGTCGATGTGACCTTCTTTGTATGCTTGTCCGATTTTAAAAATATGCATCCGGATAGCTTTGAACTGGTTGTTGATTACAAGCAAATAGCTCAATCAAAGAGTAAATTGCAACAGCCCAAACTGATTCGTCACCCGGAACACATTCGTAACATTCGCATGCGTCCTTCTCAGGTCGATTGTCTAATTGAGAAGCAACAATGATACAAATTGGATTGACCGGTGGAATCGGAAGTGGTAAGTCGACGGTCGCACAATTGTTGCGTATCATGGGCTACCCGGTATATGATTCCGACTTGCGCTCCAAGCAGTTGTGTGAGGAGCATCCGGATTTGCGCAAACAGCTGGCACATTTGTTGGGACCTGGACTGTATGCAAACAATCGACTGGATCGAGCCTATATGGCACAGCAGATTTTTCGTGACAATACTCTTTTGAAGCAGGTGAATGCCTTGATTCATCCGGTCGTATCTCATGATTATCTTGCTTGGACCGCGTTGCATGACACATGTGAATTGGTTTTTCAGGAAACAGCCATCCTATTTGAAGCCGGATTACAGGATCGATACGATGCCATTTTGTTGGTGGTTGCACCGGAGCAATTGCGCATACAACGTGTTTGCGCCCGGTCTGGAATGAGCCCGGAGCAGGTGATGCAGCGCATACAAAACCAATGGCCGGTGCAACAATGTGTTGAACAATCGGATTTTGTTCTCATCAACGACGATATTCAGGCTATTATACCGCAAGTGATGGACCTGCTGAGTCAAATCAAACAAATCGAATAGATATACCCATTTTAAACCCTAACCTATGTTAAAGAAAATTGTTTCAATTTCCGGAAAACCGGGTCTTTACAAAGTGCTTTCACAAGCAAAAAACATGTTAATCGTCGAATCGATTTCCGACAAAAAACGTATGCCGGCGCACGCAGCAGACAAAGTCGTATCTTTAGGTGATATTTCCATGTATACGCAAACGGACGACAAACCCCTTTCGGAAATTCTCGAAGCAATGAAAGAATTGGAAAAAGCGGCCGTCGCCTCCATTGACCCCAAGTCGGACGCAGAGAGCCTTCGTACTTATTTTGCGCGCCTTGTTCCGGATTTTGATCGCGAACGCGTATATCCTACAGATATTAAGAAATTAATACAATGGTACAACTTGTTGATCTCATCCGGATACACCGACTTTTCAGAAGAAAGGGATGCAACCGTAGATGCTGAAGAAGCCAATGAACCCTCTAAATAATGTATCATGGAAACAAACGAAAACGATTTTTTACCGTACGACGAAGTGGATGCCATCCGATTCATTCGCAATCAGTTACCACAGGAGTTGAAAGAGAAGCTCAGTGACGATGCCTTGACGTACATTGTCGATCTGATGTACGAATTTTACGAAGAAAAGGGCTATCTCACAGAAGAAGATGTAGAAGTTGACATTGATTTGGATGAATTGACCGCCTATGTCATCAAAAATGCCAAGCGAGATGATATGGGGAATTATTCTGCTGAAGAAATTCAGTTTGTTGTCGATGCGGAGATTGCCTATTGCGACTCTTTGGGGATGTTCGAAGCGTAAAATTTTCACGGAAATCAATAAAAAAAGCACCCGGAAGGGTGCTTTTTTTATGTTATAACTGCTTATTTTTAATGGCTTCGTAAATGGCCAATTCAATCGTTTCAGCCAATTCAGGATTGTCCCGCATACATTCTTTGGCAGCCTCTCTGCCTTGACCGATTTTTGTTTCTCCATAACTGTACCATGATCCGCTTTTTTTGATAATGCCAAACTCGACTCCCAGATCGACCAGTTCTCCCTGTTTCGAAATACCTTCTCCGTACATGATATCAAACTCTGCCTTGCGAAAAGGGGGAGCTACCTTGTTTTTCACTATTTTTACCCGAGTCAAATTGCCTTTGGCTTCTTCACCGTCCTTGATTTGTCCAATGCGACGAATATCCAGGCGGATCGAAGCATAAAACTTTAATGCATTGCCACCGGTTGTTGTTTCGGGATTACCGAAGACGATGCCGATTTTATCACGCAGCTGATTGATAAAAATACAAGTGGTGTTGGTTTTGTTGATGGCTGCCGTAAGCTTGCGCAAGGCCTGTGACATCAGTCTCGCCTGAAGCCCCATTTTCGAGTCGCCCATTTCGCCTTCCAGCTCTGCTTTTGGCGTAAGCGCTGCAACTGAGTCTATGACAACAATATCAACGGCAGAGGAGCGAATGAGTTGCTCTGTGATTTCCAAGGCTTGTTCGCCACTATCGGGTTGAGAAATCCATAGATTCTCAATATCTACACCCAACTTCTCAGCGTAAAAGCGATCAAAAGCATGCTCTGCATCAATAAATGCAGCGATGCCACCCGCTTTTTGAGCTTCTGCGATGGCGTGAATCGCCAAGGTGGTCTTACCGGATGATTCCGGCCCGTAGATTTCAATCACACGCCCCTTAGGATACCCTCCAACACCGAGTGCTGCATTGAGTCCGATGGATCCGGTTGAAATGACCGGAACGTCGACAACAGCCTGATCTCCCATTTTCATAATGGAGCCCTTGCCGTAGCTTTTTTCGATTTTGTCCATCGCGGCTTGCAGGGCCTTGAGTTTTTCATTTGCCGGAGCGCCTTGCTCGGCTGATTTTTCTTTTGCCATTGTATAAAGGTCAAGTATGAATATATTGCAAATATAGAATAAATAAATTACAATTCCAAATCGATGTTATGGAATTCTTGCCAAGGCAATCCATTTTCAGCCAGGGCTTTTAAGAAGGGATCCGGATCAAACTGCTCCACGTTGTAAACACCCGGTTTTTTCCAAAGACCCTGGAAAAACATCATGGCACCGCAGACGGCCGGTACACCGGTCGTATAACTGACACCTTGTGCGCCGGTTTCTTTAAAAGCAGCCTCGTGGCTGCAGTTCTGGTATACTGCATAGGTTTTTTCTTTGCCATCCTTAATGCCCCGAATGCGGCAACCAATGGACGTTTGGCCCGTGTAGTTCTCGCCGAGTTCACCTGGATCCGGCAGAACCGCTTTTAGAAATTGGATGGGGATGATTTCAACACCGTTGTACAGAACCGGGTCAATCCGAGACATACCGATGTTTTGAATCACGCGCAAGTGTGTGAGGTACTCTTGACCAAAAGTCATCCAAAAACGAGCCCGTTTGAGGGTCGGGAAATGCTTGACCAGTGATTCCAATTCCTCGTGATAAATCAAATAGGATTCTTTTGGACCTACTTCCGGATAGGTGAGTGACTTGTGGATCTCGTGGGGTTCGGTGAAAACCCATTGACCGTTTTCCCAGTATTTTCCTTTTTGTGTTACCTCACGAATGTTGATTTCTGGATTGAAATTGGTGGCAAATGCTTTTCCATGATCCCCCGCATTGCAATCAACAATATCCAGGTAATGGATTTCGTCAAAATGATGTTTAGCAGCATAGGCAGTCCACACGCCGGTGACACCCGGGTCAAATCCGCAGCCTAAGATGGCTGTAAGACCCGCTTCTTTGAATCGATCGTGGTATGCCCATTGCCAAGAATATTCAAAATGTGCTTCATCCTTCGGTTCGTAATTGGCTGTATCCAGGTAATGTACCCCACAGGCAAGACAGGCATCCATAATGGTCAAATCCTGGTAGGGGAGTGCGACGTTGATGACCAGATCCGGCTTCTCGCGTCGGAATAAGGCAATCAGTTGATGGACATCATCGGCATCCACTTGTGCAGTACGGATGCGGTTGTTGCCTACTGCCTGCGCAATGGCATCGCATTTGGATTGAGTGCGGCTTGCCA
>JAQVXI010000033.1 GCA_028709215.1 Bacteroidales bacterium
AACATTAAAAATCCGCAGGATTTTTACACATTCTTCCAATTCACGAGCGCCAGCGAGTGACACATTAAAAAAACGGAACGTTTTTTTACACATTCTTCCAATTCACGAGCGCCAGCGAGTGACACATAAAAAAAACGGAACGTTTTTTTACACATTCTTCCAATTACTGCGTCCACACATTGGAAAAATACTCCGCAAACCAAGATCGAACCTCCAGAATTCGCTCCGGACGATCCTCCTTTACATCTTTCAGCAGGTATTTTTTACCCATAGACTCGTATTTATGTACACCAAACGTATGGTAGGGCAACAACTCGATCCGTTCAATGTGTTTGTAGTGCTTAAAATGCGCACCAAAAGCACGAATATCCTCTTCGGAATCCGAATACCCGGGCACCAATACATAGCGAATGCGCATGGGGATGCCTTGTTCTTCCAGCCAAGCCGCCGTTTTAAGCGTTTGTGTATTGGGGTGTCCGGTAATCACCTTGTGACGCTCGTTGTTTATCTGCTTGACATCCAATAGGACCAGGTCGGTGCGCTTGTACAATTCCCGGGTTTGTTCGTTAAAATTATTCCCGTTCGTATCCAGGCAGATGTGGATGTTTTCGGCATGCAGACGATCAAACAACGGAATCAACGCCTCGGATTGAAGCGTAGGCTCTCCGCCACTGAATGTAATGCCTCCTTTTTTCCCAAAAAAGGCACGTTGACTGACGGCCATACGAACAATCTCGTCCGGCTCCGTCAACGTCCCTCCGATACTGGGAATGGTATCCGGGTTGGCACAATACAGACAACGGAAACGACAACCTTGCAAGAAGACAACGAGCCGAAGTCCCGGCCCGTCGAATGTACCCATTGACTCGTACGAATGTACCCGAATTTGCATATCAACGCATTTTATTGTGGAAACTTCTGGAAATCACCTCCATTTGATGCTCCCGGCTGAGCTGCACAAAATTGACCGCATATCCGGAAACACGAATCGTCAACTGTGGATAATTCTCCGGATGCTCCATTGCATCCTCCAGCATCTCGCGGTTCAGTACGTTCACATTCAAGTGGTGTGCACCTTTAGAAAAATACCCATCCATCATGGAAACCAGATTCTCGATGCGTTCATCCCGATCCGAACCCAAAGAATTCGGTATAATGGAGAATGTATTACTTACCCCGTCCTGAGCATCTTCATACTGGATTTTTGCCACCGAAGTCAACGAAGCAATGGCACCCTTTTCATCCCGTCCGTGCATGGGATTGGCTCCGGGCGCAAAAGCAATGCCTTGTTTGCGGCCATCGGGAGTCGCTCCGGTCTTTTTGCCGTACATCACATTGGACGTAATGGTCAAAATAGACAGGGTCGGTTGCGCATTTTTATATACGTGGTGCTGAGCAAGCAAATCGCTAAAATAACGCGTAACCTCTTTTGCCAACAAATCCACCCGGTCGTCGTCGTTGCCGTAGCACGGGAAGCTTCCATCGATATCAAAACCTTCGGTCAATCCGATGTCGTTGCGGCGGGGAGTAACCCGTGCATGCTTGATGGCAGACAAAGAATCTGCAACAATCGACAAACCGGCAGCTCCATAAGCCAGATTAATGGCTGGATTGGTATCAATAAACGCCATTTGAGCACGTTCGTAATAATACTTGTCGTGCATGTAATGAATGATGTTCATGGCATCGTTGTACACACGCGACACTTCCTGCATCACCAACTTAAAATTATTCATAACCTCTTCAAAATCGAGCACTTCGCTTTGAATGGCAGGAATACCTTCTACGATCTGGGTACCCGTAAACTCACAACGTCCCTGATTTAAAGCCAGCAATAAGGCTTTTGCCAGGTTGGTACGGGCACCAAAAAACTGGATTTGCTTTCCAATTTCCTGATAAGACACACAACAAGCGATGCCATAGTCGTCACTGCATCGTACCGAACGCATCAAATCATCGTTTTCGTACTGGATGGAGGATGTATCAATCGAAACCTGCGCACAAAACTCCTTAAAGCCTTGCGGCAAACGCTCCGACCAAAGTACGGTCATGTTGGGCTCCGGAGACGGCCCCAGATTATAAAGGGTTTGCAAAAATCGGAAAGAGGTCTTGGTCACCTTGTGACGTCCATCGTTCAGACTGCCACCAATGGACTCGGTCACCCAGGTCGGGTCACCGGCAAAGATCTCGTTGTAGGAAGCCATGCGCAAATGACGCACCATACGTAGTTTGATTACAAACTGATCAATCAGCTCCTGCGCATACACTTCGTCGATCAAACCCTTATTCAAGTCGTATTCGAGGTAAATATCCAAAAAGGAAGAAACATTACCCAAAGACATAGCCGCTCCATCCTGCTCCTTCACAGCAGCCAGATAGGCCATATATACCCACTGAACAGCTTCGTGCGCCGAAAGGGCCGGGCGGGACAAATCCAAACCGTAGTATTCACCCATGACTTTGATGTCTTTGAGTGCCCGAATCTGCTCACTCACCTCTTCACGCAAACGAATGCGATCTTCTGTCATCGGCCCCAATAACGAAGCCAAATCGGCTTCCTTTGCTTCAATCAAACGATCCAAACCATACAAAGCCAAGCGACGGTAATCTCCAATGATGCGACCACGCGCGTAATTATCGGGAAGACCGGTCAAAAAACCCAACGAACGAAATTTACGAATCTCATCCGTATAGACATCAAACACACCGTCGTTGTGAGTTTTTCGGTAATTCTTAAAAATATCTACAACACGTTCATCCACACTGAGGCCATTCTCTTTACAGGCTTTCATGACGACATTGATGCCTCCATAGGGTTTGATGGCTCGCTTCAACAGTTCATCGGTCTGCAATCCAACGATCAATTCCTGATCCGCATCGATGTAACCAGCTTTATGAGACGTTACGGTGGAAACATTTACCGGATCGATGGAACGCACGCCGTTATTGGCACGCTCTTCCTGAATGGCTTGCATACAAATCGCCCATAAATGTTGTGTGCGAGGGCTTGCACCCTGCAAAAAAGAAGCATCCCCTTCGTACGGAGTAATGTTCTGTTGTACAAAATCGCGTACATTAATTTCCTGATTCCAGCGCCCGTTTCTGAAGTTTAAAGTAGATTCCATATCGTAGTATTGAGTGTTTAAAATCGTGGTACAAAGATACAAATAAAACAAGTTTTTACCTTGTTTAATGTAATTTTTTTATGTTTTGCAACATCTTTTACAGGTTATAAGATAGAACAGTCAAAAGCGAAAAAAATCAAATAAAAAGGAGGATTTATCCTACGAATCGTTCGAATTCAACCGTCCGAACGGAATGTGAACCAAGGCAATACCATCCACCTTTTTCAAATGAATCACCTGATCATCAAAAAAAATGTGGGGCTTCATCACTTCGAGCACCCGACGCTTTTCAATGCCTCCCATAAAAAAGGTCTCATCCACCGAAATATTCCAACTTTTCAGTGTTCGAATCATGCGTTCGTGTGCCGGTGCACTTCGAGCCGTAATAATGGCCACCTTTAGAATCCGGTGGTACGAAGCATCCAACGCACGTCGTTTTTGTTCGAGTTGCTGAAAGTGGGCAATTTTACGCAGCAGATCCGACAAAGGGCCAGCTTGAAGCGGCTCCATTCGATGCAGATCCTCAAAATCGTGAAAATCGTCCAAACTCCCCGATTGCTGATAAATCTGTTCGGCTTGATCATCGACCAAAACGCCGTCAAAATCGAACGCCAATTTTAACGAATCATCCGAGGGATCATCCACGACATCCGACTGAAGAACCAAACCGGCCGGAAAACCGGAACGGATGGCAGCCTGAACATCATCACGATTGGCAGACAGGAATAAAGACGCATTAAAGGCCTCGTTATACAAAAACGGGGACGATCCAGAAAAAAAAGCAGCCCGACTAATGTCCAAAGCATAATGACGAATGGATCGAAAGACCCTCATGCCCGTTTCGGGGCTGTTTCGGGAAAGCAACACGACTTCTACCGGCTGTTCATCCGGAAACCGCTGATTGAGCTGCAGAAAGCGACGAATAAAAGGAAAAGCGACTCCCTTGGGCAGTACATGATCCAGATGTTGCTCCTGGTACAATCGATACGCTTCTTCCCCCTCGGATTGAAACACCCGGTCAGAATCGGTCAAATCAAACAAAGCGCTGGACGAGACAGCAATCACCAGTTTTTTTTCGATCGGATAAGCCATCGTGATTCAATTAAGGCGTTACCCACTCACAATAGGCACTGGCAGCAAGCAGAAAGGCACCCACACCAAAATTGGCTTGTGAATGTTCGTTGACCCGCTGCCCCGGAATTGCACGTTCGCCAATGGGTTGGACATAACCCAAACGTCCGTCATCTGAAAGTGCCACCTTACTGAGGTATTTCCAGGATTTCAAAGCGGTGGGTGCGAACTTTCGGTTGGATAAGAATCCGTTTTTCATCCCCCAAAAATAGCCGTAGGCAAAAAAGGCAGTACCACTGGTTTCAAAACCGGGAGCATGTGCAGGATCCAGCAAGCTACGTGTCCAGTGTCCTTCATGCTGTTGTGCTTCGGATAAAGCCTCTGCCATTCGCACATAATGCTTGACAAAAAGCGCATAGGAAGGATGCGACTTGGGTAAACGATCCAATACACGTGCGTATGCGGCAAACACCCAACCATTGCCCCTAGACCAAAAGTCTTTATATCCGTTGCTGGATTTGTGCTTCGGATAAATATATTTGGCATCCCGAAAGAATAAACCCGTTTCCTCGTCATACATCAACGCCACAGCAGCCTCATAATATGCCTGAAGTTTGTCCAAATAACGTACATCACCCGTCAGATCATACATTTGTGTCATCAAAGGCATCACCATATATAAGGCATCTGACCACCACCAATAGTCCACCGAATCGGTTTGTATCTGATGCGATAGCACCTCCAACGCCCGGGCAACTTTTTTGGGATCCGGATCCAATTCGTTCAATTGTAGGTAGGTTTGAAAACAAATTTGCCAGTCACCAAATAAAACAAACTCCGGACCTTCACCATAGGTTTTGTATTTCCATTTGGAGACATCCGTACTCCTTGCTCCCATCCAGTGGTTGTGCGCTGCCCAACGCGTGGAATACAGCAGATAGTCGTTGTTTCCGGTCAAACGGAATGCCTCCATATTGCCAGTATGATAGGCAGCCCAATCCCAAAAAGCAGACTGCTCGGGTTTGTGTTGACCCTGCCAATAACGATTGGCTTTGTGCAGCAGTTCCTTTGCCAGTTGAGCCTCCTCTACCCGCTCTGTACGGGAAAACGGCACGCTCTTGCATGCATTCAATACAAAAATTAGTAGTAAAAACGATGTGATTTTCAGGCCTCGATTTGATTTCATAACTCAATAAATTAATAGTCCGGCTCCTCCTGCCAACAGAAGCATCAATATGGGATGGATCTTCCATCGCCAAGTCAACAGAAAAGCGGCGGCAAAGATGAGAACACTTTTGTAATCCGTAAAGTTTTCTGTATTGATCATGGAAATGGCAGCCGCTGCAATCAATCCGACGGTAACCGGTTTTATTCCGGAGAGTGCGGCCTCAACCCAAGTATTCTGTCTGAATTTTTGTAGGAAACGACAAATAGACAGCATGATGACGAGAGACGGTAAAACAACAGCACAAGTGGCAACCACCGATCCCCAAACAGAGCCGGTTGCCGTATATCCCACATACGTTGCCGTATTAATGCCAATGGGTCCCGGAGTCATTTGAGAAATGGCAACTATATCGGTAAACGCTGCCGGATCAATCCATGCATGCTTCTGTACGACTTCGTATTCGACAAGAGATAGCATGGCATAGCCTCCACCAAAGCTAAACAGACCAATCTTTAAATAGGTTACAAACAGCTGCCAATAAATCATTTTACCAATCGTATCCCGGTTTCTTCCAATACAATCAAACGCTTGCGATACAAATCACCGACCGCTTTCTTGAATGTTTTCTTGCTCACCGAAAATTGTTCATAGATGGTTTCCGCCGGCGTTTTATCGGTGATGGGCAAAAAACCATCGGCTTCTTTCAGCATCCCGTGAAGCTGATCGGAAAACGCATCAACTTTTTCAAAACCCGGCTTTTGTAAAATCAAATCCAATTTGTGATCCGGTCGCACCCGTTTGACATAGGCCTTGCACGTTTGACCAATCTGTATGGGCAAAAAGATTTCACTATGATACAGCATGCCGGAATAGCGCTGATCCACAACCACTTTCCAACCCAGATCGGTCTCCTTAAATACAATGATGTCCACTTCCTGACCCTCTTCGACCTCAGGAGCTTCAACCTCAAAAAAAGAATCCAGACGAGACGATGCAGTGATGCGCTGACTTTCGTAGTCCACATAGACAAAAACAGGATAGAACTGCCCCACCTCCATGGGCTCACGCTGCTCCCGGTGGGGAACAAACAAATCCTTCATCAGCCCCCAATCCAGAAAGGCACCCTGGTCTGTCACCGAGGTAACCCGCAAGCTCGCGTACGAACCAACCTGCGCCAAAGGCGTTTCGGTCGTAGCAACCAAACGATCTTCGGAGTCTTTATACACAAAAACAGACAACGTATCGCCTATTTGAGCACCCTCAGGGATATAACGTTTGGGCAATAGGATTTCACCATCGCTGCCACCATCCAAATACAGTCCGAAATCGACCTCCTTTACCACTTTTAGTGGATTGATGCGTCCCAAAATTGCCATTAGTCTATTTTTTTAGTTTTTCTATATTCGCTCCATAAAATACCTCCGACCGCTGCCATGACAATGGTCCAAACCGGATTCATATGTGCCAGGGTAATCAATACAACCGTAATGATCGGAATAAAAACGGTTTTTCGGTTCAAACGAACCGTTCGGCTCAGATTGATCACCGGTACAGCAATCAATGCAACCACAGCCGGTCGTATTCCCTTAAAGATACGCATGGCTACGGGATTATCCTGATACGAGGCAAAGAATACGGCGATCATCAAAATAATGATAAAGGAAGGCAATACAGCCCCGAGCGTGGTTACCGCAACGCCTTTGTTCTTTCGGATCTGATAGCCCACAAACACCGCAATATTCATCGCAATTACGCCCGGAGCGGCCTGAGCCAATGCAAGCAATTCCAGAAAACCTTCCCGATCCAACCAGCGTCTCTTGGCCACTACTTCAGCCTCAATAAGCGGTATCATGGCATAGCCTCCCCCGATGGTGAAAGCACCTATTTTGAAGAAAGTCCAAAACAGTTGCCATAGACCGGCCGATTCCGGATGTGCCTGCAAATCCGTCATGCTTCTTATTTTATGCGCTCAATCCATTTACGAGCATTTACAAAGCCTTCCATCCACGGCGTCAATTGATCCACAGCCTGACGTTCTCTCGGATACATCGCCCATTGCCATGGGAAAATTGCACGCTCCAAGTGAGGCATCATGGCCAGATGACGTCCATCGGCAGAACAAATACCGGCAACCTGATAATCCGAACCGTTTGGATTGGCAGGATATGCTTCGTAGTTGTACTTGGCAATGATGTGGTATTCGTTTTCAGCATAAGGCAATTGGAATTTTCCTTCTCCGTGTGCTACCCAAATGCCCAACTTGCTTCCGCTCAACGAGCCAAACATAACCGATTTATTTTCGGGAATGTGCAGGGATACAAATTCCGACTCAAACTTATGCGAATCGTTGTGCAGCATTTTGGGCTTTTGGACGTGATCCGGATGGATCAATCCCAATTCGACCATGCATTGACATCCGTTGCAAACACCCAAACTCAAGGTATCGGGTCTGGCGTAAAATGCATCCAATGCTTTTTTTGCCGTTTCGTTAAACAGGAAACCTCCGGCCCAGCCTTTGGCAGAGCCCAATACATCCGAATTGGAGAATCCTCCAACAAAAACAATCATATTGACCGCTTCCAGCGTTTCACGTCCCGACATCAAATCGGTCATGTGTACATCCTTGACATCAAATCCGGCCAGATACAGACTGTAAGCCATTTCACGGTCACCATTTACACCCTTTTCACGAATGATGGCAGCCCGAACACCACTGCGATCGCTGCGATCAGCCGTTAGGCCAAATTGAGACATCTTCCCGGTAAACTGTTTGGGGAAAACATACTCCAGAGGTTGTTGTTTGTAGTTTTCAAAGCGTGCTTTTGCACAAACTTCGTTGGTTTGTCTGCGTTCGAGTAAGTACGAAGAGGTATACCATACGTCCCGCAAGTGATCGATGCCAAACAAGTATTCTTCGTCTGCTTTTTGGATCAACAGTTGTCTTTCTTCGGCAGGTACGGCTATTTTTGAGAATCCGATTCCGGCATCCTTCAAATAGGCTTCTACCCGGGTCGGTTCGGATACCTGGATCAAAACGGAAGGATTTTCCGCAAACAGAATTTTGATCAGATCCGTTTCGGCCATACCATCGAGATTGACCTCCATACCACCGTCTACGTTGGCAAAACACATTTCAAGCAATGCGGTGATCAAACCTCCGGCGGAAATATCGTGTCCGGCAACAATCCAACCCTTGTGGATCATGGCCTGAACGGCCAAAAAGGCTTCACGGAAATAGTCCGAATTGACAACGGTAGGTACATCCCCGCCCACCTGTCCAAGTGATTGGGCAAAGGCAGAACCGCCCAACTGCAGGCGATCAAAGGAAAAGTCAATGTGATAGACCGGATAGTCCGGATTGTTGACCAACACCGGTGTCAGAACTTTTTTGACATCCGAAACTTCGGCACCGGCCGAGATAATGACGGTTCCGGGTGAAAACACTTTTTCCGATCCGTATTTTTGAGTCATTGACAACGAATCTTTACCGGTAGGGATATTTATGCCCAATTCGATGGCAAAACGGCTGGCAGCCTCAACCGCACGATACAGACGAGCGTCTTCGCCCGGATTCTTACACGGCCACATCCAATTAGCGGAGAGCGAAACACTGGTCAGCCCATCCTGCAGAGGAGCCCAGATCAAATTGGTCAGCGCTTCAGCGATGGATAGAACCGATCCGGCTGCCGAATCGGCCAAAGCGGCCTGTGGTGCATGCCCGATGGACGTTGCGATCCCAGCAGTACCCCGATAATCCAACGCAACAACACCCAAATCGGCCAAGGGCAATTGGATTTCACCCACACATTGCTGTCGGGCAACTTTTCCCGTCACAGAACGGTCCACCTTGTTGGTCAACCAGTCCTTGCACGCGACCGCTTCCAATTGAAGCACCGTTTCAAGATATTCATCCAGCATTCCCGGATCATAGGATACCGGTGGAAAGCTTTCCTCCAACGTCGAATCCGTAATAACCGTTCTTGGGGGTTTGCCAATCATGTAATCCAGACGCAAATCAATGGGACATTGTCCATCCGTTTGCTCAAAAATAAATTGATTGTCACCGGTGGCTTCTCCCACCACATACATGGGGGAACGCTCGCGATCGGCAACGCGCTGGATGAAATCAATGTCCTCCGGATTGACCAGCAGACCCATGCGCTCTTGGCTTTCGTTGCCAATAATTTCTTTTGCCGACAGTGTTGGATCGCCAACCGGCAATTGTGACATATCTATTTTTCCGCCCGTAGTTTCTACAAGCTCAGACAAACAATTCAAGTGACCGCCTGCACCATGATCGTGGATGGAGACAACCGGGTTTTCATCCAATTCTGCAAGCGCACGAATGACATTGGCTGCCCGTTTTTGCATCTCCGGATTGGCACGCTGAACGGCATTCAGTTCAATGCCGGAAGCATATTGTCCGGTTTCAACGGACGACACGGCTCCACCGCCCATTCCGATCCGATAATTATCACCACCCAACAAAACTACTTTTTGACCGGGCTTGGCTTCCCCTTTTAACGCATCCTTGCGCTTGCCAAAACCAACACCACCGGCCAACATGATGACTTTATCGAATGCATATTTTTTTCCGTTCGCTGCGTGTTCAAACGTCAATACCGAACCACAGATCAAGGGTTGACCAAATTTGTTTCCAAAATCGCTGGCTCCGTTGGACGCTTTAATCAAAATTTGCTCGGGCGTCTGATACAACCAAGGACGTTCGGGCATGACCTGCTCCCACTCACGATCGGATTCGGTTCTTGGGTAGGCAGTCATATAGACCGCTGTTCCGGCAATGGGCAAAGAGGCTTTTCCTCCGCCCAGGCGATCCCGAATTTCTCCTCCGGTACCGGTTGCAGCACCGTTGAAGGGCTCTACGGTTGTGGGAAAATTGTGGGTTTCCGCTTTGATGGATATCACCGATTCGATCGGCTTCACTTCAAAAAAATCGGGTTTATCGGAACTGGCCGGTGCAAACTGTTCAATGACCGGACCCGCATTAAAGGCTACGTTGTCTTTGTACGCGGAAACCAAACGGTTGGGATGCTCGGCCGACGTGCGTTTAATTAATTCAAACAAGGAAGAGGGTTTCTCTTCCCCATCAATGATGTACACACCCCCAAATATTTTATGACGACAATGTTCTGAGTTGACTTGGGAAAAACCAAATACTTCACTATCGGTCAAGGATCTCCCCAACTTTTTTGAAATCCCGTTTAGGTATTCGATTTCGTCGGCACTCAATGCCAAGCCTTCCTGCTCGTTGTAGACAGCAATATCCTCGATGCTGCGAATGGCTTCCGGTTGATGCAAGATCGTAAAGACCGCTGCGTCGATTCCTTTGTACACGCGTTGCAACATCGGGTCGTGCGTCGCTGAATCGGACTCAACAGGAAAAAATTCTTCCATTCGCAGGATGCCATTCACACCTAGATTGGAGGCAATTTCTACGGCATTGGTACTCCAGGGAGTAATCATTTCTTTTCGCGGTCCCACAAAAAAACCTTCCAGTGAGGTTACAGACAAGGGGTTTGCTTCGCTGAAAAGCCATACCAATTTGGATACATCTTCGCCGGAAAGAGCGATGGAAGTCTGTACTGCAATAATGCTTTTTGACTGTGTTTGAAAGAATTGAATCATTTCGCTTGCTGAGTTTCGATTAAGCTGCAAAGTTAGAAAAAAAACGTCAGTTCGGCAGTGGCATAATTCAACTATATTTCGTAATATTGTGATTGAATAGAGGAAATACGTATGAAGCAACTTTACATCCCTACATTGACTGGGTTGGGTGAGCTGTCCATGGATCATTGCGCCCGCATTCTCGAAGAATCTGCGGCAAGAGCGTCCGTAGAATCGGCCAACTGGCCGGACCGCTTCCCGTACAAACCACTTACATCGGTTTACATCGCCTACAGCGATGCAGCCTTGCATCTCTTGTTTCGCGTACACGGCAACAGCTTGCGAGCCTGTCACACCACGGATCTGTCACCCGTACACGAGGATAGCTGTGTCGAATTTTTCGTCAAACAGCCCGAATCCGAGACCTACTACAATTTTGAATTTAACTGCATAGGCACCTGTAAAGCGGCTCGTCATCAGGGATGTCGGGAGCAGGCGACCGATTTTTCACTTTCGGAATTAAAGACCATACATCGCTGGTCCAGTTTGGGTCATAGAGCCTTTAAGGAGCTAACCGGATTATTTACCTGGGATTTATGCGTACGCATTCCCCTATCACTGTTGGAGGTCGATCCCGACAATCTTCCCTGCAAACTTATGGGCAATTTTTATAAATGTGCGGACAAAACGGATCAGCCGCATTACGTATCCTGGTCACCCGTACGAACGGAAAAACCGGACTTTCACCAACCGGCCTATTTTGGAGAACTTCTCCTATGCCCAAATCAAATCGGATAAGACCGAATCGGATACAAACAGGGCTTTATCAGACAATCGAAGACGGAAATTCTCATACAGCAGCAGACCGGAGTGCAAACTCTTTTTTGCCTGCTGCATGCAATAATAGCGCAATCGAACGCCAAAATCAGCTTCCATTTCGCGTACATCAAAGCCCGCCATTGTGCGCAGCCGGGTCATGATGTAATCGTTGTAGCGTGTATAATGATCCAATGGTTCTACTTCGCGATCGGGTTTACCGTTCCGAAGCGATTGAATGTATCGCTTGGTTGAAGCCACGTTCATTCTCCGTTCCACACCGTTGTAACTGTGTGCACTCGGGCCAAGCCCCAGATACCAACGCCCGTCCCAATACGAGGAATTGTGTTTGGAGACAAAGCCCGGTTTCGCGAAATTAGACAACTCGTATCGCTCAAAACCTTTTTCCGCCAAACGTGATGCCAGCAAGTGGTAACAAGTTTCGAGAAAGGCATCGTCTGCTTCTTTTAAAAGCCCCTTCATCCGCTTTGCATACAACACACTGCCCTCCTCCCAGCTCAACGCATACGAAGAGATGTGTTGAATGGGTAAATTCAACACCTGACGAAGACTCTCTTCAAATTGCTCGACGGTCTGTTCGGGCAAGCCGTACATCAAATCGACACTGATGTTCTGAAAACCGGCA
The DNA here is from genome assembly GCA_028709215.1 of Bacteroidales bacterium. GTDB lineage: Bacteria > Bacteroidota > Bacteroidia > Bacteroidales > UBA1402 > UBA8389. The sequence continues at coordinate 12,452 of JAQVXI010000033.1, forward strand.
GCAGCACAGGCATGCACCGCTTCAAGAGCCTGTGCAGCCGTATGCCTCCGGTGAATGGCCCGAAGCTCGGCATCGTTCAGGCTCTGAATGCCGATACTAATGCGATTGAAAGGCAAGCGACGCAGGGCTTGAATCGCATCTATTGTCAAGTCATCCGGATTGGCCTCCAGCGTTATTTCCTCACACAAAGACAAATCATAATAGCATCGGATGCCTTCAAAAATGCGTTCAAACTCCGCCTCTGAAAGCATGGATGGGGTGCCTCCACCAAAATAAATGGTGCGTAACATCGGTTTACCGGCCGACAAAAAGGCTGCTTCCGTCTGCATCTCCAGCAACAGTGCATCGATGTAATCGCTGCGAAGTGCAGCATCACTGTGTGAATAAAAATCACAATAGTCACACTTGGATGCACAAAACGGGACATGAATATACAGACCGGACTCCATCATTTAGCGTTTATATTTGTTTAAGAAGATACCCACGCGCAGACCACCATTCAAGGTGTACCCACTATATCCGGTATCCCATTGATTTTGACCAAGATTCAAGCCTCTGACCGGATCGTAGGCATATCCACTGAAACGCGTACCTAAGCCCATAAAGGCCTCCGCATACAAAATATCAAAAACGCGCATCACATAGCCTATATTAAAATCTGCGGCTACTTGAGACAAGGATTCACGGTACTCGGTTTGATCGTAGTAGGTCGTACCAACCAGTCCGTAAACATCCTCGTAGGTTTGGTAACTTCCTCCATCGTAGACGTAGTCGGTCTGCTGATAACGCAAGCCAAACGCAACAAAGGGTCCAATACCATCCGAACGCATTGATGACAAACGGGAAAGCGGAAAGTATCGATACGTCAAGCCCAAACCAAATCCCTGATCAATGGCATCACTCGCTTCGTACACATAGTCATCCTGTGTACCAAACTGAACGCGAGGGGCCAACGTGAGCCAATGACGCTCCGCAAGTCTAAGATCCAAATTGATTTCGGCTGTCTGATAGCCGAACGGGATGGGTGAAATCGCCAACCCAACGGTTGGACTTTGTTCGACCAGTGGTTGAAATTCCTGCGCTTCTACCAGAGAAAACAAACCTACTCCCAGCATAACTCCGACAATTCTTTTTAACTGCATACGTGTATCGATTTTGTTCATTACCAAACATTACTAATTGATCTCAAGCTATCCCCCTCAAAAACATATTGCTGCACCCCCATAGCATAGGACACAATCAAAGAGCCCTCAGTTGCGATGACATCGTAGGGCTCACCATCCATTTTAAACCGATCCAATTCGATTAGATCGACCGGATCCGAGGCATCCATCACGACCAAATCCAATCCGTCACACACAAATATTTTTTTATTTTGATACGCCAAACCTTTCGGATTCACCATAGAATACCGTGCCACCTGCATCGGTTTCTGAACATCGCGCAAATCGATCACATGCAATTCGTTCACCGAACGCGAACACTGCCAATTATTCGGATCCGTCCTCAGTGTCACATACGCATACGTACCGGAGACCACTACGGGATCACAACTGGTTACATGTTGATAGGAAGATAAATATTCCGGATGAAAGGGATCTTGCACATCCATAAGGAACATACCATTGATACTTCCCAGAAATAGAATCGAATCGGTTGGAAAAATGGTTTCCATACCGGATTGAAGCGCAAAGTCATCCTTTAAGACGATTTTACTGGAATCAGACACATCAAAGGTCATCAACGTCTGATCGTTCAAGACATACAGGCAATCGCCTTTACTGGCAAAACGGGCTCTCGAACCGGCCTGACCTCCGGAATCGAACGAACCGTCTTCGGTCGTACAGGCAATCAGAAACAACAAAAAAGGTGCGAATAAATACTTCATATCGAGGGGGCTTAATTAGAAGGAATCCAAGCAACAATTTCGGTGTGATCGGGGCGATTCTTGCGGCGATAAGCCGATGGAATGTAACCGTCCGGCCCGACAAGTTCGGGCAAAACACCCCGTACCCGACTCACTTCATGTGCCGTCAGCGCATCCAGGTCGACCGATACGCCAACCAGGTCGATCGCATTATCTACGTAAAGCATCCCGTTTGCGACGGCAACATCCTGACATCCGGGTATGGTCAAAAAGGCCGTTCGAACCGGATTCTTCGGATCCGTATTATCAATCAGATGCAAACCTTTGTATTTCTCTACAAGAAAGATCCACGTTTGATACACATACAACTTGGTTGGATACTCAATCGGCAATGCCTGCGGATGCAACGCAACCGAAGCCTCCAGATTACTGCGCGTCATCAATACCGGCTTATACGACGGATAGTAAACCACATCCACAAACGACATTCCGGTAAAAAGCAGCGCAGGAATCAACAACAAACTCTTTTTCCACATAGACTGAATTGTTAACATACTTCTAAGACCGAGTCAAGAACAAATTCGCTACAGACATCCCAGTTTTTTTTTCAACGTTTCAGTCGTTTCTATTTTATCCCGCAAAAACATACGTCCATTTACATGCTTTAAATCTGCGGCAATATACGTTGCATCGTGATAAAAAAACAACACGCCATCCTTTTCCTTTACCGTCTCGAGAAGTTTTAATTTTTCACGGACCGAAACCTCCGCACAATTATCGACGGCGGCAATGCACAAGGGCATCACGTGCGTCGACATGGGAATCACGTCTCCACTGAACACCAACAAGCTTCCGTGCACGTCAATCAACGAGATCAACTGCCCGGACGTATGTCCATCGGCCAAACGCACCCAAACTCCCGGCATCAATGCGCCATCCGTATCAACAACATGAAGCCGACCGCTTTCCTGCAACAGTCGTACGACATCCGGTGCATACGAATCGGCTTCCCAGACCGAAGGAGCAAACGTCAACTCCACTTGCTTGCGACTTGCCCAATACCGAGCCTTCGGAAACGCTTCGACCCGATTGCCGCCAGCATCCAGACGAACACATCCTCCACAGTGATCAAAATGCAAATGGCTCAATACCACATCGGTCACTTCCTTCGGATCGTAACCCAAATCCATCAACGAATCACTGGCCGACTTCAACGAATGGAATTTATAATACGACATGCCTTCTACACTTGCCGCACCCACGCCCGCATCAAAAAGGACCTTCCGCGCACCCATATCGACAAATAAAGCACGCATGGCCAATGGACAGCGATTTTCGCTGTCAACCGCATACGTACGCGACCAAACTTTTCTGGACACGATGCCAAACATCGCTCCACCGTCCGTCGAAAAAAAACCCGTTTCAATCGAATGAATATTCATCTTTAAAGCCTATTTTTGCAAACAAAACTAAACGATATTTTTGAATTTGAGCCTATGAACATTCATTTTATTGCCATTGGAGGCGCAGCCATGCATAATTTAGCATTGGCCATTCGCCAAAAAGGAGACAACGTAACAGGCTCGGACGACGAAATCTTTGATCCGGCAAAAAGCAGGCTCGATCAGGCTGGACTTTTACCGGCTCAAATGGGTTGGTTTCCGGAGAAAATAAACAAGGATTTGGATGCAGTCATTGTCGGTATGCATGCACGGGAAGACAATCCCGAGTTGCTTCGTGCCAAAGAATTGGGCATTCGCATTTACTCCTATCCCGAATTCCTTTACCAACAGGCCCAAAACAAAATTCGTGTCGTGATCGGTGGCAGCCATGGAAAAACCACGGTTACATCGATGATTTTGCACGTTTTAAATGTGCTGAAGAAGCAGGTAGACTACATGGTAGGGGCTCAGATTGAAGGTTTTGATACCATGGTTCGTTTTTCGGAAGAGGCGCGCATTGCCGTCTTTGAGGGGGATGAATACCTGACTTCGCCCATCGATCCCAGGCCGAAATTTCACCTGTATCGTCCGCACATCGCCGTGGTCACCGGCATCGCGTGGGATCACATCAACGTATTTCCGACGTTCGAGCAGTATGTTTTGCAATTCAAGATTTTTGCAGAACAAATCGAACGCGACGGCAAATTTATCTATTTTGCAAACGATCCGCACTTAAAAAGCATCGCGAACAATCTGAGACCCGACTTGACCGCAATGCCGTACGAAGCACATCCGGCTCGGGTTGAAAACGGTCAAACGCGACTGATCACCCACAACAAAACAGAAGTAACCATACCTGTTTTCGGACAACATAATCTTCAGAACATTCAGGCTGCGCATTTGGTGTGCAAACAACTTGGCATCAAAGACGCCGACTTTTATAAAGCCATTTCCAGTTTTAAAGGAGCGGCAAAACGACTGCAAACGCTTAGCGAGTCAGCCGACTGTGTCGTTTTCCAGGATTTCGCACACGCTCCCTCCAAATTGAAAGCAACCGTATCGGCCGTAAAGGAGCAATTTCCCGAGCGAAAACTCATCGCATGCATGGAGTTGCATACATTCAGCAGCTTAAATGCCGCATTCCTGCCCGAATACGCCGGAAGCATGGACGCAGCAGACGTTGCCTACGTTTATTACAATCCGAAAACCATCGAGCATAAACAACTGGAGCGCATTGAAAAAGAAGCCGTAGTGGCTGCCTTTCAGCGAAAAGATCTGCACGTCTTTACGGATAGTGCCTCGTTGATGCAGGCACTTCGTTCCCTACACTACAAAGAGAGCAACCTGCTCATGATGTCGTCGGGCAACTTTGACGGGACCGATCTTCAATCATTGGCCAACGAAATTACACAATCAACATGCTGACCGCCAGAGGAAAGAAAAAGGAAAATATTGTAGAATATCTGCTGTACATGTGGTTGATTGAGGATCAGATACGTGCACTCAATCTTGAAATAGAAGCCATTCAACAGCACATCATCGATGCCTACGAGCAACCCGATTCCGTCAAACAGGAAATACGGGAATGGTATGAAAGCTTGATTGAAATGATGCGCATGGAGCAGGTGCAAACCAATGGTCACCTGCAACTCAATACAAATGTGATCACGGAACTGAACGAGCTGCATCAGCAGCTGCTTGCCATGCCACAAGCATCCCTGTACAACATGCAATACCATCAGGTGTTGCCGTTTATTGTAGAGTTGCGCGCCAAAGGACCAAAAGAATCCGGTGAAATCGAAACCTGCATCACCTTTTTATACGGTGTATGGATGTTGAAATCACAGCAGAAACCCCTGAGTCCGGAAACGGAACAGGCGTTGGAAAAAATCAGTGGATTTTTGCGTACATTGGCAGTTTATTATAAAAAAATGGCCGAAGAAGGTCTGGAAGAAGCATGAAAAAAATACTTGTTACCGGCGCCAACGGACAGTTGGGCAATGAAATGCGTTGCATCGCAGCCAAACAGCCATCCTTTGTTTTTGATTTTACGGATGTGGCAGAATTGGATCTGACACAGGCCAATGATGTGCATCAATATGTTCGGGATACACAACCCGACTACATCATCAATTGTGCCGCATACACGGCCGTCGATAAAGCCGAAACAGATCCGGAGATGTGTCGTCGCATCAACCGTGACGCCATTGCCTATTTGGGCGAAGCAGCCCATGCGATCGGAGCAAAAGTTATTCACGTTTCCACCGATTATGTTTTTGACGGAACCAAGCATACTCCCTACGTGGAGTCTGATCCCGTCTGCCCGGTATCGGAATACGGTCGTAGCAAACTGGCCGGAGAAGAAGCGCTTCAAAAGGCATGCCTTCAACACGTCATTCTCCGCACATCCTGGCTGTATTCACCATTTGGGAACAACTTTGTAAAAACAATGATGCGTCTTGGAAACGAGCGCAGCGAATTGGGCGTTATTTTTGATCAAATCGGAACACCCACCTATGCAGCCGATCTGGCCAATGCCATCCTGCAGATTGTCACGGCCTCTGAAAACGGCACGTTTCATCCGGGCATCTATCACTATTCAAACGAAGGCGTGTGTAGTTGGTTCGATTTTGCCATCAGCATCCACCGACTCTCCGGCATCACATCCTGTCAGGTACGTCCCCTGGAAACGGTGGATTACCCAACTCCGGCAGCACGACCGGCCTACAGCGTCCTGAATAAGAAAAAAATAAAACAAACGTATACACTCACCATACCGCACTGGGAAACCGGTTTAGCGGATTGCATCAAACGATTGAATGACTGAATTAGAAAAAGAAATATCGAGAAGAAGAACCTTTGCCATCATCAGCCATCCCGACGCCGGTAAAACGACACTGACGGAAAAGCTTCTGTTGTTTGGGGGAGCCATACACGTCGCCGGGGCAGTCAAATCCAATAAAATTAAAAAGACAGCAACCTCCGACTGGATGGACATCGAAAAACAACGTGGTATCTCTGTTGCCACGTCTGTAATGGGTTTTGACTACGGCGAACACAAAATCAACATCCTGGACACTCCGGGGCACCAGGATTTTGCCGAAGATACCTATCGTACCCTGACTGCCGTCGACAGTGTAATCATTGTCGTCGATATTGCTAAAGGCGTAGAAATGCAAACCCGCAAACTGATGGAAGTATGCCGCATGCGCAACACGCCGGTCATGATTTTTGTCAACAAACTCGATCGCTTGGGCAAAGAACCCTTTGATTTACTCGATGAATTGGAAGAAGAATTGGGCATTGCCGTTCGACCCTTATCCTGGCCCATCGATCAGGGTCCCGGTTTTAAGGGTGTTTACAACATCCATCAAAGCAAACTGGACTTATACACCCCATCCAAGCAAACCGTTACCAATTCCATCGGTTTTGATGACGTAATGCATCCGGCGCTCGAAACGCACATTGGTGCTTCCAATGCCGCTCAGCTCAGGGAAGACATCGAACTCATCAACGGCATTTACGAACCCTTTGATGTACAAACGTATTTAAAAGGCCATTTGGCTCCGGTTTTCTTTGGTTCCGCGCTCAATAACTTCGGAGTTCGTGAATTGTTGGATTGCTTCGTTCAAATCGCCCCCACTCCCGGTTTTACAAAGACGGAAGAACGGGTGGTTGCAGCAAAAGAATCGGATTTTAGCGGTTTTATTTTCAAGATTCATGCCAACATGGATCCCAACCACCGAAGTCGAATCGCTTTCCTTAAGATTTGTTCCGGCAAATTTGAACGCAACGTCAATTACAAGCACGTGCGTTTTGGAAAGATGATGAAATTTTCAGCGCCAACGGCTTTTATGGCTCAAAAGAAATCCATTGTGGATGAAGCCTGGGCCGGTGACATCATTGGCCTGCCCGATACAGGAACGTTCAAAATCGGTGACACCCTTACTTCCGGAGAAGATTTGCACTTCAAAGGCATCCCCAGTTTCTCTCCCGAAATGTTTAAATACATTGAAAATGCAGACCCCATGAAGTCCAAACAACTTCAAAAGGGCATCGATCAGTTGATGGACGAAGGGGTTGCGCAAAGTTTCACACACCAGATGAACGGAAGAAAAATCATTGGTACGGTGGGACAGCTTCAGTTTGAGGTAATTCAATACCGATTGGAACACGAATACGCAGCCCTGTGTCGATGGGAGCCCATACAACTCCACAAAGCCTGTTGGATTGAAAGTGACCATCCCGAATCTCTGGAATTGTTTAAAAAGCGGAAATTTCAATATATGGCTGTGGACAAAGAAGGACGGGATGTATTCCTTGCAGACTCTGAGTACGTATTGCGTATGGCCCAAAGCGATTTTGAGGACATTCGCTTCCATTTTAGTTCCGAGTTTTAACCCAAAACCAGCAAAGTGAAAAAAATCGGCACCCTAATCCTTTTTGGCTTGATCGGTTTTGTGTTGACGGCTCAAAACTGGGATGCACGATTGCTTCAGCAGATTCACACTTCTGAAGCCAGACGCTTTGACAGTTACCAACGATTTGTCTCTGACAGCTACCTGGTAGGTGTGTTGGGTACCCCATTGGTTGCCGGTGGCATTTGGTTGCACAGCCGTTCCGAAAAAGATTTAAACATTGCTTTGGAAATAACGGTCTCCACCATGCTTAATTACGGCCTCACACAAGGATTAAAATACACCATCAACCGCCAGAGACCCTACGATCGATATATGGACATACGTCCCAAATCCTTTGAAGACAGTCCCTCCTTTCCATCCGGACATACCTCTACCAGCTTTGCCACTGCAACGGCCTTGAGCTTGTCCTACCCCAAGTGGTATGTTGCCATTCCTGCCTATGCTTGGGCCGGATCGGTCGCTTACTCACGCATGCATTTGGGTGTACATTATCCCAGCGACGTGCTGGCCGGAGCGCTTTTGGGAGCCGGTAGTGCGTGGTTCACCCACTGGATCAATCAAAAATTAAAGACACCTGCAACACGATGAAAAGCAACTCATCCGGCATAGAGCCCAAACGTTTGATAAAAAGTTTTTCGTATGCCTTATCCGGTATCCGGCGGATGCTGCGTACCGAACAAAATGCACGGGTACACTTATTGAGCACCCT
>JAQVXI010000069.1 GCA_028709215.1 Bacteroidales bacterium
CCGGTATCCAATATCCCGCCGTTTCCGGCATAAAAAAAGCAAAATCGGTACCATGACGGGTTAAAACCCCTACGCCTTCACCTCGATCCTGAAGCAAACGCACAGCCGGTCGCTCGGCCTCAACCCATAAGGATGTAAGGCCAAACAACAAAATAAAAAACATACATTTTCGCATAGGTTACTATATAATGAGTTTGAATACGGTCACCTTCTGTGAATCTTCCCGGACTTCCAATAAATACACGCCCTCCGGCAATACAGGTACATCCAACGTCACCAGACCGGAGGCTGAAAGGTCTTGCACAGACCAAACCCTTCTTCCGGAAGCATCACGCAAAGACAAAGATACTTTTTCACAGCAATTCGGCAAACGCAGTTGATACAGATTGCTCTTTGAATCCTGTAAAAGTTCCATCTGATTCACATCGCTTGCAGCCAAACCCGAAACCATTCGTACAGCAAGTATGCCCGACGAATACAGATGGGTGGTATCCCATTCCAACCCATCGGTCAACTCAGGCAATTCCAAACGTTCAAACTGACCCTTAATCGTTTCGGCTGAAAACAATTGTACCTGATGCCCATTTACGAGCGGAGTCAGACTGAAGCGCGATAAACGCAGGGTTCCACCACACGTCAGCGTATTGCTCACTTCCAGCACGTCCGCACGTGCCAAAACACCACCCGCTACTTGCATATCGAGCATACCTCCGTTCATTTGCACACTTCCCGTCACCCGCAAACGACCGATGGCCGTACTGTCCGCCGGTGCGACGACCGAACCCGATCCGACCTGCAAAGTTCCCACAAGCATCCCAGTACCGGACAATCGTGCAGCATTCAGAACCGTTGTTCCAACCAAACCGCCACTTACTTCCAGGGTTGTTCCCGGATAGGCAGTCAGACTTCCTGCACCACTTTTCGCACCCGAAACATCCAATGTTCCTTGCTTCAACACAATATTTCCGGTGAAATTACTGTTCCCGCTTAATGTCCAACGACCGCTTCCCACCTTCGTGACACTCGAAGAACCCTCAATGGATCCGGCAAAGATACCGTCTGTATTACGAGCACCCACTTCCAGGCTGGCATTGCTTACCGAACCACCCGAAGAAGCCGTCAGCATACCCACTTTAACCAATGCATTAGTGGTCTTCGGCTGCAAAACGACCTGATCGCCTACATGGATGTGTGCATCAGGGAATCCTTTGCTATTGTTGGGATAAAACACATCACCATACGTATTGGCAGAATTGGCGGTCAAATCGATTCTTCCCGCAAAACCGGACCAATCTCCATTGATATAGGCACGGATGTAATCGACCACCCAGTTTACTGTTCCTGCTCCCGTCAATGCGCCGTTGTATTCGCAACGTGGGGCAGCCACAACCTTAACCGATCTGCCCTGCGGCACATGAATTTCGTGACTACTGGTACAATAGGACCCCGTGCTGTTCCGCGCATACAACGTCCCTCCAAGCAATGTCACCTTCTTTCCTACTCCGTAACGAACGGCATCATCTGAGTTCAACAACAACGTTCCGTTGATCAAGACAGTCTCCTCCAAATTGGAATTATTGGCTTTAAGATACAAAGTTCCGATTCCGGATTTCGTCAAACGCGTTCCTTGAATGACCCCGTTCCAATACAATGCAACCGGTACATCCATCACACCTCCCAACAGACCGGCAAAAGTCATACCACGTTCGGTAATCTCGTTTGCATTGGTCACCCGAATAACGGCACTATCCTGAACAACCAACGCTGACGGATCGGTCGTATTCAAACCAATACCTCCGTTATTTATGGATGAAGGAGCATACCGCATCTCCAGTTCTCCACCCTTAACAAGGGTCGAACCCATAAAAGAATTGCGTGTATTGAGCGTCAACCGCCCCCCTCCCGACTTGACCAGCCGCATGTCACCCGTTAGTGATCCGTTACCGTCAAACGAATAATCCAAATCACTTTGTACTTCCATATACGCTACCGGTACGTCCGAAGCCAAGCTGATGTTTCGATTTTGTCCGCTTGTATAAAAGAACACACTATCGTTGCTGACAAAGATATCCTGAATACCATCGTTATTCCAATTGGAACTAACCGACAAATCCCATACGGAACTCTCTTCACCACTCCAGGCAACCTTCGAAGCTGGCCGAACCCCTTTTACCCGTAAATGCAACTCCTTACTAAGTCCGTCATACAACAATTCGGTAACGACTCCCTGGGTTCCATTCACCTTTACAAGACTCAAATCTCCGTCGATTTGTTCAAAGGTTCCCAGCAAATAATCACCTACAGACAGGCTATCCCCCATTTTTTGAACATCCAGAATGGCTCCGGGCTCAATAGACAACAACCCGTCGAGTTGAATATTATCCTTCTTCTTATCCAAAGCATCGGGCAAATCCACGACCAATCGTGCACCTTCAACCCATCTCATTCCTTTTTCCAAAAACAAAGTATCCGTAATCTGTTTCCCACCCACATAGACGAAAGCGTTATACTCCGTCTTAAGCGGCTCACCCAAACGTGCAGCACCACCGAAGACCGCATGTCGACGCACCATCAAAGGGGAAGCTGTCAGGGTTCCATCCAAAAACAACGATCCTTCCCAAACGTCTGTTTGGGCCATATAATCATGCACACCTTGCAGTATCAATTTTCCGGAACCAAGTTTGTCCAATTTCATCGCACCAGAAAATTTTCCGGTACCGGAAATCGAATAATCGACCGTACCCGAGACCATCAACAAAGCAGGATCCAGCACATCCTGTAAATCAATATTACGCACCTGCCCCCGCGTATCCAACAACAATTGGGCACCCGATTCAAACGTTGTTGCCTCCGCTGTACCGGCAATCAAATCAACAGCATTGTCCCCATCCATCCAATTGGAAACAACCTTATTCATGACTCCCGTAGATCCTTTCCAAATACGCTTGCCATTGGTTGACTTTGCGGGAATGGGTAACGGGAACTCACTTCCGAGATAAAAGCTTGGATGTGGCGGTTGATTGTAACCGCACATTTGCCAAGCGATTGCCTGACGGTATTGATGATCATGCATCAAGCTGTAAACGCGATGTTCCGTTTCATACGGAGTTACGTAAATACGCAGCGCAAGACTATCCTTGCGCCACCAAATCACTTCTTCACGCCAGTCTCCCAAAAGGTCAGCCTGCAAACACGGTGTACCTTTGGTGTAATTGCAACTGTAGGCATCCGCATGAAGGAGGGTTGCTATATTTCCGTAATCCAAAAACTTAGTTATCGTACCCGTGCCCACACCGGCAGATGAATTGAAATTATGATAACAGGCCTCTTTCAGCAAATCACCATCCCAGTACATGGTGTAGCTTTCAGATAAACCGTAATGCGTACCCTGCACTCGGTCGGAAGCGGAATATCCTACCCCTCCGCCCCACAGTTCTGCTCCCTTGGACGCATCAGAAATATTTCCTGCACAACAACGTCCACAATCTCTCGGCGTAATGTGTCGGATCAGTATCTTACCGGTTGCCCCTTCACGAAAATTCAAACCGGGATTGCTTTCCAAACAGGCAAACACTTCAATACCTTTATGGTAAGGATCAAAATCACCGACATGCATGGCGTCACCATGTCCCAACTGCGTTGAATACAAGCCCGTGCCATCATGATCCACACACATCGAACCCCACACAATCTCATCACACCCGTCTCCATCCACATCGGCAATGGTATAGTTGTGATTCCCCTGACCGTAGTACGGTCCACTCAATCCGCTTTCCCATGCCCAACGTTTGACCAGTTTTTTGTCAACAACGTCGTAGGTAACCATATATGTTTGCGTATATATGCCTCGCCCGATAAAAAGACTTGGTTTAACGCCATCCAGGTAAGGTGCACCAAAAAAGAACTTATTTGCACGGTGTCCGCCATCACCGGCCTTACCCCAATCATCCACATTGCCACGGGGTATGAAATGTACCCAATCCAGTTCGGCACCCGTCATTCCGTCGACCAATGACAGATATTCCGGTCCCGCCTGCATAAAGCCATCGTGTCCCACGGCATATCGATAATTGATTACTCCATCCCCGTCCCGATCGCCAACATTATTTCCATCGCCAAAAACGGTTCCATCAGAAGTACGCAAAAAGACTTCGGCTTTGCCGTCTCCATCAAAATCAAAGGCCGCAATATTGATTTCTACATCCATCGTGATGTTGGGACCCACATCAATGGCCCACAAAAACGTACCATCCAATTTATACGCTTCAAAATAAGTATAATCGGGATTGGCTTCACTCCAGTCCTTACGCAAACGTTTGACAATAATTTCGTACTGACCGTCACCATCCAGATCGGCTGCCGTACAATCATTGGGAAAATATTTCTCCTTACCCATTGACTTTAGATCCCTCAAAGGCAATTCGATGTAGCCATTTGTCAGGACACCCAGCGCATTGGTTTCCGGTACAGACTCTACCCCCTTGCGCACACAGGTTACTGAATATACCGAAGAAATTGTACCCAAGGGATCCAAATAATTGGAAGCACCGACAAGTCCGGTCTCATGTATCTGTACTCCATCACGGTATACCTTGTAGGAGGTATCATACCATTCATCCGAAAGGATGCGCCATTGAACCAGAACGCCACCGGACACGCGTTGAGCAAACACACTTCGATCCAACTTTTCCATGGGACGCTGCGCCATGGAATGCATCGAAAACACGAAAAGAAAGAGCAACACTACGCTCTTTCGTAAAACTGTAACGTAATTCATATTTGTTGTTTAAGGTTTAGGTTCCCATGTAAACACACAACCCCGTATGCACAAGCATTCGGGGTTGCATAAAAAATCAAGCATCAATCTCCATCGGGCTTCTCTATCTCTACAAAAGGGCTGCTTGGCATGTAAAAACTGTCCGGATCATCCGGCTGGGCCGGATTGTAGCGCGGAGCATCCGACCGGATGTATTTGGCTAAATCGGGTAATGCGGTACGTATGCCTTCCAGAATGCATT
>JAQVXI010000070.1 GCA_028709215.1 Bacteroidales bacterium
AAATACAACTTTAATTCCGATTGGCGTTTGCACGTTGGAGATGCCATCGATGCGGAGCACGTTGAATATAACGATACAGAATGGCAGAAAATAACGCTCCCGTTTGCATGGAATCAGGACGAAGCGTTCAAAAAAGACATTGTTGATTTATCGACCGGCATTGCCTGGTATCGAAAAACGTTCATCCTACCCAAGGATCATGCATACAATAAGACGTTTCTCGAATTTGAAGGGGTGCGTCAAGCCGGCGAGTTCTATGTGAATGGTACATTGGTTGGTTTACACGAAAATGGCATTATGGCAATCGGCCTGGATATCTCTCAGCTGATTAAACCCTTCCCTGAAAAAAACGTGATCGCTGTGCGCACGGACAACCGTTGGGATTATGCAGAACGCTTTTACGATCAAATCCATCAATGGAACGACGACAACTTTAATGCCAACTACGGTGGCATTCCCAAAAACGTATACCTGCATACGACCGGACCGGTGTATCAAACCTTGCCGTTGTACTCAACGCTCGGAACGGTCGGGACGTACGTCTACCCAACAAACCTAAACATTCCGGAAAAATCGGCAAGAATCCATGTGGAATCAGAAATAAAAAACGAAAGCCCGGAGGCCATTGTGGCCAACTTGGATGTCGTCATTGAGAATCTGGAGGGTAACGAAGTGGCTCGTTTTGCGGGAACGCCGAGAATGATCGCACCCAATGGACTGATAAAGCTCAACGCTTCTGAAGTTCTTTCCAATCTTGAGTTTTGGAGCTGGGGCTATGGTTACCTATATACGGTCACATCAACGGTGTTGGTAGAAAGCAACGTGGTCGACCAGGTTTCCATCCGAACCGGTTTTCGAAAAACAGCCTTTGAAAACGGGATGGTTTACCTCAATGACCGAGTGATTATGATGAAAGGCTATGCCCAACGTACGAGCAACGAGTGGCCCGGGGTCGGAATGTCCGTACCAGCCTGGATCAGTGACTACAGCAATAAGCTGATGATTGAATCGAACGGAAATTTTGTGCGCTGGATGCACATTACTCCTTGGAAACAAGACATCGAATCTTGTGACCGTGTCGGCCTGATTCAGGTGATGCCAGCCGGTGATGCCGAAAAAGATGCCGAAGGAAGGCAATGGGAACAACGCTGCGAGGTGATGCGTGATGCCATCATCTATAACCGCAACAATCCCAGCATTTTGTTTTATGAAGGCGGCAACGAGAGCATCAGCGAAGCGCACATGGCTGAATTAAAAGCGATTCGTGACACATACGACCCGCACGGGGGCAGAGCGATCGGCAGCCGAGAAATGCTTGACAGTAAGGTTTCCGAATACGGAGGAGAAATGCTTTATATCAACAAAAGCGCCAAACAACCCTTGTTTGCGACCGAGTACTCACGTGACGAAGGCTTGCGCAAATACTGGGATGAATTTTCGCCCCCCTACCACAAAAACGGGGAAGGGGGTACCCATGCACACAATGTGGATGGAAGTAAAGTCACCAATGCCTTTGAATACAACCGCAACCAGGATTCGCATGCGATCGAAAACATCGTCCGCTGGTACGATTACTGGATACAACGTCCGGGCACGGGGACACGCGTGAGCAGTGGAGGTGCCAAGATTATTTTCTCAGACACCAATACGCACTATAGAGGGGCAGAAAACTATCGCAGAAGTGGCGGTGTGGATCCCATGCGCCTCCCCAAAGATAATTTTTATGCACAACAGGTGATGTGGGCAGGCTGGGTCGATGTAGAGAAGCCATTGACCCACATCATGGGACATTGGAACTACGAGCCGGGTACAGTGAAGCCAATTTATGTCGTTTCGGGCGGATGCAAGGTGGAACTATTTATCAACGGAACGTCCAAAGGTTTTGGTAAAAATACGTACCGGTTTCTGAACACGTTCGAGGACATTGCTTGGGAAGCCGGCGAGATCAAGGCTGTTTCGTATAACGAAAACAAGGAAATTGTGTCAGAAGCCGTGATTAAAACGGTTGGAGAGCCTCATGCGGTTCGATTGACCACCTTGCAATCTCCGGTCGGCTTTAAAGCCGACGGTGCTGATTTGGCTCTGATCGAGGTCGAGGTGGTGGACAAGGACGGTCAACGTTGTCCCACTGCACTCAATGACATTGCATTCGAGTTGCGCGGAGAAGCAGTGTGGATTGGTGGAATCGCCCAAGGTCCGGATAATTGTGTCGGATCCAAAACGCTGCCGGTGGAGTGTGGTGTAAACCGCGTCTTTATTCGTTCTACAACAAAAGCCGGAAAAATCCACATTGCTGCATCCGCAAAAGGTTTAAAAACTGCCCGTAAACAACTTGAAACCATTCCGGTAACGGTGACCAACGGGCTACGTACCGATTGGGTTGCAGAGGGGCTTCCATCCAATCTGGAAAACGGCCCTACACCGTTGACTCCCTCCTTTGTTCCAAGCCGACGCACGCTCCCCATTCGCTCAGCCATTGCCGGAGCCCATCCGGACAAGACAGGCTTGAGTTATGATGACAACGAATTGAGTGAATGGACAAACGACGGCAAGTTATCGACGGGTTGGATTGCGTTTCAATTGGAAGAAGCAAGCCGAATGGATGCAATTTCACTTAAGATGACCAATTGGAGAAGAGCCTCCTACCCGATTGACATTCTTATTGATGGAAAACGGGTATGGTCCGGCAAAACCGAACGCAGCTTGGGCTACATTCTGATTCCAATCGAACCGACCATTGGGCAAACCGTAACCATTCAACTGACTGGGGCAAAAACCGAGGAGGATGCCTTTCAAAATATGATTGAGCTCAGTGGCCAAAAGGAACTCGATGGATTTAAAATACCTGAAAACACGGACAGCAAAGGGCAGCTTAGAATCGTTGAAGTGGAAATCTTACAGAAGGTTTGACATTATCTTTTTATCTTTTTATTCCTTCTTTTTTTAAGGATCTACTCGCTGATTCGAACAATATGATAAATCAGAACGTATATCCATCTATTATATTATGATACAGATCGATAAACGCAAGATTTCGCGCTACAATAATCCATTGAATGCAGGGTGATTTTGGCTTTGGCACAAATCTTGGTTGTCTGTATTTTATTTGTACATTTGGCTAAATCTTAAACAGAATAGCATGATTCGCAAAAAAATGATTTCAAGCCTCATCGTGTGTGCGGCATTGACCACCACGGCGTTCGGTCAAGGAAAAACGTTAAAAGAAGCCTACGCCGGTAAATTCCTTATTGGATGCGCAGATGATTTAACATCCAACAACGAAGCCTATCAGGCAAGTATTCGAGCACAATACGACATTGTTACTCCGGAAAATTGCATGAAACCACAGCCCATGCATCCAACCGAAGACACGTACAACTTTGCAACAACCGACGCCATGGTTGACTGGTGTAAAAAGAACGGATTGCAGGTCTGGGGGCACACGCTGGCTTGGCATTCTCAGACCCCCCAATGGTTTTTTCAAGATAAAGATTCCGCTGCTCAGGCAACGGCTCAACCCGCAACCCCGAGACCGGAAGCGGCAACAGGCCCCAACGGTCAACGCCCAAACAGAGGTGGTGGCAGAGGACGTTTCAACGAAGGTCCTCAAGCAAGCAAAGAAGTTGTTCTACAACGGTTGAAAGATCACATCATGACCGTCGCCGGACGGTACAAAGGCCAAGTCGTCGGTTGGGATGTTTTCAACGAATCCATCGCAGACGGTGGAGACGGTACAACGGAAAATCTGCGTACATACAGTTGGTACAAAGCCGTTGGACCCGAAGTGATTACGCTTGCGTTCAAATGGGCGCACGAAGCAGACCCCAATGCTCAGTTATACTACAACGACTACAACATCGAACAAGGAGCCGTTGAGAACAAAGGCAAACATGCCAGTTCCATGTTGTTACTCAAACGACTTCTTAAAGAAGGAGCACCGATTACCGGTGTCGGAATTCAAGGTCATTGGCACTTGGATACCAATCTTGCCGATGTTGAAAAAGCCATCGAAAATTATGCTTCTCTTGGATTGAGGGTTGCGATAACCGAACTGGATGTGACCGCAACGGGTGGCAACAGCGGTGCATTTAATGTACAACAGGGAGAAAGAAGAATTCCTGCAGAGAATTATCAGAAGCAGGCAGAGGTATACAAAAAATTGTTCGAGATTTTCATGCGTCATTCCGATGTCATCGACCGTGTTACTTTCTGGGGTCTGAGCGATACCCGCTCCTGGCGCAGAGGACAAGACGCCTTGTTGTTTGATGGTGATTTAAACCCCAAACCTGCCTACAAAGCGGTCATCGACGTTAGTTCATTATAACGATGTCTTTTATCCAACTGGCCGAAGCACGGTACACCACAAAGCAGTACGACCCAACCCGAAAGGTTGACGAAGCAGACATTCAAACCCTCAAAGAAATTTTGAGGGTTTGTCCTTCGTCCATCAACGGGCAACCTTGGAAGTTTGTGTTTGTCTCCGATGAGACAATCAAACGCAAACTGTCGGAAGTTTCGTTTCACAACAGTCAAAAGGTCAACGATGCAAGCCACATCGTTGTATTTCACGTCGTGGATGACATCGAGGCTTTTGAAGACGACATCCGGCTACGCTTACCCGAAGCAGCCGTAGGCTTTTACGACCGCAGAATCAAACCCTTATCCGATGCAGCAAAACAATCCTGGCTTTCCAATCAAGTGTATCTTGCATTGGGTTTTTTCCTAAGCGCCTGTGCGGAAATGAACATCGATTCAACCCCGATGGAAGGCATCGATACGCAGGCCTACGCAAGCATATTACAGCAAGTAAAGGGAATCCATCTAGAGGGTTACAAGACCTTATTTGCAGTCGCCATCGGATACCGTGACCCGGACGATGCCAACCAACCCCAACAGACACCCAAAAAACGGCGTACACTCGAAGACGTGATTGAAAACGTGTGAGTGAAGGACCTGCGCCGATTAAAACGATAAGTCAACGAGTTTTTTTATTAAAAATCGTTGACTTTTTTTT
>JAQVXI010000071.1 GCA_028709215.1 Bacteroidales bacterium
CTGACGAAAACTCGCCCAAGGCTGTTTGATAACTTGTTCCCGTATTTTTTAGAACAAGAGAAGACAGTTGTTTGAGCATCTCAACCGTAATATTGTTATGGTTCTTTGCAAAGGCAATCGATTGTTCGTATGCTGCTTTCAAGTCTAAGTTCATCAGTTGTTCCGCCATAGAGCGACCTTTGGCGCTTATGCCCTCATCAAACAAAAGTTGGTTTTCAATCTCAGTAACCGTCGAACCTTCAATCGCTGTGGAATGGGTAATGATTGAGTACAGGTAGAATTTGTCGTAATCGATCTGTTTATCAATACCCAGTTTTTTAAATTGAGCCAACAATGAAAGTATTTTCTGTTCTCTGGTCATGACTTTTATCTTTGATACAACGATGATTCAAAAGTATACCAATATTGATGAAAATCCTATTTAACTACGTGGCAATTTTTTTATCAGCGACGCAATGCCCAGCGCACATTCGGCGACTTGTTCGAAATTGACGATGCGAATGTTGTCTTTTGGCGTGTGGGTGATCTCTTGATTGGCCATATTCTTAATAAACCATTCGGAACTTACTGCAATTGCCGGACAGCCGTTTTGCAGAAACAGGCTATGGTCGCCCTGATACCAGGGTAAACCTTCAACAAGATTGGGGTTTTCCAAAAGAACTTCCTGTAGCAAGTCGAAAATATTTTTAGGGAGTTCAAAGGGAGAAAAGCAGGAAAGGCCTTCTTTGTATCCGGCTCCGTCGATGTTGATGTTCAGGAGAATGTCGTCAAAATGCCCTGCGTTCTGTGCCACGTAACGGATTTGGCCGGGAGCAGCATAATAGTCTTCTCCATTGAAGATCATCAATTCGATGGGGTATGTACTTGAATTGCTTTTCAATAAATCGGCGATAGCCAGCACAATGGCGACCCCCGTTCCGTTGTCGATGGCTCCCGGGGTGCCGATTTTGGTGTCAATGTGTGCCGTGACGACAATTCGGTTTTTCGTCTGTGTGTTCCTTTTTCCGGTTACGTTGAAGGCTGTCGATGGAATGCGCCGGGCTTTTGAGACGAGTTTGACCGTTTTTCCGACATAGGGAAGTAGTTTTTCTCCTTCCGTATCTTTCATGTAAACCGACGGAATATCAAAATCACCATCTTCAAAGAGTGGAAACGGGTATACGCCGCCGGCGGTTTCGGCGTTGCGCTCGGTTGCGCAAATCAAGGCTTTGGGCTTGCCTTGTTCCAACACTGCGATGAGGTGTTGGTGTTCTGTCGGATTCCAAAACGGAAATTTCTTTGGCGCAATCTGTTGAGAGGCAATCTCTCCAATAAGCAGTACGATTTTATCCTGAATGTTTGTTTGCTCCAACTGCTCAACCGTACGTATGGCAATGCATTCTCCTTGCACCGAACAACCCAAAGAATACTCAGAGGAGAAGACTTCAAAGGATTGTTCGCCACAGGTGAGCGTTGCTCCGTCTGTGCTCCAATCCATAACGGACAGCTCGGTCGATTCTGTTTTCCAACCCGATTCTTCCAAGACTCGTTTTGTATAAGCAGTTGCTTTGCGGTTTTCCTCACTTCCGACACGACGTTCCCCAATTTCGGAACACAATACGTGTACATGCGCTTTGATTTTTTCTATCAATGCCTTCTTTTCCATAGCCTTATTGATTATGTGAGAATCGGGAATTCTTTATAGAACCGGAGCAGGGATAGGGTCTCTGTCCGTAATTTTGTCCGAACGAATTTCTTCATGTCTTCATCCACTAATTCGCCTAAACCATTCAGAAGACCTCGATCGCTCATTTTCTCGAGTTGGTTTATGCATTTTTGTATGTAGTCAGTCAAGGGTATTTCCATTCGAGTCTCAACAATCTCTTTGTTTATGGGCGTCTGCCTTTGCATGAAGAACCAACAATCAAATATATCACGATTTGTTAATTCATCGCGGTCAAGTAAAGCACAGAGTTTATGAGCGAACATATCCGGAGCAACCATCACCTGCATATTGATGCCAAGCAAGTTTTTTCTCTCGTAATGATTGTTCCACTGTCGGTTGGATATTTCTACTTTCAGCTTTCGTTCGCCTACACCGTAATCCAGTACGATGATCGGGCCGTAATATTTCATTGCTTCGTCGAATATCTTACCGTATTTCAACAAGATAATTCGCAGCTTTTCATACGCAGTTTTTTCTTTTGACAAGTCGAGAAGATTAAAATCCAAATCGACAGAGAATCGGGGCAGCTCATAAAAAAACATCAAAGCCGTGCCGCCTTTGAAACCGAGGCAGTTCACTAATTCGATATCGGAATAGATGTCTTTTAGTATCTGGGTTAGGAAAAATTTATGTTTGTTAACGTGAATCATTCTCGAATAGTTTTTTTACTCTGGTCGAAAGCGTTTTAGAATTGTATATCGGCAAAAGTTTTGTTACTAGATTTTTGTCAAGAGGGTTTAGGTTGTCGAAATGGTACGTTGCATTCAAGTACAATATATCCAAAAAAGCACGCTCGGGGGTGGCAATATTAATATTGTTTGCTGGATTGATGCCTTGTGTTATGATAAGGATTTCTCCTTTAATTTTTCGATAGGCATAGCTCTGATCTTCTATATTGACGCTTCTGCTCAGGTAGCTTACAACTGTTATCCGTTCGTCATACTGGAAAATAATACCGGCTTTTTGCAACACATATTCCAATGAAATATAGGATGGCGTGTAAAGTGTACAGGCCAGTTCCTCGGGGTTATAGTCGGGTTTTGCATAAATGCCTTTACGAGGACGAAGCAACTTCTCTTTGTGAACGAAGTAATTCAACCGTTCGTTCAGTTTCTTAAAATTGCTCTCCTTTAGAAGCATCGCAATATCGTTCAGTGAGAAGATCGTCCGTTTATCACTGTAAACAGATAGAATCAAATCGTTGTTTAGGGACCTATTCATTGGATAATATTCAATGTTCAGTTCACAAAGATAATAAACCCTTCTGATTCGACAATGGGAATCTGATCTATAAAAGGTGTTTCAAACCAATAATGTTACTGCCCAATCGATGGCTTGGTTGATGTGATCGATGATGTCCTTATAATTTTTTGTGATATCGTTTTGAATATCAATAACGACTAAGACTTTGTTTTTCATTTTATTTTGTAGCAAGCGGTGTAAATAATTCAATCAAATTTTCTTCCGGGTCATACAAATGAACGACACGCATTCCCCAATCGGGCATATTCGTTGGCATGTTTATGAATGCAAGCCCTTTTTCTAAGAGATCCAGAAAGCATTCATCTACATTTTCGACCTCAAAAGAAAGCATCGACTTCTCACGGAAGCCTACGGGTTGCGCTTTATCGTCATTGCCTACCAATGGAGCCATTAGGTCGGATGTGAATAGGGCAAAACCTTCGATTCCATTGGCTACTTTGAAACTGGCATAGCAATCTCCAACATCCCAAGCGGCCTCTAAGCCAAGTAGTTGGGTGTAAAAGTTGAAACATTTTCGATAGTCTTTGACCAATAGTCTTACATTGTTAAATTTCATATGCGTGCGTATTTAGACGTTTTTAATAAAGAATCAATTCCAAAGATAGTAAGTTCTATAGTTGTACATAACGAAAAAATTGTATTTTTGGAGTCTTAACCTTTTTCACATCAATAGCATGTACATGAAACGCATGAATCGAGTATGGATCGGAATCTGTTTGTTTGCAAACAGCGTGATCACCTTGGCGGCTGAGCCTACGGAATTAAGCCTCAAAACGGCTTTTGAACGTGCTTTTAAAATGGGCTGCGCGGTAAGCGCCTCCGTGGTCAGTGGGCGAGACGCTGCTTCGCAAGAACGGGTCGTTCGGGAGTTTAATTCCATTACGGCAGAAAATGAGATGAAGGCCGAGGTGCTGAATCCCAGACCCGGGGTGTGGAATTTTGCACCGGCCGATGCGTTCGTCCGGTTTGGTCAGGAGCACAACCTGTTTATCATTGGGCACACACTGGTTTGGCACAATCAAACGCCCGATTGGTTCTTTAACGATGCCGAGGGTGCACCCAAATCACGCGCTGCCATGATCGAACAGATGCGCAGCTACATCGAAGCGGTGGCTGGTCGGTATAAAAACAGCGTGGATGCCTGGGATGTTGTGAACGAGGTCATAGACAACGATGGTGCTTACCGCCAGACAACATGGGTCAAGGCCTTTGGAAGTGGCGATGAAATGGTCAAACACGCCTTTAAATTTGCCCGCGAATATGCGCCGGATGCCGAATTATACTACAACGATTTTAACGCCTGGCGCCCGAGCAAGCGGGACGGAATCGCTCGTATGGTCCGTATGCTGCAACAAGAAGGCATTCGCATCGACGGGGTAGGCATTCAGGGACACTGGGGGTTAAACTTTCCCAAAAACGAATACATTGAAGCGGCCATTGATACCTTTGCCAAGCTGGGCGTCAAGGTGATGATCACCGAATTGGATGTGGATGTCTTACCCATCACCAAGGAAGGTCAGCTCATCGGAAAAATGATGAGCGATCCCCAATGGCAGCTGGAAGAATTCAAGCTTTTTTTGGACCCCTACCGAAACGGTCTGCCCGCGGAGGTTGAGCAACAATTGACCAAACGGTACACCGAGCTGTTTAATCTATTCTACCAGAAACGCGACAAGATCGATCGCGTCACCCTGTGGGGTCTGCACGACGGGATGTCCTGGAAGAACGATTATCCCATTCCCAATCGCATCAACTATCCCTTGCTCTTCAGAAGAGACAAGACGCCAAGACCGGCGTTCGAGGCGGTGCTTCGCATTCCGAGTGCATACCTTTTGAAAGAAACCTTTTAACCGATAAATTACCCATGAATCACACGACATTATGTGTTCGACTGTTTGCCGGAATGCTGTTTGCTTTGTTTGCATCGTGTACAAAGGAGTCGGCATCCGAAATCACAAAGCTCGACGAATTGCAAACAGC
>JAQVXI010000034.1 GCA_028709215.1 Bacteroidales bacterium
CAAGACTGGCCTTTTACACAACATCATGATCTACGACTTTTCGGAAGGCTACGACAATGCAGCGGTCACCTTGGCAAAAACGGGGCGTTTGCAATTTACCGACGATAAAAAAAATGTGGTTTTCCGCTTGTACGACGGTGAAGGTTTTAGCAACTTCAACAGTCAACAAGCTGCCACAAGAAACATTCCTTATCGAAGAGAAAGTTTTCGAAGCAAAGAGATTATTCTGGATTTTGATGCAAATTTTAATCGGGTAGAAGAGAGCAACTTCAGTGGACTGCATTTCAGCAAAAATACAAAGGAGCTCGGCCACATCATCGATTCCGTTGAACACATCCTGGACAGCCTCAACTACCAAACTCAGCAAGTCTATACGCAGACCAAATACATGAGCAGACGCAATGAACGGGGCAAAAACCTAACCCCGATAGACTCCATTCGTTTAACCGCGCAGGCAGAACCCTTTTTGCCGGATGTTGACAGTCTGTTGCAGTCGCTGGATAAGACAGAAATGCTGGCCGTTGCCGAAAAGGCCAAACGGCGCTCCAGCGACATCAAAGCGGATTTGCAATTCAAACAAGTCATGATCTCGAACGAAACGTTTCAGTTCAGACGCAGCAGCATTGAATACCATCGCAAGTTTACCCTGTCGTTTGCCTGCCTGATTTTCTTTTTTATCGGAGCACCACTGGGGGCCATTATTCGAAAAGGTGGCATCGGCATGCCGGCGGTCGTCTCCGTCATATTATTTATCATTTATTACATGATTGACATCACCGGTTACAAATTCTCACGCGACGGCGTTTGGGATCCCGTTTTGGGCGGCTGGGTCAGCTCTGCCGCCATGTTACCCCTGGGATTGTTTTTAACCTGGAAAGCGGTGAACGATTCGGTCATCATGAACGGTGAGGCCTATACTATTTTCTTTAAAACCTATGCAAATCCCTTGTATTGGTGGAAAAAATTCAAACAAAACAAACAAACAGATAAAACATATGGAAATTAAAACAAACCGCATCGAAGAAGCTTTGGATGAAATCGCCAAAGGCAATATCGTCATTGTTGTCGATGACGAAGATCGCGAAAACGAAGGAGACTTCATTACTTCCGCCGAATTGATCACCCCTGAAAAGGTCAACTTTATGGTCAAGTACGGACGCGGCGTCTTGTGCGCCCCCTTAACCGAGGACCGATGTGAAGAATTGGAACTGGAAAAACAGGTCATCAACAACACATCGTTGTTGGGAACCCCATTTACCGTAACCGTCGATCTGCTTGAAGGTTGCACAACCGGCGTATCTGCCCACGACCGAGCAGCCACCATACGTGCCTTGGCCGACCCGAAAACCAAAGCAGAAGATTTGGGTCGCCCCGGACACATCAGCCCATTGTACGCAAAAAACAAAGGTGTACTCCGTCGTGCAGGACACACCGAGGCTGCCATTGATTTGTGTCGGCTGTCCGGACTCAAGCCCGCAGCAGCCCTGATTGAGATCATGAACGAAGATGGCAGCATGGCGCGCATGCCGCAATTGATGGCAATGGCCGAAAAGCACCAGTTAAAAATAATCACCATCAAAGACCTGATCGCCTACCGACTACAAAAGGAGTCTTTGGTAGAAATGGGACCCGTCGTTCAGATGCCTACGAAACACGGACACTTCAGACTGGTCCCCTTTGAACAGCTATCGAACGGATTGGAACACATGGCCTTGGTCAAAGGTGAATGGACGGAGGACGAATCCATCTTGGTTCGAGTACACTCATCCTGTATGACGGGTGACATTTTGGGATCGATGCGTTGCGAATGCGGCGACCAGTTACACATGGCAATGGAGCTAATCGAGCAAGAAGGGAAAGGCGTCTTATTGTATATGAACCAAGAAGGCCGAGGCATTGGGCTCATGAACAAAATCAAAGCCTACAAGTTGCAAGAAGAAGGTTACGACACGGTCGATGCCAATCTGCACCTGGGTTTTAATGCGGATGAACGCGACTACGGCGTTGGCGCCCAGATCCTCCAGAAACTTGGCGTAAAAAAAATGCGCTTAATGACCAACAATCCGGTGAAACGAATTGGACTGGAGGCATACGGGCTCACCATTACCGAAAACGTTGCGCTGGAAATCGAACCCAACCCCTACAATGAGAAATATATGCGTACCAAAAAAGAACGCATGGGACACACATTAAAAAGCATACTCTAACCCAGCATTCTAAAACCATGGTTACAAAGAAACAGTTTATAATTACTCTGATGATCCTCTTGAGCATTCCTTTTTCCGGACGTGCAGCAGAACCCGTACAGCAAAAGGATCTTATTTCCCGCTTGAATAAAACCGCCCCGGTTTACCTGTTCAGCTATTTTAAGGGAGATGGTTCAACCGGCCTACACCTAATGTATAGCCACGATGGACTGGTCTGGAAAAACCTCAATCAAGGTCAACCCCTATTAACACCGAACGTGGGCGATGCCAAACTGATGCGGGATCCCAGTATCGTTCGAGACAGAAAAGGCGTCTACCACATGGTTTGGACAACCGGATGGAACGAGAACCACATTGGTTACGCTTCTTCAACCGATCTGATTCATTGGTCGGAACAAAAATCGATTCCTGTAATGGCGCATGAACCGGAAGTACGAAACAGCTGGGCACCCGAAATTTATCACCATCGCCTATCCGGATACTTTTACATTGTTTGGGCATCCACCATTCCCGATCGATTTCCGGGCAAGGGTTCTGAAAGTGATTACAACCATCGCTTATACTATACCCGCACCAAAGATTTTGTACACTTTTCACCCACTGAACTCTTTTATGATCCCGGGTTTAATGTCATTGACGGCTTCATCATTAAGGAACGGTGTATGTATCACATGTTTGTCAAAGACGAAACGCTTGATCCCATCGAAAAAAACATCCGTGTTGTCTCTGCAAGAAATCTTAAGAAGTTCCCAAAAGACGTATCGGCTCCGCTGACCGGACTGGACTGGGCAGAAGGTCCTACCGCCATAAAAATTGGCAAATACACCTACCTGTACTGGGATAAATACCGCAACAAACGTTATGGAGCGCTACGAACAAAGAATGTAAGAAAGGGAGCATGGGAAGACGTCTCAGATATCGTCAAATTCCCATCGGGTTTGCGACACGGCACTGCTTTTAAGGCCGATGAAGCGACGCTCCGCGGGCTGCAAGCGCTGGACAAAGATTGACACAATGAGCCCAATACCCGATATTTTTGAAACATTTTGCTATAATATCAAGGCTTTTTTGTACATTTGAGCCGAAATCTCAAAAAACTAAAAAACTATGAACCCTGTTTCCGAGCGACTGGCCAGCCTCTCACCTTCAGAGACCCTGGCAATGTCCCAGAAAAGCAACGAGCTGAAGGCCCAAGGAATTGATGTCATCAACATGAGTGTAGGAGAACCCGACTTCTTCACACCCGACCACATCAAGGCTGCCGCCAAGAAGGCCGTGGATGACAACTTTTCGTTTTATTCTCCTGTTCCCGGTTACCCGGCTTTACGCAACGCAATCGTAACAAAACTCAAAAACGAAAATGGGCTGGACTACAAACCGGAACAAATCGTTTGCTCAAACGGGGCAAAACAATCGGTTTGCAACGTTCTGCTTAGCATCATCGGCAAAGGAGATGAAGTCATCATCCCAGCTCCGTATTGGGTTAGCTATGTAGAAATGGTCAAATTGGCCGAAGGCACCAACGTCATTGTAAGCGCCGGCATTGATCAGGATTTTAAAATTACTCCTTCTCAATTGGAAGCAGCCATCACGCCAAAAACCAAAGCGATCATTCTATGTTCTCCCTCCAATCCTACCGGCAGTGTGTACAGTCGTGAAGAATTGAGTGGCCTGGCAGACGTATTGGCAAAATATCCGAACATCGTCGTACTTTCCGACGAAATCTACGAACACATCAACTACATGGGCAAGCACGTCAGCATGGCTGAGTTTGACTCCATTCGAGATCGTGTCGTAATCATCAACGGAGTCTCCAAAGCCTATGCCATGACCGGCTGGCGCATTGGTTGGATTGCCGCTCCTCAGTGGATTGCATCTGCCTGCAACAAATTGCAAGGACAATACACATCCGGCCCTTGCTCTGTATCTCAAAAAGCAGGTGAAGCAGCCTATACAGGCACACAAGAACCGGTTCAAACCATGCGTGAAGCCTTCGAGCGCCGACGCAATTTAATTGTCAAACTGGCACGGGAAATCCCCGGATTGAATACGGCAACGCCTCAGGGAGCCTTTTACATCTTCCCGGAATGCGATGCATACTTTGGCAAATCCGTTGAAGGTCGAATCATCAAGGATTCCGGAGATTTGGCCATGTATTTGTTGGAAGAAGGACACGTAGCCTGCGTTGGCGGTGCTGCATTCGGTGCACCGAACTGCTTGCGTTTCTCATACGCTACATCTGACGAAAACATTGTTGAAGCGATGAATCGCGTCAAAGAAGCACTGGCAAAATTGAATTAAAGGCCGGAATAACGATCACAAAGGTCTGAGGTAGAAATACTTCAGACCTTTTTTTATTTAAGCGCCTGGAAAAGTTGATTTTCTTCCAGCATCAGCAGCGCCTCTTCATAACCGATTTGATAGATTTCATCAAAGTGCATAATATCCGCACCATTATAGGCTGAAATCCGAGCCGGCTCAATAAGGATGTCACACATGGCTTTGGCTCGTACGGCGTTGTTTCTGAAAATAAATTTGTACGATCTCAACGCAATATCCAAAATAGATTTTTGATACGGATCGGCAGAGATGGGTCCCAAACTAACACCAATCAGCGTCTTACAGGAGGAACGCAAAGCACTGGCCGGTAGGTTCTGAAGCACACCGCCGTCCACATAGTTTACGCCATCAATGAGGTAAGGATTAAACAAAACAGGAACCGATGAGGAGGCAATGAGCGCGTCAACAAGATTACCGGATGAAAATACGACACTACTACCTTGGTCCAGATTGGTGGCTACTACGCGCAGGGGGATAGACAACTCTTCAAACGTCTCTGCGGTCAACTTTTCATCCAAAAACCGCCGAAAGCCATTCATGCTAAGCAATCCGCCATTCGGTAACTCCCACTGAAAGTAATCCATCACTCGAATGGAATCAAACAGGGCCACGATTGAATCCGGTGAATAGCCATCCGAATACAGGGCTCCGACAATCGCCCCCGCACTGACTCCGGAGATGATATTGGGACGCACACCTTGCTCTTCCAACGCTTTTAAAACCCCCACATGAGCAAAGGCTTTAACCCCTCCTCCACTCAACGCCAGACCGACCGGATACGTGGATTTATTTCCGGAAGCTTTTTTTGAATTCGAGGGCAATTCCGTGCGGTCTTCCATTGGATCCGGCATGGGCACGGGAACCACCTTTGCCGGTTTATCCAAGATCAAAACCAATGCCATCAGTAAAAACATCAACCAATACAATTGTCGTTGATTCATTATGAGAATGTATTTATAGCAACAAAAATAGATCAAACCGATTCATTCCACTGTAAATAAACGAAAAAATGTTGTATTTTGGTATTTCAAACGGTAAATGATCTTTATATATGGGTAATCTTGATTACGGTGCAATTGGAAATTGCCGCTCTGCAGCACTTGTCTCGGCAAAAGGTAGTATTGACTGGCTTTGTTTTCCCGATTTTGATTCGCCTTCAGTATTTGCCAAAATCCTTGACAAAGAAAAAGGCGGAAGCTTGTCTTTTGAAGTGGAAGCGGGCTGCAAAATTAGTCAGCAATACAAAGCACATACCAATATTCTGAGTACCCTTTTTGAAACCGAAGAATGGGCCTTTGAGGTGGTTGATTTTATGCCCAGGTACAAAATTGAAGACTTTAATGACCACTTCCTGCCCCCCGAATTGTATCGTTTGCTGCGCGTGAAACGAGGAGTCCCCCAATTGAAGGTATGCTACGACCCAAAATTAAATTACGCGAGTTTGGATGTGGTACACAAAGACGGGCCCAAATACATCAAATCCGTCGCAATCAACGACGAACGTGAAACCATCTATCTATATTCAGACCTTGATTACAACAGCATTCTACAGAAAAAGTCAATTACGTTAACAAACGATTCCTTTTTGCTTGTCTCGTACAATCAAAAGTTGATACCCGTCGACATTAAGCGTGTAGAACTGGAGTATCAGCGCACACGGGTATACTGGCTTAACTGGACCAACCGTTCCCGTAAATTCACCCAATACAACGACTCCATCGAACGCAGCATGTTGGTACTAAAGCTGATGTCTTACCAGCGTACCGGAGCGGTATTGGCTGCTCTTACGACGAGCATCCCTGAAACCATTGGCGAAGTACGCAATTGGGATTATCGGTTTTGCTGGATGCGCGATGCCTCCATGTCCATCAAGACCTTGTTGTCTCTCGGACACCGTGGTGCAGCCAAACGATTTATGGATTACATTCATAGCATTCTCAAATCCAAAGGCGATCGATTTCAAATTATGTATGGAATCCGTGGAGAGCGGGAGTTGATTGAGTTTCAATTGGAATATTTATCCGGATTTCAAAACTCCAGACCGGTGCGCATTGGCAATGCAGCCTACAGTCAAAAACAGAGTGATTCTGTCGGATACCTAATGGACGTGATTTACCAATACTATTTGTATTTCCCAGGCACATTGGACGAAATCGAGGATATGTGGGAAGTGGTAAAAAATATTGTAAAAACGGTCTACGAGGACTGGAAACTTCCGGACAACGGTATTTGGGAAATACGCGGCAAATCGAGCCATTTCGTTTTATCCAAGGTGATGTGTTGGGTGGCGCTGGATCGTGCGGTACGCATCGCAGAACTACTCAATGAAACGGGTTATGCAGAAAAGTGGCGAAAAGAAGCCGATCGAATTCGAATCGATGTGCACCAAAAAGGCTGGAAGGATTCCATACAGAGCTTTTCACAGACCTATGAGAACGAAGACCTGGACGCATCCCTTCTGCTGATGGAGGGTTACGGTTTTATTGACGCGACGGATGAACGTTATATCAAGACCGTAGCAGCCATCCAAAAAGATCTGAGACGCAATGGTTTATTATACCGATACATCAATCACGACGACTTCGGTTTACCCTCTTCTGCCTTTACCATCTGCACGTTTTGGATGATTCGGGCCTTATTTGTAACCGGAAACACCCAGGAAGCCCGTGCATTGTTTGATACCATGTTGAGCTATGCCAACCACGTCGGCTTGTTTAGTGAAGACCTGGATTTCGAAACCAAGGCACAATTGGGCAACTTCCCACAAGCCTACTCCCACTTGGCCTTGATTGAAACGGCTCAAC
Source organism: Bacteroidales bacterium (assembly GCA_028709215.1). Classification (GTDB taxonomy): domain Bacteria; phylum Bacteroidota; class Bacteroidia; order Bacteroidales; family UBA1402; genus UBA8389. The sequence continues at coordinate 7,352 of JAQVXI010000034.1, forward strand.
TCTTCTCTGAAGAGAAGGCCATCTCAAGGTTTATCAAACCCTAATCGGATGTGGAGGTGTCATCCATCCAGAAGTTGAGCAAAGGCAGCGTTTCGGCTTGCATGAGTACATAATACCGTGCCTGATCGGAGACGCCGCCCACTTTTATGGTTATGGCCGATTTGGGCAATGCACGAAACGTATCTTCATCGGTGGTATCGTCTCCAATCGCACAGATGAAGTCATACTTTGCCTGTTTCAACAAGCGTTTGGCCTCCGAGCCTTTGGTAAAATTGGGTGATTTCACTTCAATGATTTTATCTCCCCGCATAATCTGTAGATTTAAACGGGAACAAGGCTCCATCAACGCCTCAACCAATTGTTGCTCACGCATCGTACCCAACCAGGCATCCACCCGGCGATAATGCCATACCAGAGCCGTTTCCTTCATTTCCAGTTTGGATCTTGGTGTTTTATCAATGAAGGCTTGAAAGATGGAAAGTATTTCTGCATCCCAAACCATGGGGCCTTCTTTCTTATGCCAGACGCCTTTTTCTTTGTAAAAGGCGCCGTGTTCTGCCGCCATATCCAGATTTAAATGCCCCAGCCAATTCTCAAGGGTAGTATGATCTCGGCCGCTACTGATGACAACCTTGTTCATCGGATCAGCCGTCAAACGTATCAGGGTGTCAAGAATCTCCGCATTCGGCTTGGCATCTTCCGGTCGATTCTTAAATGCGGACAGCGTTCCATCGTAATCCAGAATAAATAATCTCGATTTGGCCTTACGGTATGCTTTGCGGATCTTTTCAGCCTGCACGCCTACCAATCGTTTTTGGTCGTTTTCCATATTCTTCAATCGAATCCCCATCAACTCATCCATAAATCGTTTTGCCCACAAGTGCACAGAATGACGGGACACCTGTGCTTGCATGCGTTTGAGTGCGTCCAACTGTTCCTCCTTACTCATATCCAAGGCATAGCTTAACGCGTCACTGATTTGAACCACATCATTCGGATTGATTGTAACAGCATCCGACAATTCAATGGCAGCACCAGCCATTTCGCTCAGGATCAGCACGCCCGGCTGATCGCGTTTGGCAGCTACATATTCTTTGGCGACCAGATTCATTCCATCCCGCAAAGGAGAAACCAATGCGATATCGGCAATGTGGTACAATGCCAATAACTCCTCAAAAGGCAAGCCATGATAAAAATAATAGACCGGAGTCCAGTTCATCGTCGAATAAGCACCGTTGATGTTTCCGATGGTTTCATCAATATTCTTCTTCAGTTCTGCGTATCGTTCAACCCGGTCACGAGAGGGCACCACAATCATCACCAATGAAACGCGCTCTAAATAGGCGGGATTCTCTTTCAAAAAGAGTTCAAAACCCTTGAGTCGATGCAAAATTCCTTTGCTGTAATCCAATCGGTCGACCGACAACACCAATTTGCTCCCTCCATAATTTTCCCTGAAAACGCTGGCTTTCTCCTGCACAAGCGGATCTAAGATGGCATTGTGATATAAGTCAAAATTGATCCCCATAGGAAGCGCATCCACGTGTACGGTTCGATTGCGCACGATGACCCGATCCAGTGCAAAACGCAACAACAGTACGCGCTCCACAGCACTTACAAAATGTCGCATATAATCGTGCGTGTGAAAGGCAATCAAATCAGCCCCAAGCAAACCTTCCAACAATTCTGCCCGCTCGGGCAGCACACGAAACAATTCGTAGGAGGGAAAGGGTATGTGATGAAAATAACCGATACTCAAGCCTTTGATGCGTTCACGCAGGAGCTTTGGAAGCAGCATTAACTGGTAGTCCTGTACCCATGCCACGTCTCCGGCCACAGCCAGCGATTCTGCCTTTTCCAGAAACAGTTCGTTGACCTCCTTGTAGGATTCCCAATAGAGCGTCTGGTATTCTATATAGGCATAGAAATAATGACACAAAGGCCAAATGACGTTGTTGCTGTAGCCTTCGTAATAATTGAGGATCTGCGTTTCGTTCAAAAAAACAGGGTGAAACTGCATTTTTTCCAGCGCCTCAGTGATCGCTGCTCGCTCAACCGGATCCTCGGTGTGAATCCCGGGCCATCCGATCCAGTGCGTTTCGTTGTGTGTATCCAGTGAAGCAAGTCCGGTTGCCAGTCCACCTTCACTGCGCTGAAATTCAAAACCGCCACCTTCCGTACGCTGTACTTTGACCGGAAGTCGATTTGCAATAATATATAATTTCATAAAGCAGGCTCATTTTCACAAATATAATCATAATACAGAAGACATCCAAACGTATTTTTCGTACTTTTGCCCTAGAGAAATCCACTCCGATGAAACAGGTAGAATGTGTCCCAAACTTTAGTGCAGGCCGTGATGTTCGTGTAGTAGAGGCCATTTGCGATTGTTTCCGCCGTACAGAGACCGTTCAGTTGCTCAACAGCAGTTGCGATCCGGATCACAATCGAATGGTCGTCACTGCGATCGGTGCGCCCGAAGCAATGGCACAGGCCATCCTTCAAGCGGTCGGTGTTGCCATCCAATCGATTGATCTCAATACCCATAAAGGCACACACCCACGCCTGGGTGCCGCCGATGTGATTCCTTTTATCCCGTTACAGGACATGCACATGGAGGAAGCCGTTGAATTATCCAAACGAGTTGCCGCCCAGCTGGCCGAGACCTATCAATTACCCGTTTATTTGTACGAATATGCAGCAACGGCTGCGCATCGAAGGAACCTGGCCGATGTGCGTAGAGGGGAGTTTGAGAACCTTGCACAAAAAATGCAGGATCCGGCTTGGTTTCCGGATTACGGACCGCATACACCGCACCCCACAGCCGGAGCAAGCATCGTGGGTGCACGCCCGTTTCTGATTGCCTGGAACGTCAATCTGAAGTCTGAAGATCTGTCGCTTGCACAAGCCATTGCAAAAAAGATCAGACAGTCCAACGGAGGACTACCTTTTTGCAAAGCTCTGGGCATGAGGCTCGATGCAAAGAACATGGTTCAAGTCAGCATGAATTTGACCAATTTCTCTGTAACCTCCATGCTCACGGTTTTTGAAGCCATCCGATCCGAAGCTTCGGCTGCAAACGTCGAGATTGCCGGCAGTGAGCTGATTGGCATGTTGCCTTTGGAGGCGGTGGTTCAATCCTTTGCTCAAGCGCTTCAACTGGAATCCTTCTCAAGCCAACGCATACTGGAAACCCATCAACGTGTATAAATGGCAACATCACAACTGATCGGCTTAGGAATCTTTGTAGTAACCTATCTGGGCATTCTTTTTACGCGCTTGCCCGGTGTGAACGTGGATCGCCCATCGGCTGCGTTCTCGGGAGCCATTGCCATGGTTTTGTTTGGCGTGGTGCGCACCGATCAAGCACTTTCGTTCATTGACTTCAATACGTTGTTTCTATTGTTGGGCATGATGATACTGATTGCTGCCTTACAACTGGACGGCTTCTTTACCTGGATTGCCCGGCAAGCCACCCGTTTTGCGAAAACCCGATTTCAGCTATTAACATTATTGGTCTTTGCCACCGGTATCTGCAGTGCTTTCCTGGTCAACGATGCGGTCGTATTAATGTTCACACCTGTCCTGATCACACTTTGCAGAACAGCCGGATTACCTCCGATTCCGTATCTGATTGCCGAAATTCTTGCTTCAAACGTTGGAAGCCTTATGACGATGACCGGAAACCCTCAAAATATGCTGATTGGGATGGCTTCCGGAATGAGTTATACCCAATTCTTATTGCATTTACTCCCGATTGCTTTTTTGGGCATGTTTTGTATCCTATGGTTGATGCGCCTTTTGTATCCAACTCAGTTTCGTAACAAGGACAGACTAAGCATACCGGAAACAGCCGTGAAACGCCTTTCGGAGATGTGGCGTTCGTTATTTGTTTTTGCACTGGTTGTTGCGGGCTTTTTCTTTGGTAAAATACTTGGTTTTTCCATCCCACTGGTTGCCCTTGGGGGAGCAGCCCTGATCTTATTGTTGGGCAAAACCAAACCCTCTCAGGTGATACAAAAAGTCGACTGGGTGCTTTTGTTGTTTTTTGGCGCGCTTTTTGTCGTCGTTGGAAGCTTTGAACAAACCGGCCTGCTACAACCCCTCTTGGGCGCAGATCTTTTTCCGGATTCCATGCAGGGCCTTGCTTCGTTGCACATTGTTTCACTGGGTTTATCTCAATTCGTCAGCAACGTCCCGTATGCCGTCTTAATGCTACCCATTCTGAAGGGCGCTCAAAGCGATTTATTGTGGCTGGGACTGGCCTCCGCCTCAACCATCGCCGGTAATGCAACCATACTGGGAGCGATGTCCAATTTAATTGTTGTCGAGTCCGCTGCCAGTATGGGTGTGCCTATACGTTTTCGTGACTTCTTAGTACCGGGCTTACTCACCACCCTTATTTGTCTTTTTATATCCTTTTTTATATTATGGATACAATTTTAAATACTTTGCGCTATGAATAAACAGATTCAAGACATTGCAAAACGCATGTACGGCCTGCGGGATGCATTGGACATTCCCATTGATCGCATTGCCGAAGCATGCAATCTTACTCCTGCCGAATATGCAGTATACGAAACCGGCGAGGTCGATATTCCCATCAGTGTGCTGCAATCCGTTGCTAAATATTGCAAGGTCGAACTGACTTCCCTACTATTTGGGCAAGAACCCACGGTTTCCGGCTACTATCTCACCCGATCGGGTTTGGGCACAGCCATGGAGCGCAGCAGTGCCTATAAATACCAATCGCTGGCAGCTGGCTTTCAACACCGCAAAGCAGAACCCTTTGTGGTTACGGTCGAATGCAAAGAAGAAGACTGTGCCATGCCATTAAACAGCCACAAGGGCCAGGAATTCAATTACATCCTGGAAGGAAGCCTCATGATTCACATCAATGGCAAAGAGTTGATCCTAAACGAAGGAGATAGCTTATACTTTGACTCCGCACAGCCCCACGGAATGAAAGCCCTCCATGGAAAACCTTGCCGATTTTTAGCCATTATCTTATAAAGCCAACGTTCATGATCGAAAAATATTTAAAAAAAGCGTCTTTCGAAGACCAAGCAGACTTTGAAAAAAACTTTGAGTTAACGATACCCGACGATTTCAATTTTGCCTATGATGTCGTCGATGCTTGGGCAGAAAAAGCACCGAACAAACAAGCGTTGCTTTGGACGAACGACCACGGTGCATGTGTATCGTACAGCTTTGGCGACATCAAACGCCTATCGGACCAAACAGCCGCCTATTTTCAATCCCTGGGCATTCAAAAGGGTGATATGGTGATGGCTATTTTAAAGAGGCGCGCCGAGTTTTGGTTTAGTATCATCGCCTTGCACAAAATCGGTGCGGTCATCATACCGGCGACGCATCTGTTGACAAAAAAAGATTTGGTATACCGCAACAATGCGGCAAGTATCAAAGCCATCATCGCGGTTGGAGACCCGAACATCACCCAACACATCAGCGATTCTTTGCCCGAATCGCCCACCGTCAAAACGCTGATTTCGGTAGGGCCGCACATTCCGGAAGGCTGGAACGACTTCCACCAAGGCATCCAAGCAGCATCAAGCTTTGAGCGTCCCGATTTTATCACTCAAAACGAAGATCCTCTGATCGTGAGCTTCACTTCCGGCACAACCGGCAATCCAAAAATGGTTCTGCTCAACTCGATCTACCCACTTGGGCACATTCAAACGGCCAAATACTGGCACAACCTGCATGAAAACAGCCTACACCTGACCATTGCCGATACCGGCTGGCTCAAAGCCGTTTGGGGCAAGCTCTACGGTCAATGGTTGGTTGGATCTGCCGTTTTTGTCTACGACCACGACAAGTTTGAACCCGCTGATATCCTACAGAAGATTCAAGACCATCGTGTCACCTCACTGTGTGCACCCCCCACCATCTTTCGCTTTTTGATTCGTGAAGATTTGAGCCAATACGATTTATCCAGCCTGGAGTGGTGTACCATTGCAGGGGAGGCCTTAAATCCAGCGGTATACGAACAGTTTTTTGCACTTACCGGGATCAAATTGCGTGAGGGCTACGGACAAAGCGAAACCACCCTGACCGTATTAACCACCCCCTGGATGGAGCCCAAACCCGGATCAATGGGTTTGCCCAGCCCACAATTTGACGTCGATCTACTCACACCCGAAGGTCGATCGGCCGAAGCCGGAGAGCAAGGTCAGATTGTGATTCGTACAGACAAACGCGTTCCGGTAGGTTTATTCGGTGGTTATTACCGAAACGAAACGCTGAGTAGCGAAGCACACCATAATGGCATCTATTATACCGGAGATTTGGCATGGAAAGATGAGGATGGCTACTATTGGTTCGTAGGACGCGCCGATGATGTGATCAAAAGTTCCGGATACCGCATCGGCCCATTTGAGGTGGAAAGTGCCTTGATGACCCACCCGGCAGTGGTTGAGTGCGCCATTACCGGCGTACCCGACGAAATACGCGGACAGGTGGTCAAAGCAACGGTGATTTTGTCGGCTGAATATCGGTCCAAAGCCGGTGATGCGTTGGTTAAAGCGTTGCAGGAACACGTAAAAAACGTGACTGCCCCCTATAAATATCCGCGTGTCATCGAATTTGTGGACAGCCTGCCCAAAACCATCAGCGGAAAAATCCGGCGTGTAGAAATCAGAAACAACGATTCCAAAAACAAATAAAACATGAAAACAAAAATGTCATTGGCCGTACCGGCCGTTTTAATGAGTAGCATTCTTTTGTTTGCTTCCTGCGGAAGCAGTACCTTGATTCACTCCGTACCCAGCGGGGCTAAAATCTACATTGACGATCGTGTTGTCGGTGTCACCCCCTACGAGCATTACGACACAAAAATCGTGGGTAGCCGCACCCGGGTGCGCCTGCAAAAGGAAGGCTACGAAGACTTACGCACAACCTTCTCTCGCAGTGAAGAACTGGATGCAGGAGCCTTGATTGGTGGACTCTTTTTTACCATCCCTTTCCTTTGGATTATGGGTTATGAGCGCGATCGCACCTACGAATTGATGCCTATAGAAACAGACACCGTCGAAACGGAGGCAGCTCCTGCAGCAACCAATACAAACGGATTGGATAATTACAGTCAATTGTATCGTTTGAAACAAATGTTGGATGACGGCATCCTTACTCAAGACGAATACGATGCCGAAAAGAAAAAACTTCTGTCAAATTAAGCATGAAAAGAAAACTCACAATCATTAAAGTAGGTGGAAAAATCGTTGAAACGCCCGACTCGTTGGACGCGCTGCTTCACGATTTTTCCATGCTGGAAGGTCACAAAGTCCTAGTGCACGGTGGGGGTCGCACGGCCACACAGATTGCGACTCAATTGGGCATCGAGAGCCAAATGCACAACGGAAGACGCATCACCGATGCGGAAACACTCAAGGTGGTCACCATGGTGTACGCCGGCTTGGTAAACAAACAGATCGTTTGCGGACTGCAGGCATTGGGACACAATGCACTGGGACTCACCGGAGCAGATATGGACTACATGCGATCCGAAAAAAGGCCCGTGGGCGAAATCGACTACGGATTTGTGGGGGATGTAAAGGAAGTTCGTGCCGATTTATTGGCCGATTTGATTGAAAAAGGTCTCACACCGGTTCTTTCACCCCTCACACACGATGGCAAAGGTCATTTACTCAATACCAATGCCGATACCATCGCAGGAGAAGCGGCCAAAGCCTTGTCTCGTTACTTTGACGTGACCTTGGTCTACTGCTTTGAGAAAAAGGGTGTTTTGATGAAGGAAACCGACGACGATTCCGTAATACCGGTAATCAACCACGACACCTTCGCACAATACGTGCAAGAAGGTGTCGTGGCAGGGGGGATGATCCCCAAATTGGAAAATGCATTTCAGGCCATCGAAGCCGGTGTGCAAGCCGTGATCATCACGCGATCGGATGACCTGGAGGGCAAAAACGGGACCCGGGTTCAGGCCTAAAACCCGTACTATTCAGAAAGCAATTGTTTGACCTTTTCGGAAAGGACACGACCTTCTACGCGGCCGGCAAGTTTTTTGCCGGCTGCTCCCATGACCTTACCCATATCCTTGGGGCCTTGGGCGCCAACTTCGGAAATAATGTTGCGTATCTCTGCCTCCAACGCTTCCATACTCAGTGGTTGTGGCAGGTATTTCTCCAGCACGGCAGCCTCTTCCAATTCGGAGGCAGCCAATTCGGCACGACCTTGCTCCGTATAAATGGTCGCAGAATCCTTGCGTTGCTTCAACATTTTTACCAAAATCTTCGTTACAGCCTCGTCAGAGACCTCGCCGTTTGCTCCCGGAGCGGTTCTGGCTTCGATAATTTCTTTCTTTATGCTGCGAATGGTCAGTTTTTTCACTTCATCCCTTGCCAGCATAGCAGCCTTCAAATCGGCATCAATCTGTTCTGTTAATTTCATATCGTATTATGCTAATTGATCCAAAAATTTACTGTCCCGCTTGTTGGCGGGTTGACTTTCCATCAAGTCAATCATCGCATCGTTATCCAACTGCTCAGCAGTCAAAACGATGGATGTATAGGGTTTGTACCGGTTGACCACGCCACGGGATTCCGGATAATACTTATTTTTACGTTCCTCCCGTTTACTTCTTGCTTTTTCACGATCCAGAAAATCCGTATCCGTCATCGGGTGCGTACGATCGTGTATTTTCGGCAGGCTTTCCAAATCAAAACCGGTAGCCAACAGAGTCACCTTCAACTGTTCTCCCAAGCCATCGTCAAACGTAACCCCCCATATCACCTCCATATTGGGATTAAAACGTTTCATAAACGCATTGATTTGATCCATTTCGTGCATCATCAACTCTTTCTCCTTACTGCAGGCGATATTGAATAGAACCTTTTTGGCTCCAAACACATCGTTGCTGTTGAGCAGCGGAGATAAAAGGGCGTTGTCCAATGCATCCAACAGGCGTTTTTCACCCTGTCCGTGGCCTGTACTCATGATCGCAACGCCTCCATCCTTCAGAACGGTACGCACATCGGCAAAGTCCAGGTTGATGTAACCGGGCACCGTGATGATCTCGGCGATACTTTTTGCCGCAATGGTCAATGTATCATCGGCTTTACGAAACCCATTCATAAACGTGAGGTCCGGGTAGATATAGCCCAGCTGTTCGTTGTTGATGACCAACAAAGCGTCCACATGCTTGCTCATTTCTTCCACACCATCCAGCGCCTGATTGATTTTTGGGTCACCTTCAAACTTGAACGGAATGGTGACGATGCCCACCGTCAAGATGCCCATTTCCTTTGAGACACGCGCCAATACAGGAGCCGCCCCGGTACCGGTACCACCTCCCATACCCGCTGTAATAAAGACCATTTTGGTCTCATCATTCAACGCGGCACGAATCTCTTCAATGCTCTCTTCAGCCGCTTCTCGAGCGACTGTCGGATTGTTTCCGGCACCCAAACCCTCCGTGGTTTTTCGTCCCAACTGCATTTTTTGCGGAACAGGAGAATGCAACAACGCCTGGTTGTCTGTATTGCACAACATAAAGGACACATCCCGTATTCCTTCTTTATACATATGTGTTACGGCATTTCCGCCACCGCCACCCACACCGATGACTTTAATAATGGCTGAATTTGCACTCGGAAAATCAAAGCCCAATAATTCCTCTTCCATACTACTCAATTTTAAAGGTCTTCATCGTCAAACAATCGAGCCCATCCACCAAACAAACTCGATTTCTTTCGTGGTTTTTGTGCAGGCTCCGTGGGTTTTTCTTTTTTGGCCGGTTCGACAAACGTTGTATCAACTGTTTCAAATCCGCTGATCAGGGGTTCTTGATCCAGTTTCGTTCGATCCGGTATGGTTTTTTCGACCACTTTACAGCAATCCGGAGAAGCCAACAGCAACAAACCTGCCGCAACGGCATCCGATGCATTCAGCTCCAAGCCGTTCTCGATCTTATAAAAATGCTGTCTCAGGTTGGGCTGGCGCACAGTCAAGGTAATTTTCTTCTCCAGTAGACCGGACAAATCCTTCAGATCGGAAGCAGCACCCACCATCACGATTCCTTCGGCCAATTTGGCCACATCAATACCGGAATAGGTGATTTGAGCAAGAATATTGTCAATAATTTCCTCCATTCGGGCAACCACGATTTCATTGGCCGTTTTATCAAAATCTTCCAAACGGGCAAATTCCTCACGTCGACTTTCGTCTTGCGCCCATTCGGTATAATGTTTCGCTGTCCCCTTTTCCAACTTGTATGCTTCCAAGTCACTCCAATCTTTGTTGAGTTGTGTCAAGTCGCGGGTGATGCTGTTGCCGCCAAAAGGCAGTACAGCCATATGACGTAGGATTCCGCTTTTATACACGCTGATGGAGGTCGTTTGTGCGCCAAAGTCCAACAAGACTACTCCACGCATCTTTTCCTCTTCGGTCAGTGCGGCGGCAGCAGCGGCGCTGGGTCCCAAAATGCGCTCATAATCCACATCCAATCGTTTAAAACAGGCATCCAGCGAACGCAGCAATTCTTTGCGAACCACGGCCACTCGGTAACGACCTTCGATGACCTTTGCCAACGCACCAACCGGTCTTAAGTCGACTTTACCATCGGCCATATATTCCTGATCGTAGACATCCAGCGTCTCGAACTTCTCATCAATTTGAGTCAAGGCATCCAAACGCAACTCCTCCAACATCGACTCTTCCAGAATTTCTTCCTCAGAGAAGACGAACGAACTTTTGGCATCAATGGTACGCAGCGAATACGCATTCAAATTGACATATACTTTGATCGCTTTGATCGTTGCGGACTCGCGTTGCAACAACTTCTGCGTCAGTTGTTGGATGTCTTTCGCAATTTCCTCCACGTTGTGTATAACGCCTCGTCTTATCTCGGAGTCGATGGGCTGGCTGATGATTGACAGCAACGTCGTATGACCGTCTGGTGATCGTCTACCCAAACTGCCAGTCAATCGACTACTTCCTAAATCTATTCCCAGTACATAATCCGTCAGTGTACTCATCTTAATCATTTTTTGTGCATACGATTTGGTTCGCAAAAGATACATCTATTTTAGAATACCGATCCCAACCCATTTGAGGCAAATAATCACGTACAAACGATACGGCACGATTTAATTTTCGCTCCAGATGTATCGGTTGTCCAAGATACAATTCAAAATCTCCAATGCGCGGTATGAGGGTCCAACCCCCATCTGCTTCCACACAGATTTGTTCTATAAAATCATCCCAAGTCTCATTGGTACGAATCAGTTGGGCCAGTGAATACAAGCGATCCAAACATACGGAATCTCGTATGAAACCGGTTGCCACCGGCACATCTGCCGCAGAATGGTTGCTTAAAGCCGTTTTTCTTCCGTTCACATCCACATAATACTGATCGTTGGCTGCAACCACCCGCAAAATGGGTTGGTGTTGCCAAACGTGTATCATCAGCCTACCCGAGGGTGATACAAAACATTCGGCACGCTCTACCAGCCGGTGTTTGCACAACAAGTCTTCGAGGGCATCAAAATCCACCTCAGAAGTACGCTTGCTGCTATCCGGAAACAGGTTCTGCTGACGCAAAATGCGCTCGATATCCTCCGGCTTGACAAACGTCTGAAGCGCATCGTTTTTGATTTCGATGCACACATCCGAGCAAACGACTGTGTTGGGTTGGTGTGCATAATTCAAGGCAGCAAACACCATATAGGCGAATGCCAACAACAGCAAAAGCACGACCAGCAAACGTTTCAACATATTTCGTATCGTTTCCGTATCAAAGGCACCAAGGTATCAATATTTCCGGCACCCAAAGTTACAAGAATATCCGTTTTTATTGTATCCAATTTCATAAATATCTCATCCATAGAACAAAGATATTTTTCATTGGACGAAATCTTATCAAAAAGCATCCTGGAACTCACTCCGGGAATGGGTGCTTCCCGGGCCGGATAGATCTCCAACAAAATCAGCACATCCAATTCGGAAAGGACTTCGGCAAATTCATTGGCAAAATCCCTCGTTCTCGAATAAAGGTGCGGCTGAAAGATTCCGGTTACACGCTTTCCGGGGTACAACCGCTTGATGGAACAAATGCTTGCCCTCAACTCCTCGGGATGATGCGCATAATCATCCAAATATACAAAATCTTCCCGATGTATTTGAACATCAAAACGACGCTGGGTCCCTTTGAAGCCGGCCAAACCCTTCTTTAGTTCTTCATCCCAAACCCCGTTCAGGTGGGCCAGTCCCATTGCAGCCAAGGCATTCTCGACATTAATCAGCACCGGAACACCCAATTCCATATCGAGGATGCAACCGCCCGGATAATAAAAGTCAAAAAACAAGCGACCGTTTTCGGTACGCACACGCTTTGCCACAAAATCGGCTTCCTGCTCGACGGCATACGTATACAGGCGAACGTTGGGTCCGAGTCGTAACGTCAGGGGCAAACCTTTCTTGATCAATAGACAACCCTCCGCACGAATCAGGCGCGTAAACTCCGAGAAACTCTCCAGATAGGCCTCCTCCGTACCATAAATATCCAAATGATCGGGATCGACCGAGGTTATGACCTCCATATAGGGGTGCAATTGATGAAACGAACGATCGTATTCATCGGCTTCAATCACGGTTAGGTCGCTGGTTTCACTCAACAGCAAGTTGCTGTGATAATTGTTTGAAATTCCACCCAGAAAGGCATTGCAATCGACGTGCGACTGCTTCAACAAATGAGCGGTCATCATGCTGAC